>NZ_BCTC01000055.1 GCF_001571085.1 Azohydromonas lata NBRC 102462
CCTGCGAGCTGCTGCACCTGGACCCGGCCAAGCTCAGCCGGCCCGCCACGCAACCGGCGGCGGTGAGCGCATGAAGCTCGCCCGCTGTACCGACGGCGGCACGCCGTTCTGGGCCGTTGTCGAGCCCGAGAAGGGGACGCTGCGTCCCATCGAAGGCTCGGTCGCGCAATGGGGGCCCGCGCTCACGAGAGGCGAAGGGGAAGCCGCGCTGCGCTTCACCGGCGCACAGCGGCCCATCTCCAGCGTGCGGCTGCTGCCACCCATCGAGAGGACCAACCGTGTCGTCGTCGCCGGTGCCAACTACGCCAAGCACCTGGCGGCCGACTTCGGCATCAAGTCGCACAGCCAGCCCATCGCCTTCCTCAAGGCCCATGGTGCGCTCATCGGCGCCAATGACGCTCTGCGCTACCCGCCGCTGACCAAGGAGCTCGACCACGAGGTGGAACTGGTGGCGGTGATCGGCGCCGAGCGCGTGGACCGCAGCAACCCGCTGTCCAGCGTGCTGGGCTACACGGTGGGCAA
The DNA here is from genome assembly GCF_001571085.1 of Azohydromonas lata NBRC 102462. GTDB lineage: Bacteria > Pseudomonadota > Gammaproteobacteria > Burkholderiales > Burkholderiaceae_C > Azohydromonas > Azohydromonas lata. Next base: position 523 of record NZ_BCTC01000055.1, read on the forward strand.
CGACGTCAGCGCGCGCGACCTGCAGCGCAGCGGCCCGCCCGGCGTGGGCATGGACCTGTTCGCCGCCAAGAGCGCTGACCAGACCACCGGCCTGGGGCCCTGGATCGTCACGCGCGACGAGTTCCCGCAAGGCTCGCCGAAGCTGCGCTTGCTGCTGCGCGTCAACGGCGACGTGCGCCAGGACGGCAACACCGCCGAGATGACCTGGGACGTGGGCCAGCTGGTGTCCTTCGTGGATGAGCGCTCGAGCTTCGAGTGCGGGGACGTCATGTTCACGGGCTCCCCGGCGGGTACGGCGCAAGGCAGCGGCAAGTTCCTGCAGCCCGGCGATGTGGTGGAGGCCGAGGTGGAGGGCATCGGCACGCTGCGCAACGTCGTCACGTTGATGGATTGAACCCAGACAGAGAGAAAGACTTCATGAGCATCACGAACAACAAGGTCGTCGTCGTCGGCGCCGGCCTGATGGGAACGGGCATCGCGCATGCCTTTGCCAGCAGTGGCTTCACCACCGTGCTGGTGGACAGCAATGCCGCAGCCACCGACAAGGCACTGGCGGCGGTGGCCAAGATCCTGGACGACGGCGTGCGGCTGGGCAAGGTCGAGGCTGCGGCTGCCGAGGCTGGCAAGGCGCGGCTGACGGTCGAGGCGGACCTGGCCGTGGCCGCCGAGGGTGCGGCGCTGCTGGTGGAGACCGTCACCGAGAGCCTCGCGGTCAAGAAGCAGGTGGTGTCCACCGCTGCGCCGAAGATGGTGCCGGGCGCGCTCATCGCCACCAACACCTCCGCGCTGAGCGTCACCGAGATCGCCACGGCCGTGGAGCAGCCCGAGCGCGTCGTGGGCATGCACTTCTTCAACCCGGTGCACAAGATGAAGCTGGTGGAGCTGGTGCGCGGGCTCGCGACCAGCGACGAGGCCGTGGCCCGTGCGCGCGAGTACAGCGACGCGCTGGGCAAGACGTCGATCGTCGTCAACGAGGCGCCTGGCCTGACGACCAGCCGCATGTCGGCCATGCTCGGCAACGAGGCCATGTGGATGCTGCAGGAGGGCGTCGCCACGGCCGAGGACATCGACACGGCGCTGCGCATGGGCTTCAACCACCCCATGGGCCCGCTGGAGCTGGGTGACCTCACCGGGTGGGACACCCGGCTGTCGGTGCTGCGCTACCTGCACTCGACGCTGGGGGAGAAGTTCCGCCCCTGCCCGCTGATCATCAAGATGGTCGCCTCTGGCCGCCTGGGCCGCAAGGCCGGCGCCGGCGTCTACCGCTATGACGAGAAAGGCCAGCGCATCCCCGGCTCCGGCCTGAAGGCGAGCGTGCTGTGAGCGCCACCGATGTCGTGATCGTCGGCGCGGCGCGCACGCCCGTTGGCAAGTTCAAGGGCAGCCTGGCCGGCGTACGCGCCGACCATCTCGGGGCCGTGGTCATCAACGAGCTTGTGAGCCGCAGCGGCCTGAAGGCGGAGGTGGTGGATGACGTGATCTTCGGCTGCGTCACGCAAATCGGCGAGCAGTCGGCCAACATCGCGCGGACCTCGCTGCTGGGCGCGGGCTGGCCCGTCTCGATCCCCGGGCTGACCATCGACCGCAAGTGCGGCTCCGGCGAGGAGGCGGTGCATGTGGCCGCCGGGCTCATCGCCTGCGGCGCGGCTGACGTGGTCGTGGCCGGCGGGGCCGAGAACATGAGCCGCGTGCCCATGGGCAGCAACCGTGCCATCCACGGGGAGGCCTTCGGCTGGATGGCCGCGGATCGCCATGAGCTCACCAGCCAGGGCGAAGCCGCCGAGCGCCTGTGCGACGAGTGGCGCCTGGGCCGCGAGGAACTCGACGCCTATGCCGTGGAGAGCCACCGCCGTGCCGCCGCCGCGGCCGCGGCTGGGTATTTCCGCCAGGAAATCGTGCCGGTGCCGGTGGCCCAGGTGCGGGAGAAGGGCTTGGAGGACGAGGCAGCGCTGTTCCAGGCCGACGAGACCATCCGCCCCGGCACGGCGATGGAAAAGCTCGGCACGCTCAAGACGAGCTTCCGTCCCGACGGGCGGCTCACCGCGGGCAACTCGTCGCAGATCTCGGACGGCGCCGCGGCGCTGCTGCTGATGTCGGCCGACAAGGCCCGTGCACTGGGCCTCAAGCCCCGTGCGCGCATTCGCGCGGTCACCACCGTCGGTTCGGATCCGACCCTCATGCTCACGGGCCCGATTGCCGCCACCCGCAAGGTTCTCGCCCGCGCCGGCCTCACGCTTGACGACATCGACCTCTTCGAGGTCAACGAGGCGTTTGCGCCGGTGCCGCTGGTGTGGATGAAGGAGATCGGCGTGGCGCACGAACGGCTTAACGTCAATGGCGGCGCCATCGCGCTGGGCCACCCGCTCGGCGCCAGCGGCGCACGGCTGATGACGTCGATGCTGCACGAGCTGGAACGCCGTGGCGGCCGCTTCGCGCTGCAGTCCATCTGCTGCGCCGGCGGCATGGGCACGGCCACCATCATCGAGCGGCTGTGACGGTGGCGCGGCTGCCGCTGGTACCGCTGGAGGCCTTGCCGGGCGAGCTCGCTCAGGCGGTGCGGCATGGCCGCGCCACCCGCATGCTCAGCTCCACCGTGCCGGTACAGGTCTGGGCGCATCGCCCGCAGGTCGCGCTGGCCTGGCTGGCGCTGCTGGACCAATTCCACAACCATGGTGTGCTCGATGCGCGGCTGCGCGAACTGGTGCGGCTGCGCATTGCCACCTTCACCCAGTGCCAGGCCTGCCAGGTCGCCCGCAAGAGCGACGCGGTGGACACCCGGGACTTGGCGGTGCTGGCCTGCCAGGATGCCGACAGCGAGCACTTCAGCCCGGCCGAGCGCGCGGCGTTGCGCTACGCCGAGCGCTTCGCCGTGGACCCGCATGCCATCGACGATGGCGACTTCGACCACTTGACTGTCCACTTCACGACCGCCGAGATCGTGGAGTTGCAGATGTTCTGCGCGCTGATGCTGGCCGGTGGCCGCATGACGCTGGTGCAGCGCGCCTACGAGGAGAAACCTTGACCACGACCACTTCCCTGTACGACATCCCGCTGCAGGCCCTGGACGGGGCGCCCACCACGCTCGAGCCCTGGAAGGGGCAGGTGCTGCTGGTGGTCAACGTGGCATCGCAGTGCGGCCTCACGCCGCAGTACGCAGGCCTGCAAGCGCTGCACGAGCGTTACGGCAACCGCGGGCTGCAGGTCCTGGGCTTCCCGTGCAACGACTTTGCTGCGCAGGAGCCCGGCAGTGCGGCGGACATTCGCGACTTCTGCGACACGCGCTTCGGCGTGACGTTCCCGCTGTTCGCCAAGCTCAGCATCAACAGCGAGCCCCGGCACCCGCTTTACGCGGCACTGATTGCCGCGCAGCCGCAGGCACAGCCCTCCGGCGACGCCAAGTTGCACGAAACGCTGGGCAAGCACGGCCTGTTGCCCAAGCACGCCAGCGACGTGACATGGAACTTCGAGAAATTCCTCGTCGGCCGTGACGGCCGCGTGATCGGCCGCTTTGCACCCGACATCACGCCGGACGATGCGCGCCTGAGCGCGGCCATCGAGGCGGCGCTGGGCTGATTTCTCAGGCGCCATCGTCAATTGCGCAAACGCGTGAGACGATGACGGGAAAGACTGAACTGCTGTGGTGTTTGCGCTGCGCACTGTCGCGGGCACCATGGCCATGCGCTGCTCATTGCAAGGGCACATCCGCCCGCGCAGCGAGCCCAGCGCGCTGTACGAGGCCGCGAGCACGCAGCGAGGCCCTTGTCACGTGGGCCGCGGTGCTGGCCACGCACGGCCGAGCGCGGCATTTTCGTGTTCGACACGCTGCGCTTTTGCCGTGACCTGACTGTGAACCGTACACCGCCACGGCATGGACGAACTGCAGCGCCGCTCCGGTCGGCTCAGCGTGCCCGGAGTTGCTGCACTGTGGCTGGCGGCGCGGGGCCGCAGGACGTGTCTGGCCAGGCGCTGCAGCTGCTCACGCGCAAGGTCGGCCGCCGAAGCAGATGGGGGCATCCAGCACGCTCATCCTGCGGTCCCACCGCGCAGCTTCCTACTGTGCCCCTGCCGCAGCGCGGGGCGTTTCGGGGTGGCGATGTGAGCGTCACGGCGCCCTGGCGCTGCGAGCGGCCACGCCGGCCCCGATCAGCCGGGCCCCGGCCGGTGTGCGGTTTGCCGAGACAGCAGTGAGGAGCGCTGAGCGAGCCTGGCGGCTCTCCAGGCGCCTTCCAGGACCCAAGGACACACATGCCTGCATCGACCGGGACACCTGACGAGCATCGCCTGCTGCCGCTGGCAGGCGGGCACAACTTTCGCGACCTTGGGGGCTACGAAACCGCGGACGGCCAGCGCGTGCGCCGGCATGTCCTCTACCGCTCGGGCAAGCTCTCGGGGCTGACGTCGCAGGACGTGGCGCTGCTGGCGTCCAAGAGCATCCGGGTCGTGTGCGACCTGCGTACACGCGTGGAGCGCGAGAAGGAGCCATCGGTCACCGGCTTCAGCGCGTGGCATCGGGGCTGGGACTACGACGCCGGCCACAGCCGCCTGCGCCAAGTCGCTGCCGACCGGGAGGCCACCCCGCAGGATGTGCATGATGCGCTGGCGGCGACCTACCGGAAGATGCCCTGGCACTTTGCCGGTCCGTACGGATGCGTCATCAACCACATTGTCAGTGGCGACGTGCCGCTGGTGTTCCATTGCATGGCCGGCAAGGACCGCACCGGGTTGTTGGCCGCCCTGATCTTGCGGGTGCTGGGTGTCCCGGAAGCGACGGTGCTCGCCGACTACCTGCTCACGGACCGCTGCCTCGACATCGATGCACTGGTGGCCACCCCGCGTGCAGCGGGCTCCGATACCGCTGCTGCCGGCTTCGCCTACCTGCGGGCCATGCCGCCCAACCTGCGCGCCCCGCTGCTGAAGTGCCATCCGGCCTATTTGGAGGGTGCACTCAGGGCGGTCGAGGCCCGGCACGGCTCGGTGCTGGGCTACATGCACGAGGCGCTGGGCGTCGGTGCCGATGGCATGGCTGCCCTGCGCCATCGGCTGCTGGAGCCCGCCGGCCAATAGGCCGGACCAGCCCGCCGCACCTAAGGCGGGGTGCTGTGGCACCCGCCAAATCAGGAAATCACGACGCGGTCGTGCATCCGGGTGAAGCGGGCCTGCAGGCCCGCCGCCGCGCTGATCGCCTCGGTCTCGTCCGCGATCTCGCCAAACAGCGCATCGTTGGCATCCAGGAACGAGGGCCGTGTGGCCTCGTCAGCTAACACCGGCGTGAAGGCGACCCGGGCGATGCGTCCCTGCTCGATGTCGATCCTGGCCGCCAGGCCCCTGCGCTTGTCCTTGCCGACGACAGCTCTCACGCCGATGGGCGTGTCGCCGGTGTCGCGTGGCCCTTTCATCAGGAACTTGCCCAGCGAGTAGAAAACCACCTTGCCCTTGTAGACCTCGATGCCCTTGGTCACGAGCGTGCCGTGGCCCAGGATCAGGTCGGCGCCATGGTCGATGCAGGCACGCGCGGCCTCGCGCTGGTAGTCGCCGATCGCCACGCGGTCTTCCAGCAGGCCCCAGTGGACGCTGAGCACCACGATGTCGGCCTGCTCGCGTGCCGCGCTGATGCTGGCGCAGACCGCTGCCAGGTCCTTGCGGTCCACCAGTGTCCCGACCTGCGGCGCCAGCCCCCAGTCGTTCCAGTTGGGGTTGTGGAAGTAGCTGTGCCGTCGCAGCGGGGCGACGCCGGGTGTGCGGCGCCCGGCGTGGGCGCCGGGCAGCAGTGCGGCGGTGCAGCCCACGAATGCGACCTTCACGCCATTGCGCTCCAGCACCACCGGCGCCAGCGCCTCGGCGATGTTGCGGCCTGCGCCCACCGGCGCGATGCCTGATTCCCGCATGAGCTCCATGGAGCGCAGGAAGACCCGGTAACCGGCGTGCATCGAGTGGTTGTTGGCGAAGGACAGGACATCGAAGCCCTTGGCTGCCTTGAGGCGGATGGCTTGCGGATCCCCTGGAGTGAACAGGTCCTCGCCCTCCACGTCGTCGTTGAGGTGCGCTTCGACGGGATGCGTGTCCCCTGCCTCTTCCGCGTAAGGCCATTCGCAGTTGCCAAACGTGAAGTCGGCTGCCTGCAGGACGGGTGCGGCGGGGTCAAGCAGTGTCGCGTCGTAGCGGGCGATCATCACGTCGCCCACGCCCACGAGCGTGGCGCGTCCCGATGTGGTTTTCGTGGTCACGGTGTTGCTCCTAGGCCCGGCGGTCACTGTCCAGATACCGCGACAGGCGCTGCGTGGCGAAGTCGAGCAAGGTCTCGGACCGGTTGACGCTCTTGCCGTTGCGGAAGTCCCGGATGGAAATCACTGCATGCTTGAGCGCAGCGATGGCTTCGTAGTACTCGAAATGCGGCATCGGACGGCCGTAGAGACGCTCGAAGCCACGTATCGCGGCTTCCCGGTCGGGGATGCCGGCGATGCGCTGGTGACCAAGGCGCAAGCTGAAGAGGTCTTCCGCGTACAGCCACCAGGCCAGGTCGATCTCGGCCGGTCCGAGCGTCCCCACCTCGAAGTCCAGCAGCGACGCCACGCGCAGGTCGGCTGCGAATATCGTGTTGCCCATCCGGGCATCGTTCCAGACCAGTCCGGCGTGCTCCACGGGCGGCCGATGCTCCAGCAGATGGCGCAGCGCCCGCTCCAGCAGCGGGTAGGGCTCGCCTTGCGCGGCCCAGGCAAGCCACCGGCCGACGAAGTGCTCCAGGTAGAAGCCGGCATCCGGCGCATGCTGCATCTCCCGCGCCATGAAGCTGAAGTGCTGCCAGCCGATCCGGTGGAGCTTGGCCATCTCCGCAATGGCGTTCCACCATGCCCGCTCGCGCTGTGGGGCCGTCAGTTCAGCGGCGAACCAGCCCTGCGCGTGGTAGCTCGGGAAATCGGCGGGCACCCGTCCTTCGACCCGCTCCATGAGAAAGAACGGCGCCCCCAGGATCCCGGCGTCCTCCTGCGCCAGGAACAGGCCTGGGACGGCCACGTCGGCAGCATCGGCGATCGCGGCCATGGTCCGGTACTGATGCAGCACGTCGGACTGCAGCGGACAGGCCGCCTCGCGCTGGATGCGAGCCACCAGGTCCCGCTCGTGCGCCACGCCCTGCTCATTCCAGCTCAGCTTGAACAGGATGGTCCGGCTTGACGATCCCTGTGCCGGCTCGACCGGGTCGCTGATGCCCAGGTCGCGGGCACCAGGCATCCGCGTGGGCAGCCAGCCGCGCAGGCGTTCCATCAGAGAGGCGGTGCTGATGGGAGCGGCATGTTCCTTCATCATGGAATGGTTACGGCTCAATGCCGACTCCAAGCAGCTTGCGCAGCCCCGAGGCGATCGGCCGTGCGCCTTGGCCCAGACACACGGTGCGCCGCGGTGCCTTGCCAGCAGTCAGCAGCGGGATGGTTTCCAGATCCTCAGCCGCGCAGAAGAAGCGCTCGACCATGTGCATGCCGCCCTGACCCCAGTGGTCGACGTTGGCCAGCCAGGCCTGCATGCCGTAGACCGGCCAGCGGCGAAAATGTGCCCAGGCGCTGTCCTGGTCCGGCACGTCGCGCGCACCCGTGGCCGACAAGGCTTCGCGGTAGTGACGGATGAGCTCGGCCGCCGAGGAGCGACGCTCCTCGATCGTCAGGGCGCCCAGCATGAAGTAGGTGACGTCACGCCAAGGCTGGCCCTGGCGCACCAGCTGCCAGTCGTGCCAGACACGCTCGCCGCCGGCACGCAGGAAACTGTTGCCCTGGTGCGAGTCGCCATGCACCAGGCAGCGTGGCCCGGGCTGGGTGCGCGCGAACTCCGCCAGCTCGTCAAAGGCGTGCGCCAGCAGCGTCGGCTGGTCGTAAAGCCAGCGCGGCAGGAAGGCCTGGTAGCTCGGCTTGGCCAGGTTCAGCTTGATGTAGTTGTACATGCGCAGAACCTGGTCGGTGTCGACCGGCGTGTTCATGGAAGCCTGCAGCCAGGACTGTGCCGCCAGCAGCGGGCTGTCCCACAAGGCGCCATGCAGCGCCGCCAGCGACTCCAGGCCCCTGGCCACCCCGTCTACGCCGAGGTGGTGCGCGCTGTTGCCAAATTCGCCCTCGGCCGCGCCCAGGTCTTCCATCACCACGATGCCCCGGCCCCCACCGTCGCCGTCCCAGTCGGCGTAGTAAGAGCGCGGCACCGGAGCTTGCAACTGGTCGCGCATCAGGTGGTAAAAACGTGCCTCCAACTCGCAGATATCCCCGCTCTCGAATCCCTCCGACCAGTTGGACTTCAGGCATACCTGGCTGGGAATGCCGGCGGCTCGTCCAACCTCGTTGAGTTCCAGTGCCACGCGCAGCTTGGTGGTGTGGCTGTTTTTGATCTCCACCGCCGACAGGCCGTGCACCTCGATGCCGGTGTAGCGGTGCGCCAGCAGGCGGCTCAGCCACTGCGGGGTGACCTCGTGCAGGTGGCGTGGCAGGCGGCCTTGGCGTGTGGGGTAGGGACGGTCCGATGGCGTGGGCGGCGAGGCGTCGGCTGCGTGTGTCTGGAGCATGCAGCCAGCGTAGCGAGCGCCCTGCGACGCGGGCAACCGCTACGCTCAGCTTTGTCTATCGCCGAACGCGCCTGACGTATCGATGGCCGACGGGCTGGTATGGTTGGAATTTGTCACAAGTCAAGGGGCCGGATGTCGACAGGAAGAAACTGCACGGGTTGCCGGCAACTCCCCGTGACGAACACGGCAGCCCGCGGTGCAAACCTGCACAAGGCCGTCCAGCTCTTGCAGCTTCGGAATTTGCTCCTAAAACAAGAATGATGGACAACCCCCATCGCCTGTGGAGCCTGCGCGACTTGGCGTTGCTGGCGCCTGAGCCCGAGTACGACGACCTCGTACGGGTGACGGCGCGGCTGTGCGGCACGGCCTCGGCTGCACTGACGCTCATGGATGGGGAGCAAACCTGGGTCAAGGCCTGCTTTGGCGCAGTGATGCCGGAGGTGGCGCAAGGCGTGTCGCTGTGCGCACAGGCCATCGCCGGCAGTGGTCTGTTCGTGCTGGAGGATGCCAGGCTCGACATCCGCTGGCGCGACAGTCCCCTGGTGAAGGAGGAGCCGCACATCGCCTTCTACGCCTGCGTGCCGCTCGTGCTGGAAAGCGGGGAGCGCGCAGGCATGCTGGAAGTATTCGATAGCGTGCCCCAACATCTCGACGCCGAGGCCGCGGACCTGCTGCGGCTCCAAGCGCGGCAGGCGGTGTGCCTGCTGCAGGCGCGCCTGGATCGACGGCGTCACCAGGAAACCTCGCAGCGGCTGGAGGCGTTGCAGGCCGTGGGCCATGTCGGCACACGGGAGCTGGAGCTGGCAAGCCAGCGCCTGCGCCTGGCCTGTCGCCTGGGCCGGCTCAGCGCCTGGGACTTCGATGTCCCGCAGCAGGCCCTGCACTGGGACGAGGAGCTGTTCCACATCTTCGGCTTAGACGTGCACCAGCAGCCCGATGTGGCTCAGGTCTTCGAGCATTTCGCACCACCAGACCGGGAGCGGCTGCGCGCCGCGTTCGAGAGCTGCTGCCGCGACGCACGGCCCTACGACCTGGTCCTGCGGATGACCAACACCCGCGGCGAAGCACTGTGGACGCGCTCCATCGGCGAGGCGGTGCGGGATGCCGAAGGCCGTGTCGTGCGCGTGCAAGGCGCATTCCAGGACATCACGCAGCAGGTGCACGCCGTCGAGGAGAGAAACCGCGTCGGGCGCCAGCTCGAAGCGACGCTGGAGCGCATGAGCGACGGCTTTTACCTCCTCGACCGCGACTGGCGCATGCTCTACTTCAACGCTGCGGCCGAACAGGTGCTGGCCAAGCCACGCGCCGCGGTGCTGGGGCGCCGCGTCTGGGAGGTATTTGCCGGGATTGTCGGCTCGGAGCTCGAGCGCACCTACCGCGATGTCATGGCGAGCGGCCGCACTGCGCGGCTGGAGTATCACTACCTGCGCCAGGATCGCTGGTACGACGTCACCGCGTACTCGTCCGACGAAGGCTTGGCGGTCTACTTCCGCGACATCACCGAGCGGCGCGCCGAGATAGAAACCTGGCGTCTTCTGGCCGAGGCCATGCCACTGATCGTGTGGACGGCGCGCACCGATGGGCAGGTCGACTACGTCAGTCCGGCACTTTCCTGCTATGCCGGCTTGCCGGGCGAGCGGTTGCTGTCCGAAGGCTTCGATGCCCTGGTGCATGCGCAGGATCGGGCCCAAGCAAGGGACGCCTGGAACAGGGCGGTCCAGACTGGACAGCCTTTAGAGGTCGAGCTGCGGCTCAGGCGGGCTGACGGGGTCTACCGCTGGCATCAGGCACGTGCGGTGCTGGTATCCACCGAGAAGAGCGGTACCCGCAAGTGGTACGGATCGTCCATCGACATCGACGACAACAAGCGGCTGGAGCAGTCCGCGCGCGCGCTGGCCCGTCGGCTGGAGTCCACGATGGAAAGCATCACGGACGGCATCTTCGCGCTGGATCGCGAGTGGCGCTTCACGCTGCTCAACCGGCAGGCCGAGGTGATGCTCAAGCGCCCACGCGACGAACTGCTGGGTCGCAACATCTGGCGGGAGTTCCCGCAGGCAGCCGGTTCGGAGTTCCAGCGACAGTATGAGCAGTGCCTGGCCAGCGGACGCATCGTTCGCTTCGAGGAACCGTTCGCACCACTGGGCGCCCACTTTGAAATCACGGCCTATCCCGCTGAGGAGGGCCTGACGGTGTTCTTCCGGGATGTCACGCAGCTCAAGCAGGCCCAGAGCGACCGCGCTGCGCGCGAGGCAGCGGAACAGGCCAACCAGGCCAAGAGCCGATTCCTTACGCACATCAGCCACGAGCTGCGTACGCCGCTGAATGCCATCCTGGGTTTTGCGCAGCTGATGCAGCTGGACGCGCAGACGCCGCTGGCGCCCAACCATGTCGAGTGGGTGCGCAAGATCCATGCTGCCGGTGAGCACCTGCTGGCCATGATCAGCGAGATGCTGGACCTTGCCCGCATCGAGGCCCGGGGTATCGAGCTGCGCCTGGAGTTGCTGGACATTCACGCGGTAGCCACGGCCAGCCTGGACGTCATGGAGCCTCAGGCGGCGGCTGCCGGTGTGTTGCTCACCAACGATGTCCCCATCGGGCTGCCGGCGGTACAGGCCGACGCCCTGCGGCTGCGCCAAGTGCTGCTTAACCTGGTGTCCAATGCCGTGAAGTACAACCGTCGCGGTGGCTGGGTGCGCGTGTCGGCCCAGGTTGTCGGCGACCGCATGCGCCTTGACGTGGAAGACACCGGGCCGGGCTTGAGCGACGAGCAGCTCGAGCAACTGTTCCAGCCTTTCAAGCGCCTGGGTGCCGAGCGCTCGAAGGTCGAAGGCACCGGTATCGGGCTCGTGATCGCCCGACGGCTGGCGCAGCTCATGCACGGCGACTTGCGCGCCGCCAGGGGAGTTGCTGGCGGCAGCGTGTTCACGCTGGAGCTTCCGATTGTCGGGGCTGCGGCCGATCCGGACCAGTCCCCAACGGGCTGAACGTGTTCGACAGGCATGGCGCGAGGGGCTGCAGCGGCGGCTCCTCACAGCCTGTCACTGCATCGCGCTGTCGGCCGATGCCCTTGGTGCACAGGGCCGGGTGCGCATGCACGCCACGCTTCGGCAGCTTCTGGACCAGGCCAGCTGATGACCCTGTGTCGTGCAGCAACTCGATGCGCAGTCTCACCGGACGTGCAGCCTTGATCAGCCGACATGCTTGTCGAGTGCACCGGCGTCGTTGCCAACGACCCGGTCCCGCTGCTGCTTGGCGATGTAGAGCCGGCGGTCAGCGCAGCTCAGCAGGCGCTGCAGGTCGCACTGCAGCGCGGGCTCCGTTGTGCTGGCCACGCCTGCACTGAACCGAATGGGGGGCAATGCGCTGTCGGCCAGGAGGTTGGCCCGTACGCGCTCGGCCACGCGGACGGCTTCGGCGGCGGCGGTATCGGGCAGCACGAAGAGAAACTCCTCGCCGCCCCAGCGGCCCAGCAGATCGCTGCGCCGCAACCCGGCCCGCGCGCGTGCCACGAAGCGTTTGAGAACCGTGTCGCCTACATCATGGCCGTGCTGGTCATTGATCTTCTTGAAATGATCCAGGTCACACAGCACCACCGACAGCGGTTGGCCGCGGCGGGCGCGCGCGAGCTCGCGCTCGAGTTGCGGCAACAGGCCGTGACGGTTGAGCGCACCGGTGAGGGCGTCGGTCATGGCGGTGGCGGCGAGCTTTTCGCGCAGGTCCTGGTACAGGCACTGCAGGAAACCTGCTGTACTGAACAGCGCCCACAGCATCTCTACCAGCAGCCCGCGCCGGGCTACCTGTTCCGAGGACGCAGCTGACGTGTCCAGCAGGAGCAGGTTGCTGATCAACATCAGCCCCGCCGTCGCAGCCAGCAGCCGTCCGCCCCAGGTGCGGCGTGCCAGCATCAGTGCCTCGCGCAGCAGCAGCATGCCCACGAGCAGCAGCCCGGCCAGGAAGATGTACAGAAACACCGTGATGTCCAGGACGGTATCCAAGGCGACCACGGTGGCACCCGCCAGCAGCGAGTGGCATAGCAGGCGGCTGCGGCGCACTTCGCACCCGCGCAGGCCACGCAGCCCCATGGCCTGCCAGTACAGGCCGCACAGCATCAGCGGCAGCATCAGTGTCATGCCCGGCAGATGCAGGCCCAGGAACGCGAAGACCTCCTCCAGCGGGGTCATCAACCGGGAGAGGATCAACAAGGACGCACCGATGAGCCAGGTGTCGAGCCGGACCGCGGCCGTATCCAGGCCCAGCCGCGTGACCAGCAGCACCACCCCCATGGCCGAGGCAAGGATGATGTTGAAGACAACGAGGGCCGGGGTGTCGATCAGGGTCAGGGCATGCATGTTTGCGCTATCGGCCGCTGCGCAGCCGGCTCGATGCCGCGGCGGGCGCAGCGTGTGCACTGCTGCACACGCCCGGGCCCCATGCCATGCCCAGGACGCGGGCCCCGGGTCGGCCCTGCACGCAGGGCTCGATGCAGGAAGGGGATGCCGCCAGGTGCGCCGGGCTCAGTCGAGGTCGAGCAGAACCTTGATGCTGTCATCCACGGCCGCCTTGTCGATGTAGCCTACCGCCTTGGGGTTGGCCGCCACGGTCTTCTTTACCTCGGCGGCGTTGGCAAGTTCCCTGGGCGCCTGTCCCTTGCCCGAGAACAGCAGGCGCGACCAGATGGCCTTCACCTGCGCCAAGTCGCGCCCGGCCACCTTCCTGTAGAAAGCGGCGCGGATGGGGGACGAATCCGACTGGTCCAGCGGCGTCAGCGCGGTGCTCCTGCCCAGGAAAATCGCGGCCGCCTGCTCCTTGCTCAGTGCCGGGGCCAACGGGTGGCCAACGACCACGATGCCGGCGTGGGCGCTGGTCAGCACCAGCGTCAATGCGACGCCTGCAACGACTTGCCTCTTGCGCATCCCTATGGCCTGCTTCAGAACACGAAGTCCATGGCCACGCTCATCGCGCGCACGCTGGGTTGCCTGGCAGTGAAGGCCGGCGTCGGATCGACGAAGGCGTATTTCGAGTGCCGAGTGGCTTCGATCTGGGCCTTCAACGCCACGTTGCGGGCCACGTCCCAGCGCAGGCCCACCGCTCGCGTCGTGCCGTCCGGCGCGTTGACGCCGAAAGAAAGGCCTTCAGGCATGAAGCGGGCATAGGTCGCGTAGGGCGTCAAGCTGCCCAGGCGCAAGCCGGCACTGACGTAGAAGGCGGCGTGGTCGAGCAGACCCATGGCGCTGTAGCTGCGCCAGATGTATTCGCCCACCGCAATGAACCTGCCGTCGTCGTACTGCGCGCCGAGGTCGGTGAAGGTGTCGTCGCCGCTGGGGACCGGAGTACCAGAAAACGTCGCCCCCTTGCCCAGCGTCCTGCTGGCGCGCAACGTCCACGCGTTCCTTTCCGCCGTGACCGCCACCGAGTAAAGCCGCCGGTATTTCAGGTCGGTCCTGACTGCCAGGAACAGCGGCGCCTCGCTGGTGCCTGCCGAGGCTTGCACGCCCAGGTTGACTGGACCGTCACTGCTGCGCCACAGCAGCTGTGCGCCATCGAAGGACGTGTGCGCGTAAGGACCGTACACCTCGTTGGGGGCACGCAGCCAATGGCTGGCGTAGCCGACGTTGCGGGTGTCCGAGACCATGAAGATGGGCAGCACCAAGCGGCCCGCGCGCAGGTCCAGGCCTTGCATCGGCGTGGACTGGACATACAGCCACTCGAGCTGGGGACCTTCCCGGCCATCACGCCGGCTGGCCAGCACCTGGCCCACGGCGGAGAAGACCTCGTCGACGTGCAGTGTGGCCTGCAGGCCCAGGCGCGAGTCCACCCCAAGGTCCACCGAGCGGTCCGCGCCCTTGTGCTGGCGGGGACCGCTGCGGAACTGGACTTCGTCGGTAGAGGCCCTCACTGCACCCAGCGTGCCATAGCCGCCGAAAGTGAAGGACGCCTCGGCGCAGGCACCGAATGCACACGCGCCCAGAGCAGCCAACACGGCTACCGTGCGCATGGGAGGGAATGTCTCGTACATCGCGTTCTTGATTGCGTCACCGTGCCGCCCTTCGGGCTTGAGGGGCGGCACGCAGGCAGCAGGCTGCTCGGGAAGCCCTTGTCAGGCACTGTCCGAGTCAGGTGCGTTCGCTGGTGCCTGCTGCGGTATCGGCAATCGGCCACAGGAATGTGAACGGCGGATTGCCAAACCGTTCACGTTCTGCAGTTCATTGAGCACCGGGATAACCCTGGAACGTGCTCCTGCTCGGTGTCACTCCATCGCTGCCGCGCCACGGGCCGCACCAGGGGGGTGGCACGGCTCAGGGGCAGCTCGCTCATCGATGCTGACACGCCGGGTCACGAGCAGCAGCACCACGGCTGCCGCCGCCGACCCCAGCAGCGCGGTGGTCAGCGAGGAGCGATCCGCGACGGCACCCCATAGCGCCGCACCGCCGGCACTGCCGCCCATGATGCTCATCTGGTAGATCGCCATGCCGCGCGCGCGCAGCGCGGTGGGCAGCACGAGCTGAGCCGACATGGTCAGCGTGTTGGCCACGCACAGCCACACCGCGCCCGACAGCGCCAGCGCCGGCGCCAGTGTCCAGGCATCGGGAGCCCACACGGCGGCCACGGTAGCCGCGGCGTAGAGCCACACGCCGGCGTCCACGATTCGATCGCGCGCTGCCGCAGCCGGCAAGCGGGGCAGGGCGAACGCGGCCAGCACGGCCCCGGCGCCCATGGCCGCCAGCAGCGCGGTGTACGTGGTGGCATCGGCGCCGATGCGCTTGGCCAGCAGTGGCAGCAGGGCCACCAGCGCCACCGACTGCGTGAAGAAGACAAAGGCGCGCAGCAGCACGGCCCGCAGCACGGGCGAACCGTGCACATGGCGCAGGCCCTGGCCGATTGCCGACAGCATGGGCGTGCGTGCCGCGGGCCTGGCATGCGTGGCCACGCGGGCACGCAGGATCAGCCAGCATGCCAGTACCGACATCGCAGCATTGAGGACGAACACCGCCACGGTGCCCAACGAGGCCAGCACGGCACCCGCCACGATCGGACCGACAACCCGCGTCAGGTTGATGGCCACGGCGTTGAGCGTGAGCGCTGCGGCCAGCTGCTCGCGCGGCACCATGTCGGGCACCAGCGCTGAAAACACCGGAAAGCGCAGCGCCAGACCCACGCCGTTGAGCAGGCATAACACCAGCAGCGTGACGGGCGTCATCGCATCGGTCGCCGCCAGCACGGCCAGCACCGCGGCCGTCAGCGCGATCCAGGCCTGTGCGAAGGCCAGGAAGCGCCGGCGCTCCAGCGAATCGGCCAATGCGCCACTGGCCAGCCCAAGCAGGAACAGCGGCAGCGTGCCTGCAGCCTGCACGCCGGCCACCAGCAGCGGGCTGTCGGTGAGCTGCGCCATGCGCCAGGCCGCGACCACCTCGTGCATCCACATGGTCATGTTGCCGGCCAGCCAGGCCAGCCACAGCATGCGAAACGCCGGGCGTGACAAGGGGGCCCGCAGCCCGGGCGTCGCGTCCTCAGCCACCGCGGCGTGCCATGTCGACGAGGTCGGCCATCGTGGGGTTGTGCGCCAGCATGCCGCCGTCGGCGATGTAGGTCTGCCCGTTGATGTAGCGCGCTTCAGCGGAGGCCAGGAAGCACACCAGCGCGGCGATGTCCTCGGGCTCGCCGAACTCCGGCACCAGCAGGTGGCGCTGCATGACCTCGATCACGGAGGCCGCGGCACCCCGGGTGCCGGGCGTGAGCACCAACCCAGGTGCCACGGCGTTGCAGCGGATGCCCTGCTTGCCGTGGTGCGTGGCGATCTGGCGTGTCAGGCCGATGATGGCGGCCTTGGACACGCTGTAGGCCATGCGCGTGACGTCGCCTGCGAAGCCGCCGGTGGAGGCGGTGTTGACGATGGCGCCGCCGCCTTGCGCGATCATGGTCGGCAAAGCGTACTTGCAGCCGGCCAAGTAGCCGCGCAGGTTGACCGCCATCACGTGGTCCCAGACCTCGAACTCGATGTCGATGGCGTTGTTGTCGCGCTTGTGGATATCCGGCGCGCTGAGCGCGGCGTTGTTGTGCAGCACGTCCAGGCGGCCCAGGCGCTCGACCGTGCCGAGCACGAGGCGCTCGATGCTTTTGACGTCCGCGGCATCGAACACCTGGGCGCTGGCTGCAGGGCCCAGCTCGGCGGCCAGGGCCTGCGCGCGCTCCTCGTTGACGTCGGCGATCACGACCGTCGCGCCTTCGGCCACCAGGCGGCGGCAGGTGGCTTCGCCGATGCCCGAGGCGCCACCGGTGACGATGGCGACCTGACCGTTGAAGCGACCGGGATGCGGGCCGGGCAGGCTTGAAGCGGGGCTCATGCCGACACCTCCTTGGCGGCGGCGAAGCCGCGGAATTGATCGAGCTCGAGCGCACCAGGTGCGGGCGGCTTGAGGAAATAGCGCACGTACAGCGCGCCGGGCTCGAAGCGGTAGGTCTCGATGCTCTCGATGGCCAGGTCGGTGCCGACGATGCAATTGCGGTGGTGCACGGCAGCCTCGTTGCCGTTGACGATGGTCGCCACCACGTCGAGCGTGATCTGGTGGTTGTGCTTGTCGTACATCTCCTCGATGACGAACCAGCCGTCGGCCTGTTCGTCGCGGCCGACGTACTCGATTTCCAGCCGCTGCGGTGCCATCTCGCGGTAGAGGGCCAGGAAGCCAGCCTTGTCATGTGCGTTCCAGCAGGCGACCTGGCCGAGCATGAAGCGCTCGACCGCTGCGGGGTCCACGGTGTGCATGGGGGTGTCTCCAGGAAAGGGGCTGCCCTCAGGCGTCGTGCCAGAGGTCGGGTAGCCCGGGATTGGTGGCGGCAATGAACTTTTGCAGTTGCAGCTTCAGCAGCGCGCCCTCGTCGTAGCCGAAGCGCGCCAGCAGCTCGGCTTCGTGCGCCTTGGCCGCAGCCAGCAGGTGCAGCGAGCGGTCACGGCCGTCAGGGGTCAGGGTGTAGCGGGCGGTAGACGAGGGATCGCTGCCGGTGGCCGTGACCCAGCCCTGAGCCCGCAGGGATCGCAGTACGGGCTCCACGGGGCCGTCCAGCACGTAGCCCAGCGCCGCCTCCAACTCGGCGACACCGACGCCGTCGCGCACGGTCAGGGCCGCGACGATGACCCACTGGTGCTCATCGAGGCCGGCCGCGGCGGCACGCTCGCGCATTTCCAGGTGGCACTGGAAGTAGGCACGGCCCAGCAGGTAGCCCAGCAGGTCTTCGCCCAAGCCCCCGGCCACGCGGGCGCTGCGGGCTTGCGGCAACTGCGGGTCACGCCGCGCGGCCAGCGCGTAGCGCCCGGCATGGAAAACCAGCGGCGCGCGCTCGGCCCGATCGAAGGCGAGCACCTCACCCACAAAGATCAGGTGGTCGCCGCCCTCGTGCTGGAAAGCCGTGCGGCACTGGAAGCGTGCCGCACAGCCTTCGAGCAGCGGTACGCCCCCGAGACCGTCCTCCATCGCCAGTCCGGCGAACTTGTCCGTGCCCGAGCGCGCAAAGCTCGTGGACAACGCCTCCTGATCCGCGGCGAGCACGTGCACCGCCCAGTGCTGGGCCTGTGCGAACACCGGCAGGCTCAGCGACTTGCGTGCCAGGCTCCACAGCACCATCGGCGGCTCCAGGGAAACCGAGTTGAAGCTGTTGGCCGTGAGCCCGACGGGCGTGCCATCGGCCGCCCGCGCGGTGATGACGGTCACGCCGGTGGCGAAGCTCCCCAGCGCGGCACGGAACGCCCGCGGGTCCAGCGCAGGGGCGGTGGGCTGCTCCACGGGAGCGACCGCGTTCACGGCTGGCGCACGAAGTAGCGCACCGACAGCCGCCCGGCGTCGAAGCGGTAGAGCTCGATGGTCTCGATGGCCGTCGAGGTGCCGCGCAGCCGGTTGCGGTTGTGGCAGGCCGCCTCGTTGCCGTTGACGACGGCGGCGACCTCCTCGATCTCGATGCGTGCGCTCTGTTGCGCCCACATGCCCTCGAGCACGGCCCAGCCGTCGGCGGCCGGGCCGCGACCCACGTACTCGATCTCCAGGCCCTCTGGCGCAGCCGTGCGGTAGGCCGCAAGGAACGCCGCCTTGTCGCCGGCGTTCCAGGCCTTGACCTGCGCGTGCAGGAAACCCTCGATGGCTCGGGCGTCCATGCTGTTCAGGCCTCCTGGCCACGCACGTTGCGCGCGCTGCCGTTGCGCTTGTCGCTCTCGCCCCAGGCCATCCAGCGGTCGGGCTCGCGCGTGTCGCCCACGCGGCGCCAGCGGCCTTCCTGCTGTGCGGTGATGGGAAAGCCACCAACAAAGTCGATCATCTCGCCCTTGGGGTCGGGCACGAACTCCCATTCCTCCTGGCCCTCGAGCACGATGCGTGCGTCCTGGGCGAACCAGCTGCCGTCCTTGTGCCGCACCGTGCCTTCGATGTCGGTGGTGCACCGGATCTCGCCCTTCTCGTTCTGGAAGATGGCGTAGCCGAGGTTGTCGTGCCCGACCATGAACGAGCCGGCATCCCAGGTGCCGTCCTTGTAGATGGTGGCGAAGCTCCACCAGATGACGTGCATCTTGTGGTTGACCACCAGGTCCTTGCTCATGTGGATGGCGCCGCCCTCCGCCATCCAGGCCTGGTCCAGCGCGATGACGCCCTTGACCTTGCGGCCTTCGCAGGTGCCTGCCACGTCGTAGAGCTGCGAGACGTAGAAGGTGCCCCAGTCCACGCCGGGCAGATACCACTGCATGCCGTTGCCGATGAGCTTGCCATGCAGGTCAAAGAGGCCCTCTTCGCGCCAGCTGAAGGCGCTGCCCGAGGCGGTCAGGCGCCAGGGCTGGCCTGGCTCGCCTTCCAGGCTGGCCCACCAGGCGGTGTCGTTGTCCAGCCCGCGCGCCGGGAACATGGTCAGCGCGCGCGGCGCGATCTTCTCCTTGTCGACGCGGATGTGCTTGTTGTCCAGCCGCGTGCTCTGGTAAATGAACTTGGTGGGGTTGGGCGTGCTGCCGGGCGCGTTGAGGGCGCGCACCATCGAGTAGATGTGCCCCTCCTCGTCACGCACGCTGCCGAAGGGCATGTGCTTGGTGAGCCTGAGGCCGAAGTGGTCGCGCAGGTCGGCAAGCTTGGCGCCGCTGACCTTCTGCGGGCCCACCAGGCACTGGTAGGCGAAGTCGGCGCGCTCGGGGACGTTCGTGAAGTGACGCATGGGTCGTGTCCTGTCCGTGTTGCTGTCGTACGGTCGGTCGCGGATCGGGCCGCGGGCTCAATCCCAGATCACGTGCACGCTCTTGGCGCCACGCAGGTGCGCGCCCTCGATCCTGGGCGAGGGCTGCTCAGGGTCCAGGCGCAGGTTCGGGCACAGGTCAAGCAGCGCGTTGATGGCACACAGCAACTCGAGCTTCGCCACGAACTGGCCGATGCACATGTGCGGCCCGAAGCCGAAGCCAAACGACGGCTTCTGCCGACGGTCGATGTCGAACACGTCGGGGTTCTCGAACACGCTCGGGTCACGGTTGGCCGCGGCCACCATGCACTGCACGAACGAGCCCTTGGGAATGGTGACGCCGCCGATCTCGACGTCCTCGGCGGTTTCGCGCACCTTGAAGGTGGACGACGGCTCGAAGCGCACCGCCTCGTCGATGAGCTTGGGCACCAGCGTGCGGTCGCTGCGCACGCGCTCGACCAGGCCCGGCACCGTGAGCAGGAACGTCATCGCCGCGCTGAAGGTGCGCGTGGTCGTCTCACCGGCGGCGGGCAGCAGCGAGCGGGCGAAGGTGGCGACCTCGTGGTCGTCGAGCTTGTGGCCCTCGTACTCGGCGTTGATGAGCCGGCTGATGAGGTCGTCACCCTTGGCGCCCTCGGCGCGGCGCTGCTTGACCTGCACCATCAGTGCGTCGTACAGGCTCTTGACCGACTGGGCGGCGATCTTGCGGCCTTCCTCGGCCTTGGCCTTGTCAAGCTGGTTGGCAGCCAGCATCGACAGCGCCCACGCGGCGTACTGGTTGTACTCGTCGGCGTCGTTCTCGGGGAAGCCGACCAGCGCATACATCACCCGCACCGGGAAGTGCAGGCCCATGTCCATGAGGTCGGCCTTCTTCTTCGGCAGCATCGGCAGCACGAAGTCCTCGCGCACCACGCGATCGATCTTGGGGCGCCACTTGTTCACGTTGTCCGGCATGAAGGCCGGCTGCAGCAGCGCACGCACGTGGCGGTGCGCCTCGCCGTCCATGCCCAGGATCATCAGCCCGTCCCAGACCTTGCCCATGCCCTCGAGGATGAAGCTGCTGGTGAAGCGCTTGGCGTCCTTGAGCACGTTCATCACGTCCTGGTACTTGAACACCGCGTAGGTCGGCCTGGTGCCGGCCTGCAACCCGGCGTTGGTCGGCACGCCGAGGAACTTGGCGATGTAGTCGCCTTCGTAGACAGGCGTCGTTTCGCGCATCTGGCGGCACGCGCCGTAGAGGTCGTCGGTCAAGCCGCGGTAGGTGTCGGACACGCTGGCGTAGGCCTGCTCCAGCTTTTCAGCGTTCGATACGTTGCTCATGATGGTCTCCAGTGGTTGTCTCAGGGTAAGAACTCAAGTGGCCCGCACGGGCGTGCCGGCGGCGCAAGGCTCGTCCACGGCGGTGTCGAACCGCGGGTAGCGGCCCAGTGCCAGCAGCAGCAAGGGGCCGAAGAGGAAGCAGGCGATGCACACCAGCAGCAACGGTCCGTAGCCGCTGCCCGAGCGCAGCAGCGCCGCAAACAGGAAGGGCGCCGCGGCCGAGCCGACCGTGGCCACGCCCAGGTGCACGCCGAAGACCTTGCCGTAGTCGCGCATCCCGAAGTAGCGGGCCACCAGGTAGGCCGCGATGTCGAACTCCGCACCCGAGCCTGCGCCTACCAAAGCGGTGCCCAGCATGAGCAGCGCCAGAGGTGTGCTGGCGTCGGCGTGCAGGAAAATGGCGCAGCCCAGTGCCGGCAGGCTCAGCGTGACGGCCGCCACGCCCGGCGCCCACAGGCGGTCCAACAGCACGCCCACCAGCAGCCGCCCGGCGATGAGCGCCGCGCCGAAGACACTGAAGACGGCACCGGCCGCAGTCGCCGACAGACCCAGGTCACGCAGCAGCGGCACGGTGTTGGCCACCATGCCCACCACGCCCGCCACCACCAGCGCCAGCGCGACGTTGCACAACCAGAACCGATGGCTGCGCACCGCCTGCGCAAAGCGCATCCCCGCCAGGGGCAACGCAGCCGCGGCGCCTGCCTGTGCCTGGGACCGGGTTGGCAGCGCACGCAGGGCCCAGGGCAGCGTCAGCAGCAAGGGCAGCAGGGCCAGCACCACGTAGCCGGCGCGCCAGTCCCACCGACCCACGGCCCAGGTGATGGCCGGGGGCAGCGCAGCCGCGGCCACGCCGGTGCCGCACAGCGCCAATGACAGCGCAAACCCGCGGTGGCGTTCGAACCAAAGGTTGACCCACTGGGTCCAGGTCACCGGGGTGGTCCCCAGGCCCAGGAAGGGCAGGAGAAAGTAGCCCAGGTAGAGCCAGCCAATGGAGCCTTGCAGCTGCGTCATGGCCAGCAGCCCCAGCGACAGCGCCAGCAGCGACACGGCGCTGATGCGGCGCATGCCATGGTGCGCATTGAGCCAGCCCACGGCGTTGACGGACAACGCCCCTCCTGCGGCAATGAAGCTGGAGGTGAGCTGCAGCTCGGCGCGTGTCCAGCCAAAGGCTTCCTGCAGTGGGACCACCAGCGCACCGAAGCTGTAGAGCAGCAGCGCGCTGACGCTGGTGCTTACACCGGCGAGGGCCATGAACAGCACGGGCCAGCCGCGCCGGATCTCGCCGTGCGGGCCGGCCGGCAGACCAGCTTGGCTGTGAGACGAGGCCACGGGCTTCAAAGCTGGTCCTCGATGCCCGCGATGGGCGCCATCGTCGCGCCGCCGTCCACCAGCAGCGACGTGCCGGTGATGTAGGCCGCATCACTGGAGGCCAGGAACAGTACCGCCGCCGCGATCTCCGAGGGCAGGCCCGGGCGGGGCACGGGAAAGGGCCGGGCAATGCGGGCGCTGTAGTCGTCGCTCAGGTGCTCGCGCATGCGGTCGGAGGCAATCAACCCGGGCTCCACCACGTTGACCAGCACCCCCTGGTGACCCACCTCGTTGGCCAGGCCGCGCGCGAAGGCGTTCATGTAGGCCTTGCTGGCCATGTAGGGAATCAGCCCCGGCGTGAAGCTGCGGTTGGCCGCGCCCGAGGAGATGTAGATCAGCCGCCCCTTGTCGCTTGCGCGCGAGAGCGCCGGCAGCGCATCACGGGCCAACCAGAACAGCGAGTGGATGTTGGCGTGGACCTGGCGGTCGAACGCAGACTCGTCCATGTCGGCCACCCGCCCCATCGCTGCATCGGCCGCACAGTGCACGGCGATGTCCAGGCCGCCAAAGGCCTCCACGGCTGCAGCCACCGTGGCACGCATGTCCTCGCGCACGCCGATGTCGCCCACCGCAAGCACGGCCTCGCCACCGCGCTCCTGGATGGCCGCAAGCACAGCCTCGCCATGAGTGCGGGTACGCGCCGACACCAGCACACGCGCTCCTTCGGCGGCCAGCGCCTGTGCAATGGCGCGACCGATGCCACGGCCGGCACCAGTGACCAGCGCCGACTTGCCTTCGAATCGTTTCACGTTCGCTGCCTCCATGGAATCAATGAAAGAACCGCGCGTGCAGCGCGCCGGCACGCAAGCTGTGGAGCTCGATGCCAGTGGAAAAGGTTTGCGGCCCTGGCCAGCGGCTGCGCAGGCAGCGTGCGGCTTCGGAGCCATTGACCAGACACTCCACCATCTGCAGTTGCAGTTGCAGTTGCAGTTGCCGGTTGCCGGTTGCAGGTGTCCGACCGCGGCTCCACGTCATCCCAGGCCCCATCGCCGCTGGCCTGGTGCTTGCCGACGTACTCCAGCGTCACTCTCGCGTGGGCCATGCGGCGATACAGGCCCATGAACGCCTGCCTGTGGCCCGTTTTCCAGTGCAAGACCTGGTCGAAAAGGGGGCTGCGGATACGCGATGCCTCGGGCGTGGGCTGGCTTGGTGGCTGGGTCACCTCGGTCACCTCGAAATGGACAGCTCAGTAGGAGGAGCGCGCCTGTGGCGCACCGTCGCGCGCACCGTCCTGCACGGCCCCGGAGGCGACGGCCTTGGGCGCCGTGGCCAAGTAGCGCTGGACGCGGCCGGCGGCGATGCGGCCCGGCAGCCCGTTGATGCCCCCACCCGGGTGGATACCGGCCCCGCCCAGGAAAAGTCCTGCCACCGGCAGCGTATCGCCGCCCAGTCCTGCGGCCGGGCGCATCAGCGACGAGCGGGTGGTGGCGGTGTCGATGTGCACCACGCAGCCGTTGTGCACGTTGAGCCGGTGGGCCAGGTCAGGCGCCGCCTCCACACGGCGGCCGATCTCAAGCGCCTTGATGCCGTGCATGTACGCGTCGGCCTGGTCGATGACCATCTGGCCCACGCGCTGGCGAATCGCGTCCCAGCCTTCGTTGGGGTTCACGGGCATGGCCACCGGGTACAGGTAGACCACGTCCTGGCCCTCGGGTGCCTGCGACGGATCCACCGCGCTGGGCGCCGTGACCCACAGGTACGGCAGCTTGGGGACCTCGCCGCGAGCGCTGGAGCGGAAGTTCTCGAGCACGGCCTCCACCGTGCCAACGAGCAGCACGCACTTGCGCAGGTCCACGCCGTCGGTGCGCATCGCCTGGTGCTTGCCCACCTGCACCCGGCCGCGCAGGGCCACATCCACCTTCAGCGGCGAGGCACCATGCGCGTTGGCCGGCGCCAGTGCCATGCGGGTGAGCAGCCTGCGCTCGATGGCGCCGGGCGTGACGAGCTCGAAGGCGACCTTCGGGTGGATGGAAGCGATCACGGCGCTGGCATGCACCATGCTGCCATCGACCAGGCGCACGCCCTGCGCGCGCCCGTTGCGCGCGACGATCTCCGCCACCGGCGAGGACACACGGATCTCGCCGCCGAGTTCCCGCAAGCGCGAGGCCAGGGCGTCGGAGATGCTCTGCATGCCGCCGATGACACGGCCCACGCCGAAACGCTGGATGAAGCCCAGCAGTGCGAAGTAGATGCCCGTGGCCTCGTTGGTGATCGGACCGGCCGCGCCCAGCAGGCTGCACAGCGCCGACTGGGTCACAGGATGCTCGAAGCGCTCCATGATCGACGTGTAGGCCGGGGAGCCCACCAGCGCCATGATCTCGGGCTTCAGGTGCCTGTTGCGCAGCACGGCCTTGAGCGCCTCCCACTTGGCTCCCAGGTTGCGCTGCGACGGGTCCACCCGCATCATCGGAATCGCCATGTCGATGAAGGCGTTGACCAGTTGCATCAGTGCCAGGAACTCCTTGGCATCGGACTCGGAGAAGCGGCGGAATTCGGCCGCCGTCTTCTCGATGTCGCGCCAGAACACCAGCGAGCTGCCGTCCGGATGCAGGTAGGCGTAGGCGGGCGTCATCTCCACGTGGCGGAAACCGTGGCGGTCGAGTTCGAGCTCTTGCGGCATCATGGGATGCACTCGCAACGACATCAGGTCCAGGGCGCAGGGATGCACCAGGTGCTGCGGCGCCTCCGGTATCAAGTAGCCCGAGGACGCCATGCCGCCGACCTTGTGGAAGGCCTCGATGACGACGACCTTGCGGCCTTCCGCGGCGAGGTAGCAGGCTGCGGCCAGCCCGTTGTGGCCACCGCCGACAATGGCGGTGTCGTAGATCGTGCTTGAAGGCATACGTTTCCTTGCGAGGATGCGGCGAATTGAAATTCAGGCCGGGCTCACCGGCTTCCACCAGGACAGCGTGGTCGACTCGTCAACCAGCCGCTGCCACGCCTGGCTCACAGCACGGTCTGCGGCCAGCGGCGAGACGCCCAGGCCGCGCAGCACCATGCCTGCAAGTTCCCGGATGTAGCCACCGTCGAGCGTGCGCGTGCGCACGATGCGTCGTGCACCTTCGACAGTGGTGCCCACGACCAGGTCCATGGCGGCCTGTATCGAGTCGAAGGTCACCGCACCATGCAAGCGCCCCTCGTGCAGGCTCATCGCGACCAGGCTGGCACGAGGCTCATCACTGGCCAGGAACTCGATGAAGTCCACGCGCGCGATGAAGGCGCCGTGGCGGGGCTCCATCGCGGCGCGCACCAGCGCCATGAGCGGGCCCAGGGCCATGCGTGCGGCGCCATCCTGCAACGACGCGGTCAGGCGTCCATAGGTCTGCAGCATCTCGCGGGCCATGCGCCGGCCTATCTCGGCAAAGACCTCGTCGATGGCCTCGAAATGCTTGTAGAAGCTGCCGCGAGAGACCTCGGCGATGCGGATCACGTCGTCGACCACCGGGTGGTGGCCGGGCTCGCACTCGAGATACGCCGCCATGGTGGCCTCGATCAGGCGCTCGCGCATGCGCTCGCGCTTGATCTCGGCGACGCGCACGCGGTGGTCCTGAGCAGGCGATGCATCGGCGTTGGTGTGCCCTTGTGGCAGCGGCTCGCCTGCGGCCGCGACGGCTTGCTTTCTCATGCCGGCTCCCCGATGTCGGCCAGCAGTGCCAGATTCGACGGCTGCCCCAGCAGCGCGCGGCCATAGAGCTCACTGCCCAGCATCGCGTTGAGCGCGGTGTGGCGGCTGCCCAGGCTCAAGTCACGCCACAGGCGCTGCAGCGCGCTGGAGGTGGCAAAGGCTCCCGGGCCGGCGATGTCCATGAGCCGATCAGCCGCTCGGCGCAGCTGCCGCATCGCGTAGCCGCAGTCGGCCTGGATGCGTGCCTTTTCCCGGCCGGACAGCGGACGCAGCTGCGCGGTGTCGTCAATCATCGCCACCGCGCGACGGACGTGCAGCCAGGCGGAGTCAACTTCCAGCGCCGCCTCGCCAAGCTGCCCCACCAGCGTCTGGGAATCGGCCTGGGTCGGGTAGTTCCAGCCCACCGTCGTGCGCCGCGGCAGGTTGGCCTTGACCTGTTCGAGCAACTCCTCGGCCGCTCCGAGCATGGGCGAAAGCACTCCCAGCGGGAACAACGGCTCGACCGGCCAGCGGTCACGCGGCTCCAGCGCCGAGGCTGGTGCGCCGGCCGCTGCTGCGCGCAGCTGCGAGAAGCGCAGCACCATCACGTTTGGCACAAAAGTGTCCCTGGCCTGTACCGTGTGGCTGCCCGAAGCCGCCAGCCCGGCGACATGCCAGGTGTCCAGCACGGACACGGTGGCATCGGCATGCGGCCCGTGCGGCAGGGGCAGGAAGGCGAAGCCGGCATCCACCACACTGCCCGCGTCGTCAAGGATGCGCACGCCATTGAGTGCCCACGCCGCGTGCATGCAACCAGAGGCGTAGCCCCAGTTGCCGTTGACGATGTAACCGTCTTTGTCAGGCCGGGCGGTACCGGCTTGACCCGCCACGCTGCACACCAGTTCGTCTCCACGGCTGAACACGCGCTGGCCCACTGCCGGCGGCATAGAGGCGGCCGAGGCGGTGACCCCCGAAAGCAGCCCGAACGCCCAGGCCGTGCCCGGGCAGCCACGGGCCAGCGCGGCCACCGTCTCCACATGTGTGATGAGCTTGTGGCCAGTGCCCCCTGCGCGACGCGGGAACATCATCCCCAGCAGGCCTGCCTCGCGCAGCGCCGCAATGGCTCCATCCGTGGGGCGGCGCAACGCCTGGGCCTCCTCGGCGTACCGTGCCAGCAACGGTGCCAGGGACTTGGCCACCGCCACGGGATCGGCAGGCACTTCAGGGGCGGCAAGAAGAGTGCGGCTCATGACGGACTTGAAAATGAACAGATGCGTGCAGTATGTTCATCTTTCGTCATGGTGACACTGGTGTTTACTCTGAGAGTCGCATGCGTTCCCAGGGTCACTAAAACGCAGCAGGCTCATGCCAAAGCGCGAATGGCAGGGTCGATTGCAGGCGAGATGGCCAGTCAGTCCGGGCTGGCCTGTCGAGCACAGCGGCGCCAGAGCAGGTATGAGGAGGGAGTCCTTCGCCCGCACACGCTGCAAACTGCAAATTGCACGCCGCGCTGCCGCGCAGCGTGGTGCCGCGCATGGCACAAGGACCTTGGGATATGCGGGCTGGGGCCGTGCGGCCGGGAAGCGAGGCCCGACAAAGCATGTGCCGGAACTCGTGAAGCGCGAATCAGGCCTGCGCGGCGGGCAGGCGCACGACGATACCGTCAAGTTCCGCGCTCATCGTGAGGCAGCACGAAAGACGGCTGCCCGGCTGGCGTGGCTCCGCGGTGCAGTCAAGCAAGGCGTCTTCCATGTCTTCCGCCGGGGGCAATTTGGATGTCCAGGCTTCATCCACATAGACATGGCAGGTGGCGCACTGGCAGGCGCCGCCGCAGTCGGCGTTGATGCCGGGAAGGCCGCCCATGAGGGCGGCCTGCATGACGCTCACACCGGCATCGGCCTGGAGTTCGGTGCGGCTGCCATCGGCAGCGACATAGTGGATGTGGGGCATGGCGTTTCCTTGCTAGCAGCTCAAAGTCGGGTTGGGTCGGCGGACGGGCCTTGTGACGAGAGAGCCACGGCCGCGGTCATGGAAGCGCGCTACGCGCATGGCCAGGGCGGGTACGAATGGACATGCGGCGAAATCGCTGTGCGTATCGATGATAGAACAAAATGTGAACAGATTCCAAGAATCTGTTTATTAATACAGGAGGTCGTCGGAGTGGACCGGACTCGCCTGATGGGGTTGTTGCCAACTGGCACCTGCCCTCACTCTGCAGCACGACGCCAAGGCTCTTGCCGACCTGCAGGAATGGCGCCCTCACCAGAATCCGGCGCTACCCAGCTGTGCGCCGTATTGCATCGCCGGCTCAGAGAGCCTGCTGAACAGCTCCGTGCCTGCGCGCTCGCTTGCAACAGGCTTGCCTGCCTGGGGCAAACCCGGGTTGCATTGCCAAGCAAATGGGCTCCTTCCTGGTAGCAGCAGCCAGGCAAACACAAGGTTGCAAGGCAGACGTTGCGGAGTTTTATAGGTACAAACTCTGAGCATCTGTTCAAATTCTATTCTTAGAATTCCCATCGCAATGCAGAATTGCGGCAGTCGCCGGGCCCAGGGGCCTTGATCCTGCGCACATGCATCGCAGCCCTTCCTGGCCTCAGATGGCCGGGCTGTCGTACCCGACAAAGTTAACCAGGCGATGGAGACAAGGCACATGAAAAAGTTCACGCGGACCAAGAGGGATGAGCGCCGGCTGCGTGCTGTGGCCGCAGTGCTGGCGGTCTGGGGCACCCACGCCTCGGCAATGGAGTTGGACTTCGGCAATCCGGACCTGAAGGCCCGGTGGGACAACACCGTGCGCTACAACCTTGGCACCCGCATGGAGAAGCAGGATCCGCGGATCCTGGCCAGCGCGCCCTACGACGAGTCGGACGCCAAGTTCGGCAAGCACGACATCGTCACCAACCGCCTTGACCTGCTCAGCGAATTCGACCTCAACTACAAGGGTCAGTTCGGCGCACGTATCAGCGCCACCGCTTGGTACGACGATGCCTATTCCGACCGCACGGTGACGTCGCCCGCCGGTGGCGTGACCAGCTACTTCAACAATACCTACAACAACCACGTCAAGCGCTACATCAACGGACCCTCGGGCGAGTTGCTGGATGCCTTCGTCTGGACCAACTTCAACGTGGGCGAGGTGCCCGTCAACGTGAAGCTGGGGCGGCACTCCCTCGTGTGGGGCGAGGGCCTGCTCATCGGTGCCCATGCGATCTCGTATTCCCAGGCACCGCTGGATGGTCAGAAGGCGGTGGCCAGCCCCGGCATCGAGACCAAGGAACTGTTCCTGCCGCTGAACCAGGTCTCGTTCAAGGTGCAGGCCACCAGCGACTTGACGCTTGCAGGCCAGTACTTTTTCGAGTGGGAGGAAACCCGTGCTCCCAACGGGGGCACCTACCTGTCGGGATCCGACACCTCGCCCAACGTCGACCGCCTGAGCATCGTGGGGCCGAATGCGGCCTTCCCCAACGGCATCGCCGCCACCAACGCCGAGGCGCGCAAGCCTCGGCAGCGCGGCAACTGGGGCCTGAGCGCGCGCATGAACGTCGAGCCCATCAATTCGACGATCGGCCTGTACTACCGGGAGTTCGACGACTACAACCCGGAGAACGGCATCCAGTTCCGAAGCTTCGCCGGACCGTTGCCGGCGACCTTCCGCTTCGTCTACCCGCAGAACACCAAGCTGATCGGCCTGAGCCTGGCGCGTCCGATCGGCCCGGTGAGCTTCGGCGCGGATCTCTCGTACCGCAAGAACGCTGCGCTCAACACCGTCGGCAGCTACGCGGCCCCGACCCTGGACACCGGCGCGCGCGGCAACACCTGGCATGCCGTGGCCAACGGCACGTACCTGCTGCCCAAGACCGCGTTGTTCGAAACCGGCAGCGTGGCGGCCGAGATTGCCTACAGCCGCCTGGACAAGGTCACGACCAACGAGCAGTTGTACAAGGGCGTGGGCTATGCCGGCTGCGTGCGCACGGGCACCGGCTCGGGCGGCGTGCCGGCAGTGCCCGGCGACGAGTCCGACGCGTGCTCGAGCCGCAATTTCTGGCAGGTCGCGTTCAACTTCACGCCGCAGTACCTGGGCATCCTGCCGTCGTGGGACCTGTCGGTGCCCATTACCGTCAACTACGGCATCAAGGGCGTGGCGCCCTCCGGCAGCGGCGGCTTCGAGAAGCTGTTGACCTGGTCGATCGGCGCCAACATGACGTATCAGTCCAAGCACGAATTCTCACTGCGGTACGCCGACATCAGCGCGCCGCGCAAGTACAACGCCGCAGGAACCGCGCTCATCGGCGGGGGCGCATCGGGAGGCAGCATCGGCGCAACCGACCGCGGCTGGCTCGTCTTTACCTACCGCACCGCGTTCTGAACCCAGATTACGGAGACCGACACATGAACCTGCAGAAAACCCTGGGCGCCGTGGCGCTCGCAGCCCTGGCGGCACCCGCGCTGGCCGCAGTCTCGGCGGACGAGGCCAAACAGCTGGGCAACACGCTGACCGAGTTCGGCGCAACCAAGGCCGGCAACGCCGACGGCTCCATCCCGGCCTACACCGGTGGCGTCACCACGGCGCCGGCGGGCTTCAAGCCCGGCACCGGCAAGTGGGTCGACCCGTTCAAGGACGACAAGCCCCTGTTCCGGATCGACTCGAAGAACTGGGAAAAGTACGCCGACAAGCTCAGCGACGGCCAGAAGCACCTGCTCAAGAACAATCCCGAGTACTACCTCGACATCTATCCGAGCCGCCGCTCTGCGGCCTATCCGGAGAAGATGCTCAAGGCCACGGTGCGCAATGCGACCAGCTGCAAGACGCTGCGCGACGGCATCGCCGTCGATACGGCCTGCCGCGGCGGCCTGCCGTTCCCCATCCCCAAGAACGGCCTGGAGGCGATGTGGAACCAGATCCTGCACTACCAGGGCGACACCGCGATCACGACCTCGGCGTCGCGCTCCTGGGTCGTTGACACGTC
This sequence comes from Azohydromonas lata NBRC 102462, assembly GCF_001571085.1. Classification (GTDB taxonomy): domain Bacteria; phylum Pseudomonadota; class Gammaproteobacteria; order Burkholderiales; family Burkholderiaceae_C; genus Azohydromonas; species Azohydromonas lata. Next base: position 31,514 of record NZ_BCTC01000055.1, read on the forward strand.
GGGCAAGCCGACCATGACGTCCGAGCAGAGCACCTACACCGACCCGGTGTGGTACCAGGCCGACCTGACCGACCGCGATCCCAACATGGCGTGGCGCGTGTTCTCGGTGACCAAGCAACCGGCCCGCCTGGCCGGCGCCGCCACCGGCCTCACTGACTTCATCGACCCGGTGGCCACGCCGCGCAAGGCCTGGAGCTACACGCCGGGGCAACGCCGCGTGCGCCAGTCGCCCGAGTTCTCCTACGACACCCCGGTGGCCAGCCAGGGCGGCCTCACGCTGTTCGATGAGCTGTTCATCGTTTCGGGCAAGCTCGACCGCTTCGACTACAAGCTCGCGGGCAAGAAGGAGATGTACATCCCCTACAACGAGTACAAGGGCTCGTTCGAATGCCCTACGGTCGAGATGGCGCTCAAGCCGAAGTACGCCAATCCGGACTGCCACCGCTGGGAACTGCACCGCGTCTGGGTCGTCGAGGCGACCCTCAAGTCCGGCATGCGCCACGCGTACTCCAAGCGCAACTACTACCTGGACGAGGACATGACCGGCGCCGGCCTGTACGACGCATTCGACCAGAACGGCCAGCTCTACCGCTCCATCTTCAACGGCATGGTCCAGCTGTACGACCACAAGCTGCCCTGGGCGGTGCGCAACGTCATCTTCGACTTCAACAAGAACATGTACGGCTACTTCAACGACGTGAACGTGGGCGGACACACGATCGCGGCGAAGGCAGCGCCCGAGCGTGAGCTCAACCCCGAGTCGATCGTGACGCGCGAGACGGCGCGCTGACAGAAAACAGTCTCTGCACAATGCCTTCCTTGCATCGTCTCGTCTCGGCAGCGGGGCTGGTTGTGGCCATGGCGGCGGTCATGGCCGCCGGCCCTGCAACCCCGCCGGCGCCCCTACAGGATGTGCTCGACACGCCGGCGGCGCCGTCGGCGCGCGCACAACGCAGCATGGTCAGCAGCCTGGCCCGGCGCGGTGACCGCCTGGTCGGTGTCGGTCCCCGGGGCCTGGTGCTGCTGTCCGTCGACGGCGGTGGCAGCTGGAAGCAGGTGCCCGCGCCCGTCAGCGCTGACCTCGTGTCGGTGAAGTTCGCCGCCGGCGATACCGTCTGGGCCGTTGGCCACGATGCCGTGGCGCTGCGCTCGGCGGACGCCGGTGCGACTTGGGAGCGCGTGCTCGACGGCCGCTCGGTGCTCAAGCTGCTGCAGTCCACCTATGGCTCCGCTGCTCAGGCGGGAGATGCCCGGGCCAAGGCCATGCTGGACGAGTTTGAGCGGGCGATGGAGCAGTCGGCCACGCCCGGCGTGCTGCCAGCGCCCTTCCTCGACGTCTGGTTCGGGGCCAACGGCGAGGGCTACCTCGTGGGCGCATTCGGCCTGATCCTGCGCACGGCCGACCACGGCAAGACCTGGGTGCCGTGGATCGAGCATGTGGACAACGACAGTCGTTTCCACCTCTACGGTGTATCGGGTACGGCCGAGCGCCTGTACGTCGCCGGCGAGCAGGGGCTGCTGCTGCGGCTGGACCGTCAGCAGGGCCGCTTCGTCAAGGTAGCCACGCCGTACAAGGGAACGTATTTCGGCGTCGACGTGCAGCCCGGCCGCCTGCTGGCCTACGGACTGCGCGGCAATGTCTACCTCAGCCGCAACGATGGCCAGCAGTGGGACAAGGTCGACACCGGCATCGACGCCCATATCGTCGCCGCCGTGAATGCCGGCGACGACCGCGTGCTGCTGGTGTCGCAGGCCGGACATGTGCTCGCCCTCAAGCCCGGGAGCCTGAAGGTGCAGCCGCTGCAGGTGCCCTTCACGAGCGAGGTTCTCTCTGCTGTGGCTGCCGGCAGCAAGGGCCTGGTCTTCGGGCAGATCAACGGCATCCGCGTCGTCGAATTGACGGGCTACTCCCTGCAATGACCTGGCGCGCGCGCACCACGATTCAAGGACTCACGCCATGAGCGGCCATACCGAAAACACCGGCGGCATGCCGGTGATCGCCGACCCGCGGGACTTCGACGTCCACTCCGGCAACCGGGCCGAACGCCTGATCTTCAACCACCGTGCCCTGGTGCTGGCGCTGTGCCTGCTGGCCACGGTCGTCTTCGGTTTCTTCGCGCTGAAGCTCGACGTCAATGCGAGCTTCGACCGGATGATTCCGACGTCGAGCCCGTACATCAAGAACTACCTCGACAACCGCAAGGAGCTGCCCGGCCTGGGCAACACCATCCGCATCGTCGTCGAGAACAAGACCGGCAACATCTACGATCCCGAGTACCTCGAGACGCTGCGCAAGGTCAACGACACGCTCTACCTCATCCCGGGCGTCGACCGCTCGTGGATGAAGTCGCTGTGGATGCCCATCGTGCGCTGGCGTCAGGTGACGGAGGAGGGCATCAGCGGCGGGCCGGTAATGCCGCAGGACTACAGCGGATCGCCCGAGTCAATCGAGCAGCTCAAGCTCAACATCACGCGTGCGGGCATCGTGGGAAGCCTGGTCGCCAACGACCTGAAGTCCACGATGATCGTCGCGCCGCTGCTGGAGCTCGATCCCAACACCCGCAAGCCGCTGAACTACGGCGCCTTCTCGCGTGCGCTGGAACAGAAGATCCGCTCCTTCGAAAGCGACAAGGTCGGCGTCCACATCGTGGGCTTCGGGAAGATCGTGGGCGACCTGATCGCCGGCCTGCACGAGGTCATGCTGTTCTTCGGCGCATCGGTGCTGGTGGCGGCGGTATTCGTGCTGGCCTACACGCGCTGTGTGCGCTCCACCGTGCTGCTGGTGACGGTGGCCACGGCGGGCGTGGTCTGGCTGCTGGGGCTGATGCAGCTGCTCGGCTACGAGCTCGACCCGTACTCCATCCTGGTGCCGTTCCTGATCTTCGCCATCGGGCTGTCGCATGGCGCACAGAAGATGAATGGCATCCTGCAGGACGTGGGCCGGGGCACGCACAAGTACGTGGCCGCGCGCTACACGTTCCGTCGGCTGTTCATGGCCGGTCTCACGGCGCTGCTGACCAACATCGTCGGCTTCGCGGTGCTGATGATCATCGACATCCCCGTCATTCGTGACCTGGCGTTGACCACCAGCGTTGGCGTTTCGGTGCTGGTCTTCACCAAGCTCGTGCTGATCCCGGTTTCGCTGTCGTACATCGGTGTGAGCCCCGCGGCGGCCAAGCGCGCGCTGGCCGAGGACCACGACACAAGCAAGGGCAAAGGATTGATGGCCCGGCTGTGGCTGGGACTGGACCGCCTCACCGAGCGCCGTTACGCATCGCTGACCATTGGCGCCGCCTTCGTGGTCACCGCCATCAGTTCGGTGGTGATGATGCAGCTGCGCATCGGCGACCTCGATCCCGGCGCACCCGAGCTGCGCGCCGACTCCCGCTACAACCTCGACAACGCCTACGTCACGGAGCACTACGGCCTGTCCAGTGACCAGTTCGTCGTCATCATGAAGACGGGCGCCGACGGCTGCCGCCTGTACGAGTCGCTGCAGCTCATGGACAACCTGGCGCAGTCGCTGCGCTCGACCGCGGGTGTGCAGACCACGGCCTCGGTCGCCGAGACGACCCGCTTCTTCACCGCCGGCCTGTCCGAAGGCAGTGGAAAGTGGCTCACCATCAGCCGCGACCAGGCCATCACCAACGCCGCGGTCGGTGCCGCGATGATCGCCACGCCTGACATCACCAACCAGGACTGTTCGGTTTCCCCGCTGGTGGCGTACCTGAGCGACCACAAGGCCGACACGCTCGCACGCGTGCTGAAGGTAAGCGAGGACTTCGCGCAGCGCCACAACACCGCGCCCGACGCCAGGACCCCCACGCAGTTCCTGCTGGCCGCGGGTAGCGCAGGCATCGAGGCTGCCACCAACATCGAGGTCGAGCGCGGCATCGTCAAGATGTACCTGGCGGTCTACGGTGCCACCGCGCTGCTGTGCCTGCTGACCTTCCGCAGCATCGCCGCCACGGTGGTCGCGATGATCCCGCTGATCATCACCTCCATCCTGTGCAAGGCGCTGATGGTGTGGCTGGGCATCGGGCTGAAGGTGGCCACGCTGCCCGTCATCGCGGTAGGTGTGGGCGTCGGCGTGGACTATGCGCTGTACCTGCTGAGCGTGCAGATCGCCATGCAGCGCCGCGGCGCCACGCTGGCACAGGCCTACCGTCGCTCGCTGGACTTCACCGGGCGCGTGGTGGCCCTGGTCGGCCTGACGATGGCCGCCGGCGTGATCACCTGGGCTTGGTCACCCATCAAGTTCCAGGCCGACATGGGCATCCTGCTGACCTTCATGTTCCTGTGGAACATGCTCGGCGCGCTCGTGCTGATTCCTGCGCTGTCCCATTTCCTGCTCAATCCCAGGCGTCGTGAGCCCGTGGCCCACGTGCAGCCGCGTCCGGCCGCCTGAACCAACTCTTCGACAACAAGGAGTCGCAAATGTTCGACCTGCTGCTGAGCGCTGACATGATGGTGTCGGATCCCGATGCCATGGCCGACCTGCTGGCCGCCAAGCTGGGCATCCACAAGCACGAGCGGTGGCGCCAAGCCTTCGATGACCACCCGTACATCGCGCATTTCCTGCGCGTGCACAAGTCGCTGGCCGTCTCGCCCACGCGCGTGGAGCCGCAGGGACACCTGGACAAGCCCAATCTGGGCGACCCGATGTTCCACGAGTTCCTGGAAAGCCTCAAGGACTACCAGGGCCGGCATCGCCCCATGCTGACCCACTCCATCGTGCTGGCGCTGCAGGGGGCGCGGTTCGATGCGCTGGTGGAAAAGCTCATGCGGCGACGGCTGCGCTTCCGCATGGCACAACGCACGCCCGACATGCCCTTCGACCGGTTGTGGCTCGGTGCCACGCCTGAGGATCCCCGCTACGACCCCTCGGTCGACGGTGGCCTGTGCATCGAGATCATGCCCACCGAGCCGCTGCAGCTGCCGGCCGACACCTTCGCCACGCCCGCACCCAAGCCCCGCAGCCCGGAGCCCGGCGAGATGGTGCGCGTTTCGGCGCGCGGCTTCCTCGTGCGCAACCTCGACGAGACGCTGCGCCGCTGCTCCGCGAACCTGGACTGGGAACCCCACGGGGCGGTCGAGTTGCTGGAGCGCGAGGGCTACCGTCGCGCGACCATGGAGTTCGCGCTGCCCAACAGTGCCTCCTTGGACGTGATCGAGGCCACGCGCTGGAACGGCGAGGCGGGCCTGTACCTCAACAGCTGGGGGCCGGGTCCGTACTACATCCGCATTGCCGTCAACGGCCTGGCGGCCAAGGCCGAGGACTTGCGCCGGCGCGGCACGCGCTTCACCTGGATTGACGAGTGCGAGGCCGTCGGTGGCAAGCCGCTGATCCGTGTCGAGCCGGCTGACCTGAAGGGCCAGCTCGTCGAGTTCGAGGAGGTCTGAGATGGCCATGACGATGGTTTCCAAGGAGGCCGCCATGGCCGGCGATGCGGCGGTGGAGAGCGCCGTGCGCGTGCAGCGCGAAGCCGGTGTGGGCTGGATCGTGCTCAACCGCCCGGGCCAGATCAACGCCATCAACGACGACATCCGCCGCGGCGTGCCCGCGGCGCTGGCCGAGCTCGAGGCCGACCCAGCGATCCGTGTGATCGTGATCCGCGGCGAGGGCCCGCGCGGCTTCTGCGCCGGCGCCGACATCAAGGAGCAGCGCCAGGCTGAGAACTCCTTGCAGGTGCGCCGCCGCATGGAAAAGGCGCGCTGGATCGAGGCGCTGGACCGCGTCGAGAAGCCCGTCATCGCTGCCATCCACGGTTTTTGCATGGGCGGCGGGCTGGAGCTGGCACTGGCCTGCGACATCCGCTTCGCAGCACCGGACGCCGTGCTGGCGCTGCCGGAGACGGGGCTGGGCCTCATCCCGGGCGGTGGTGGCACGCAGCGGCTGCCGCGCGTTGTGGGCCCGGGCCGTGCCCTGGACATCCTGCTCACCGGCGCACGCATGAGCGCGCAGGAAGCCAGTGCCATCGGGCTGGTCACGCGCGTGGCCTCCAGCAAGGAAGCGTTGCTGGCCGAGGTGACCGCACTGGCGCATTCAATCGCCGCCAAGCCGCCGATGGCCACCGCCTATGTCAAGCAGGCTGCGCGCGCGGCGCAGCAGCTCGACCTCAAGAGCGGACTTGATCTGGAGCTCGACCTCTTTGCGATGCTGGCGCCGATGCAGGACGTCAAGGAAGCGGCGCTGGCGTTCCGCGAGAAGCGCGCACCACAGTTCACCGGCCATTGAGGAGAAGCGATGACAGCAAGACTGGAAGGCAAGGTGGCGATCGTCACCGGCTCGGGCCACGGTATCGGCGCGGAGACCGCTCGCGTGCTGGCGGCGCAGGGTGCGCGCGTGGCCGTGGTGGACATCGAACTGGCCGCCGCGCAAGGCGTGGCAGCGCAGATCGATGCTGCGGGCGGACAGGCGCTCGCAGTGCAGGTCGATGTCACCTCGGAAGAATCGATCCGCGCCATGGTGAGCGCCGTCGTCGAGCGCTTCGGGCGCATCGACGTGCTGCACAACAACGCCGCGGCGCTGGACACTGCGCAACGGCAGGCCGACCGCGACGTGTGCAATGTCGACGTCGCTGCCTGGGACAAGGCGCTCGATGTCAACGCGCGCGGCGCGATGCTGTGCTGCAAGCACGTCGTGCCGCACATGCTGGAGGCGGGCGGCGGATCCATCGTCTTCGCCACCTCCGGCTTCGGCCAGCTCGGCGACGTGACGCTTACCGCCTACGCCGCGTCCAAGGCGGCCTTGATGGCGCTGGCGCGCTCGGTAGCGGCGCAGTATGGCAAGCAGGGCATCCGCTCCAATGCCATCATGATCGGCTTCGTCATCAACGATCATGCCCAGAAGACAGTGCCTGAGGAGATCAAGCAGATCCTGCTCGAGCAGCACCTCACGCCGGAGCTGGGCCGGCCGCGCCAGATCGCCGACGTGGTGGCCTTCCTCGCCAGCGAGGAATCCTCGTTCATCACCGGCGCCGTGATCCCCGTGGACGGCGGCTTCACCAGCCACTCGCCGGCCATGGTGCCGCTGCGCCAGTACTTCGAGCGACAAGGCTCCAACAAGCTCTGAGGGAGAGAACGCACCATGACGATGTCCATGTACGGGGCCAGCGCGCCCGTGTTCGAGCGCATGCTGGACAACCTGCTGACCTGGCTTGTCAAGGCCCAGGCCCATGCCGAGTCCCGGCGCTTTGACAGCGCCAACTACCTCGGAATGCGGCTGGCGCCAGACATGCTCACCTTTGCCTCGCAGGTGCGCATCGCTGCCGACGTGGCCAAGCTCGCCGTGGCACGCCTGGCGGGTGTGGACGCACCAAGGTTCCCCGATGACGAGACGACGCTGGAGGCGCTGGCGCAACGCGTGCGCAACACGCTGGCGTTCGTGCGCTCTATCGATCCCCGGAGCATCGAGGGTTCCGATGCGCGCGAGATCGTGCTGCCTCAGCGCAGCGCAGAGTCGCTGCACTTCACGGGCGAGACTTTCCTGCAGCGCTGGGCACTGCCCAACTTCTTCTTCCACGCCACCACCACTTACGCGCTGCTGCGCCACGCCGGCGTGGACCTGGGCAAGGCCGACTACCTCGGCCTGTGACCTTGGCTGCACCATGCCGGGCCCGCCACCAGGCGGCCCGGCGTGCCACGGGCTCCGTGGGAGCCTGCACGCGCTTGGATAGGGGCAGTGCTTGCCGCCTCACTGGTGCACCAGCCGTGGCTCTCCTGCAGGCCGCTGAGCCTGTTCCCGGTACGGAGCTCCTTGTCCCAGGTTGCCTTGTCGCTGCGTTGCCATGCCGCCAAAGCGGCATACCTCCAGCAGCACGCCGCTTTGCGCGGCTTTTGAACGACGCCTCGACCCAGGCGTGGCGCCGTCAGGCGTTCTCGCGCGTGGCCAGTTCGTAGGCCTTGAGGTCGAATCCCGGCTCGGCAGCCTGCGCCGGCGTGAGGGTCACGGCGCGCGCGAGGATCTTGCGCGAGCTCATGTGGTCCACCGGACGGTTGACCGACTCGACAGCGATCAGGCGCCCCTGGCGGAAGCACAGCACGCTCATCTGCCGGCTCTCGGGCGCGCCCAGCAGCACGGTCTCGTCGTGGCCGTCGGACAGTCCGGCGATCTGCAGCTTGAGCTCGCCCTGGTCGGTCCAGAACCAGGGCAGGGCGGCATAGGGCACGGGTTTGCCCATCAGCCGCGCGGCCACCGAGCGGGCCTGGTCCACCGCGTTCTGCACCGACTCCAGTCGGATAGGCGTGTTCGCGTACGGGCTGGTGAAACTGGCCACGTCGCCGATGGCCGAGATGGCCGGGTCGCTCGTCTGAAGCAGCTCGTCGACACGAATGCCGTTGGCGACGTCCAGACCGGCTGCCACGGCCAGCTCGGCGTTGGGCAGGACGCCGATGCCATAGACCACCAGGTCAGCCTGCAGGTGACGCCCATCGGACGTCTCCACCCCCGTGACCTTGCCGCTCTTGCCGACGATGCGCACCAGGCCTTGCTGCAGGTCCAGCGTCACGCCCCAGCCGCGGTGGGCCTGCGCGAACAGCTCGGACATCGGCCGCGAGAGCGCGCGCGCCATCGGCCGGTCAGCAATCTCCAGCACGTGCACCTTGATGCCCTTGGCCGCAGCCACCGCCGCGAACTCCAGCCCGATGAAACCGGCACCGACCACCACGGCATTCTCGATGCTCCCCAGGCGCGGCGACAGCGCATCGGTGTCGGCCAATGTACGCAGCCCGAACACGCCGTCGAGCTCCACCCCGGGCACGGCTGGCACGCGGTTGCGCGCTCCCGTGGCCAGTACCAGATGGTCATACTCGACACTCGTGCCCGAGGTCAAACGCACGCAGCGATGGGCGCGGTCGATGGCGATGACGCTGTCGTGGAGACGGTCGATGCGGTGCTCGTCGAAGTACTCCGGCGGCCTGAAACGCAGCGCGTGCGCGCCGATCTTGCCCAGCAGGTAGGCCTTGGACAGGGGCGGACGCTGGTAGGGCACGCCCGGCTCATCACCGACGATGGTAATGCGCCCGGCGTAGCCGTCCTGGCGCAGCGAGCTCGCCACCTGGAAGCCGGCCTGGCCACCGCCGACGATCACCACGGAGTTCAAAGACATGGAGGCATCCTTTTTCAGTGCGGGCGCGGGTGGCGCCCTCGCAAGTCAATCCTTTACGAGCAGCAGGCTGCCGCCCAACGGCCCGCCGCCGGCCGCCGCTACCGCCACCTGGTGCGGTGCAATCTGGCGCTCCCCGGCGCGACCCCACAGCTGTGTGCAGGCCTCGTGGACGTAGCCCAACCCGTGGGTGCGTCCGCCCGAGAGCTGGCCACCGTTGGTGTTGAGGGGCAGCATGCCGTCGCGCGCGATGCGGCTGCCGCCCTCGACGAAGCGCCCGCTCTCGCCGCGAGGGCACAGCCCCAGGCCCTCGAGCCAGATCATGGTCAGGATGGAGAAACCGTCGTAGAGCTGTGCACTGCGCACGTCCGAGGGCTTGTAGTCCGTGCGCGACCACATCATGCGGCCGACGTCGAAGGCAGCCATCTCGGTGAACGAGATCTGGTCCCATGACCACGGCTGGTGCAGCGCGGCGCCGATGGCCTCGATGCGAATGGGCGTGTTGCGGCCATCGAGCGCAGCGTCGGCGCGCGAGAGCACGATGGCCGTGGAGGCGTCGCAATGCACGTCGCAGTCGAACATGCGCAGCGGCGTGGAGATCATCTTCGACGCGAAGTAATCCTCCATCGTCATGGGCGTGCGGAACAGCGCCTTGGGATTGAGCGCGGCGTTACGGCGGCAGGTCAGGGCGATCTGCGCCAGCTGCTCGGGCGTGGTGCCGTACTCGTGGAAGTGGCGCTGCGCGTACATCGCCATGAGGTTGATGGCCGAGAGCACGTTGAAGGGCGTGTACCACTGCCAGAAGTAGCTGCTGTCGCGCCCGACGGTCTTGTTGGTCAGCGCGGCCTCTGCCTTGTTCACACGCCGCGCGCTGGCTTCGGTGATGGTCCGAAAGACGAGCACATGCCGGCACAATCCCGCGGCAATGGCCATCGCGCCGTTGATCACGCCCGCCAGCGGACCCGGACCCTCGTAACCGGCGCCGTACCAGTTCACCTTCAGGCCCAGCACGCTCATGAGCGCGTTGGGGCCCACCGGCGAGAAGCTGCTGCCGTTGTTGTTGTCACCGGGCCAGCAGGCGACACCATCGATGTCCTCGCGCCTGAGGCCTGCGTCGGCGATGGCCTCCAGGCAGGCGTCAAGCGTCAGCCGCATGGCCGACTTGGAGGAGGGGCGGCCGACCTCGGACTGGCCGATGCCGGTGATCGCGACATTCTTCTCGTACAGCGGTACGGCCATCACGCGGCCCTCTCGAATAGCGGAATCCACACGTCTTCCTGCGGCTCGAAGGTCACGCGCACCGGCATGCCGATGGCCACCTGTGCCGGGTCGCAGCCAACGATGTTGGTGAGCAGGCGCAGGTCATCCTGCTCGTCCAGGCCGACGATAGCCACCACGTAGGGCTGCGTCAGCTCGCTCGACCACGCCTGGTGGTTGACGGTGAAGGTGAGCACCCGCGCCCGCCCGGACACCGCGCGCGGGGCCACATCGAGGCTGCCGCAGCGAGGGCATACCGGTGCCGGTGGATGAAAGAAGCGCTGGCAGCCAGTGCAGTGGTGGATAAGCAGTTCGCCCCGCGCGCCACCCTGCCAGAACGGCGCGGTGTCTGGCGTGAGGGCCGGGAGCTTGCGTGGCATGGCCTGCTCCGGCTTTCAAGCTGCCGCGCCCGGCAGCCCGGACGCATGACGCTCATCGGCCGGCGAGTTGCACACGCCAGGCGCTGTCGCGGTGGTGCCGCCGGCGCTGCAGTCGAGTTGCCCTCCTGGGGCCAGGAAAAGCCAAGTCCCGGCAGGGCCATCGAGCAGGCGGCGGGGAAGACAGTGGGAGCGGACTTCGGATCGCAAGGGGCTTCCTGGTTGACGTCGTTCGGCACAGGAAGTTTAATTGCTGAACACATTCAGTCAATATGTATAAATCCAAGGGTTTACACCACGCGGCCACCCGGTGGCCGGGCCGGTTGGGCGGGGGCGGGAAGCCCCAGGGCGTGTGCTGCTGCGCCGAGGGCACCCGTGTCCCCGGTGAGCATGACTGCACCGCGCGAGGCCTTGCGGTCCGATGCGTTGGCGTGGCCTGCACCGGGCACTGAACACGACATGGATCTTGGTATTGCAGGACGGCGTGCACTGGTTTGCGCGTCCTCACGTGGTCTGGGGCTGGCCTGCGCAACCGCGCTGGCTCGCGAGGGATGCGACGTCACGCTCAACGGCCGCGACGCAGGGCGCCTGGCCGAGGCGGCCGATGGCATCGAGCGCCTCACGGGGCGAAGGCCGGCCGCCGTGGCCGCCGATCTGGACACTGCAGCCGGACGCAACGCGTTGCTGGCGGCCTGTGCAGAGCCGGACATCCTGGTGACCAACAACGCCGGCCCCGCGCCGGGTACCTTCGCCGACTGGGACCACGACGCATGGCTGGCGGCGCTGGAGGCCAACCTGCTGGCACCCGTGCACCTGATCTCGGCCGTGGTGGAGGGCATGCGCCGCAGGCGCTTCGGCCGCATCGTGAACATCACCTCGGCGGTGGTGAAGACGCCGCGCTTCGGCTTGAGTCTGTCCACCACGGCGCGCACCGGCCTCACGGCGTTTGCCAAGGGCCTGCAGCGCGAGACCGTGGCGGACAACGTGACCATCAACAACCTGCTGCCGCAGCACATCGACACCGGCCGGCAGCAGGAAATGGCCCGGCGCATGATGCACGACCGGGGCATCAGCTTCGAAGAGGCCCGCACATTGCAGACGCGCATGGTGCGTGCGCGCAGGCTTGGCGCGCCGCATGAGCTTGGCGATGCCTGTGCCTACCTGTGCTCGGCGCAGGCGTCCTTCATCTCGGGTCAGAACCTGCAGGTCGACGGGGGCTCCTACGACGCGCTGCTCTGAACGACCGAGCCGTCCTTGAGGTGCGGCGGCACCTTCTGCGCCGCATCGAAATCGATCTCCACTTCGGCCCCGTTGGGGTCCTCGAAGAACACCTGCCATGTGCTCCACGGGCGCGGCAGGCGCAACAGCCGGTAGGTCACGCCTTCGCGCTTGAGCATCTCCAGCGTGGCGACGATGTCGTCGCCATGGAACGCCATGTGGTCGAGCGCACCACGGCGCAGCGCGGGCATGTGCTGCACCTCGACCACATGCAACACCGCCTGCTCCCCGGCATACAGCCACACGCCGCCGATCCCGAAGTCAGGCCGTGCCCCGACCTGCAGGCCCAGCCGCTCATAGAACGCCTGGGTCTGCGCCAACCGGTCCGTGACGACCGTGAAGTGGTCCATGCGTCGAATGCAGTTCATCGAGTCCTCCTGTCCCAGGGTGCCATCATCCTGGCGAAAACCATAAGTTGAACAGAATTGCGCGAAATGCCCAATAACGGCATGATGCGGTTTACCCGATTCCTGCGACGACCCTCGTTGGCCGCCGTCGCGCTTTCACAACGAGGCTTGAGC
>NZ_BCTC01000056.1 GCF_001571085.1 Azohydromonas lata NBRC 102462
GCCGCCGCGCGGGCCGCGCGAAGCCCGCCCGCCGCGCGAACCGCGTGAGCCCCGCGAGCCCCGGCCTGGCGCCGCGCCGCGCCCGGCCACGCCCATTCCGCCCATCACCTTCCCGGAGAGCCTGCCCGTCAGCGCCCGGCGCGACGAGATCGCGCGCGCGCTGCGCGAGCACCAGGTGATCATCGTCAGCGGCGAGACCGGCTCGGGCAAGACGACGCAATTGCCCAAGATCGCGCTGGCCCTGGGCCGCGGCCGCGGCAACGGCGGGCGCCTGATCGGCCACACCCAGCCGCGGCGCATCGCCGCCTCCAGCGTGGCCAAGCGCATCGCGCAGGAGCTGAACTCGCCGCTGGGCGACGTGGTGGGCTACAAGGTCCGCTTCCAGGACCGCCTGCAGCCCGGCGCGTCGGTGAAGCTGATGACCGACGGCATCCTGCTGGCCGAGACCCAGGGCGACCCCGAGCTGCGCGCCTACGACACCATCATCATCGACGAGGCCCACGAGCGCAGCCTCAACATCGACTTCCTGCTGGGCTACCTGCGCCAGCTCCTGCCGCGGCGGCCGGACCTCAAGATCATCGTCACCTCGGCCACGATCGACGCCGACCGCTTCGCCAAGCACTTCGAGTCCGCCAAGGGCCCGGCGCCGGTCATCCACGTCAGCGGCCGCCTCTACCCGGTGGAGCAGCGCTGGCGGCCCTTCGAGGACGGCAAGGAGTTCGACCTCAACGACGCCATCGTCGATGCCGTCGATGAGCTCTGGCGCCAGGGCCCGGGCGACGTGCTGGTCTTCCTGCCCGGCGAGCGCGAGATCCGCGAGGCCGCCGAGCAGCTGCGCGGCCACCACCCGCCCGGCGTGGAAATCCTGCCCCTGTTCGCCCGGCTGTCGCAGCAGGAGCAGGACCGCGTGTTCGAGACCGGCGCGCGCCCGCGCATCGTGCTGGCGACCAACGTCGCCGAGACCTCGCTCACCGTGCCCGGCATCCGCTACGTGGTGGACTCCGGCCTCGCCCGCGTCAAGCGCTACAGCTACCGCAACAAGGTCGAGCAACTGCAGATCGAGCCGGTGAGCCAGGCGGCGGCCAACCAGCGCGCCGGCCGCTGCGGCCGCGTCTCCAACGGCGTGTGCATCCGCCTGTACGACGAGACCGACTTCGCCGGCCGCACGCGCTTCACCGACCCGGAGATCCTGCGCTCGTCGCTGGCCGGCGTGATCCTGCGCATGAAGAGCCTGCACCTGGGCACGGTGGAAGACTTTCCCTTCCTGGAGCCGCCGCCCCGCAAGGCCATTGCCGACGGCTACGCGCTGCTGGCCGAGCTGGGCGCGGTGGACGACCTCAACGAGCTGACGCCCATCGGCCACGAGCTGTCCAAGCTGCCGCTGGACCCGCGCATCGGCCGCATGATCATCGAGGCCCGCCAGCGCCATGCGCTCACCGAAGTGCTGGTCATCGCCAGCGCCCTGAGCGTGCAGGACGTGCGCGACCGTCCCCTGGAGCAGCAGCAGGCCGCGGACCAAAGGCACAAGCCCTTCGACGACGAGAAGTCCGAGTTCAGCGGCTATTTGAAGCTGTGGAAATGGCTGGACACCTCCCGCGGCGGCGACGGCCAGGCCCACAAGCTCTCGGCGCGCAAGCACGAGGCGCTGCTGCGCGAGAACTTCATCAGCCCGCGCCGCGTGCGCGAGTGGCGCGACATCCACTCGCAGCTCCACACCGTGGTGGCCGAACATGGTTGGCGGCTCAACGACGCGCCGGCAACCTACGAGCAGGTGCACCTGTCCATGCTGGCGGGCCTGCTGGGCAACATCGGCTTGAAGAGCGACGAAGACGACTGGTACCTGGGTGCACGCGGCATCAAGTTCTGGCGCCATCCCGGCGCGCACCTCTCCAAGAAGCCCGGGCGCTGGATCGTCACCGCGGAGCTGGTGGAGACCACGCGGCTCTTCGGCCGCGGCATTGCCGCCATCGAGCCGCAGTGGCTGCCCGGCATTGCCGGCCACCTGATCAAGACGCAGTTGCTGGACCCGCACTGGGAGAAGAAGGCGGCCGAGGTGGTGGCGCTGGAGCGGGCCACGCTCTACGGCATCGTCATCTACAACAACCGCCGCGTGAACTACGCCAAGCTGGACCCGATGGGGGCGCGCGAGATCTTCATTCGCCAGGCCCTGGTGGCCGGCGAGTGGGACACCAAGCTCCCGTTCCTGGCCCACAACCAGAAGATGGTGCGCCAGGTGCAGGAGCTGGAGCACAAGTCGCGGCGCCAGGACGTGCTGGTGGACGACGAGCTGATCTTCGCCTACTACGACCGCCACATCCCCGCCGACGTGCACAGCGGCGCCAGCCTGGAGCGCTGGTTCCGCTATGCCGCCAAGGCCGATGCGCGGCTGCTGCAGCTCAGCAAGGAAGAGCTGATGCGCCACGAGGCCGCGGGCGTCACCAGCGAGGCCTTCCCCAAGACCATCCGCCTGGGCGGCATCGACTGCGCCGCGGCCTACCTGCACGAGCCCGGCGACCAGCGCGACGGCGTCACCGTCACCGTGCCCATTTACGCGCTCAACCAGGTGAGCGACGACCGCTGCGAATGGCTCGTGCCCGGCATGGTGGCGGCCAAGGTGCAGGCGCTGATGAAAAGCCTGCCTCAGCGTCCGCGTTCGCGGCTGGTGCCGCTGCCCGACACCGCGGCCGAGTTCGTGGAACTGGTGCCGTTCGGCGACGGCGGGCTGACTGATGCCGTCTTGAAATTCGTTCGCGAGCGCACCCAGTTGGCCGTGCAGCGCAACGACTTCAAGCTGGACATGCTCAGCCCGCACCTGTTCATGAACTTCAAGGTCGTGGACGAGCACGGGCGCCAGCTCGGCATGGGCCGCCACCTGCCCACGCTCAAGGCCGAGCTGGGCAGCCAGGCGCGCTCGGCCTTCCAGGCGCTGGCGGCGCTCAAGGTCAAGCAATCCGCCGCCGCGCCTGAAGCCGCACCGGCGCCCGCGCCGGGGAGTGGCGGCGGTGCGAAGGCCCAGCGCGTGCCGGCGCCCACGCCGGCGCCCGCCGCGCCGGTGGAGCCCGCGAAATACACCGCCTGGACCTTCGGCGAGCTGCCGGAGCTCATGGAGCTGCGCAAGGGCGCGCAGACGCTGGTGGGCTTCCCGGCGCTGATCGACAAGGGCACGCACGTCGAGATCGAGGTGTTCGACGAGCCGGAGGTGGCCGCCGCGAAGCACCGCGCCGGTCTGCGCCGCCTCATCGCGCTGCAGATCCGCGAGCCGCTGAAATACCTGGAGAAGAACATCCCCGACCTGCAGAAGATGGCCGTGGCCTACATGCCGCTGGGCACGCAGGAGGAGTTGCGGGCGCAAATCATCGACGTGGCGCTGGACCGCGCCTTCCTGGGCGAGCCGCTGCCCACCGACGAGCTCGCCTTCAAGGCGCGCATCGAGGAGGGCCGCAGCCGCTTGAACCTCATCGCGCAGGAGGTGGCGCGCCAGGCCGGCCTGGTGCTGGCCGAGTACGCCGCGGCGGCGCGCAAGCTCAAGGACACGCGCAACCTGCCCAAGGAGGCGGTGGACGACATCCAGGCCCAGCTTCAGCGGCTGGTGGACAAGCGCTTCATCGCCCGCACGCCCTGGGCCGCGCTGCAGCACCTGCCGCGCTACTTGAAAGCCGTGGTGATGCGGCTGGACAAGTGGCGTGCGGACCCCGCGCGCGACGCGCAGCGCCTGGCCGAGCTGCGCCCGCTGGAGCAGCGCTACCTGCGCCGCGTCGCGGAGCTCAAGGGCCAGCACGACGCGCGGCTGGACGAATACCGCTGGCTGCTGGAGGAGCTGCGCGTGAGCTTCTTCGCCCAGGAGCTGCGCACGCCGCAGCCGGTGAGCGTCAAGCGGCTGGACAAGGCCTGGGCGCAGATGTCGAGCTGAGCAGGGAGGGCGGCAGGCCTGCTCCTTGCCGCGCCGCCCCGAAACAGCCTGACACCGCTGCGCCTCCCCCTATAACCCTTAAAGCCTTAGGGTGCGCGCCTGCGGCACCGGCCGCGTCCAACCTCCGCATCCCGGCGACAGCCGGCACGCGGAAACCCCTCGCTACACTTTCAGGTTTGCCCGCTTCAGCCGCTACCGGAACACCGCCTTGATAGACCGCCTCACCGTCCTTGCCCAATACCTGTTGCCCAAGCGGGCGCTGACCGAGTTTGCCGGCAAGGTCGCCTCATGGCAGGGCGGGGCAACGACCACGCGCATCATCCGCTGGTTCGTCAAGCGCTACGCGGTGAACATGAGCGAGGCGCTCAACCCTGACGTCACCAGCTACGCCAGCTTCAACGAGTTTTTTACTCGCCCCCTGAAGCCCGGCGCGCGGCCCCTGGCGGTGGCCGACCTCATCTGCCCCGTGGACGGCGCGGTGAGCCAGTTCGGCGACGTCAACGCCGGGCGCATCTTCCAGGCCAAGGGCCACGACTACACGGCCACCACGCTGGTGGGCGGCGACGCCGCGCTGGCCGCCACCTTCAACGGCGGCAGCTTCGCCACGCTCTACCTCAGCCCGCGCGACTACCACCGCGTGCACATGCCCTGCGACGGGCGGCTGCTGCGCATGATCCACGTGCCCGGCGAGCTGTTCTCGGTGAACCCCGTCACCGCCCGCAACGTGCCCGGCCTCTTCGCCCGCAACGAGCGCGTGGTGTGCGTGTTCGAAGGCGCGCACGGCCCCTGGGTGCTGGTGCTGGTGGGCGCCACCATCGTGGGCAGCATGGCCACCGTGTGGCACGGGATGGTCAACCCTCCGCGCCCGGCCGGCGTGCGCGAGTGGACTTACACCGACGGCCCGCCTATAGAGCTCAAGCAGGGGGACGAAATGGGCCGCTTCCTGCTCGGCTCCACGGTGGTGATGCTCTTCCCGCAGCGCGGGCTGAAGTGGAACCCGGCCTGGGAGCCGCTGCGCCTGATCAAGCTCGGCGAGCCCATGGCCGTGCGGAGCTGATCCGCAGCACGTCAGGAGCGCCGCCGTGGATGACGCCCTCTGGTGGCCCGCGCCGCATCCTGCCCTGGGCGTGTGGCGTGACGCCGGCGGGGCGCTGCGCTGGCGCTGCAACCCGGCCGCCCAACATTGGGCCCGCCGCCTGGGTGTGGGCGAGGACCTCTGGCCGCGTTGGGCGCAGGCCTGCGCCGAGGCGGCGCCACCGCTTGCACCACCGTCTGCGCCGGCGTCCTCCTTGCCCGCCGCTCAGGGTGATGCCGGCGAAGCCGCCGCCCCTCTGCTGCGCCTGCCCGGTGCGCCGGCCGTGGACGCCACGCTGTGCCCGCAGGGCGAAGGCGTGCTGGCCTGGCTGGTGGCGGAGTCCGAGGCGCACAGCCGCCACGAGCTGGAGCGGCTGGCGCTAGCCGTGCAGGCCGCGGGGCTGGGCGTGTGGGAGTCCGACCTGGACGGCCGCACCCTCTACTGGAACGAGGCCATGTACCGCCTGCGCGGGCTGGACCCCGGCGATCCGCGCCCCGTGTGGCAGCTCTCGCGCCTGACCAACCACCCCGACGACCAGCGCGTGCTCAGCGAGCTGCCGCGCCGCCACGTCGAGGCCGGCGAGCCCTACGCCATGGACCTGCGCGTGCGCTGGCCGGACGGCAGCGAGCACTGGCTGGCGACGCGGGGGCGGGCCCTGTCCGGCGGCCCGGGCCAGCCCGTGCGCATGGTGGGCGTCAACGGCGACATCACCGACCGCATGCGTGCCCAAGCCGCCGAGCTGGAGCGCGAGCGCGCCGAGCAGGCCAGCCGCGCCAAGAGCGCGCTGCTGGCGCGCGTGAGCCACGAGCTGCGCACCCCGCTGAACGCCGTGCTGGGCTTTGCGCAGTTGCTGCAGTTGCGCGCCGGCCAGGTGCCGGGCCCGCAGCAGGCCGAGTGGGCGCGCCACATCGCCGAGGCCGGCCAGCACCTGCTGCTGCTCATAGACGACCTGCTGGAGCTGGCCGGCGCCGGCGAGCGCGGCCAGGCCGCGCCGCAGGCCCGCCCCGTGGCGCTGGCGCCGCTGGTGGAGGAGGCCCTGCACTGGAGCGCGGCCCAAGCCCGCCAGGCCGGCGTGCACGTGCTGCCGCCGCAGCAGCCCGTGGAGGGCAGCGTGTTGGGCGACGCGCGCCGCGTGCGCCAAGTGCTTCTGAACCTGCTGTCCAACGCCATCAAGTACAACCGCGCCGGCGGCGAGGTGCGCTTGAGCAGCTGCGGCCCGGACGACGGCGCGCTGCGCGGCCTGTGCGTGGCCGACACCGGTCCCGGCCTGGCGCCGGAGCAAATGCAGCAGTTGGGCGAGCCCTTCAACCGCTTGGGCGCCGAGCAGCGCGGCATTCCCGGCACCGGCATAGGCCTGGCCATCAGCCGTGAGCTGCTGCAGCGCATGGGCGGGCGGCTGGAGGTGCAAAGCACGGTCGGCCAGGGCAGCCGCTTCACCATGTGGCTGCCCGCGGCGCAGCCCTGAGCCCTGGAGAGCGCGGCTGGCGCGCCTGCCGCTGCGGTCAGCCGAAAGTGGAAGTGGCGCCGTTGCGCCGCGCAGTGCGGGCGCTGCTGCCGTGGCCGGCGCCGCGGTGGGAGGCCTTTTTCATCAGCTGGCGCACCGCGCGCACCGCCAGCACCAGGCCCATGAGCACCTCGGCGCAAATGGTGGCGTTGGCCCCCAGCGTGTGCTCGCTCCAGAAGCCCTGGGCGTAATGGCTCAGGCTGGTCAGGCCCAGCAGGCCGTACAGCGCCAGGCACAGCGTGGCGAGCACGCCCAGGTCCAATATGGCCAGCACCGCCGCCACCAGCGCCACGGCGTTCACGGCCAGCCAAGCCAGGTACATCGCCTCCTTGGTCGCGTCTTCCGGTGTGCCCGGATAAAACACCATGTATTCGGCGTTGTGGACCAAATGGATAAAGCCGGCCGCGCCATAAATCAGCGCCAAACCCCAAACACGTTTGGGCAGGTGCAGGCTTCTGGTCAAAAAGGGGCGGGATCTGCGTGTCATGAAAGTAAATCGCGTCCGTGCCCAACCCGCTTAGCAAAGGTCAAGCTTTCGAAGGTTTCCACATCATGCACCACCGCGTGATGACGGAATTCACGAAACCCACTGTCCATCCCGGCGCGCTGTCCGCTCGGTCATTTCCGCGCGGCGATTTCCGCGGCCATCAACAAACTCCAGCTCCCTGAAGAACCCAAAAAAGGCGCCGGCACTGGGCAGGCGGGCGGGCCGCCGCGCCCCGTCCCTGCGCATGCACGGGCGCAGTGCCGGGGCGGTGTGCATGCGTCGCCTTGGTGCGCCGTATCCGGCCTTGGTGCACACAAACCGGGGATTCACCGGTGGACGGCCGGCGAATCTTGCTGGCACAGGGCTTGCGAAGAGTTGAGCACTCTCAATGCAATGCCCCGGGGTGCGGCGCGAAAAGCGTTCAACACCCCCAGGCCACAACGACGTGGGCCTGCCTGAGTCACCGCAGACGCCAGGCATTGCAACGCTCCCCACCCACTCTTCATCCGTGAAAGCCGGCAAAGCCCGGTTGAGCCGCCGCATGGGCGCAACGGATTGAGGCGGTCCGGGGGCGATACCCGAATTCCTGTTTGACCCCATTCCGGACGCCGGCGCAGCCCAGGGCTTGCCGGCGCACTCGAAACCCCCGCATGGAGAAGCCCATGAAAATCCTCGTTATCGGCCACGGCATGGTGGGACAGAAGTTCCTGGAAAGCCTGTACGACGCCGGCATTCACCACGCCGAAGTCACCGTGTTGAGCGAGGAATCGCGCCCGGCCTACGACCGGGTGCACCTCTCCGAGTATTTTGCCGGCAAGTCGGCCGACGATTTGTCGCTGGTGCCTGCAGGTTTCTTCGAGCGCGACAACCTGCTGCTGAAACTCAATGCGCGCGCCACCATCATCGATCTGGAAAACAAGTGGGTCACCGCCTCCACGGGCGAAACGCTGACCTACGACAAACTGGTGATCGCCACCGGCTCTTACCCCTTCGTCCCGCCCATTCCCGGCAAGGACCGCACCGACTGCTTCGTTTATCGCACGATAGAAGATTTGGAAGGGATGGCCGAATGCGGCCGCCGCTCGCAAAGCGGTGTGGTGGTGGGCGGCGGTTTGCTGGGCCTGGAATGCGCCAAGGCGCTGCGCGACATGAAATTGCAGACCCATGTCGTGGAATTTGCGCCGCGTCTGATGGCGGTGCAAATGGACGAGGGCGGCGGCCGCATGCTGCGCACCAAGATTGAAGAATTGGGCGTGGGCGTGCACTTGCAGAAGAACACGGTGGAAATCGTCACCGGCGAAACCGCGCGCCACCGCATGGTATTTGCCGACGGTACGCATCTGGAAACCGACATGATCGTGTTTTCCGCCGGCATCCGCCCCCGCGACGACCTGGCCCGCCAGTGCGGTTTGAAAGTCGGCCCGCGCGGCGGCATCGTGATCGACAACCAGTGCCGCACCAGCCACCCGGACGTGTTTGCCATCGGCGAATGCGCATCCTGGAACGGCCAGCTTTTCGGCTTGGTGGCGCCGGGTTACGACATGGCCCGCGTGGTGGCCAAAACCCTGGCCAAACAGGCGGCGGATTTCAACGGTGCCGACCTCAGCACCAAGCTGAAACTCATGGGCGTGGACGTGGCCAGCATTGGCGACGCCATGGGCAATACCCCGCGAAGCCGCTCCTACCAATTCGTGGACGAGCGCAAGAAGGTCTACAAGAAACTCGTGGTCTCCGAGGACGGCAAGCAATTGCTGGGCGCCGTGCTGGTGGGGGATGCCAGCGAATATGGCAGCCTGCTGCAGCTGATGCTCAACCGCATCGACTTGCCGGAGTCTCCTGAATTCCTGATATTGCCGCAGTCGGACGGGCAGAGTAAGCCGGGCCTGGGCGCCGATGCCCTGCCGGACACCGCGCAAATCTGCTCCTGCAACAGCGTCACCAAGGCGCAGTTGTGCCAGGCCGTGGCCGGTGGCGTGAATACGATCGGCGAACTGAAGGCCTGCACCAAGGCCGGCATGACCTGCGGCGGCTGCGTGCCGCTGGTGACCCAGGTGATGAAGGCCGAGATGAAGAAACTCGGCGTCGCGGTCAACAACCACCTGTGCGAGCATTTTTCCTACTCGCGCCAGGAACTGTTCCACCTCGTCAAGGTCGGCAAGATCAAATCCTTCGATGAATTGCTGTCCAAGCACGGCCAGGGGCTGGGCTGCGACATTTGCAAGCCCACGGCGGCCAATATCCTGGCCTCGGTGTGGAACGATTTCGTGCTCAAGAAGGAGCATGCCAGCCTGCAGGATTCCAATGACTATTTTCTGGGCAACATTCAAAAGGATGGCACCTATTCCGTCGTGCCGCGCATGGCCGGTGGCGAGGTCACGCCGGACGGACTGATTGCCGTGGGCCAGGTCGCCAAGAAATACGGCCTCTACACCAAGATCACCGGCGGCCAGCGCGTGGACATGTTTGGTGCCCGCGTCGAGCAATTGCCGCTGATCTGGGAAGAGCTGATTGCCGCAGGTTTCGAATCCGGCCACGCCTATGGCAAATCGCTGCGCACGGTGAAATCCTGCGTGGGCTCCACCTGGTGCCGTTATGGCGTGGACGACAGCGTCGGCCTGGCCGTGGAGCTGGAAAATCGCTACAAGGGCCTGCGCGCGCCGCACAAAATCAAGTTTGGGGTTTCCGGCTGCACGCGGGAATGCGCCGAAGCCCAGGGCAAGGACGTGGGCGTGATTGCCACGGACAAGGGCTGGAATTTGTACGTCTGCGGCAACGGCGGCATGAAGCCCCGCCACGCGGAATTGCTGGCCTCAGATTTGTCCAAGGCCGATCTGCTCCGCTTCATCGACCGTTTCCTCATGTTCTACGTGCGCACCGCCGACCGGCTGCAGCGCACCAGCGTGTGGCGCGACAACCTGGAAGGCGGGCTGGACTATCTCAAGCAGGTCGTGGTCAACGACAAGCTGGGGATTGCCGCCGAATTGGAAGCCGACATGCAGCACGTGGTGAACACCTACCAGTGCGAATGGAAGAGCGCCGTCACCACGCCGGAAACCCGCAAGCGCTTCCGCCAATTCGTCAACAGCGAGCAGGGCGACCGCAACGTGATTTTCATCCAGGAGCGCGGGCAAATCCGGCCGGCCACCGTGGAGGAGAAAAGGGCGCAATTGGAAGGTGCTTCCGAAACCGCGGTTGAAAACGAGACGGCCTGAAACCAGGACATTGAGGACAAGGATTCAAACCATGGACAACACCACCTGGACCCCCGTGTGTGCCGTCGAGGACATCGTGCCCAATACCGGCGTTTGCGCCCTGGTGCAGGAAAGGCATGTGGCGGTATTTCGCGTCGAGGACGACGTGCAGCGCCTGTATGCCATAGACAATTTCGACCCCAATGCCCAGGCCAGCGTGTTGTCGCGCGGCCTGGTGGGTAACCTGGGTGCGCGCATCGTCGTGGCCTCGCCCATCTACAAGCACCATTTCGATTTGAGCAATGGCGAATGTCTGGAGGTGCCGGGAAACTCCGTCAAGGCTTATGCCGTGCGCGTGCAGGACGGCCTGGTGAGCGTCGCCGTCTGAGCCCAAGATAAAACACTGCAGGCAAAAACCAATATCCAGCCAAAGGAATTGTCGTGGCTTATCTCGTCCCTTCTGAATTCGTGACCAAAATGGTCGATGCCGGTGAATCCAAGATTCACATGGCCACGCGCGACGCGCTGATTCGCGCTTACATGGCCGGTGCCATCCTGGCCCTGGCTGCCGTGTTCGCGGTGACGGTATCGGTGCAGACCGGCATGCCCATCGTCGGCGCCATTTTGTTCCCCGTGGGTTTTTGCATGCTCTACCTGCTGGGTTTTGACCTGCTCACCGGGGTGTTCGTGCTCACGCCGCTGGCACTGATTGACAAGCGCCCGGGCGTCACCGTCCAGGCCGTGTTGAAAAACTGGGGAATTGTCTTTCTCGGCAATTTCCTGGGCGCGCTGACCGTGGCCGTGCTCATGGCCATCGTCTTCACCAACGGTTTCCAGACCGAGCCCAGCAAGGTGGGCCATGCCATTGGCGTGATTGGTGAAAGCCGTACCCTGGGTTATGCGCAATATGGTTTCTACGGCATGCTGACCCTTTTCGTGCGCGGCATGCTGTGCAATTGGATGGTGTCCACCGGCGTGGTCGGTGCCATGATTTCCACCACCGTGGGTGGCAAGGTGATTGCCATGTGGATGCCCATCATGCTGTTTTTCGGCATGGCTTTTGAACATTCCGTGGTGAACATGTTCCTGTTTCCCTCCGGCCTGCTCATGGGCGGCAATTTCTCGCTGCTGGATTATCTGATCTGGAACGAGATTCCCACCGTGCTGGGCAACCTGGTCGGCGGCCTGGCCTTCACCGGCCTGACCCTGTACGCCACCCATATCAAGACCGCTCCCAAGCGCAAGCTGGCCTGATGTTCACACATTAAAATAAAGAGAAACACGCACCCCCATGTTGCCAGCCCCAGCCCTTCCAGGGTCGGGGCTGTTTTTTTATGCCCAAACAAAAACAGCTCCAGGTCAGCACAGGCCAGTATTCGGACAAGGGCCGCAAGGACGGCAACCAGGATTTCCACGGCATTTGCCTGCCGCGCGAGCCGCAATTGAGCAGCAAGGGCATCGCGGTGGCGATTGCCGACGGCATCAGCAGCAGCGAATTCGGCTTGGTGGCCAGCCAGTCGGCGGTGCGCAGCTTGCTGGAGGACTATTACTGCACCTCGGACGCCTGGAGCGTGAAAACCTCGGTGGAGCGGGTTTTGACAGCCACCAATTCCTGGCTGTATTCGCAAACCCAGCAGGGGCAAGGCCGTTATGACAAGGACCGCGGCCATGTCTGCACCTTGAGCGCGCTGGTGCTCAAGTCCACCACCGCCCACATTTTCCACGTGGGCGATTGCCGCATTTACCAGGTGCAGGGCCAGGCGCTGGAGCAGCTGACGCAGGACCACCGCGTCCGCATGTCCTCGGCCGAGAGTTATCTGGGCCGTGCCCTGGGTATCAGCGGCCGGCTGGAAATCGACTACCGCACTTTCAGCATCGCCCCTGGCGATACTTTTATTCTGGCCACCGATGGGGTGTACGAGCATGTCTCGCCGGAATTCATGCTGGGTGCGATGGCCAGGCACCAGGATGATCTGGACACGGCGTCCAAACTCATTGCGGCCGAAGCCTTCAGGGCCGGCAGCGCCGACAACCTGACCGTGCAGATCGTGCGCGTCGATCAATTGCCGGCGGCGCAAGCGGGTGATATCCAGCAGCAGGCCGCGGAATTGTCAGCGCCGCCGCTTTTGGAGCCGCGCATGGTGCTGGACGGTTACCGCATCGTCCGCGAAATCCACGCCAGCAACCGCAGCCATGTCTACCTGGCCGTGGACGAGGCGTCCGGCCAGTCCGTGGCGCTGAAAACGCCGTCCATAGACCTGCAATCCGACCCGGCCTACCGCGAACGTTTTCTCATGGAGGAGTGGATTGCCCGCCGCATCCACAGCGCGCACGTCTTGAAACCCTGTCCGGCCACCCGGCCACGGCAATACCTGGCCGTGGCCATGGAATATGTGGAAGGGCAAACGCTGGCGCAGTGGATGCGCGACCACCCCCATCCCGGCCTGGACGCGGTGCGCGGCCTGGTGTCGCAAATCGCCAAGGGTTTAAGGGCCTTTCACCGGCTGGAAATGCTGCACCAGGATTTAAGGCCGGAAAACATACTCATCGATGCGACGGGCACGGCCAAGATCATCGATTTCGGCGCCGTGCGCGTGGCCGGCTTGATGGACGGGGCACCGGGGCAGGGCCACGAAATCTTGGGCACGGCGCAGTACGCGGCGCCGGAGTATTTCGTGGGCGAGGAGGGGACGGCGCAGTCGGACTTGTTTTCGCTGGCGGTGCTGGCTTATCAAATGCTCACCGGCCAGCTGCCTTATGGGCTGGAAGTCGCCAAGACGCGCACGCGGGCGGCGCAGCGGAAACTGAGTTATGCGCCGCTGTCCGAAACCCGGCGCGATGTGCCGGGCTGGGTGGACGAGGCCTTGTGCAAGGCTTTGCAGGCGCAACCGCAGGAGCGGCAGGCGGACGTGGCGGAATTCGTGCACGAGTTGCACCACCCCAGTCCGGACTATTTGAAGCGCCGCCGGCCGCCCTTGATCGAGCGGCATCCGGTGGTGTTTTGGAAAGGGGTATCGCTGGTGCTCTTTGTGCTGCTGATAGGGGGGCTGACCGCTTACTGCACCACTTTCATCTCATCCCGCTGATCCAATAACTCCTCAATATCCTTTTTCATGAATATTCCGGTGTGGGGATCCAGGCTTTCCAGCGGCAATTCGCACCAGAACTCCGAGCCCTGGCCCGGCGTGCTGCGGGCGTGGACGGTGCCGCCCAACAGCAGCACCAGGCTCTGCACCGTGGACAGGCCCAAGGTGCTGCGCGGCTCGCCCAGGGCCGCGTCGGACCGGGGCGCGGCGCCGTCCGGCGCGTTGGGCTCGAACAGGGTCTCGTGCTGCCGCCGCGTCAGGCCGGTGCCGGTGTCATGCACGCTCAGCCGCCACAGGCCCGCGCCGGTGTGGGCGATGCGCAGCGTCACGCCGCCCGCGGACGTGAACTTCACGGCGTTGGACAGCAGCAGGTTCACCACCTGGCTCAGCCGCAACGGATCGGCGCTGACCAGGCTGCCGCGGCCGCCATCGTCCATGTCCAGGTGCAGCACCACGCCCTTGAGGCGGGCCTGCGGCTCGAACAGGGCGATGCAGTCGCGCCCAAGCCGCGCCAGGTCCACGGGCACGGGCTCCAGCGCGGGCTGGCCGGCGGCGGCGTGGGAGAAGTCCAGCACCTCGTCGATGGAGCCCAAAACCAGCCGCCCGGTGCGCTCGATGATCTGCGCCTGCTGGCGTTGCGCCGGCTGCAGCGGCGACTGCAGCATGCGCTGCGCCATGCCCAGCAGCCCGTGCAGCGGCGTGCGTACCTCGTGGCTGAGGTTGGCCAGGAAGCGCGACTTCTCGGCCGCTGCGGCCTCGGCGGCGGCGCGCGCGGCGTCGAGTTGCCGCAGCGCGGCGTGGCGCCGGCGCAGCAGCAGGTACAGCTTGATCGTCATGCCGGCAATGGCGGCGTCCAGCAGCAGCACGCCCAGCGCGCATAGCCAGGCCGTGCGCCGCCACGGGGCGAGCATCAGTTGCTCGCGCGTGGTGATGCTGACGGCCAGCGGGAAGCCCTCCACCCCATGCGCCGTGACCATGCGGGGCAGGGTGTCGCTGGGGTCTATGGTGCGCGGCGCCGAGGTTTGGACGGTGGCGGCACTGCGGCCCTCGGCGCGCGCCTGCGTGAGCGCGCGCATGGAGGGCGCCTCGCGGTAGGACTGGCCCAGCGCCTGCGGGCGCGGCGGGTGGCGCGCCAGCAGCGTGCCGTCGCTGCGCAGCAGCAGGATGGCGGTGTCGTCCTCGCTGAGGTTGATGGAGCGGTAAAAGCGCTCGAAGTAGCTGGACTGGATGCCCGCCAGCGCCAGCCCAATGGTCTGCCCCGCGGGCGTGCGTATCTTGCGGGCCAGGTAGAAAGTCCAGCGCCCGGTGCCGCGGTTCTTCACCGGCGAGGAGACGAAGAGGGTGAGCGCGGGGTCGGACAGATGGGCCTGGAGGTAGTCGCGGTCGGCCAGGTTGATGGCCGGCGCCGGGAAGGTGCGGCTGAAATTGAGCACCTCGCCGTCCAGGGCCACGATGGCGGCCACGTCCAGCAGCGGCAGCTCGGCGGCGCGCTCGCGTATGAACTCGAACACGGGCCGGGTGCGCGCCACCTCGCGCAGCCGCTCGGGGCTGTCCACGCCCAGGGACTGCACGTGGTCCACGACGCTGCCCAGCGCGTAGTCGGCGCTGCGCAGGGTCTGCGAGGCGTGCTCGGCGGCGGTGGCGGAGAAGTTCTCCATGTACAGCCGCCAGGTGTCCAGGCTGTCCTCGCGGGCGCGCCACAGCACGAGCGCCGCCGCCACGGTGAGCGCCACGATGAGCAGCGCGCCAAAGGCCAGCACCATCGGCTCGCGCCGGGACCCGTGCAGGGGCGTGTCGTGCTCGGTGGCCGGGGAAACGGCGGTGGACATGGGGGTACGGCAGGGATGTCCGCCACGGTGGCCGGCGGGAAGGCGGGCCATCGTAACGAGGCGTGCCTCCCCGCCCCCGGAAAAAGTGGCGCCGCGGCCGGCGTTGCAAACGCCTGCGTGCCGGCACCGTGAACAAGGTCACGGTGCCGCGGATGCAAGCGGCTCAAGAAGTCCGCTGGCCTGCCGAACGACCGCCCGCACCGTGCACGCCGCGCACGCCACGGGCGCCGGGGTGTTCAGGCGTGCAGCACTTCCAGCAGCCGGTCCAGGCCGCCTTGCTCGATGGAGACCATGGCCTGCTCGCGCACCTTGGGCTTGGCGTGGTAGGCCACCGAGAGGCCCGCGGCGCCCATCATGGGCAGGTCGTTGGCGCCGTCGCCCATGGCGATGGCCTGCTCGGGGCGCAGGCCGAGCCGCTCGCAGGTGGCCAGCAGCATGCGGCGCTTCTCGGCGCCGTCGCAGATGTCGCCCCAGTCCTGGTCCACCAGGCGGCCGGTGAGGTGGCCGTCCACGATCTCCAGCACGTTGGAGCGGGCGTAGTCGATGCCCAGGACCTGGCAGACGCGCTCGGCGAAGAAGGTGAAGCCGCCGGAGACCAGCAGCGTCTTGAGGCCGGCGGCGCGGCAGGCGTCTATCAGCGCCTTGGCGCCGGGGTTGGGTTTCAGGCGCTGCTCGAACACCTCGTGCAGGAACTGCTCCGGCACGCCCTGGAGCATGGCGACGCGCCGGCGCAGGCTTTCCTTGAAGTCGGTGATCTCGCCGCGCATGGACGCTTCGGTGATGGCCGCCACCTCGGCCTTGCGCCCGGCGGCGTCGGCGACTTCGTCGATGCACTCGATGTTGATGAGGGTCGAGTCCATGTCGAAGGCGATGAGGCCGAAGTCCCCCAGGCGCAGCGGCGGCGTGAAGCCGCGAAGGGTCAGGCCGGGGGCAAAGGCGATGGCGGGGGCGGTGGACATGGGCGGGACGGTTCAGCGGCAAAACCCGTGATTATCCGGGGCGGCTCGGCCCCCGGTTTCTGGCCTCACGCCTCCTCCTTCACCGGCGTCCCCAGCGACCTCAGCACGTCGCGTATGAACTGCGCGCGGTCGCGCGGCTCCGGCGTGCTGCGCTCTATGCGCAGCTTGTCGTTGCCCGCCAGCTTGATGTGCCGGTTCTTCTGCACCAGCTCGATGATGCGCATCGGGTCCACCGGCGCGTTGGGCCGGAACGTGATCACCATGGCCGCCGGCGCCGCATCGATCTTGAGCACCCCATAGGGCTTGGCCAGCACGCGCAGCCGGTGCGTGTCGAACAGGGTCTGGCCTTGCGCGGGCAGCTTGCCGAAGCGGTCCGTCACCTCCTCCAGCAGCTTGTCGATCTCGTCGCCGCGCTCGGCGCAGGCCAGCCGCTTGTACAGGTTCAGGCGCACGTGCACGTCGCCGCAGTAGCTGTCGGGCAGCAGCGCCGGGGCGTGCAAGTTGATCTCGGTGGTGGCGCCGAAGGGGCTGAGCAGATCCGGCTCGCGCCCGGCCTTGAGCGCCTTCACGGCCTCGGAGAGCATGTCGTTGTAGAGCTGGAAGCCCACCTCCTGCATGTTCCCGCTCTGGTTCTCGCCCAGCACCTCGCCCGCGCCGCGAATCTCCAGGTCGTGCATGGCGAGGTAGAAGCCGCTGCCCAGTTCCTCCATGGCCTGGATGGCCTCCAGCCGCTGGCCGGCCTGTTTGGTGAGCCCTTCCACGTCCGGCACCAGCAGGTAGGCGTAGGCCTGGTGGTGGCTGCGGCCCACGCGGCCGCGCAACTGGTGCAACTGCGCCAGGCCGAACTTGTCGGCGCGGCTGATGACGATGGTGTTGGCGCTGGGCACGTCGATGCCGGTCTCGATGATGGTCGAGCACAGCAGCAGGTTGTGGCGCTGGGCCACGAAGTCGCGCATCACGCGCTCCAGCTCGCGCTCCGGCATCTGGCCGTGTGCCACGGCAATGCGCGCCTCCGGCAGCAGCTCGGCCAGCTTGGCCCGGCGCGCCTCGATGGTCTCGACCTCGTTGTGCAGGAAGTACACCTGCCCGCCGCGCTTCAATTCGCGCAGCACCGCCTCGCGGATCACGCCCTGGTTCTCGCTCCTCACGAAGGTCTTGATGGCCAGCCGCCGCTGCGGCGCGGTGGCGATCACCGAGAGGTCGCGCAGGCCTTCGAGCGCCATGCCCAGCGTGCGCGGGATGGGCGTGGCGGTGAGGGTGAGCACGTCCACCTCGGCGCGCATGGCCTTCATCGCCTCCTTGTGGCGCACGCCGAAGCGGTGCTCCTCATCGATGATCAGCAGGCCCAGGCGCTTGAACTTGACGTCCGAGCTCAGCAGCTTGTGGGTGCCGATGACGATGTCTATCGTGCCGTCGGCCAGCCCGGCCATGGCGGCCTTGATCTCCTTGGCCGAGCGGAAGCGGCTCATCTCCGCCACGCGCACCGGCCACTTGCCGAAGCGGTCGCTGATGTTCTGGTAGTGCTGCTCGGCCAGCAGCGTGGTGGGCGCCAGCAGGGCCACCTGCTTGCCGCCGGTGACGGCGACGAACGCGGCGCGCAGCGCCACCTCCGTCTTGCCGAAGCCCACGTCGCCGCACACCAGCCGGTCCATGGGCTTTGGCGAAATCAGGTCCTGGATGACGGCATGGATGGCGGCGCGCTGGTCCGGCGTTTCCTCGAAGCCGAAGCTGGCGGCAAACGCCTCGTAGTCGTGCGGCGAGAAGCGGAAGGCGTGGCCCTCGCGCGCGGCGCGGTGGGCGTAGAGGTTGAGCAGCTCGGCCGCGGTGTCGCGCACCTGCTCGGCGGCCTTGCGCCTGGCCTTGTCCCACTGGTTGGAGCCCAGCTTGTGCAGCGGCGCCTCGTCGGGGCTCACGCCGGTGTAGCGGCTGATGAGCTGCAACTGCGACACGGGCACGTACAGCGTGGCCTTGTCGGCGTACTCCAGGTGCAGGAACTCCGAGGGGCCGTCGCCCAGGTCGATGTTCAAGAGGCCCTGGTAGCGGCCGATGCCGTGATTGGCATGCACCACGGGGTCGCCGACCTTCAGCTCGGACAAATCCTTGATCAGCGCATCGACGTTGCTGACCTGCTCCTGCTTGCGCCGCCGCCGCGCGCCGCCGCCCGCGGCGGCGAACAGCTCGGTTTCGGTCAGGAACTCCAGCAGGCGCTGGTCGGCCGGCTCGCTCCAGGTGAAACCGGCGGCCAGCGGCGCGGCGGTGATGGCGACCTTC
The DNA here is from genome assembly GCF_001571085.1 of Azohydromonas lata NBRC 102462. Classification (GTDB taxonomy): domain Bacteria; phylum Pseudomonadota; class Gammaproteobacteria; order Burkholderiales; family Burkholderiaceae_C; genus Azohydromonas; species Azohydromonas lata. The sequence goes on from NZ_BCTC01000056.1 coordinate 18,313, forward strand.
TCGTCGCTGGCGAGGAATTCGGCCAGCGTGGCGACGCTGGGCACGTCGATGCGGTGGTCGCGCAGCAGGTCCAGCAGGCTTTCGCGGCGGCCTTCGCTCTCCGCCACCAGCAGCACGCGCGCGGCGGTGTCGCGCAGGTGGGCTTCCAGCCGGGCCAGGGGTTCCGTGGCGCCGCGGTCCACGCTCACGTCCGGCGCCGGCCGCGCCCACTCCAGCTCGCCCGCGCCGCGCAGCGACAGCGTGGCGTGGGTGTTGGCGCGGGCATAGAAATCGTCGACGCGCAGGAAGAGGGCTTCCGGCGGCAGCAGCGGGCGTTCGGCGTCGTGCTGCAGGAAGCGGTGGCGCTCGCGCGTGTCGGTCCAGAAGCGCTGCAGCGCCTCGTCCACCTCGCCGTGCAGCACCACGGCAGCGGCGTCGCCCAGGTATTCGAAGATGTCGGCGACCTCGTCGAAGAAGAGGGGCAGCCAGTACTCGATGCCCGCGCTGGCCACGCCCGCGGCCATGTCCTTGTAGATGCGCGAGCGGGTCGGGTCGCCTTCCATGCGCTCGCGCCAGCGGGCGCGGAAGGCCGTGCGCGAGGCCTCGTCCATGGGGAACTCGCGCCCGGGCAGCAGCCGCACTTCCGGCACGGGGTAGAGGCTGCGCTGGCTGTCGGGGTCGAAGGTGCGGATGGAGTCCACCTCGTCGCCGAACAGGTCCACGCGGTAGGGCACGGCCGAGCCCATGGGGTAGAGGTCTATCAATCCGCCGCGCACGGCGTACTCGCCGGGCGAGACGACCTGGCTCACGTGCGTGTAGCCGGCCAGCGTCAGTTGCGCCTTGAGCGAGGCCTCGTCGAGCTGTTGCTTTTGCTGGAAGTGGAAGGTGTAGGCGGCCAGGAAGCTCGGCGGCGCCAGGCGCGCCAGCGCCGTGGTGGCGGGCAGCAGGACGACGTCCACGTCTTTCTGCAGCACGCGCCACAGCGTGGCCAGGCGCTCGGAGATCAGGTCCTGGTGCGGGCTGAAGCTGTCGTAGGGCAGCGTTTCCCAGTCGGGGAAGACGGCCACGCGAAGGTCGGGCTCGAAGAAGGCGAGCTCGTCGGCCAGGCGCGGGGCGTCGGCGGGGTCGGCGGTCACGATGGCCGTGAGGCGCTTGGCGTCGGCGTGGCGGCGGGCGTCGCGGGCCAGCAGCAGCGCGTCGGCCGAGCCCGGCGGGCGCGGCAAGGTGAATCGTTTGCCGGGGGCGATGGCGGGCAGTTGCATCGTGAGGAGGCTTGCAGCAGGAGGCACGCCCAGGGAGGGCGGAGGCCAAATTCTAGAATCCGGCTCCGATGACCACCCTCGTTCATGGGCCTGTGCCACGCTGCTACGCGCTGGTCCCTTGCGCCGGAACCGGCAGCCGTGCCGGGGCCGACCGCCCAAAGCAGTACGTTCCACTGGCGGGCCGTCCGCTGGTGGCCCACACCCTGGCCGCCCTTGGGCGCGTGCCGCGGCTGCAGGCCACGCTGGTCGTCCTGTCGCCGGACGACACGCTGTTCGACGCCGCCCTGCCCAACGCCGCCGCCGACTCCCGGCTGTGGACGGCCCGCAGCGGCGGCGCCACGCGTGCCGCCACCGTCACGGCGGGTTTGGAGGAGTTGCTCTCGCGCGGCGCTGCCGAGGACGACTGGGTGCTGGTACACGACGCGGCGCGCTGCCTGGTCCGCCCCGAGTGGGTGACGCAGCTGATTGAAACCTGCGAGCACGACGCCGTGGGCGGGCTGCTGGCGCTGCCGGTGGCCGACACGCTCAAGCAGGCCGAGGGCGGCTGCGTGGCGGCCACGGTGGACCGCAATGGCAAATGGGCGGCGCAGACGCCGCAGATGTTCCGCATCGGATTGCTGCGGCGCGCGCTGCGCGAGGCGGGCGACGCCGTCACCGACGAGTCCAGCGCGGTCGAAGCCCTGGGCCTGCGCCCGCGGCTGGTGCCCGGCTCCCTGGAAAATTTCAAACTGACCTGGCCCGGCGATTTCAGCCTGGCGGAAAGGCTGCTCATGGTTCCCGTGTCCAACCCGTCTTCGTCCCAAGGGAGCGCGACGTGATCCCGGCGCTGCGCATCGGCGAGGGCTGGGACGTGCATCAGCTCGTGGAAGGGCGGCCGCTGGTGCTGGGCGGGGTGGCCATCCCGCACACCCACGGGCTGCTGGGCCATTCGGACGCGGATGTACTGCTGCATGCGCTCACCGACGCGCTCCTGGGCGCGGCGGGCTTGGGCGACATCGGCCGCCACTTCCCGGACACGGACGCGGCCTTCAAGGGCGCCGACTCCGCCGTGCTGCTGGCCGAGGCCATGCGCCGCGTGCGCGCGGCGGGTTGGGAGGTGGTGAACGTGGACTCCACCATCGTGGCGCAGGCGCCCAAGCTCGCGCCGCACATCCCGGCCATGCGCGAGCGCATCGCGCAGGTGCTGGGCGTGGCGCCGGAGCAGGTGAACGTGAAGGCCAAGACGGCCGAGAAGCTGGGGCCCGTGGGCGAGAAGCGGGCAATGGAGGCGCGGGCGGTGTGCCTGCTGTACAGGGGCACGGCCGCCGGCTGAGCGGACGCGGGCTACGGGCGCCCGCGTCCTCTCACGGGGCCCGCTTGAGCCTCACGTGCGCGACCAGCCCGCCGTCCGGCGCGTTGGCCAGCTCCAGCCGGCCGCCCATGCGCTGCAGCGACTTGTCGACGATGGCCAGGCCCAGCCCCGCGCCCGTGGCCGCGGTGCGGGCGGTGTCGCCGCGGTAGAAGGGCGTGGTCAGTTGCGCCAGGCGTGCCGGGGGCACGCCGGGGCCGTGGTCGCGCACGCTCACCACCACCCAGGGGCCGCTGCGCGTGTAGCTCACCAGCACCAGCGCGGGGCCGCTGCTCTCGGTGCGGCCGTAGCGGCGGGCGTTCTCGAACAGGTTGGCGAAGACGCGGCCCAGCTCCGTGTCGTCGGCCAGCACCATCAGGTCTATGGCGATGCGGGCACTGATGCGGATCTGCGTCGGGTCGCGGAAGGCCGAGGCCTCGCGTTCGATCAGCGCCGACAGGTTCACGGGCACCAGCGGCGCGTCGCCCGGGCGGGCGTAGTCCATGAACTTGTCGATGATGGCGTCGAGCTGGTCGATGTCCATGGCCATGTTGCGGCGGGCTTCCTCGTCCTGCACGCTCATCTCGGCCTCCAGCCGCAGCCGTGCCAGCGGCGTGCGCAGGTCGTGCGAGATGCCGGCCAGCATCACGGCGCGGTCCTCCTCCACCTTGGCCAGCTCGCGCGCCATGCGGTTGAACCCCATGTTCACCTCGCGGATCTCGCTGGTGAGGGTGTTCTCGTCGAGCTGCGATTCGTACTCGCCCTCGCGGATGCGGCTGGCGGCAAACGAGAGGTCGCGCAGCGGCTGGTTGATCAGCCGGGCGATCGCCGCGGAGCCCAGCAGCGTGGCGATGAGCGCGATGCCCACCCAGACGAACCAGGTGCCGCTGGTGAGCGGGTACACGCGCGTGGCCTCGGCCTGCAGCCAGTAGGCGTCGCGCTCGATGGTGAAGCCCACCCACAGGCCGTCCACGCCGTTGACGCTGCGGGCGAGGATGGTGTCCTCGTCCAGCCGCGCGCGTAGCTCGCGGCCTATGCGGCGCGTGAAGCGGTCGGTCTCGAAGGGCTCCCAGCGGTGGCCGGGCTCGCGCGGCAGCACCTTGACGGCTTCCTCCTCGCTCATCGTCTTGACGACGGAGACGCGGTGGATGCTGTCCGAGAAGCGCAGCGCCGCGCGCGAGAGGTTGACCAGGCTGGCGATCTGCTGCGCGGACTGCACCGCGCGCGGTTCCAGCTCCAGCGCGCGCAGCGTCTGCACCCACGCGAAGATGCCACCGCCCAGGAGCAGGGCGAGCAGGAAGAAGGTGCGCCAGAACAGGCTCAGCGCCAGCGACTGCCGCGGCCGGCTGTTGGCCTTGCGCGGCAGCAGCCGGCGCAGCCGTCGGCGCAGGCCGCGCAGCTTGCCGGGTGCGGGAGACTGCCGCGTGGCGTCGTCCTCGCCCGTGGGCGTAGGCACGCCGATCTCAGCTTGCGCCATCGGGTACGAACACGTAGCCCACGCCCCACACCGTCTGGATGTAGCGCGGCTGCGCGGGGTCGGGCTCGATCATCTTGCGCAGGCGCGAGATCTGCACGTCCAGGCTGCGGTCGAAGGGCTCGAACTCGCGGCCGCGCGCCAGTTGCGCGAGCTTGTCGCGCGACAGCGGCTGGCGCGGGTGGCGCACCAGGGCCTTGAGCATGGAGAACTCGCCCGTGGTCAGCGCCATCTGCTCGCCGTCCTTGGTCAGGCGGCGCAGCGACAGGTCGAACTCGAAGGGGCCGAAGTTCACGACCTGCGGCTCCTTGGACGGCGCGCCCGGCGCCTCCAGCGCGGGGCGGCGGCGCAGCACGGCGTGGATGCGCGCCAGCAGCTCGCGCGGGTTGAAGGGCTTGGGCAGGTAGTCGTCGGCGCCGACTTCCAGGCCCACGATGCGGTCCACGTCCTCCACCTTGGCGGTGAGCATGATGATGGGCGTGGAGTCGTTGGCCGCGCGCAGGCGGCGGCAGATCGACAGGCCGTCCTCGCCCGGGAGCATCAGGTCCAGGACGATCAGGTCAATGGTTTCCCGCGTGAGCACGCGGTTGAGCGCCTTGGCGTCTTCGGCCAAGAGCACTTCGAAGCCCTCCTGCGTCAGGTAGCGGCGCAGCAGGTCGCGGATGCGGGCGTCGTCGTCAACGACGACAACGCGGTCGGGGCGGGGATTTGCAGGGGTGTTCATAGCGAGCTCCCTATTTGTAACGGCGGCATTGTGAACATGTTGGCAAGATGGTTCTGGCGCGATCGGCACCTCTGTTACATCTCTTTCGGCATCCGGACTGGCGCTTAAAGCGTTACAGAGTGTCTCTCGGTGACCCGTGTTCGCGGCCCGCACCCCCCCTTTTTGGAGTGTTCCCATGAGAGCTTTCACCTTCGTGCCCTGTTTGACGCTGGCCGCGTGGCTGGGCGCCGTACAGGCGCAAACCCTGCCGGCGCCGCCACAGCGCGTGGTTCAGCTGAGCGCCAGCGCCAGCATGGACGTACCCAATGACTGGCTGACGCTGGCCTTCAGCACCACGCGCGAAGGCGCGGACGCCGGCGCGGTGCAGTCGGCACTGCGCCAGGCGCTGGATGCGGCGCTGGTGGAAGCTCGCAAGGTGGCCAAGCCGGGGCAGGTGGAAGTGCGGGCAGGCAACCTGTCGGTGTACCCGCGCTACACCGCCAAGGGCGCCATAGGCGGTTGGCAGGGCAGCACGGAGTTGCTGGTCGAGGGCCGAGACATGGGGGCGATTTCGCAGCTCGTCCCTCGCATCAACAGCATGAGTATCGCCCGGGTGGCTTATTCCTTGTCTCGGGAGGCCCGGGAGCAGGTCGAATCCGAGGTCGGCGCGCGCGCCATCGAGCGCTACAAGGGCCGCGCCGGCGAGATCACGCGGCAGTTCGGCTTCAGCCGCTGGAGCCTGCGCGAGGTGCAGGTGCAGACCGATACGCCGCCCGTGGGCATGCCGGTGCTCATGCGGGCCAAGGCGATGGCAGCACCGGCCGACGAGTCGCTGCCCGTGGAGCCCGGCCGTGGGCAGGTGACGGCCACGATCAGCGGCTCCGTCCAGATGGAATGAGCCGCGCGGCCCTCTAATTAATAAATAGAGGGCCCGCGCCGCAGCGGCCTTTCTCTTTTTTTATTGGGCGACCCAGCCGCCGTCCACGTTGAAGGCCGCGCCGCGGATGTTGTCGGCCGCGCCGGAGCACAGGAACACCGCCAGCTCGCCCAACTGCTCGGCCGTGGTGAACTGCATGGAAGGCTGCTTGTCGCCGAGCAGCCGGCGCTTGGCTTCTTCGAGCTCGATGCCGTCGGCCTGTGCGCGGGCCTGCACCTGTTTTTCCACCAGCGGCGTGAGCACCCAGCCCGGGCAGATGGCGTTGACGGTCACGGGCGTGGTGGCCGTCTCCAGCGCCACGCTCTTGGTGAAGCCCACCAGGCCGTGCTTGGCCGCGACGTAGGCCGACTTCTGCGCCGAGGCCACCAGGCCGTGCACGGAGGCGAGGTTGATGATGCGGCCCCAGCCGCGCTGCTTCATGCCCGGCAGCGCCAGCCGCGTGGTGTGGAAAGCCGAGCTGAGGTTGATGGCGATGATGGCGTCCCACTTCTCGGCCGGGAAATCCTCCACCGCCGCCACGTGCTGGATGCCGGCGTTGTTGACCAGGATGTCCACCGCGCCGAACTCGGCTTCGGCGGCTTGCATCATCTGTTCGATCTCCGCGGGCTTGCTCATGTCGGCGCCGTGGTAGGCCACGCGCACGCCCAGTTCACGCACCTCGGCCAGTGCCGCTTCGCTGTCGCCGAAGCCGTTGAGCATGATGTTGGCGCCCTGGCGCGCGAGGCATTTGGCGATGCCCAGCCCGATGCCGCTGGTGGATCCGGTGACGAGCGCAGTCTTTGCCTTGAGCATGAATGGCCTCCTTAGGTTGATACGATGGTCCAAAGACAAACGGGAGCCATCATGAACGATTCGCCGAGGCTGATTCACGTCCCGTGCCTGCGCCCCGGCGCCATGTACCGCATGGCGTGCTGGGAATGGGGTGATCCGGCCAACGACCGCGTGCTCATTTGCGTGCACGGCCTCACGCGCCAGGGGCGCGACTTCTCCACGCTGGCTCGTGCCATGAGCAGCGAATACCGCGTGGTCTGCCCGGACGTGCTCGGCCGCGGGCACTCCGACTGGCTGCACGACTCCGCCGGCTACAACGTGCCGTTCTACGTGTCGGACATGGTCAACCTGCTGGCGCGGCTGAACGCACGCGAGGTGGACTGGGTCGGCACGTCCATGGGCGGGCTCATAGGCCTGAGCCTGGGTGCGCTGGCCAACGCGCCGCTGCGCCGCATGGTGCTCAACGACGTTGGTCCGACCATTGAAGGCGAGGGCCTGCAGCGCATTGCCGACTACGTGGGCGTGCCGCGCCACTGGGCCAACGAGCAGGAGGCCGCGGCCTTCCTGCACGACATCTCCGAGAGCTTCGGCCCGCACACGGACGAGCAGTGGATGGAGATTTGCCGTCCGCAACTGCGCCCCGACGGCGAAGGCGTCACGCTGCACTACGACCTGCACATTGCCGACGTTTTCAAACAGCTCACACCCGCAGTGGCCCAGGCCGGCAGCGCCGCGCTGTGGCAGGCCTACGACGCGCTGCGCTGTCAGGTGCTGCTGCTGCGCGGCGCGCAGTCCGATTTGCTGTCGCGCGAAACCGCGCAGGCCATGACGCAGCGCGGCCCGCGCGCGCGCGTGGTGGAGTTCGAAGGCGTGGGCCACGCGCCCATGCTGGTGCAACTTGATCAGGTGCAGGCGGTGAGGGAGTTCTTGTTGTCGCCATGAGAAGCCTGCAATCCGAATGGGTCACCGCACGGCCCGCCACCATCGTTGAACTGGCCGAGCTGCCTTCTTCCCCAGGCGAAGGCGCTCTTTCTCCCGAGGATGCCGGCTTGCTCGCCCTGCAGCGCGCGCGGGCCTTTGCCGAGCCGCTGCTGTGGCAGCGCGAGCTCGACACCGGCGAGGACGCACTCGCCCACGCCGACGGCGTCTGCGCCGTGCTGCGCAGCATCGGCGCGGCGCCGGCCATGCAGGCCGCGGCCTACCTGGTCTACGCCGGGGACTTCCTACAAAAGCCCGAGGAGGTGGTCGCCAAGGCGTTTGGCGAGTCCTACGCCAGTCTGGTGAGCCACACGCGGCAACTGGTGCAGATACAGCGCGCGGCGCGCCAGGCCCGCGTCGAGGAGCCCGCGCGCGCGCAGCAGACCGAGCGCGTACGCAAGATGCTGCTGGCCTTCTCGCGCGACCTGCGCGTGGTGCTGCTGCGCCTGGCCTCGCGTCTGCAGACGCTGCGCTGGTACGCCGCGAGCAAGCTGCCCTGTCCGCAGGACCTGGCGCTGGAGTCGCAGCACGTCTTTGCGCCGCTGGCCAACCGGCTGGGCATCTGGCAGATCAAGTGGGAGCTCGAAGACCTGTCCTTCCGTTTCCTGCAGCCGCAGGAATACAAGCGCATCGCCACGCTGCTGCACGAAAAGCGCAGCGAGCGCGAGCAGGGCGTGGAGCGTTTCCGGGCCGAGCTGGCGCAGGAGCTGGCCGAGGTGGGCATTCAGGCCACCGTGCAGGGGCGGCCCAAGCACATCTACAGCATCTACAAGAAGATGCAGGGCAAGCGCCTGGGCTTCGAGCGCGTGCTGGACCTGCGGGCGCTGCGCGTCATCGTCGAGGACGTGCCGCAGTGCTATGCGGCGCTGGCGCGTGTGCACGAGCGCTACCGGCCGCTGGAAGGCGAGTTCGACGACTACATCGCCAAGCCAAAGCCCAACGGCTACCAGTCGCTGCACACCGTGGTGCTGGACGACGAGGACCGTCCCGTGGAAGTGCAGATCCGCACCCGTCCCATGCACGAGCACGCCGAGTACGGCGTGGCCGCGCATTGGGCCTACAAGGAGGCGGGCGCGCGCGGCTATGCCGGCGTGAGCGCCGCGGGCGCTTTCGAGGAGCGCGTGGCCGAGGCCCGCAAGGCCGTGCTGCGCCAGCTGCTCGAATGGGAGCGCGACTACGTGCAAGGCGGCGACAACGCCGCCTTCGACGACCGCATCTACGTCTTCACGCCGCAGGCCACGGTGGTGGAACTGCCCGCCGGCGCCACGCCCGTGGACTTCGCCTACAACGTGCACACCGACTTGGGCCACCGTTGCCGCGGTGCCCGCGTGGACGGTGCGCTGGTGCCGCTGAACACGCCGCTGCGCAGCGGACAGACGGTGGAGGTCAACACCTGCAAGGAGGGCGGACCGTCGCTGGACTGGCTCAACCCCGAGCTGGGCTATCTGGCCAGCGCGCGGGCACGCTCCAAGGTCCGCGCCTGGTTCAACGCACTGGCGCAGCGCGACACCATTGCGCGTGGCCGCGATGCGGTGGAAAAGCTGCTGCAGCGAGAAGGGCGCACGGCGCTCAAGCTCGACGACCTGGCCGCACGGCTGGGCTTCAAGAGCGCGGACGCACTCTTCGAGGTGGTCGGCAAGGACGAGTACTCCCTGCGCAACATCGAGCAGCTGCTGCGCCCGGCCGAGCCCGCGCCGCCGCTGGACGAACTGGTCACCAAGCGTGCCACGGCGCCGGAGGGCGGACCGCGCGGGGGCATCCTGGTGGTGGGCGTGGAATCGCTGCTCACCAGCTTGGCGCGCTGCTGCCGCCCGGCGCCGCCGGATGCCATAGGCGGCTTCGTCACCCGTGGCAAGGGCGTGGCCGTGCACCGCGTGGACTGCACCAACTTCCGCCACGCGGCGCAGCAGTCGCCGGAGCGCGTCATTCCCGTCACCTGGGGACGGCCGCGCAGCGACCGGGACGCGCTCTATCCCGTGGACGTGACTGTCGAGGCCGCCGACCGCCCCGGACTGCTGCGCGACATCTCCGAGCTCTTTGCCAAGGAGAAGATGAAGGTCACGGACATGAAGATGCAGTCCGTGAAGGACGCGCACGGTGGCAGCACGCGCATGAACTTCACCATCGAGGTCCATGACGCGGCGCGGCTGTCGCAGGTGCTGGGCCAGGTGCAGCGCATCGGCGGCGTGAGGCGTGCGGCGCGGCGCTGATGCGCTGCCGGGGCAGGGCGCCATGGCGGCGTTCTGCCCGCCTCATGGGCTGGCGCCAAGGCCCGTGGCGCCAGGGCAAATGACCGTCCAAAAGCCCGCGCAGCACTTTCTTCAAATTTTTCGAGAGAACCGCTTGCGCAACTGAAAAAACTGCTGCTAGAATGGCGTTCTTCGCAAGCAAGCAAACGCTTTCAAGCGAAGACAACAGGCGCGTAGCTCAGCTGGTTAGAGCACCACCTTGACATGGTGGGGGTCGTTGGTTCGAGTCCAATCGCGCCTACCAATCGCAAGCCCCTGACGGGTGATCTCGTCAGGGGCTCTTTGCTTTTGGGGTGCACGAAAAGGCCGCGTGTCGCCATGACGTGCGAGGAGCGAACGCTTGGCTTGCGATGTCCGGCGCTGCCCAATGAGAAACGGCGGCCGGGCTGCCGTTGCAGCCGGACCGCCGTCGTGTGGCGGGGAAGAGGCGAAGCGGTTTCAGCGCACGGCGACGGCCTGCGTGTCCGGCTCGGCAGCGGCCACAGGTGCGGAGCGCGGCTGAATCACGGGCATGGGCGCGTTGGTGGGCACGCCGCGGCCATTGGCCACTTGGCGCAGGTAGCCCTGCTCAGCCAGCACCTTCACGGCGTAGCCGCCGTCCTCGTCCAGGTTGGCCGCACCGACGTAGTAGCGCAGCCCGGCTTCCAGGCCACCGGCGCGCTGAATGCATTCCTTGAGCACCTGCACGCCCACGCGCAGGTTGGTGACCGGGTCGAAGGCCGCCAGCGTGCCGCCGAAGCGCTCGTACTTGTCGTCGTGCACACGCGTCATCACCTGCATCAGCCCCTGGGCGCCGACGGCGCTTTGGGCGAACGGGTTGAAGCTGGACTCCACGGCCATGATGGCCAGGATGAGCGTGGGCTCCAGCCCCGCGCGCTGGCCGACCTGCCACGCTTCCTGCACCAGGCGGCTGATGGGCTCCGGCGCCACGCGGTAGCGGCGCGAGAGCCATTTGGCGACGGCAGCCTGCTGGCGGTCGAGCTCGCGCGGGTCCGCCGCCGTGGCGCGGGCCACGCCTTGCGGGTCCGACAAGGCCACGAGCATGTTGCCTTCGCGCTCGGCGCGGGCCTCGTAGCGGGATTGCAGCCATCCGAAGGCCGCACGCTCGGCCTGATGGCGCAGATCGGCATGGCTGCCGGCAAAGGCCAGCAATGCCACGACGGTGAGGCCCACCAGGGCCAGCGTGTTGTGGCTGACCTGGAACAGGCCGGCAACGACGTCGCGCACAAAGACCGCGACTGAAGCGCGCACCGCGCGCACCATGACAAACGCTGTCATTGCTCTCCTTTCGTCCACCGGCGCGGCAATCCAGCGCCTCCCTCGGGAAGCGTTGAAAGTGCCACGCAAGGCGGCGGCGATAATGGTTCGGCAGCAGGCCCGCATGAATCGGACCCTTTCCGCAGCGTCCCCGACGCGACGGGCTGCAAGGCAGCGGTACCCTGTTGAGGGATCGGATCAACCCTGGTCTACGCCAGGTGAACCCATTCTAGGAAGGGTTCAAATAACCGGTCAAGAATATCAAATCCACTCTACATAGCTATTGGTAATGAAATACCGCGACCTGCGGGACTTTGCCGTGCAACTTGAACGACTTGGCGAGCTGCGGCGCATCAGCGAGCCAGTGTCACCAAAGCTTGAAATGACGGCCCTGAGCGACCGCGTGCTGCAGGCCGGCGGCCCGGCGCTGTGGTTCGAGAAGCCCACGGGCCACGACATGCCGGTGCTGGCCAACCTGTTCGGCACCCCGCGCCGCGTGGCGCTGGGCATGGGCGCGCAGGACACCTCGGAGCTGCGCGACATCGGCCGCCTGCTGGCCAGCCTCAAGGAGCCCGAGCCCCCGCGCGGCTTGAAGGACGCCGGGCGGCTGCTGCAAATGGGCAAGGCGCTGTGGGACATGAAGCCCGCGCGCGTTTCCTCGCCCGCCTGCCAGCAGCAGGTGCTTCAGGGCGACGAGGTGAACCTGCACCGGTTGCCCATTCAACTGTGCTGGCCCGGCGATGCCGGCCCGCTGCTGACCTGGGGCCTGGTGATCACGCGCGGCCCGCAGTCCGTGGCGCAGCCGCGCACGCGGCAGAACCTGGGCATCTACCGCCAGCAGCTCATCGGCCGGCGCGAGCTGATCATGCGCTGGCTGGCGCACCGCGGCGGCGCGCTGGACTTCCGCGAGTTCGCGCGCGCCAACCCGGGCCAGCCGTTTCCCATCGCCGTGGCGCTGGGGGCCGATCCGGCCACGCTGTTGGGCGCGGTCACGCCGGTGCCGGATTCGCTGTCGGAGTACCAGTTCGCCGGCCTGCTGCGCGGCAGCCGCACGGAGCTGGCCGACACCTCGGTGGGCGAGGGCCCTCAGAAGCTGCAGGCGCCGGCCAGTGCCGAGATCGTGCTGGAAGGCCACATCCCCGTGGCTGCGCCCGGCTACGAAGGCGTGAGCGAGGACGGCGTGCCGCTCAAGGAGCGCGGCGGCTACCTGCACGCGCTCGAAGGGCCTTTTGGCGACCACACCGGCTACTACAACGAGCAGGACTGGTTCCCGGTGTTCCGCGTCGATCGCCTCACGCAGCGGCGCGACCCCGTGTACCACTCCACCTACACCGGCAAGCCACCGGACGAGCCCGCGGTGCTGGGCGTGGCGCTCAACGAAGTGTTCGTCCCCATCCTGCAGAAGCAGTTCCCGGAGATCGTGGACTTCTACCTGCCGCCGGAAGGCTGCAGCTACCGCATGGCCGTCATCTCCATGCGCAAGGCCTACCCGGGCCACGCCAAGCGGCTGATGTTCGGCCTGTGGAGCTTCCTGCGCCAGTTCATGTACACCAAGTTCATCGTGGTGACGGACGAGGACGTGAACATCCGTGACTGGCGCGACGTGATTTGGGCCATCACCACGCGCATGGACCCGGTGCGCGACACCACGCTGGTGTCGGACACGCCCATCGACTACCTCGATTTCGCCTCGCCCGTGAGCGGCCTGGGCGGCAAGATGGGGCTGGACGCAACCAACAAGTGGCCGGGCGAAACCAGCCGCGAGTGGGGCCGCACCATCACCATGGAGCCCGCGGTGCAGGCGCGCATGGACCAAGTCTTCGAGCGTCTCATGGCTGGCGGCAAGGGCGCTTGAAACCCCTGCGCCCGCCGTCCCCAAGCTTGATGCGGGCAGGGCGCTGAGCTACCTTTGCCCTGCCTGCCTTGGCGCAGGTTCATGCAAGTGGCGCAGTCTTCTGCGCAACAGGAGCCCCGGACCGCCTACCTCCGGAGCCCCAGCGGCGGTGGCAATCGCCCGTCCCCTCCGCGCTTCGGCGCGGAGGGGTTCGCTTTTTTTGGGGCGGCTTCACGAGCCCTTCACGAGCCCATCAGCAGGCCTATGCGTTCGCGCACCACCCAGCGCATGAGCGTGAAGCCGGCGCCGCTGGGTAGCCAGCGCAGCAGGGGCAGGCTGTCGTCGCCGGCCAGACCCACCGGCGCCGGGACGACGCGCAGCGCCATGCCGGCCGCGGCACCCGCCTGCTCGAAGGCGCGCTGCGCGCGCGGCATGTGCCAGTCGTGCGTGACCAGGACGATGGTGGTGATGCCCTGCGGCTTGAGCAGCGCCACGCTGCGCGCGGCGTTCTCGCGCGTGTCGCGCGAGGCGTCCTCCACCCAGCGCAGCGGGTGGCGGAACTCCTCGGCCGCCAGCCGCGCCGCGATGGTGGCTTCCGCCTCGCCCTGCATTCCCGCATGGCCCACGCCGCCGCTGAAGCCCACGCCCAGGCCGCTGGCGCGCGACAGCCACAGGCCGTAGCGCAGCCGCTCCAGTGAATAGATGCCGAGGCTGGACGTGCCGTACTCCGGCGCGAAGGCCTCCCGCTTGCCGCCCAGCACGATGATGGCCGTGCCCGCCGGCGCCAGCCCCTTCAGCGCAGCCGCCTCCAGCGCCGGTGGCGGCTGCAGCAGCCAGCGCTTGGCCGGCTCCGCCACCGCCGTGCAGGCCTCCAGCCACAGCATCGCCACACCCAAGCCCAGCAGCGCCAGGCCCAGGCGCCGGCGCCACAGCAGGCCGCCCAAGACCACCACCAGCAGGGCAGGCAGCGGGGGCAGCAGCAGGGCACTCAGCAGCGGCTTCCAGGACTCCAGTCCAAGCCGCATCACAATCTCGTTCATTGGTTGTTCTCTCATCGCCGGACGGCGCGCATTGTGCGCAGGCCGCCGGCACGCAATTGCGCATTAATGAACATGTTGTTTGGCAAGCGTGCGGCAAGGCCCCTGGCCTTGGTCGCGATCACGCTGGGAATGTTGTGGCTGTTGGGCGCGCTGGCCCTGCCGCCTTTGCTGAAGTGGCAGTTGCAGCAGCGCGGCAGCGAACTGTTGGGCCGCCCGCTCAGCGTGGAGCGCATCACCTTCAAGCCCTGGAGCCTGGAGCTGGCGCTCGAAGGCGTCAGCCTGGCCGGCGCCTCTGCAGCGGCATCCCCCGGCGCACCCGCGGCCGACGTGCCGCCGCAGGCCAGGATAGAGCGCGTGCTGCTCAACCTGGAGGCCAGCTCGCTGTGGAAGCTCGCGCCCGTGCTCAGTGCCCTGGAGCTGCACGCGCCGCAGTTGCGCGTGAAGCAGCGCGCCGACGGCGGCACGGACCTCGACGACATCCTGCGGCGGTTGAGCCCTCAACCCCAGGCGCAACCCAGCGAGGGCCCGCCGCCGCGCTTTGCGCTGCACAACCTGCGCCTGGAGCGCGGCGAGCTGCTGTTCGAGGACGAGGCCCGCGGCGTGCGCCACGAGCTGCGCGCGCTGCAGCTCACGCTGCCCTTCATCTCCAGCCTGCCCGCCGACGTGGACACGCAGGTGCAGCCGCGCCTGGCCTTCGAGCTCGACGGCAGCCGCTTCGACAGCGGCGCCAGCGCCACGCCCTTCTCGCGCCACCGCGACAGCACCCTGGAGCTGCGCCTGGACGCGCTCGACCTCGCCCAATTCAGCCCCTACCTGCCCGCGCCGCTGAAGCTGCAGCGCGGCCGCCTGGACACGCAGTTCCAGCTGCGCTTTCGACTGGCCGACGACGGCACGCCGCAACTGGACGTGCAGGGCCAGCTCAAGGCCGAGGACGTGTCCCTCACCGCCGCCGGCGACGCGCCCGCGCTGGCCTGGCAGTCGCTGCGCGTGGACGTGCAGCCCTCGCAGCCCCTGCAGCGCCGCGTGGCCCTGGCCGCGGTCACGCTGGAGGGCCTTGCCGTGCATGCCGGGCGCGATGCCCAGGGCCGCGTGTTGCCCGCGCTGGCCCAGGCGCAGACCCAGGCGGCTCCTCAACCTGCCAAGGCCGCCAAGCCCGCGGCGAGCGCCGCCACCGGTGCGGCCGGCGCGGACGGCGCCGGCTGGGCCGTCTCGCTGCAGGACCTGTCCGTCAAGGGCGCCGCGCTGCATTGGCGTGACGAGGCGCTCAAGCTGGCCTGGCGCGTCGAGGAGCTCGATGTCCAAGCCCACGGCGTGCACTGGCCCCTGCGCGAGGCCACGCGCTTCCAGGCCAGCGCCCGCCTGCGCCCGCAGGAGGGCAGCTACGAGCCCGCCACGCTGAAGCTCGAAGGCGAGGCCGCCGCCCAAGGCGGCACGCTGGGCTTCGCGCTGGAAAACCTGCCGCTGGGCCCGCTGGCCCCCGTGCTGGCCCAGGCCCTGCGCCCGCAGGCCGAAGGCCGCCTGGGCACGCAAGGCCGGCTGCGCTGGACGCCGGACGGCCTGCAGACCGTGGAAGTCGCCCAGGCCCGGCTGGACGGCCTGAAGCTGCTGGACCCGGCCGCCCGCAGCGCGCCGCCCCTGGCCGCCTGGGACTCGCTGGCGCTGGAGGCCGTGCGCGTGGAGCTGCCGCGCCGGCAGGTGGACATCGGCCGCCTGCGCCTGCAAGCGCCCGCCGCGCAACTCAGCCGCGACGCCCAAGGCCAGCTCAACGTGGCCTCCTGGTTCCCAACGCCCGCGGCATCCACGCCTGCTCCCGCACCGGCGGCCGCTGCGGCCCAGGGCGGCGGCTGGCAAGTCAAATTGGGGCGCTTGCAGGTGGAGGAGGGCCGCATCCTCTGGCGCGACGCGTTGCCCGCCCCCGGCAGCCCGCCCGCGCGGCTGGACGTGAGCCGGCTGCAGCTCGCGCTGCAGGACCTGCAATGGCCGCTGGCCGCCGGCGCGCGCCAGGGCAGCCTCAGCCTGCAGCTCGCCGAGGCCGACCGCCCCGCCGGGCGCACCGCCGCCCCAACGGGCCGCGTGCAGTGGAGCGGCCGCGTGCAGCCCCAGCCGCTGATGCTGGACGGGCGCTGGCGCATCGAACGCCTGCCGCTGCACCTGCTGCAGGACTACGCCGGTGCCGCGCTGCCCTTGCGTCTGCTGCACGCCGAGGGCGGCTTCGACGGCGAGGTCTCGGTCAACACCGCCGCCCCGGGGCTGCGCGTGCAGGCCCGCGGCGACGTGCTGCTGGGTGGCGTGCACGTGGTGGCCGTCGGTGCGCCGAACGACGAGCTGCTGAGCTGGCAGGCCCTCTCGCTCAAGGGCCTGGATGCCGCTGTGCAGCCCGGCGCCAAGCCGCGCGTGCAACTGCAGGCCGCGACGCTGTCGGACTTCTATGCCCGCCTGGTCATCACCGAGCAGGGCCGCCTCAACCTGCAGGACTTGAGAGGCCGCGCCGTGCTCGACACCGCCGGCGCATCGCCCGCGGCCGCCGAGGCGGCATCGCCCGCGGCGTCCGCTGCGGCCGCCACCACGCGCGGCGGCGTCACCGTCGGCCCGCCCGTGAGCCGCACCCGCGAGCTGCCCGTGGACCTGGTGCTGGGCGCCACCACGCTGGTCAACGGCCGCATCGACTTCAACGACCGTTTCGTCCGGCCCAACTACAGCGCCGAGCTCACGGGGCTCAACGGCGCGATGGGCGCGCTGCGCTCCGACCAGCCCGGCCTGGCGCCGCTGTCGCTGCAGGGCCGTGCCGCCGGCAGCGCGCTGCTGGACATCCAGGGCTCGCTCAACCCGCTGGCCAGCCCGCCGGAGCTGGACATCACGGCCCGCGCCACCGGGCTGGAGCTGCCGCCGCTGTCTCCCTACGCCGGCAAGTACGCCGGCTACGCCATAGAGCGCGGCAAGCTCAGCGTGGACCTGGGCTACCGCATCGACAAGGACGGCCGGCTGCAGGCGCGCAACCGTCTCACGCTCAACCAGCTCACCTTCGGCGAGCGCGTGGAGTCGCCCAGCGCCACCAAGCTGCCCGTGCTGCTGGCCGTGTCGCTGCTCAAGGACCGCGACGGCAACATCGACCTGGAGCTGCCCATCAGCGGCAGCCTCAACGACCCGCAGTTCAGCATCGGCGGCATCGTCCTGCGCCTCATAGGCAACCTGCTGCTCAAGGCCATCACGTCGCCCTTCGCGCTGTTGGCCGGCGCCCACGGGCCGGACCTGAGCACGGTGGCCTTCGACCCCGGCAGCCCCCAACCCGCCGAGGCCGGGCGCGACGTGGTGAAAAAGGCCGCGCAGGCGCTGGTCGATAAAACCTCGCTGCAGACCACCATCACCGGCGAAGCCGACCCGGTGGCCGAGGAGGACGCCCTGCGCCGCGCCCGGCTGGAGGACAGCATCCGCGCCGAGCAGCGCCGCCAGGCGCTGCGCGCGGGCACCTCCACCGGCCAGGAGGCGCTGCCCGAACCCACCCCCGCGCTGCGCGAGGCGCTGTTGCGCCGCGTCTACGCCGACACCCCCTTGCCCGGAAAGCCCCGCAACTTCATAGGGCTGGCGCGCGAGCTGCCCGTGGCCGAAATGGAACAGCGGCTGCTGGCGGCCATGAGCGTCACGGCCGAGGACGCGCGCCAGCTCGCCGTGCGCCGCGCCCTGGCCGTGCGCGACGCGCTCATGGCCGAGGGCGTCCCGGGCGAGCGGCTGTTCGTGGCCGCGCCCAAGCTTCACACGCCCGCCGAAGGGGGACAGGGCGAGGACGGCGGCGGCAAGCCCGCCGCCGCTTGGGCGCCGCGGGTGGAGCTGTCGTTGCGCTGAGCCGCACGCGGCTGTCGGCAACGGGGCGCCACGGGGCGCGGCCGGCTCGGGCCGCGCCGCGCCGCCGTCCGTGCTCAAGCTGGTACATGCGCTGAAACGGCACGCCCGCCCGATTTGGCGAGGCGGGCGACATTGGGGCTTGCCCCATCTGCACCCCTGGTAGTGGCGTGCTCACAGTGGCTCGCCTGGCGCCGGGCCGCCCGTGTTGCAGTGGCCCCGGCGCGCCAGTGGAAGGAGACAGCGACGTGAGAGCAAGCAAGAAACCGCTCGTCCTGAGCCTGCTGGCCGGCGCGATGCTGCTGGCCGGTGCCGTGCAGGCCCAACCCGCCGCCGGCCCCGGCAACATCGAAAAACTCAAGCAGTTCAAGGTGTCGGGCACGGACCTCAACATCCCGCCCGTGCCGCAGGAAGGGCGCAACGCCAACGCCATCCGCGACAACCTCAAGCGCGTCAAGCTCCCGCCGGGCTTCAAGATCGACCTCTTCGCCATCGTCCCCGACGCCCGCCACATGGCCGTGGCGCCCAGCACCAACATGCTGTTCGTGGGCACGCGCAAGACGATGGTGTGGGCCGTCACCGACCGCAACTCCGACGGCGTGGCCGACGAAGTCAAACCCTTCGCGCCCAGCCTGAAGTTCCAGAACCCCAACGGCGTGTGCTGGACCAAGGACGGCTTCCTCATCGTTGCCGAGCACAACCGGGTGCTGAACTTCCCGGCGGCCGAGTTCTTCTACGAGAGCCCGGACGTGGCCGTCATCGAGGTGGTGCCGCAAGGCGGGCTGATCCCGGTGGAGGAGGAGTCCTTCAACCACGGCGCGCGCACCTGCCGCGTCGGCCCCGACGGCATGCTCTACGTCACCCTGGGCCAGCCCTTCAACGTGCCCCCGCGCGAGAAGCTGGACCTCTACAAGAAGTGGGGCATAGGCGGCATCGTGCGCATGAACGCCTTCGACGGCAGCAAGCGCGAGGTCTACGCCACGGGCATACGCAATTCCGTGGGCCAGGACTTCAATCCCAAGGACGGCACGCTCTGGTTCACCGACAACCAGACCGACGGCATGGGCGACGACATCCCCGCGGGCACCATCAGCCGCATCACCAAGGCGGGCCAGTTCTTCGGCTACCCATGGATCAAGGGCAAGACCCGCGTCACCGAGAACGGCTACGACAAGGACCCGCTGCCCAAGGACATCGTGGCGCCGCAGGTGCTCACCGAGGCGCACGCGGCCGACCTGGGGATGGCCTTCTACGCGGGCAAGCAGTTCCCGGCCAAGTACCAGGGCGGCTTCTTCTCGGCGCAGCACGGCTCGTGGAACCGCACCAAGCCCAACGGCGCGCAGGTGCTGTTCACCTCGCTCAAGCCGGACGGCACGGCCGACAAGACCGAGGTCTTCGCCAGCGGCTGGCTGGACGGCGACACCGGCACCTTCCGCGGCCGCCCGGTGGACGTGGCGGTGATGAAGGACGGCTCGCTGCTGGTGTCCGACGACTACGCCGGCGCCCTCTACCGCATCACCTACCAGCCGTGATGACGCAGCGCCCCGGAGTGAAAGGCCGCCGGGCTGCGCCGGCGCTGCTGCTGGCCGCCGCGCTGGCCGGCGTGCTGCCTGCGGTGGCTTGGGCGCAGCCCGCCGACAAGGACGCCCGCGGGCGCCAGCTCGCCGGCGCCTGCGCCGTCTGCCACGGTCCGCGCGGCATAGGCGCGGCGCCGGATGCGCCGCACCTGGCCGGGCAGCCGGAAGGCTACTTGCAGCGCCAGTTGCGCGCCTTTCGCGGCGGCGAGCGGCGGCACGAGATCATGAGCGTCATCGCCAAGCCGCTGTCCGACGCCGACATCGACGCGCTGGCCGCCTTCTACGCCGCGCAGGCCATCGAACTGCGTGACCGATAGGGTTGCCGCCCCGGCCGCAGAATCCACGCCTCGCGGCCGGGGGCGGCTGCTTGCGAAAGGACGGCGTACATGGCTTCTGAAACCATCACCCTGGGCGGCGGCTGCTTCTGGTGCCTGGAGGCGGTGTACGAGCTGGTGGACGGCGTCCTGGCCGTGGAGTCGGGCTACAGCAACGGCCACGTCCTGCATCCCAGCTACGAGCAGGTCTGCGAGGGCGACACCGGCCATGCGGAAGTCGTGCGCGTGAGCTTCGACCCCGAGCGCATTGCGCTGCGCGAGGTGCTGGAGATCTTCTTCACCATCCACGACCCCACCACGCGCAACCGCCAGGGCAACGACGTTGGGCCGCAATACCGCTCCGGCATCTACACCCACAGCGAAGAGCAGGCCGCCGTCGCCCGCGAGGTGATGGCCGAGGTCAACGAGGCGCTGGGCGGTCGCGTGGTGACGGAACTGGTTCCCGAGCGCAACTACTCCCGCGCCGAGGCCTACCACCAGCACTATTTCGCCAACAACCCCGGGCAGGGCTACTGCGCCTTCGTGGTGGCGCCCAAGGTGGAGAAGTTCAGGAAGACGTTCAAGTCGCGGGTGAGGGCGGCTTGAGCGAGCCGGCGTCCCGTACCCGCCGGGGCGCCCTTGGGGCAATGGGTCAGGGCGCCAGCCGCTCCCGCACCCACGCCGCGTCCTGCAGCCGGTAGCGCAGCCGGTCGTGCAGGCGCGACTTGCGGCCCTGCCAGAACTCCCAGCCGTCCGGCACCAGCCGGTAGCCGCCCCAGTGCGGCGGGCGCGGCGGGTTGAGGCCGAAACGCACGCCGGCCTTGGCCGCGTTGGCCACCAGCACGGCGCGGCCGGAAATCACTTCGCTTTGCGGTGAGGCCCAGGCGCCCAGGCGCGAGTCCAGCGGGCGCGAGGCGAAATAGGCGTCCGACTCCTGGTCGCTGACCTTCTCCACGCGGCCCTCGATGCGCACCACGCGCTCCAGCTCCACCCAGTGGAACTGCAGCGCCGCGAAGGGGTTGCCCGCCAGCTCGCGGCCCTTGCGGCTGTTGTAGTTCGTGTACCAGACGATGCCGCGCTCGTCGCAGCCCTTGATCAGCACCACGCGCGTGGACGGCCGTCCATCGGCGCCCACGGTGGCCACGGTCATCGCGTTGGGCTCGGCCAGTTGCGCGTCCAGCGCGTGCTGCAGCCACAGCTCGAACTGCTTGATCGGATCGGCCAGCGAAGCCTGTTCATCGAGCTCCGCGCGTTCGTAGCTCTTGCGCAAATCTGCAAGTCGGGTATCCATGAACCGAGGATAAACCCTTGAACAGGGTGTTCCACATAGGAGGTCGGCCCTAGGGGGAGTTCCCACTTTGATTTTTGTTGCACCGCAACGAGACTGCCCCTTCTTTGACGGCCGCTCACTTGACGGAGGTGACTCGATGGTGCTTGACACGGCGTTCTGCCCCACGGTCGTCGTACTGGGTGCTGGTCGGGGAAGTCGTTTCTACGGGCCGCTGCGCTCGCCGCGCCAGCTCGATGACGGCGACATGCTGGAGGCCTCGCTGCGCGTGGCCGTGGCCAGTGGCCTGCCGGTACTGGCGGTGACCCGGGAAGCCCTGGCCACACGGGCGTGCACGCAACTGGCCGCGCGCGACGTGGTGGTGGTACCGGACGTGCTGCTGCCCGACGGCCGCGACGGCACACCGGGCCTGAGCGAATGCATTTCCGCCGGCGTGAGCGCGCGCCCCGGCTCGTCCGGCTGGGTGGTGCTGCCGGCGGACATGCCGCTGGTGCTGCCCTCGACGCTGGTGGCCGTGGCGCAGGCGCTGCGCGTGCACGCGGTGGCCTATGCGCAGCACGCGGGGCGGCGCGGGCATCCGGTGGGCTTCGGCGCCGAGCTGTATTCGGAGCTGGTGCTGTTGCCCGACGACAGCGCCGCGCGGCGGCTGGTGGCCCGCTATCCGTCCTGTGGCGTGGACGTGGACGACCCCGGCACGCAAATGGACGTGGAATCCCTGCGCGACGCCGCCAGCCTGCAGGCCCCGCCCGGCCCCCGCGCCTTCGCGCCCGCGCCGCCCGCCTGGTGAGGCGCACCGCCCGCCCAAAAGCAGACAAGGCCGCGCAAGCGGCCTTTTCGTTTTCAGCGCTCCTCGATCAGCCGATGCCGCCGCGCCAGGGCCAGCAGCTTTTCGCTTTCCCGGTCGGCCATGCCGTGGCGGCGCAGCGCCGTGGCGGTATGCAGCAGGTAGTCCATCGTGCTGCCGTAGCGCCCGCGGGCGTGGCGCAGCACCTCCAGGATCTCCTCCTCCGACAACTGGCCCGTGTAGTTTGGGCTGCGCCGGCTCAGCGTGAAGGCCAGCGCGCGCACCGTGCCGCTGGCCGTGCGGCACTGCAGCCAGCGCGGGTCGTAGACGCCGGTGGGCATCTCGCGCGCCCACAGGCGGGGCAGCTCGTCTTCCACCCGCGCGGCGGCCAGCCGGTAGGCCATGCCGCGGCAGCAGCCGCCCGGCACCAGCGCATAGACCAGCCCCGGGCGCTCCGGCGTGCCACGGTTGATGCGCGAGCGCATGCGCAGCGCCCGGTGGTAGCCGTGCACCTGCGCGGGGCGGTGCTCCTCGGCCTCGAACTCCGGGCGCCAGATCAGCGAGCCGTAGCCGAACACCCACAGGTCACCCCGGCCCGCGCGCTCCCATTCCTGCCGCACCTGCTGCAGCAGCTTGAGCGGATCGCGCAACAGCAGGCTCTCTTGCAGCAGGGCCTCTTGCGACAGCGTCTCGTCCATGGCCAAAAGCGTAGCGGGTGCCCCGCTTGCCCGCCCCGGGCTTCTACGGATTTGACGCTGTAACCTGGTTACTTCAGAATGGGTAACCGAGTTACATGAAGCCCCGCACGCCCATGAAGACCGCCATCCTCGACATCACCGAACGCATACGCGAGCGCAGCGCCGCCACGCGCAGCGCCTACCTGGCGCAGGTGCGCCGCCTTGGGGGCCGCCAGCGCGGCAGCGACCGCCTGGGCTGCGCCAACGTCGCCCATGCCTTTGCCGCGCTGCCCGGCAACGACAAGCTGAAAGTGGTCGTGGAGCGGGCACCCAACATCGGCGTGGTCACGGCCTACAACGACATGCTCTCGGCCCACCAGCCCTACGAGAGCTACCCCGCGCTGCTGCGCGACGAGGCCCGCCGCAGCGGCGCCACGCTGCAGGTGGCCGGCGGCGTGCCCGCCATGTGCGACGGCGTCACGCAGGGCACGCCGGGCATGGAGCTGAGCCTGTTCTCGCGCGACACCATCGCCATGGGCACGGCCATCGCGCTCAGCCACGACGTGTTCGACGCCGCGCTGCTGCTGGGCATCTGCGACAAGATCGTCCCCGGGCTGCTCATAGGCGCGCTGCACTTCGGCCACTTGCCCTGCGTCTTCGTGCCCGGCGGTCCGATGAGCAGCGGCCTCTCGAACACCGAAAAGTCCCACGTGCGCGAGGAATACGCGCAGGGCAAGGTGGGCCGCGACGCGCTGTTGAAGGCCGAGAGCGCCGCCTACCACGGCCCAGGCACCTGCACCTTCTACGGCACGGCCAACAGCAACCAGATGCTGATGGAGGCCATGGGCCTGCACGTGCCCGGCGCCGCCTTCATCCATCCGCACGACGGCCTGCGCGACGACCTCACCCGCGAAGCCGTGCGCACCGCCGTGTCGCTGGCCAAGCGCAAGCAGTGCATCGGCGAGCAGGTGGACGAGCGCGTCATCGTCAACGCCATGGCCGCGCTGCTGGCCACGGGCGGGTCCACCAACCATCTCATCCACTGGGTGGCCGTGGCGCGCTCGGCCGGCATCCTCATCAACTGGAGCGACTTCGCCGAGCTCTCCGCCGTGGTGCCGCTGCTGGCGCGCGTCTACCCCAACGGCAGCGCCGACGTGAACGATTTTCAAAGGGCCGGCGGCCCCGGCTTCGTCCTGCGCGAGCTGCTGGACGCCGGCTGCATGCACCCGGACGTCATGACCGTCGCCGAAGGCGGCATAGGCCACTACACCCAGGTGCCGGCGCGCGACGAGCAGGGGCGCTTGTCCTGGCGCGCGCTGCCGCCGTCGCCCATCGACCCGGCCGTCGTCCGCACCCATTCGGCGCCGTTCTCGGAGACGGGCGGGCTGAAGCTGCTCACCGGCAACCTGGGCCGCTCCGTCATCAAGGTCTCGGCCGTGCCCGGCGACCGGCACGTGGTGGAGGCGCCCGCGCGGGTGTTCGACTCGCAGGAAGCCCTCATGGCCGCCTTCAAGGCCGGCGAGCTGGAGCGCGACCTCATCGCCGTGGTGCGCTTCCAGGGCCCGCGCGCCAACGGCATGCCGGAGCTGCACAAGCTCACGCCGCCGCTGGCCGTGCTGCAGGGCAAGGGTTTCCGCGTCGCGCTGGTCACGGACGGGCGCATGAGCGGCGCCTCCGGCAAGGTGCCGGCGGCCATCCACGTGACGCCCGAGGCCTTGGACGGCGGGCCGCTGGCCCGGGTGCGCGACGGCGACCTGATCCGCATGGACGCCGTCGCCGGCACCTTGGAAGTGCTGGTGGACGACGCCGACTGGTCGGCGCGCGAGCTGGCCACCATCTCCCCGGCGCATGCCGAGGACAACGCTCACGGCCTGGGCCGCGAGCTCTTCGGCGGCATGCGCCGCAACGTCAACAGCGCCGAGGAGGGCGCCTGCACATGGCTGTGAACAACGCACTTGAGCTGGCCGGCTACGGCCCCGTCATTCCCGTCATCGTCATCCAGCGGCTGGAAGACGCCGTGCCCATGGCGCAGGCCCTGGTCGAAGGCGGCGTGCGCGTGCTGGAAGTGACGCTGCGCACCCCCGTGGCGCTGCAGTGCATGGAAGCCATTGCGCGCGAGGTGCCGGATGCCATCGTCGGCGCCGGCACCGTGCGCTCGGTGGCGGACGCCCGCGCCGCGCGCGACGCCGGCTGCCAGTTCGCCGTGACGCCGGGCTACGTGTCCGAGATCAGCCTGGAGTGCCGCGAGATCGGCCTGCCGCTGCTGCCCGGCGTGGCCACGGCCAGCGAAGTGATGGCCGCCAATGCGGACGGGCTGAGCTTCCTGAAATTCTTCCCGGCGACGGCGGCCGGCGGCATTCCGATGCTCAAGGCGTTGGGCGGGCCGTTCGGCGACGTGGTGTTCTGTCCCACCGGCGGCCTCACGCCGCAGAACGCGCCGGACTTCCTGGCGCTGCCCAACGTGAAGGTCTGCGGCGGCTCCTGGCTCACGCCGGCCGATGCGGTGGCCTCCGGGGACTGGAAGCGCATCACGCAACTGGCGCGGGAGGCGCAGGCGCTGAGGAAATAAGGGGCGCAGGGGCAGGGCTGCTTGATCAGAACCGGGGGGCTGCAGCCTGGAGATGGCATCCCGTCAGCCGAGGTGCCACGCCTTCTACCCCGTCATGCCCGCGGAAGCGGGCAGCCACGAGCGGCGGTCCGTGGCCTGGGGGCGGCACCCCTGCATCCCGGCAGCGAAGGCGTTTCGCCTTCTACCCCGTCATGCCCGCGAAAGCGGGCATCCACGAGCGGCGGTCTGCAGCCTGGCGACGGCAGCCCGTCAGCCGAAGCGCTTCGCTCTCTACTTCGTCATTCCCGCGAAGGCGCACT
>NZ_BCTC01000057.1 GCF_001571085.1 Azohydromonas lata NBRC 102462
GGCGGCGGGGGCGGTGGAGGGGGCGGAACCGGTTTCGGCTCGTCCAGCAGCACGGCCATCACGGGGGCCTGGACGACTTCCACCACCTTGCGCGCGAGGCCGGAGTACAGCGCCCAGCCCAGTAGCACATGCATCAGCACCACGGCCGCGATGCCCAGGAGGTGGCGTGCGGGGTTGCGTTGCTGGCTGGCGAAATCCACGGGGCGTGCGGCTGGAAAAGGCCGTATCGGGTGAGACGGGTGCGCGCCACGGGGCGCGGCCAAAGCGCGCGACTATAGCTTGCCCCGTGGCAGGGTCTGGGCAGCGGGTTTGCTGCGCGTCCGCCGCGTCGCGCATGATGGTCAGGCCTATCCCAGTGAAACCCTGATGAACCCGGGAAAATTACCGAAAGAAGTACAAGCCGAGGCGCCCCAATGACGGGCGCCGCCATTTCCCGAAGCCTGCGCACCGGCCTGTGGGGCCCGTTGCTGCTGCTGGCCGTGCTGGCCGCGCTGCTGACCTTCCTGGGCGTGCGCACCCTCTACCAGCAGGACGAGCTGCGCGAATGCGCCCGCCTCGAAGCCGTGGCCGAGCTGCGCGCCACGCAGGTCGTGAAATGGCTGGAGGACGCGCGCCGCGCCGCGCGCTACCTGGGCAGCAGCCAGCCCTTGGGCGATCTGTTCCGCCAGTGGCACGACGACGGCAGCGAGAGCGCACGCAGCATCTTCCAGGAGCGCGTGCACGGCTTTCGCAACGTCATCGCCTCCCGCGACGTGCTGGTGGTGGATCCGCAGGGCCGCGTGCTGCTGCAAGGCGGGCCGGCCGAAGCCGAGGCGCCGCCGCCGCTGCGCGAGGCCATCCAACGCGCGCTGGCCAGCGGGCAGGCCGAACACAGCGGCCTGTACCGCACCCAAGACCAGGCCCATGCGCTGCGGCTGGACATGGTCATGCCGCTGCTCTACAGCGGCGATGCGCAGCCCCAGGCGCTGCTGGTGTTCCGCATGGACCCGGCCACCGAGCTCTTCCCGCAGCTCGCCCGCTGGCCCGTGCCCACCGAAACGGCCGAGACGGTGATGTGGCACCGCGCGGGCGAGCAGGTCGAGGCGCTGAGCCCGCTGCGCGCCGACGCGCAGGCCGCCCTGACCCTGCGCCGCCCGCTGGCGCAGCCCGGCTGGCTGATGGGCGACGTGCTGCGCCAGGGCACGCCGGCACCCGGCGCGACGACCGAGCGCCAGGACTTCCGCGGCGTGCCGGTGCTGGCCGCCTGGCGCCCCGTGCCCGGCACCGACTGGGTGCTGGTGGCCAAGATGGACCGCAGCGAGGCCCTGGCGCCCACGCAGCGCCTGGCCGTGAGCATCGCCGCCGCTGCCGCCGCGCTGCTGGCCGCTGCGGCCGCCGCGCTGTACCTGCAGCGCCAGCGCCGCATGCTGGAGGAGTCGCAGCGCCTGGCCGCCGAGCAGCAGGAGCGGCTGCGCGCCCTGGCGCTGCTGGAGGCCATCTCCGAGGCCTCCACCGACCCCATCTACGCCAAGGACCTGCAGGGCCGCTACCTCTTCTGCAACCGCGAGGCGCTGCGCGCGCTGGGCCGCCCGGCCGAGGAAGTGATTGGGCAGGACGACACGGCGCTCATGCCCTCCGAGGACGCCGCCCGCATCCAGGCCCTCGACCGCCAGGTGCTGGCCGACGACGCCACCACCACCCGCGTCACGCAGTTCCGCACCGCGCGCGGTCCGCACATCTACCTCTCCACCAAGGGCCCGCTGCGCGACGGCCAGGGCCGCGTGGTGGGCATCTTCGGCGTCTCGCGCGACATCTCCGAGCTGCACGCCACGCAGGACAGGCTGCGCCGCCTGTCGCTGGCGGTGGAGCAGAGCCCGAACGCCATCCTCATCATCGACCGCCGCGGCGTGGTGCGCTACGCCAACGAGGGCTGGGCCGCCATCGCAGGCGCCCCCGTGGACAGCTTCGAGGGCCAGGGCCTGCGCGAGGCCGGGCTGGGCGAGGTGGCCGATGCGCTGTGGCCCGCCCTGGAGGCCGGCGAGCCCTG
The DNA here is from genome assembly GCF_001571085.1 of Azohydromonas lata NBRC 102462. Classification (GTDB taxonomy): domain Bacteria; phylum Pseudomonadota; class Gammaproteobacteria; order Burkholderiales; family Burkholderiaceae_C; genus Azohydromonas; species Azohydromonas lata. The sequence goes on from NZ_BCTC01000057.1 coordinate 2,027, forward strand.
GACGGGCGAGCTGCACCTGAACGGCCGCACTGGCCAGGCGCACGACCTGCGCGTGCGCCTGGTGCCCATACAGCACCCCGATGGACGCAAGCACGAGCTGCTGCTGGTGTTCGAGGACGTCACCGCGCTGCGCCGCAAGGCCGCCGAGCTGGCCCAGCACCGCGACCTGCTGGAGCGCCGCGTGGTCGAGCGCACCCGCCAACTGGAAGACTTGAACCTCGCGCTGCGCGTGCAGGCCGAGGAGGTGGCCACGCTCTACAACCGCGCGCCCTGCGGCTACCACTCCACCGACGCCGAGGGCTTCTTCATCGCCGTCAACGACACCGAGCTGGCCATGCTGGGCTACGAGCGCACGGAAGTCGTCAACCGGCTGCGCCTGCCGGACCTGCTCACGCCCTCGCAGCGGCCCCTCTTCGCGCAGTACCGCGCGCAACTGGAGCGGCTGGGCATGCTGCGCGGGCTGGAGTACGACTTCGTGCGCAAGGACGGCAGCCTGCTGCCCGTGGTGGTGGACGTGGCCGCCGAGCTCGACGCCCAGGGCCGGCTGCTGCGCACCCGCGCCACCATGTTCGACAACCGCGAGCGCAAGGCGCGCGAGGCCGAAATCCAGGCCCTGCACGCGCGGCTGGCGCAACGCGCCGAGGAGGCCGAGAGCGCCAACCGCGCCAAGAGCGCCTTCCTGGCCAACATGAGCCACGAAATCCGCACGCCGCTCAACGCCGTCATCGGCCTCACGCACCTGCTGCGCCGCGACCAGCCCACGCCCGCGCAGGCCGAGCGCCTGGCCAAGATGGAGGACGCCGCGCAGCACCTGCTCAGCGTCATCAACGACGTGCTGGACCTCTCCAAGATAGAAGCCGGCAAGCTGGAGCTGGAGTGCGTCGACTTCCGCCTGGACGAGCTGCTGGCGCGCAGCTTCGACCTCGTGGCCGGCCGCGCCCGCCAGAAGGACCTGGAGCTGGTGGTGGACAGCGCCGGGCTGCCCGCGGCGCTGCACGGCGACCCGACGCGGCTGTCGCAGGCGCTGGTCAACCTGCTGAGCAACGCCGTGAAGTTCACCGAGCAGGGCATGGTGCTGCTGCGCGCCGAGCAGCTCGGCCTGGACGGCGACGCGGTGCTGGCCCGCTTCGAGGTGCGCGACACGGGCATGGGCATCACGGCGGCGCAGCAGGCGCAGCTCTTCAACGCCTTCGAGCAGGCCGACAGCTCCACCACGCGGCGTTTCGGCGGCACGGGCTTGGGCCTGGCCATCACGCGGCGCCTGGTGCAGCTCATGGGCGGCGACATCGGTGTGGACAGCGTGCCGGGGCAGGGCAGCCGCTTCTGGTTCACGCTGCCGCTGCGCGTGGCCCGGGGCGCGCCCGCGCCGCTGCCGCCGCCGGGCCTGCGGGGCCGGCGCGTGCTGCTGGTGGACGACCTGGCCGAGGCGCGCGAGGCCATGGAGCAGCTCCTGCGCGTCATGGGCCTCACGGTGGACCTGGCGTCTTCCGGCGAGCAGGCGCTGCAGGCCGTGCAAAGCGCCAGCCTGCGCAATGAGCCCTACGAGCTGCTGCTCATCGACTGGCAGATGCCCGGCATGGACGGGCTGCAGACGCTGCAGCGCCTGCGCGGCTTGGGCGCCGAGCTGCCGCCCAGCCTGCTGGTGACCGCGCACGACTCCGACGCGGTCGAGACCGCCGCGCAGCGCGCGGGCTTCAGCGCCGTGCTCACCAAGCCCGTGACCGCCTCCACGCTGCTGGACCGGCTGGTGCAGTTGCCGCTGGCGCCGTCGGCGGCCGAGCTGCCGGCGCTGGCCCAGGGGCTGCCAGCCTCCATACCCGGGGCGATGCCGGGCAATGGGGCGCCGGCCCCGTCGTCCTCCGGGCCCTCCGCAGGGGCGGCCGCCGTGGCGGCTGCGCCGGCGTCGCCCGCGGTGAGCGCGGCGGCGCTGCGCGCGCGCTACGCCGGGCTGCGCGTGCTGCTGGTGGAGGACAACCCCGTCAACCGCGAGCTGGCCACCGAGCTGCTTCGCTATGCGGGCTTCGAGGTGGACTGCGCCGGCGACGGCGCCGAGGCGCTGGCCATGGCGCGGCGCCACGACGGCTACGCGCTCATCCTCATGGACATGCAGATGCCGGTGATGGACGGTCTGGAGGCCGCGCGCGCCATTCGCGCGCGGCCGGACGTGGCGCAGGTGCCCATCCTGGCCATGACGGCCAACGCCTTCGCCGAGGACCGCGCCGCCTGCATGGCCGCAGGCATGAACGACTACATCGCCAAGCCCGTCAACCCCGTGCTGCTTTACTCGACGCTGCAACGGTGGCTGGATAAGGCAAAAGCGTGAAAGCCTGTGCAAGTCCCCGCCTAGGCGGGCAGCCTAAAATCCAACCATGGTCCTTCCTATGCATGGCGTCCCCTCGGCACTGATCGCCCGTAACGAATCCTGGGTGCGCAAGCAGGCCCAGGCGCTGGTACGTCACCTTCCAGCCAACGTGGAGAAGGCCGACCTCATCCAGGTCGGCCTCATTGCGGTGGCGCAGGCGGCGCTGAGTTTCGAGTGGGAAGGTGACCGCGACACCGAGGAGGCCAAGGAGGCTTTCGTCCGCTATGCGCGCATGCGCGTCAAGGGCGCGATGCTCGACGAGCTGCGCCAGATGGACCACCTGGGCCGCGGCCAGCGCCGCAAGGTCAAGATCATCCAGATCGCGCGCGAGCGCTGGCGCGCCACCAACGGCGGCGAGGCCACGCTGGCGCAGATCAGCAAGGTCTGCGGCCTCTCGGTGGACGAGATTTCCGCGCTGGAAATGCTGGACCAGGCCGGCCGCACCCGCAGCAGCAGCGGGCCGGACTCGGAGTTCGACGAGCAGCCGCACTACGAATTCCACCCCGCCACCGAGAAGGAAGAGGTGGAGGCCCGCGTGGACACCAGCATCGTGATGCGCCACCTGGAGAAGTTCTTCGCGCAGTTGCCGGATCGCGACCGGCAGGTGATCGACTCGTATTTGGGCGTGGGCATGACGCCGGTGGAGCTGGCCGCTTCGCTCAAGGTCACGCCCTCGCGCGTGTCGCAGCTCTACAAGTCGGTGCTGCAGCGCATTTCCACGCACTTCGGCCACAGCCAGCTCCGTGCGGCCGACCGCGCGCCCAACATCGCGACCAAGCATTTCGACGAGCTGGTGGCCGAGCGCGAGAAGGAACTGGAAGCACTGCCCACCGACGGGCCGTGGGGCACCCTCATCGAGAACGTGCTGACCAAGCCCAAGGAGCAGTTCGGCGACCGCGACGGCGACAACCGCATCTCCGTCAGCAGCACCACGCGCTGGGGCTGACCGGCTGGATGTCCCGCCCGCGGCCGGCCACCAGGCGCCGCCGCCGACAAATACCAAGGGCCCGCATGCGGGCCCTTGGTGTTTTCAGACGGGCGCCTCGCGCGGGCGGGGCGCCGCGCTTGGCGTCAGCAGCGCTCGAAGATGGCGGCGATACCCTGGCCGCCGCCGATGCACATGGTCACCAGTGCGTAGCGGCCCTGGATGCGCTGCAGCTCGTGCAGCGCCTTGGTGGCGATGATGGCGCCCGTGCCGCCCACCGGGTGGCCCAGCGAGATGCCGGAGCCGTTGGGGTTGACCTTGGCGGGGTCCAGGTCGAGTTGCTTGGCCACGGCGCAGGCTTGGGCGGCGAAGGCTTCGTTGGACTCGATCACGTCCAGGTCAGCCACCTTCAGCCCCGCGCGCTGCAGCGCGATCTTGGAGGCCGGCACGGGGCCGATGCCCATGATTTCCGGCTCCACGCCGGCGTGGGCGTAGGCCACCAGGCGGGCGATGGGCCTGAGGCCATTGGCCTGCACCGCGTTGCCGCTGGCCAGCACCAGGGCCCCGGCGCCGTCGTTGATGCCCGACGCATTGCCCGCGGTGACGCGGCCGTTTTCCTTGCGGAAGGCGGGCTTCATCTTGGCCAGCGTCTCCAGCGTGGTGTCGGCCTTGATGTGCTCGTCCACCTCGAAGCTCACCGTGCCCTTGCGCGAGGCGATCAGCACCGGGGCGATCTGGCCCTTGAAGCGGCCTTCGGCCGTGGCGGCGGCGGCGCGGCGGTGGCTCTCGACGGCCAGGGCGTCCATCTCGTCGCGGGTGATGCCGAAGCGGTCAGCCACGTTCTCGGCGGTCACGCCCATGTGGATGCGGCCGAACGGGTCGTGCAGGATGCCCAGCATGTAGTCCTGCATCTGCGCGTCGCCCATGCGCTGCCCCCAGCGGGCCGAGGGCATCAGGTAGGGGCCACGGCTCATGTGCTCGGCGCCGGCGCCGATGGCGAAGTCGCAGTCGCCCAGCATGATGGACTGCGAGGCGTTGACGATGGCCTGCAGCCCGGAGCCGCACAGGCGGTTGACGTTGAACGCCGGCGTCTCGTTGGGGCAGCCGGCGTTGATGGCGGCCACGCGGCTGAGGTAGGCGTCGCGCGCCTCGGTGGGAATGACGTTGCCCATGGCCAAGTGGCCGATGCGGGCAGCGTCAACGCCGCTTTTTTCCAGCGCGGCCTTGACGGCGGTGGTGGCCAGGTCGGCCAGCGGCACGTCCTTCAGCGTGCCGCCGAAGGTGCCGATGGCGGTGCGCATGGCCGAGAGAACAAACACTTCTTGCGTCATGGGGGTGTCTCCTTGTGTGGACTTGTTCACGGTAGGCGGCGGAACCCACATCAAGCTGACAAATCCGGAGTCGTCAGGGCTTGCCCTGAGTCGTCACATGACGTACCACGACGTGCCCTTTAGCGGGCCTCCCGCGGCCTTTGTCGCGCCGCCGCCCCTGGCGGCTGCGGGCCTGGGGCCGCCGTTCAGCGCGGCGGCGGCAGCGGGTGGCCCAACATGCGTGGCAGCAGCCAGGCCAGGCCGCGGGCGGCGTCCACGCGGGCGCTGAGCTGCACGGGGGCTTGCGGGCGCACCTGGCCGTCGGCATCCCGGCGGGCCACGGCGAAGGTGAAGGCGTAGAAGGGTTCCTGGCCCATGCGCAAGTCGGTGATCAGCAGCTCGTCGCCCGCGCGCGCGAGCTTGTAGAAGCCCTGGCTGAAGGCGCGTACCTGCTGCGCGGCTTCCACGGGCATCAGCAGCGGCGAAAGCTCGGCGCCGCGGTCGAAGCGCTCGAAAGCCATGGGGGCGTCGCCGTCCAGCAGCGACTTGAAACCCTCATGGTAGTGGCCGTCCTGCACCAGCACCACGCGCCACAGCAGCGTGGTCAGCGGCGCGGGCGTCACCAGCACGCGCTGCGGCGCCAGGCCCTGGGCGTGGGCGGCGGCGGTCGCCGCGTCGCGCACCTGCTGCTGCGCCAGGGCGCTCCAGCCGACGTAGGCCACGGCCAGGGCCAGGCCCGCGGCGTTCCAGCGCAGGGCCTGCGGGCGGCGGCGCAGCAGCGCGACGGCCAGGCCGGCGAGCAGCGGCAGGGTGACGAGCGGGTCGATGATGAAGACGGAGCCCATGGCGTGGGGCCTGTCGTCGAAGGGCAGCAGCAGCCGCGTGCCGTAGACGGTCATGAGGTCCAGCAGCGGGTGGGTGACGAGGGCCAGCCAGGTGGTGAGCCACCAGCGCCGGAAGGAGCCGCCCATGAGGCGCTGCGCGCCGAGGGCCAGCAGCGGCGCCAGCAGCGTGAGCCAGAAGAGGGAATGGCTGTGGCCGCGGTGCAGGACCATGTTGCGCACGGCGTCGCCGTGGTCGATGAACACGTCCAGGTCCGGCAGCGTGTTGCAGGCGGCGCCCCAGAGGGCGGCTTTCCAGGGCGCGACGCGGCGGCCCATGAAGGCCACGCCGACGGCGGCACCCAGGGCGAGGTGGGTAAGGGAGTCCATGGGGCGCCATGCTGCCAGCGTGCTGGCGCAGGCATCGCGGCCCGGGGCTGACTGGGAAGGCGCGACCGCCCCGCGCCGCCTCTGCCTCACCCCCCGGCCTGTGCTCCCTGCGGCGCCGGTGCCGCCATGGTCTGGGCCGGGCGCGGCCCAAGGCGGCGGCTTTCCACGAACAGCGGCTCCTTGCCGCCGGCGGCCGCTCCCACGGCGCGGCCCGCGCCCTGGCGCTGCGCCTCGTCCAGCGCCGCGCGCGCGCGATGCAGGCCTTGCGCCAGGGCCTCGCCGCTGCGCAGCTCGCCCACGCCGAAGCTCAGGCTGACCTCGTCGACCGTCTCTTCCAGCAGCGACAGCGCCCGCACCCGTTCGGCGATGCGCGTGGCCGCCGCCATGGCGTTGCGCAGCGAGGTGCCGGGCAGCAGCAGGACAAAAGCCTCGCCGTGGCGGCCGGCCAGGTCGTGGCCGCGCAGCGTGGCGTGCACGGCGTGCGCCACCACGCGGCGGCGCGCGCGCATGAGCTCCTGGCCGGCGCGCTCGGGGGCGTCGATGTCGAACACCAGTACCGCCGCGGCGCGCGTCTCTCGGCGCAGCACCCGGCGCGCGAGCACGTCGAAGTGCGCGCTGCCCGGGGCCATGAGCTCGCTGCGGCCCAGCAGCCGCAGCCGCCGCCGTGTCTCGCGCAGCGCGTTTTCCGCGCGCTCCTGGGCCAGCAGCGGCGCCACGCCGCTGGCGGCCACGGCCAGCAGGGCGTTGAGCAGCAGTGCCGCCGGGCCCACCCAGGGCGACTGGCCGCGCAGCGCCAGCCAGGCGGCGCCGCCCTGCAACAGCGCGCCGGCACCCAGCGTGAGGGCCGATACGCGCAGCACCATGCTCAGCCGCCGCACCTGCGAGCGCGCCAGCACCGCCGCCACGCTGGCCTGCAGCATCGCGGCCAGCACGGCGGCGTGGGCGTCGCGGTGCGGGCCCTCCTCGAACTCCAGGCCCAGGGCCCAGAGGGCCGCCAGGCCTGCCAGCAGCGCGTCGGCGCGTGAGCTGCCGGGCAGCCGGGCGCGCGCGTCGAAGCGGCGCAGCCCCTGCAGCGCCGCCAGCGGCCACAGGCACAGCAGCCACAGGCCCAGGCCGGAGAGCAGCGAGCCCCGCCCGGCCACCAGTTGCAGCCCCGCCCCGGCGGCGGCCAGCGCTGGGGCGGCGACCCAGCCCCAATGGCCGCGCGGCACGGTGCGCAGCAGTCCCCAAGCCGCCATCAAAATGGCCACGCCGGCGGTAAGCACCAGATCGGCCAGCAGCAGGGTCGGTAAGTCAGGTCGCATGTTTTTCCAGCGTTGCCTGCGGCCACCAAGGCGCGCACGCAGCCGCACTGTCGGTTTAGCCGCCACCCGCCCTGCAACCGCTTGCGACACACGGGCGGGGCGGCTGACGCCTGGATACAGCAGGGCCGGTGCCCGGGGGGGTTGGGTACCATCCCGGCGCTTTTCCATTTAGAGGGGTTACGCACCATGGCCATGGACGTCGTTGATTACGAGATCAGGGGCGCGGAGATGCAGTTCGTCGAGATCGAGCTCGATCCCGGCGAGGCCGCAGTGGGCGAGGCCGGGAGCCTCATGTTCATGGACGGCGGCGTCGCCATGGACACGGTCTTCGGCGACGGCTCGCGCCAGGGCGGCGGCGGGCTGTTTGGCAAGCTGCTGGGCGCTGGCAAGCGGCTCGTCACCGGCGAGTCGCTGTTCACCACCGTCTACACCAACCAGGCCAGCGCCAAGCAGCGCGTGGCCTTTGCCGCGCCTTACCCGGGCAAGATCCTGCCCATGGACCTGCGCCAGCTCGGCGGCACGCTGATCTGCCAGAAGGATTCGTTCCTGTGCGCCGCGCGCGGCGTCTCGCTGGGCGTGTACCTGCAGCAAAAGCTCTCGGTGGGCTTCTTCGGCGGGGAGGGCTTCATCATGCAAAGGCTGGACGGCGACGGCCTGGCCTTCGTCCACGCCGGCGGCACCGTGGTGCGCCGCGAGCTGCAGCCCGGGCAGACGCTGCTCATAGACACGGGCTGCGTGGTGGCCATGACGCCCAACGTCAATTTCGAGATCCAGTACGTGGGCAAGGTCAAGACGGCGCTGTTCGGCGGCGAGGGCCTGTTCTTCGCCCGCGTCACCGGCCCGGGCACGGTGTGGCTGCAGAGCCTGCCGTTCTCGCGCCTGGCCTCGCGCGTGTTCGCCGCGGCGCCTCAGACGGGCGGCGGCGGGCGCGAGGAGGGGTCGGTGCTGCCCTTCGCTGCGGCCGGCGGGCTGTTGGGCGGCCTCTTCGGCGGCGACAACGGCGACGATTGACCCGGCGCCGCGCGGGGGTGTTGTGGAACCGGCGCACGCCACGCCCGGCTTGCCTTCAATCGGTGTGACGGACGTCAACATCCGAACGCCCCGGCCTGTGCCCGGGGCAGGGGGGCGTGACTACACTTGCGGCCCTCTGCAATCGGTGTGGTGTGCATCCCATGAAGCTGTTTTCCAAGGTGGCGCGTACCGGCGCCGGTGTGTTCCTGCTGGCGGCCACGTCGTGGGCGGCGGCCCAGCAGGCATCGGCCCAAGGTGCGCTGCCGCCGGTGTTCGTCCTGAATTCGCTGGATGCCAACGTGAGCGTGCTGGATCGCGCCACCATGAGCCCCAAGGCGCTCATTCCCACCGGCAAGGAACCGCACCACCTCTACATGACGCCGGACGAGAAATCCATCATCGTGGCCAACGCGGTGGGCGACTCGCTGACCTTCATCGACCCGAAGACGGCGCAGGTGCAGCGCACCATCAACAACATCAGCGACCCCTATCAACTGCGCTTCTCGCCGGACATGAAGTGGTTCGTCACCGCCGGCAACCGGCTGGACCACATCGACCTCTACCGCTGGGAGCCCACCAACGCGGCGCAGCCGCTGCAGCTGGCCAAGCGGATTCCCGCGGGCAAGACGCCCAGCCACATCACGATAGATACCAAGTCCAGCGTGGTGTACGGCTCGCTGCAGGACAGCGACGAGCTCATCGCCATCGACCTGCACACGCAAGCGCCGCGCTGGCGCATTCCCGTGGGCAAGATGCCGGCGGACGTGTACCTGACGCCCGACGACCGCACGCTGCTGGTGGGCCTGACCGGCGACGAGTTCGTGGAGGCCTATGACGTGAGCGGGGCGCAGCCCAAGCTCGTCAAGCGCATCGCCACGGGCAAGGGCGCGCACGCCTTCCGCACGCGCGGCGACGGCAAGCACCTCTTCGTCTCCAACCGCGTGGCCAACACCATCAGCATGATCGACACGCAGGCGCTGTCGGTGGTGACGACCTTCCCGGCACCGGGCGGCCCGGACTGCATGGAGCTGCTGTCCGACGGCAAGACGCTGCTGGTGTCCTCGCGCTGGGCGCGCAAGGTGACCGTCATCGACACCGAGACCAAGCAGATCGTGCAGCAGGTGGCCGTGGGCCGGTCGCCGCACGGCATCTGGACCCTGGACCATGCTTCGCGCCGTTAAGCGACTCGGCCTCCCCTTGTTGATCGCGGCCGCTGGTGCGGCAGCCGCGGCACCGGCCTGCGACAAGCCGGTGTACCTGACCTTCGACACCGGCCACATGGGCGTGGCGCCGCTGGTGGCGCAGGTGCTGCAGCGCCAGCACGTGAAGGTCACGTTCTTCCTGGCCGACGAGCGCACGCTCGAAGGCGGCAGCAGCCTGGACGAGCACTGGGCGCCCTGGTGGCGCGAGCGTGCCGCCGAGGGCCACGCCTTCGGCTCCCACACCTGGGACCACGTGATCTGGCGCGGCGACCAGGGCGCGGCCTTTCGCATGCAGCCCACGGCCGGGGCGCAGTCCGGCCAGCGCCTCACGCTGGACGAGGCGGCCTATTGCGAGGAATTGAAGAAGCCCGCGCGCCGCTTCGAGGCCATGACGGGGCACAAGATGCTGCCGCTGTTCCGCGCGCCGGGCGGCAAGACCTCGCCGGCGCTGCTGGCCGCGGCGCAGCGCTGCGGCTTCACGCACGTGGGCTGGGCGCCGGCCGGCTTCCTGGGCGACGAGCTCGACAGCGGCAAGTTCCCCAACGACAAGCTGCTGGCCAAGGCGCTGCGCGACATTCGCGGCGGCGACATCCTGCTGGCGCACCTGGGCATCTGGTCGCGCCAGGACCCGTGGGCGCCGGCGGTGCTGGAGCCGCTGATAGAAGGCCTCAAGCAGCGCGGCTTTTGCTTCGCCACGCTGCGCGATCATCCGCAGTACGCGGCGCTGGCCGCGGGACGTTGACCCGCTTTTTTCGCTTTTCCCCATGCAATGGTTTTTTGATCTCTTCGGCCAGGTGCAGCAGTGGCTGTTCGAGCAGCTCGTGCAGCCCGCGCTGTTCGAGCTTGGCCTGGCCAGCATCATGGAAGACGCCTTCGTCGCCACCGGCTGGCTGATGGTGGGCCTGGTGCAGCTGGCGCTCATGCTCAGCCTCATGCGGCTGCTGGAGCAGTGGCGCCCGGTGGAGCCGGTGCGCGACCGCGCCGCGGTGCGGGTGGACGTGGTCTACACGCTCATCCATCGCCTGGGCCTGTTCCGCGTGGTGCTGTTCTTCACGCTGGACCCGCTGTGGAACGACCTGATCGGCTGGCTGCGCGTGGAGGGCATGCCCACCTTCCAGCTCGACGCGCTGTGGCCCGGCGTCACCGACATCGCGCTGGTGAGCTTCGCGATGTACTTGCTGCTCTTCGACTTCGTGGACTACCTGCTGCACCGCGGCCAGCACCGCTGGAAGTGGTGGTGGGCGCTGCACGGGCTGCACCACAGCCAGCAGCAGCTCACGATGTGGAGCGACAACCGCAACCACCTGCTGGACGACGTGATCCGCGACAGCGCGCTGGTCATCGTGGGCCTGCTGGTGGGCATTGCGCCGGGGCAGTTCGTGGCCGTGGTGGCCTTCACGCAGTTGCTGGAGAGCATGTCGCACGCCAACGTGCGCCTGTCCTACGGTCCGCTGGAGCGCTGGGTGGTGAGCCCGCGCTACCACCGCTGGCACCACCGCACCGGCGACGGTGAAGTCGACGACGGCCACGGCCGTCCGGGCGGCGACAATTTCTCGGTGCTGTTCCCCATCTGGGACCGCCTCTTTGGCACGGCCAACTTCGGCGAGCGCTACGTGCCCACCGGGCTGCCAGCCGACGGGCGCGACTGGGGCCGCGGCTTCTGGGCCCAGCAGTGGCTGGGTTTCAAGCGCCTGGTCGGACGGGCCTGAGCGCGGCGGGGCACGGCGCATCCGTCTTCAATGTTGAACCTGGGGGCCGCCGCGGCCCCTTTGCCCTGGAAAGGACTGCCATGCGTCCGCTGAGGGAGCTGCTGGACGCGTTCTGGCGCGCCGCGGCCTATTGCCTGCACCCGCGTGTGGTGGTGCTCACGCTGGCACCGCTGCTCATCGCGGCGGCGCTGGCGCTGGGCCTGGGCTGGCTGTACTGGGAAGGCGCCGTGGACGGCGTGCGGGAGCTGCTGGAGCGCTGGTCGCTCACCGCGGCGGTGCTGGGCTGGCTGGACTCCATGGGCGGGCAGGGCCTGCGCGCGGTGATCGCGCCGCTGCTGGTGGTGGCGCTGGCGGTGCCGGTGCTGGTGGTGGTGTCGCTGCTGCTGGTGTCCACGCTGTCCACGCCGGCGCTCACCAACCTGGTGGCGCGGCGGCGTTTCCCCGCGCTGCAGCGCCGCCACGGCGCGAGCTTCATGCTCAGCGTGTTGTGGGCGCTGGGCTGCTCGCTGCTGGCGCTGTTCGTTCTGGTGCTGTCGGTGCCGCTGTGGCTGATTCCGCCGCTGGTGCTGGTGCTGCCGCCGCTGGTGTGGGGCTGGCTGACCTACCAGCTCGTGGCCTTCGACGTGCTCTCGGACCACGCCAGCAAGGAGGAGCGCCGGCGCATCCTGCGCGAGCAGCGCTGGCCGCTGCTGGCCATGGGCGTGATCAGCGGCTACTTGAGCGCGGCGCCCTCGCTGCTGTGGGCCTTCGGTGCGACGGTGCTCATCCTGGCGCCGCTGCTGGTGGTGGTGTCGGTGTGGCTGTACACGCTGGTGTTCGCCTTCTCCTCGCTGTGGTTCGCCCACTTCTCGCTGGCGGCGCTGCAGCGGCTGCGCGCGCAGGAGGCGGCTGCGGCGGCGCCGTCGCCTCCGCCAGGGGGCGAGATCATCGACATGCCGTTGTCTGTCACGCCTTCGCCGCTTCAACTGCCCCGGGAACCGCACGCATGAACTTCGGCCTCATCGTCATCGGCGACGAAATCCTCTCCGGCAAGCGCCAGGACAAGCACATGGCCAAGGCCGTGGAGCTGCTGTCCGCGCGCGGGCTGCAGCTTGCTTGGGCGCGCTACGTGGGCGACGAGCGCGAGCGCATCACGGACGTCCTGCGCCAAGCCCTGAGCAGCGGCGACGCCGTGTTCAGTTGCGGGGGCATAGGCGCGACGCCCGACGACCACACGCGCCAGGCTGCCGCCGCGGCGCTGGGGGTGCCGCTGGAGCTGCATCCGCAGGCCAGGGAGCTCATCACGCAGCGCATGCGGGAGATGGCGGCCGAGAAGGGCGTGGCCTTCGACCCGGACAGCCCGGACAACCTGCAGCGGCTCAACATGGGGATGTTCCCGCGCGGGGCGCAGATCATCGCCAACCCCTACAACCGCATTCCGGGCTTCAGCGTGGGCGAGGTGCACTTCCTGCCCGGCTTTCCGGTGATGGCGCACCCGATGATGGAGGCGGTGCTGGACACGCGCTACGCGGCGCTGCACGGCACGCAGCGCCAGCGCGAGCGCTCCGTCATCGTCATGGGCGCGATGGAGGCGGTGCTCACGCCGCTGATGGAAGCGGTGGAGGCCACGCATGAGCGCGTGCGCGTCTTCAGCCTGCCCAGCGTGGACCACCCCCAGTGGGGCCGCCACGTGGAGCTGGGCGTCAAGGGCCCTGCGGCGGTGGTGGACGCCGCGTTCGACGAACTCCGCGCGGGCCTGGCAAAGCTGCAAGCCAAGTTGGGCCCCGAGTTGGTGCGCTAGCAGGAATTTCATTTCACCATTTCGGTGCGTCAAAATGCATCGAAATGGGGCGTAGTTGAGCAGGATCATGGCCACTTTCACGAGTGCCTGCCCCGGCTTGACGCAGCACAGGGCGAAGATCGCTGAAATCGGCATGCTTTCTGCTAGATTCCAGTGCTCAAGCAAAGGCCCGGTCTCGCACCGGGCTTTTGTTCGATCTAGCAGTTATTGACCCACTCGCACAGCACATCCGCTAGGAGAAATTGATGTCCAAGACTGTCGCCGACGTGATGAAGATGGTGAAGGAGAACGAAGTCAAATTCGTCGACTTCCGCTTCACCGACACCCGCGGCAAGGAGCAGCACGTTTCGGTGCCCGTCTCCCATTTCGATGAAGACAAGTTCCAGTCGGGCCACGCCTTTGACGGCTCGTCCATCGCTGGCTGGAAGGGCATCGAAGCCTCCGACATGCTGCTGATGCCGGATGCCAACACGGCCAACATCGACCCGTTCTTCGAAGAGCCGACGCTGATCCTGACCTGCGACGTCATCGATCCGGCCGACGGCAAGCCCTACGAGCGCGATCCGCGCTCGCTGGCCAAGCGCGCTGAAGCCTACATGCGCGCTTCCGGCCTGGGCGACACCGCCTACTTCGGTCCGGAGCCGGAATTCTTCGTGTTCGACAGCGTGCGCTGGAACATCGACATGTCCGGCTGCTTCTCCAAGATCGAGAGCGAAGAAGCCGCCTGGAACACCGGCAAGGAATACGAGCACGGCAACTCCGGTTTCCGTCCCTCCGTCAAGGGCGGCTACTTCCCCGTGCCCCCGGTCGATTCCGGCCAGGACCTGCGCTCGGAAATGTGCCTGCTGCTGGAGCAGCTGGGCATTCCGGTCGAAGTGCACCACCACGAAGTGGCCACCGCCGGCCAGATGGAAATCGGCACCAAGTTCAGCACGCTGATCGAGCGCGCTGACTGGGTGCAGCTGCAGAAGTACGTGATCCACAACGTCGCGGCCGCCTACGGCAAGACCGCCACGTTCATGCCCAAGCCCATCGTTGGCGACAACGGCAGCGGCATGCACGTGCACCAGTCGGTGTGGAAGGACGGCAAGAACCTGTTCGCCGGCGACGGCTACGCGGGCCTGTCCGACTTCGCCCTGTACTACATCGGCGGCATCATCAAGCACGCCCGTGCCCTGAACGCCATCACCAACCCCGGCACCAACAGCTACAAGCGCCTGGTGCCTGGCTTCGAAGCCCCGGTGAAGCTGGCCTACTCGGCCAAGAACCGCTCGGCCTCGATCCGTATCCCCTACGTGGCCAATCCGAAGGGCCGTCGCGTGGAAGCCCGCTTCCCCGATCCCCTGATGAACCCGTACCTGGGCTTTGCCGCGCTGCTGATGGCCGGCCTGGACGGCGTGGAAAACAAGATCCACCCGGGCGAAGCTGCCACCAAGGACCTGTACCACCTGCCGCCGGAAGAGGACGCGAAGATCCCGACCGTCTGCCACAGCCTGGACCAGGCCCTGGAAGCTCTGGACAAGGATCGCGCCTTCCTGACCAAGGGCGGCGTGTTCACCGACTCCTACATCGACGCCTACATCGATCTGAAGATGCAGGAAGTCACCCGCTTCCGCATGGCCACGCACCCGGTCGAGTTCGACATGTACTACGCCCTGTGATCCCTCAAGGGTCCTGACGTGTGCGAAAGGGACGGTCCTCTGGGCCGTCCCTTTTTGTTTATGGGGGCGGCCCCACCGGCCTTTGCGAAAATCGGGCTGCCTTCCACGGAGCCTTGCGCATGAAGCACACCAGCCGGGCCCTGCTGCACGCGGCGCTGCTGTTGAGCGGCGCGGCGGCGCAGGCCCAGGGCAGCACCACGGTCTACCGCTGCCCGGGACCGCCCATTCTCTACACCGATGCCATCAGCGCCCAGCAGGCGCGCGCGCGCGGCTGCCAGGCCGTGGATGCTTCGCCCGTGACCATTTCCGGCACGCGGCCGCATGCGGCCTCCAGGGCCACACCGCCGGCCACCGGTGTGGCATCGGCCACGGCCGCGGCCGCATCAGGGACGGCCCCGGTGGTGGCGCGGCCCGCCGAGCGCGTGACGGCGCCGCAGCAGCGCGAGCGCGACAACGACGCGCGCGCCATCCTGCAGGCCGAGTTGCAGCGCGAGCAGACGCGGCTGCAGCAACTGCTGGCCGAATACAACGATGGCCAGCCTGAGCGCTTGGGGCACGAGCGCAACAACCAGCGCTACCTCGACCGCGTGGCCGCACTCAAGGCCTCCATAGAGCGCAGCAGCGCCGACATCGCCGCGCTGCAGCGCGAACTGGCCCGCCTTTCCCGCCCATGAAGCCTTCCCGCTCCACCAAATCCAACTTCGACAACTTCGACCTGCTCGCCACGCTGGTGGCCGTGGTCTCGCCGCAGGGGCAGTGCCTGTTCGTCAACTCGGCCTTCGAGGACCAGATCGGCCTGTCGCGCCGCAGCCTGGTGGGCGGGCACCTGCCGCAGTGGTTCGTGCTGCCGCGCCAGCTGCAGGAGACGCTGGCCGCCGTGGCGCGCAACGACTACGCCAGCGGCCGCTTCGACGCCATGCTCAAGCGGCTGCCGGGCATGCAGCCCGAGGCGCTGCCGGTGCATGTCATCGTCAACCAGACCGACAGCGCGGATCGCGTGCTCGTCGAGATGATCGAGATCGAGCAGCAGACCCGCCAGGACCGCGAGGAGCGCGCGCTGGACCAGGCGCAGGCCAACAAGGAGCTCATCCGCAACCTCGCACACGAGATCAAGAACCCCTTGGGCGGCATCCGCGGCGCGGCGCAACTGCTGCAGATGGAGCTGCAGTCCAAGGAGCTGACCGAGTACACGCAGGTTATCGTCCAGGAGGCCGACCGGCTGCAGGCGCTGGTGGACCGGCTGCTGGCGCCGCACCGCAAGCCGCACGTGGTGGGCGACGTCAACATCCACGAGGTGTGCGAGCGGGTGAGGGCGCTGATCCTGGCCGAGTTCCCGCGCGGGCTGGCCGTGCAGCGCGACTACGACACCTCCATTCCCGAGTTCCGCGGCGACCGCGAGCAGCTCATACAGGCCGTGCTCAACATCGCCCACAACGCGGCGCAGGCGCTCACGCAGCGCATTGCCGAGGGCGACGCCTGCATCGTGCTGCGCACGCGCGTGACGCGCCAGGTCACCATAGGCAAGACGCGGTACAGACTGGCATTGGAATTGCATATCGAGGACAACGGTCCGGGTGTCCCCGACTCGATTCGCGATCGCATCTTCTACCCGCTGGTGTCGGGACGCGAAGGCGGATCCGGCTTGGGACTGACGCTGGCGCAGACCTTCGTGCAACAGCACCAGGGCACCATCGAATGCGACAGCACGCCGGGCCAGACGATTTTCAAGATCCTCATCCCTTTGCCCTGACACACCACGAGGTAAGCGCCCAAGCATGAAACCGATCTGGGTCGTAGACGACGATCAATCCATACGCTTCGTGCTCGAAAAGGCGCTGGCGCGCGAGCAGTTCCAGGTCCGCAGCTTCGGCAGCCCGCGCGACGTGCTCGCCGCGCTGGACGACGACGAGCCACAAGTCCTGGTGAGCGACATCCGCATGCCCGGCGGCTCCGGCCTGGACCTGCTGGCCAAGGTCAAGCAGCGCCTGCCGGGCCTGCCGGTGATCGTGATGACGGCGTATTCCGACTTGGACAGCGCCGTCTCTGCCTTCCAGGGCGGTGCCTTCGAGTACTTGCCCAAACCCTTCGATGTGACCAAGGCGGTGGAGCTCATACGCCGCGCCGTCGAGGAAAGCCTGCGCGAGCAGGTGCAGGGCGAGCGCATGGCGCAGATGCCCGAGATGCTGGGCCAGGCGCCGGCGATGCAGGACGTGTTCCGCGCCATCGGCCGCCTCTCCCAAAGCAACGTCACGGTGCTCATCACCGGCGAGAGCGGGTCGGGCAAGGAACTCGTTGCGCGTGCGCTGCACAAGCACAGCCCACGCGGCAACGGGCCCTTCGTGGCCATCAACACCGCGGCCATCCCCAAGGACTTGCTGGAGTCAGAGCTTTTCGGCCACGAGCGCGGCGCCTTCACCGGCGCGCAGAGCATGCGCCGCGGCCGCTTCGAGCAGGCTGACGGCGGCACGCTGTTCCTGGACGAAATCGGCGACATGCCCTTCGATCTGCAGACGCGGCTGCTGCGCGTGCTCTCCGACGGGCAGTTCTACCGCGTGGGCGGCCACCAGCCGCTCAAGAGCAACGTGCGCGTGATCGCCGCCACGCACCAGAACCTGGAGCAGCGTGTCAAGGAAGGCGTGTTCCGCGAGGACTTGTTCCACCGCCTCAACGTCATCCGGCTGCGGCTGCCGCCCCTGCGCGAGCGGCGCGAGGACGTGCCGTCGCTGGCACGCTACTTCCTCTCCAAGAGCGCGCGCGAGCTGGGCGTGGAGCCCAAGCGAATCACCGACGCGGCACTGCAGCGCCTGGCGGCCTTCGACTTTCCCGGCAACGTGCGCCAGTTGGAGAACATCTGCCATTGGCTCACCGTGATGGCGCCGGCCCAAGTGATCGAGCCCAAGGACTTGCCGCCTGAGCTCATGGGCGGCAGCGTGCTGTCGGCCCAGGAAGCGCCGGCACCCAGTGTGCCGAGCGCGCCGCTTGCCGAGCCGGTTCTGGCGGCCGAGTCCGGCGTGCCGGCGGCCGGCGTTGCAGCCGTGGTCGCGACCACGCTGGAAGCCGATTGGCTGCGCGATCTGGAGCGCCAGGCCCGGGGCATGCTCGAAGCGGGCTCGCCGGAAGTGTGGGACACGCTGACCCGGCAGTTCGAGGGCCGCCTGATCCACACCGCGCTGGAACTCACGCGCGGGCGCCGCATAGAGGCCGCGCACAAGCTCGGTATTGGGCGTAACACCATCACGCGCAAGATCCAGGATCTCGGCCTGGACGACTGAAGCGTTGCGCCGGCACCCCGCCGGCGTCCCCGGGCCATCCCCGGCCCGGCGCGTGCAGTGATGCATCGCACGCAGCGCGGCTTTGCTTGACTTCGCGCCGTTGCACCCCCAGGCGGCAATCCCCATGATTGCCGCCAGCGGAGCAAGCAACTTTACGGAGGCCGCCTCATGTTCATAGAGAGCGGCGGGCCGCATGTATTCCCGGCATGGCTGGCCCGTGTCCGTCGGTGGCCTGGTTGTCAACGTCGGCGGCGCTGACCACGGGTGGCTGGTCTGAAGCCGCTGGCTCTGGAAGGCAAGGCTGTCTCAACCCTTCATGCCCAGTCTTGGGCCGAACGGTCCCAGCCCTGGCGCGTAGGTGCCTCACCCGTCCCATGCACTGAGCCGTGCGAGCGCACGCCGTGCTCCATTGCGGACTTTTGTAAGGAATTGTGTATATAAACGCCGTGCCCGTCAGAAGGTTCGTGATCAATGAGGTATATCAAGGAGTTTCTGTGCAAATAATCACATGCATAATTGAAATTAATAAAAGTCGGGATATTGCATAATATATTTCTACTTGATTCATGGCTCTGTGCTAGTAGCAAATAGCTACAAATACCGGCCGCCGCGGTGACTTGGACCCTTGACGGAAAAGGTGCGTTCGATGACCTGATGGCGTGCTCTTGCACAGGAGAGCGAAGCGGCGAGATCCGCGGCGTCATCTGCGGCAGATGGCTTGGGCCCTGGTGGCGCAAGAGGAATTTCCGCCCTAAGGGGCGGTGAGGGGGGAAGGTGATCAGCGTCTACAAGCACCACGTGCACCAGCGAGTGCTTTATCAGGTTGGGTTCGATTTCGCGGCGCTTACCCTTGTCGTGGTTCTTTTCGGCATGAGCCAGGCAAGCGAGGCGTTGGTGTTGACCATGCCCGGCATGGCGGCGCAGGGCATGTCGCTGGCCGCTTTCCTTTGCGTCATCGCCACGGCTTCCGGCTT
Organism: Azohydromonas lata NBRC 102462; assembly: GCF_001571085.1. Classification (GTDB taxonomy): domain Bacteria; phylum Pseudomonadota; class Gammaproteobacteria; order Burkholderiales; family Burkholderiaceae_C; genus Azohydromonas; species Azohydromonas lata. Next base: position 20,748 of record NZ_BCTC01000057.1, read on the forward strand.
CTATGAGCCTGCACACAAACGTTCGCTGGGCCAGTCATGTGTGCGTGCGCTGGTGTGCGTGCTGCTGGTGCTTCCGCTGGCTTTTCTGATCGCGCATCTCATGCCCAACAGCCTGGTGCCCGCTGCGGCGCTGCCCACGGCGGCCTTGCTGGGAACGGCGGTGGTGGTGGCGCACCGGGTGTATGCGGCGCATGCCCTTTGGCCCGCACGGCTGAGGACCAGGGTGCTCGTGCTCGGCGCCGGTGAGCGGGCCGCCAACGTGGGCCGCACGATCAAGGAAGCTGAAGCCTCGGTGGAGCTCGTGGGCTACTACCCCACGGTCAACGAAGGTGCCCTTGGCGTGCCTGCGCAGCAACTGCTTTCCACGCATGAGCCGCTGGCCCAACTGGCGCAGCGCCTGAAGGTCCACGAGGTGATCGTGGCGCCCAGCGAGCGGCGCGGTGGCGGCATGCCCATGGACCAGCTGCTGGCCTGCCGTACCCAAGGCATACGCGTGCTGGACGTCTCCAGCCATTTCGAAAAGACCCTGGGCCAGCTGCGCGTGGACTGCCTGGAGCCTGCACTGCTGGTGTTCGGCACCGGCTTCAACCAGGGCCGGCTGCGCATGGGCGTCAAGCGGCTGTGCGATCTGCTGAGCGCGGCGCTGCTGCTGCTGGTGTCGGCCCCGGTCATGCTGATCACGGCGCTGCTGATCAAGCTGGAAAGCCCCGGGCCGGTGCTCTACAAGCAAGAGCGCGTGGGCCTCAACGGGCGCTGCTTTGACGTCATCAAGTTCCGCAGCATGCGCACCGATGCCGAGAAGGACGGGCGGCCGCGTTGGGCCACGGCCAAGGACGACCGCGTCACGCGCATCGGACGCATCATCCGGCGGCTGCGCATCGACGAACTGCCCCAGATCTTCAACATCCTGTTGGGCGACATGAGCATCGTCGGCCCGCGTCCCGAACGTCCCTTCTTCGTCGAGCAGCTCGCGCGCGAGCTGCCCTACTACGGCCTGCGCCACAGCATCAAGCCCGGCGTCACCGGTTGGGCGCAGGTGCGCTATCCCTACGGCGCGACGGTGGAGGATTCGCTGCAAAAGCTCCAGTACGACCTCTACTACGTCAAGAACCACACGCTGACGCTGGACCTGCTCGTCCTGTTCGAGACCGTGGGCGTGGTGCTTACCGGCAAGGGCGCACGCTGACGCCCGGGGGCCGGGCGGGCCTTGCGCGCACGCGACAACTCGGAGTCGAGCCCAGGTGGTAGTGACTTTTGGCCAGGCCGCGATCGCCAGCTACGCCCTGGCGGCAGTGCTGCACCTGTGGCTGGGCCTGCGGCTGGTCCTGGTGAGCGCGGCCTCCGAGCGGGGCACACCCATTGCGCGGGCGCTGCGCTTTGCCTTGCTGTGTACTGCGGCTTGGGCGGTCGTTGCGCTGATCACGCAACTGCGCGGCGAGCCGGGCTGGATCGCCGCCGCGCTGGCATTGGACGCGTGGCGCTACGGCGCCTGGTTCCAGTTGGTGCTGTTGCTGCTGCAGCCCCAGCGCTGGCTGCGCGGGTCTGCGCGCACGCTGGTGTGGACGGCCGTGGCGCTGCCGGTGCTGGCCCTGGTCGGATGGCCTTTGCCTTATCTGAGCTCCTCGGTGGCGCTCGGCCTGCCGGTGCTGGGCCTGCTGCTGTTGGAACAGCTCTACCGCAATGTGGACCAGGACAGGCGCTGGAGCGTCAAACCCGTTTGCATTGGCTTGGGCTGCGTGTACCTGTTCGACCTGTACCTGCATTCCCACGGCGTTCTGTTTGGACAGCCGGAGCCGCACACGCTGGTGGTGCGTGCGGCCGTGCACTCGTTGGCCGTGCCGGCGCTGGCCGTGGCGCTGCGACGCCAAGCGCTGCGGCCGCGGGCCCTGCAGCTCTCGCACAGCATGGTGTTCCATACGCTGACGCTGCTGCTGGTGGGCGGCTACCTGCTCGTCATCTCCGCCATTGGCTACTACCTGCGGGAATTCGGCGGTGATTGGGGTCAGGCGCTGCAGGTGGCCTTCGGTGTGGCGGCGCTGGCAGCTTTGGCCCTGCTCGTGGGTTCAGGCGCGATGCGCGCTCGGCTGCGGGTTTTCGTCAGCAAGCACTTCTTTCGCTACCACTACGACTACCGCACGGAATGGCTGCGTTTCACGGCGGCGCTGTCGGCTCATCCCGACAGCGGCGACATAGGCTCCCACGTCATCCGGGGATTGGGCGACATGGTGGAGAGCCCCGCCGGCACGTTGTGGATGGCTGCGTCCGACGGCACGCATTACTTCCCCGCGGCCTACTGGAACAGCACCCGCGTGCAGGAGCGCGAAGCGGCGGGGTCCGCCTTCGTCAACTTCATGCGCGAGCGCGACTGGCTGGTGGATGTGCACGAGCTTCTCCAGTGCCCCGAGCGCTATGACGGTCTCGCCCCGCCGTCCTGGCTGGCGGCGGATGCATCGGCCTGGGTTGTGGTGCCGCTGCCGGCGGCGCAGGAGCTCACCGGCTTCGTGGTACTGGCGCGGCCGCGCACGCCGTTGCCGCTCAACTGGGAAGTGCGCGACCTGCTCAAGACGGCTGGGCGCCAGGCTGGCATCTTTATCGCGCGCATGCGTGCGTCAGAGGCGCTGCTCGAGGCACGCAAGTTCGAGGCCTTCAACCGCATGTCGGCCTTCGTGGTGCATGACCTCAAGAACATCGTGACGCAGTTGTCGCTGATGATGAAGAACGCCAAGCGGCTGCAGCACAACCCTGAGTTCCAGCAAGACATGCTGGCCACGGTGGACAACGCGTTGGAGAAGATGCGCCAGCTCATGCTGCAGTTGCGCGAGGGCGAGGCGCCCGCGCATGGGCGCTACGGGGTTGATCTGGCCGCGCTGGCGCAGCGGCTGCAGGCCGCGGCGCAGTCGCACGGCCGGATGCTGGACGTCGAGGTCGTGCAGCCGGTGCAGGCTCGCGGCCACGAGCAGCGCCTGGAGCGCGTGGTGGGCCATGCGGTGCAAAACGCGCTGGATGCCACGCCCACGGACAAGCGCGTGTGGCTGCGCGTGGAACGGTGTGTGGGGCAGGCCAGGATCACCGTGGGTGACGACGGCTGCGGCATGTCCGCCGACTTCGTGGCCAACCGCCTGTTCAAGCCCTTCAACACGACCAAGGCCGGCGGCATGGGCATAGGAGCTTATGAAAGCGCGCAATACCTCAAAGAGTTGGGCGGAAGCATTTCGGTGCACAGCGAGCCCGGCAAGGGTACGGTGATCACGATGCTGATTCCGTTGATTGAAACCGAGCGTCCCGCCGACGCGTTCATGGCTGGTGTGGCATGACGACGAATACCCCGCTGTTGATCGTCGAGGACGATCTCGCACTGCAAAAACAGATCAAGTGGTCACTGGACGCTTACGCCAGCGTGGAGGCTGCCGACCGCGAAACCGCGCTGCGCCAAAGCCGCCGCCACCGTCCGGCGGTGGTGACCATGGACCTGGGCCTGCCGCCGGATCCGGATTCGGTGTCCGAGGGCTTCAAGCTGCTGGAGCAGTTGCTGGAGCTCGATCCGCTGGTCAAGGTCATCGTGATCACGGGGCAGAACGGGCGTTCCAATGCGCTGCGCGCGGTGGAACTGGGTGCCTACGATTTTTTGGAAAAACCTTTCGACCCTGACGTGCTGGGTCTCATCGTGGAGCGGGCCTATCGGCTCTACGCGCTGCAGGCCGAAAACACGCGGCTGCGCGCGCTCAACCAGGGCGAGGCCACGCAAAGCGTGATCACACGTGACGAGGGGCTGCTGCGCATCTGCCGCACGATAGAAAAGGTGGCTCCCAGCAGCGCGTCGGTGATGCTGCTGGGCGAAAGCGGCACGGGCAAGGAGGTGCTGGCGCAGGCCGTGCACGCAGCCTCCAGGCGCAACGGCCGCTTCGTGGCCATCAACTGCGCCGCCATTCCCGAAGCCCTGCTGGAGAGCGAGCTCTTCGGTTTCGAGCGTGGCGCCTTCACCGGCGCCACCAAGACCACCGTCGGCCGCATAGAAACGGCTCACGGCGGCACGCTGATGCTCGACGAGATAGGTGACCTGCCGCTGCCGCTGCAGGCCAAGCTGCTGCGCTTCCTGCAGCAGCGCACGATAGAGCGCCTGGGCGGCCGCCAGGAGATTCCCATTGACACGCGCATCGTCTGCGCGACGCACCAGGATCTGCAGGCACTCATACGGGAAGGGCGCTTTCGCGAGGACCTGTACTACCGGCTGTCGGAGATCGTCGTCCAGATCCCGCCGCTGCGCCAGCGCCGTGGCGACGCGGTGCTGCTGGCCCATGCCTTCCTGCGCCGCTTCAGCGAAGAGCAGCGCCGCTCGCTGCGCTTCACCGAGGAGGCGCTGCACGCCATCGAGGCCCATGCCTGGCCGGGCAACGTGCGCGAGCTCATCAACGTGGTGCGCCGCGCGGCCATCATGGCCGACGGGCAGCTCGTCGCGGTGGACGATCTCGGCTTGACCAGCCAGGGTCGCGACGAAGCCGACGAGGCCGACACGCTGGACTTGCGCACCGTGCGCGACCGTGCAGAGCGCACGGCCGTGGTGATGGCGCTGGCGCGCAGCGACGGCAACCTGGCCAAGGCCGCGGAGCTGTTGGGCGTGAGCCGGCCGACCCTCTACGACTTGTTGGGGCGGCTGTCCATCAAGGTCGCGCGCTGATGCGCAATCCGCCGTCCGCATGAGCAGGCCGTCCGCAGGCTCAGGCCGTTTTTGCTTTGCCCGGCACATGCCGGTCATGGCCGGCTGCGGTGACGGGGCGGTGACGGGGCGGTGAGGGGGCGGTGAGGGGGCGGCCGCGCCGCTGCCTCGCGCCTGGGAACACGGCCCCCTTATGCACAGAGGCACCCGGGCCGCCGTCTTCATCTAGACGCCGTAATGCTCGCGATACCAGTGCACAAAGCGGGCAACGCCCTCACGGATGCCCGTGCGCGGGGCGAATTCCACCCAGTCGTTGAGCGCATCGACGTTGGCAAAAGTGGCCGGCACGTCGCCATCCTGCATGGGCAGCAGCCGCTTGTCGGCCTGGCGTCCGAGGGCTTCCTCCACGCATCCGATGAATTCCAGCAACGGCACCGGCTCATGGTTGCCAATGTTGAAGACGCGATAGGGGGCGCGACTGCGGCCGGGATGGGGGGCTTGGGGATTGAAGTCCGGGTCTGACGTGGCAGGGCGGTCCAGCACCCGGATCACACCCTCGACAATGTCGTCGATGTAGGTGAAGTCACGCCTCATCTGGCCATGGTTGAACACGTCGATGGGGCGGTTCTCCAGGATGGCCTTGGTGAAGAGAAACAAGGCCATGTCGGGCCGTCCCCATGGGCCATAAACCGTGAAGAAGCGCAGGCCCGTGGTGGGAAGCCCGTAGAGATGGCTGTAGGTATGCGCCATCAGCTCATTGGCTTTCTTGGTGGCCGCATACAGGCTTACCGGGTGGTCCACGCCGTCGGATTCCGAAAAAGGCATGCGCACATTGCCACCGTACACGCTGGAGCTTGAGGCATAGACCAGATGCCGCACTTGCCCGTGGCGGCAGCCCTCCAGCACGTTCATGAAGCCCAACAGGTTGCTGTCGGCGTAGGCGTGAGGATTGATCAATGAATACCGAACGCCTGCCTGCGCCGCTAAGTGAATCACGCCTTCAAACGCTTCGTTCTTGAAAAGCGCCTCCATGCCGCCGCGGTCAGCGATGTCAAGCTTGGAGAAGCGGAAATTGGCGTGGGGTTGCAAACGCTGCAGGCGCGCCTGCTTGAGATTGACGTCGTAGTAGTCGTTGAGGTTGTCAATGCCTACGACTTGATCGCCGCGCTCCAGTAAGCGCAATGCTGTTGCCATACCGATAAATCCCGCGGCGCCTGTAAGCAAGACCTTCATAACTTCCCTTCAAATTGAATATGCAAAAAGGCTTGGACCCGTTTTCAGCAATCCACCAAATTCACGTTGTATGGCTGATACGTTCATCACGAAAATGAGATTTCGCATTGTGCAAGCCGTTGTCTTCAGGAGGCTTGACTCTTGTCTTACTCATCACCTGTGAGCTTGAACGTTTCATTTTTGCTCGGTGCCAGTGTGCAAAGTTGCCAGCTTGCCTCAGAGATGTCCCTCATTCAGGGCATTGCGTAAGCCGTTCGAGCACTTGTGACTGATAAATCCTGCAAAATTGTACGAAGAGCCGGCAGTCCCTTCCGAGAGGTGGACGTCGTGCAACACGGGTGGCGGCGGCATGCCGGACCATCCAGAGTCTTGGCTGGTTTCTGGTGCTGGTGGGAGGGGTAACAATGAAGCGCAAGCAATGCGTCCGGTCCGGTCGCGCAGTGATCATGGCTGCCGTGCTGGCTATGTTGGGTGCCTGTGCGAGCCAGCCGGACTTTCCGCCGGCGCCCGCGACAGCCGGCACTGACGACTATTCCTACCTCATTGGGCCGGGCGACACCATCAACATCATTGTGTCGCGCAACCCCGAGCTCTCCATGCCCGTGCCGGTGCGTCCGGATGGCAAGATCGCCACGCCGCTGGTGGACGAACTGGTGGCACAGGGAAAAAATCCGCAGCAACTGGCCCGTGAAATCGAACAGGCGTTGGCCAAGTACGTGCGTGATCCGGTTGTGACGGTCATCGTCACAAATTTTGTTGGGCCCTACAGTGAACAAGTGCGCGTCGTGGGGCAGGCCGCCAAGCCGCAATTCCTGCCATACAAGCAGAAAATGACGCTGCTGGATGTGATGATCGCCGTGGGTGGGCTCACCGACTTTGCTGCCGGCAACAGTGCCACCATTCTGCGCACGGCCGAAGGCAACAAGCAGTACTCGGTGCGATTGAAGGACCTGCTCAACCGCGGAGACATCTCCGCTAACGTCGAAATGCGTCCGGGCGACATCCTCATCATTCCCCAGAGCTATTTCTGACGGCTGCCTGTTGCGAGGCTGCTGGCGGCCGCGGGACCACGATGCCGGGTCCCGCTTGGTGTACTTAAAGGAATCTTGATGGAAGAGCTGCTTGAGCAGCTGTCTGCTTTCTCGCGCGGCATGTGGCGCTTCCGCTGGCACGGGCTGGTTGTGGCCTGGGTGGTTGCGGTGGTCGGTGCCACCGTGGTGTGGCGCCTTCCCGATCGTTACGAAGCTTCGGCGCGCATCTACGTTGACACGCAATCCATCCTGCGCCCGCTGATGTTGGGTTTGGCCGTGCAGCCCAACGTGGATCAGCAGCTGCAAATGCTCAGTCGCACCCTCATCAGCCGCCCCAATGTGGAGAAGCTCATCCACATGGCCAATCTCGACCTCAAAGATGCCTCCATCCCCGAGCAGGAGGCGCTGATTGAATCTCTGACCAATAAGCTCTCCATCAAAGCTGTAGGCCGCGACAACTTCTACCAGCTCAGCTATCTGGATTCCAATCCGGAAAAAGCCCGCCGTGTGATTCAGTCGCTGGTTTCGATTTTTGTGGAATCCAGTTTGGGCGCGAGCCGCAAAGACACCAACTCGGCCAAGCTTTTCCTGGACGAACAGATCAAGGCATATCGCGCCAAGCTGGAGGAGGCTGAAACCAGGCTCAAGGAATTCAGGCTGCGCAATATCGAATTGCAGACCAGCTCTGGCAAAGACAGTGCCAACCGCTTGACCGAACTGAGCGGCTTGCTTGAGCAAGCCAAACTGGAGTTGCGTGAAGCCGAAACTGCGCGAGACACCGCTCGAGCACAACTGGCCGGCAAGTCGGTCGTTGCGGCCAGCGGCAGCGCTTCGGCTTCCGTGGACAGCGCCGCGCTGGCGTTGGCAACGCCGGAGATCGACGCACGTTTGGAAGCGCAGCGGCGCCACCTCGACGAGTTGCTGCAGCGCTTCACGGATCAGCATCCGGAGGTGCTTTCCACGCGGCGGCTTCTCAAGGATCTTGAGGAACAGAAGCGGCGCGAGGTGGATGACCTGCGCCGATCGGCAGCTGCTTCCGGCAGCGCCATAGTTGCCACAGGCAGCAATGCCAGTCCCGCGGCATTGGAGCTTTCAAAGCTTTTGGCCTCGTCGGAGGTGCAGGTCGCCACACTGCGTGCTCGCGTGGCCGAGTTCACCGCCCGCTATGCCGTGGCCCGTGAGCAAATGAAGACGGCCCCGGCCCTGGAGGCAGAGGCTGCGCAGCTCAACCGCGATTACGACATCCACAAGAAGAACTACGAGGGACTGGTCACACGGCGCGAGTCCGCCACCATGTCCGGTCAATTGGAGGATGCAGGCGTGGCCGAGTTCCGGCTGATAGACCCGCCGCGTGTGCCGCCCAAGCCTGCCGCCCCCAATCGGCTGCTTTTGCTTCCGGTGGTGCTGGTAGCCGGATTGGTGCTGGGTGTGGTCATCTCTTTGGCGATGAGCCAGCTGCGCCCTGTATTTTACCAAGGTGGTGAATTGCGCAACAAGCTGGGATTGCCATTGCTCGGCGTTGTGACGCTGGTGATGACGGAGACGCAACAGCGTCAGGAGCGGCTGGACCGTTTGCGTTTCCTCGGGGCTCTGGGTGCGCTGGTGGGGGTGATGCTGCTGGTCATGGCCGCTACAGCGTTGAAAACCATGAAATGAGGCCATGAGCAGTTTGATAGAACAAGCCGCTGCACGCTTGGCGCAATTGCGAAATGCTGGCGCGGCCGATCCGGGGCAGACCACGGCACTTCCCGCTGTACAGGATCCCATTGCAGGCGTGGTGCCGACCAGTGACGCCGGCAATGCGTCATTGCAGCCCATCGATTTCCCGGGTTTCACTGCTGCACCAGAATTTCCGCCTATGCCGGAATTTCCGCCGGTGCATGAGTTTCCCGAAGTTCAACTGCCCGAACTTCCAGCCATTCCTGCTGCGGTTTTTCCTTCTTCACACGCTGCATCTGAAGCCGCATCTGCTGTCAAGGCGCAGGGTGGTTTTTTTCACGAAGAACGGTCTGTGCCGTCCGCCATTGCGGCAACGGCCATGCCGGCGGCCACTGCAGGCGCTGCTTCTCGCTTGGTGCAAGCCACATCGCGTCGCGTGGAGCTGGATCTGCAACGCTTGGCGGCTCTCAACTTTGTGACGCCTGGGTCGCCGCGATCGCGCATCGCGGACCAGTACCGAGTGATCAAGCGCCCACTGATCGCCAATGCGCTGGGCAAAGGTGCTGCCCCCGTTGCGCATGGCAACCGCATCATGGTGACCAGCGCGCTGCCAGGCGAGGGCAAGACCTTTACCGCGGTGAATTTGGCGCTGAGCATCGCTGCGGAGCTGGACACGACCGTGATGCTGGTGGACGCGGACGTTGGCCGACCATCCGTGCTCAAGACGCTGGGCCTGGCTCCGGGGCCCGGGCTGCTGGATGTGCTCGAAGGGCGTGCCACCATGCCGGAGGTGCTGCTGCGCACCAACGTGGACAAGCTCACGCTGCTGTCCGCCGGTACGCTGCACGACCGCGCCACCGAGGTGCTGGCCAGCGATGGCATGCATGCGCTGCTGCAGGAAGTGGCGCAGCGTTACGACGATCGCGTCATCATCTTTGACTCGCCTCCGTTGCTGCTGACCACAGAGGCGCGTGCTCTGGCCAGCCATATGGGGCAGGTCATCATTGTGGTGCAGGCAGGCCAGACCAGCCAGTCCGATGTGCAAACCGCGCTTGCAACCATTGAGTTTTGTCCTGTGAAGTTGCTGCTGCTTAATCAGGCGCGCGGCACCAAGCTGGATGCCTACGCAACAGGATACAAGTATGGGTATGGCTACGGATATGGTCAGGAGCATGGTGATCAGGCGGCCTGAGACCTGTGTTTCACCGCGGAGCGCACGGCGATGAAATCCTTTGCGCATCGCCGAGCGGCCTTGCCTGTGCTTGGGTGTCTGGCCGCAGCGAGCATGCCGTTGTGCGCACAACAGCTTGCCCAGCCTGCATCCGGTGTCGTGCAGCCGTCGCCGGTGCCGCAGCTGGAGCAGACTTCCGCTTCTCAGCCCACGACTTTCGTCGAGGCCAAGCTGACTTTGGGGCAGACGATCACCAGCAACGTGGCGTTGAAAAGCGGCGGGGACAGCGATGCCATAACGCGCATTTCGCCCGGGTTGTACGTCAGCAGCCACTCCGGCAGAGTGCAGGGCTTTTTGAACTATGCCCTTGCAGGGGTGGCCTACGCCCGCACCAGTGGCTCCAACAGCTTGAACCACCAGTTAAGCGCCAACGCAAGCGCGGAACTGTTGGAGCGGCGCGCGTATATAGATGCGAAGGCATCGATCATGCAGCAAGCCGTCAATCCGCTCGGGGTCGACTCCGAGGACAGCCAGCTGGGACGCAGCAACCGTTCGGAAGTCAGGACCGTACAGCTGGCTCCTCGCGTGGAAGGGCGCCTGGGCGACTTGGCTAACTGGGATGCGAGCGTGTCGCATCGCGCCACGCACAGCGTCTCCGCGTCCTCTTCCGATTCTTCGTCCACGCAATGGCGGTTGCAGGTTGGCAACGCCGCGCAACAGCGGACCACAACGAGTTGGACGGCACAGCTCTCGCACAACGTGCAGGACTTCAGCCTTGGCCGCCGTACTGCGAACGACATTGCTCGTGGCGTGGTGGACTGGCGGTTCGCTCAGGATGTGTTTGCTGGTGTCATTGCGGGTTACGAGTCCAGCGACGTCGCCAGCGAGGACATGCAGGGGCGGGCAACTTACGGTCTTCGCGCGGGCTGGGCCCCCAGCGAGCGCACGAATTTGTTTGCGGAAACGGAGAAGCGGTTCTTCGGCAATGCCCACACACTCCGCTTCTCCCATCGCATGGCCCGCTCCTTGGTGAGCTATAGCGACACGAGAACGATTTCCTACGGATTGGGGCAACCGCTCACGGTGGGGCACAGCACGGTCTATGATTTTTTCGATCAGCTCTACACCTCCAGTGAGCCCGATGCCAGCGCGCGTGAAGCCAAGGTGTTGCAGGTGCTTCGTGATAACGGGTATTCCGCAACCGACGCGACCAACCTGCTTCCTGCGTTCCTGAGCTCGTCGGTGACGCTGCAGCGGGCGCAGCAAATGACCTATGGCTGGACGGGCGTGCGTGACACATTCACTGTTTCACTGCAGCAAACCACGGGCCGGCGAGTGGACAATCGAGAGGTCTTCGGCGATCCCTTCTCGGTCAACAGCGGCATCCGGCAGCGTGGCTTGTCGATGTCGCTGGCCCACAGGCTCACGCCTTTGTCTACGCTCACGCTGGGGCTGACCCAGCGGCGCAGCATTGGCGACGTGAACAGCAGCAAGCTGCGCTCGATGACGGCCCAGCTTTCGACCAAGCTGGGCCCCCGTACCAGTTTTTCCCTGCTGGCCCGACGGGCAAGCTCTAAAGGCAGTTCGCAGCCATACACCGAGTCGGCGCTGGTGTGCACGTTTGCGATGACGTTCTGACCATCATGTACGAAGCATTCTTTGGGCTGACTTGCAAGCCATTCCAGCTCAATCCCGACCCTGCTTTCTATTTCGCCAGCAAGCAACACCGGCGTGCCAAGGCCTATCTTGACTATGGTGTGCTGCGCAACGAAGGTTTCATCGTCATCACTGGTGAAATCGGTGCCGGCAAGACCACGGTGCTGCGAGGATTGCTGGAGGGGCTGAACCAGAGCAACGTGGTGGTTGGCCAGCTCGTGACGACGCAGCTCGATGCCGAAGACACGCTGCGCATGGTGGGCGCGGCTTTTGGCCTGCGCGTCAAGGACGTGCCCAAGTCGGAGCTGCTCATTGCGCTGGAGGCGTTCCTGCTGAGCATGGCGCAGGAAGGCAAACGCTGCTTGCTGATCGTGGACGAGGCCCAGAACCTGTCGATGCGCGCGGTGGAAGAGCTGCGCATGCTCTCCAACTACCAGCTTGGCAATCAGTCGCTGCTGCAGAGTTTCCTGCTTGGGCAGCCCGAGTTCCGGCAGATCCTGCAGCGCCCGGAGATGGAGCAGTTTCGCCAGCGCGTGGCCGCCACCTGCCACATCGGCCCGCTGGATTTGGAAGACGCGCAACACTACATCGAACACCGGCTGCGCTGCGCCGGTGCTGCTCCCGGTGTGCCTGAGTTCGAGTCTGGTGTCATCGAGGCCGTGCATCAGGCCGGTGCCGGAATTCCGCGGCGCATCAATGCGCTGTGCGACAGGCTGCTGTTGCTGGGATACCTCTCGGGCAGCACGCGCTTGACGCTCAAGGACATCGAACAAGTCGTGGCGGAATTCGCCAGCGAAGCCGCGTTGCCTGGCAGCACGCCTGCGGGGATGGCGACAGGGCTTCAGTTTGGCGCCGTTCAGCCGATGTCAGAAGAGGTTGCTCGGCTGATCGCGTTGCAGCATGGCGAAAGGTTGCAGCGGCTTGAGCAAAGTCTGCTGCGCCTGGAGCACATCAATTTGCAGACGCTGACTTTGCTGCAGCGACTATTGGGAGAGGGCGAGCAGCGCAATGCCGGCAAGCCTGAGGAAAACCAGGACTGAAACCAGCCTGTGCGTCATTGGGCCAACAACAACATGCGACAAGCCCCTGTTACCAACGCCTTCACCATCGATGTCGAGGACTATTTCCAGGTCTCGGCATTTGCTCCGCACATTCCGCGCAGTGAATGGGAGCTGCGCGAATGCCGAGTCGAGCGCAACGTCGAGCGCATTCTGGACATGCTGCGGCGGCGCAAGGTGCATGCGACGTTCTTCACGCTGGGCTGGATTGCGCAGCGCTATCCGCATCTCGTGCAAGCCATCGTGGCTGGCGGCCATGAGCTTGCCAGCCATGGCTGGGACCACCAGCGTGCCAGCGATCTCACGCCGCAGGCGTTTTTCGAGGACGTTCGCCGTGCCAAGGCGCTGCTGGAGGACCTCGGGGGCGTGCCGGTGTTGGGGTACCGGGCGCCAAGCTTTTCGATAGGGCGCGCCAATCCCTGGGCCTTTGACGAACTCGAGCGCGCAGGCTACCGCTACAGCTCCAGCGTCTATCCCATCGTGCACGACCATTACGGCATGCCCGAGGCCCCGCGCTTTGCGTTCGACGCCACCACGCGTGGCTTCATGGAGGTGCCGCCCACCACGCTGCGCCTGCTCTCGCGCAACCTGCCGTGCAGCGGGGGCGGTTATTTCCGGCTGCTGCCTTACGGCGTCTCGCGCCGGATGTTGAGGCATGTCAACGAGGCCGAGCGCCAGTCTGCGATCTTCTATTTTCATCCGTGGGAAATAGATCCCGATCAGCCTCGCGTGGACGGCGTGGGCGCCAAGGCGCGCTTTCGCCATTACTTGAACCTGCAGCGCATGGAGTCTCGGCTGGAGCGGCTGCTGGCTGATTTTCATTGGGGCCGCATGGACCGCATTTTTCTGGGCACGGGCTCCCTCAACGCATGATTCAAATCGAATTGCTCGCCGCAGGCGACAAGCGCGCCGCGGCGCAATGGGACGAGTTCGTCTTTGCCTGTCCTCAGGCCACGTTTTTTCATCGCGCCGGGTGGCAACGCGTGCTGCAAGAGGCGTTCGGCCACCAGACGCATTTTCTTCTCGCGCGGCGGGCCGGCGCCATCGAGGGCGTGCTGCCCCTGGCGCATGTGCGCAGCTGGCTGTTCGGCAGCTCGCTCACCAGCTTGCCCTTTGCCGTGTACGGCGGCGTGGCCGCCACCAGCAACGACGCTGCACAGGCGCTTGAGGAGCATGCCGACCAGCTGGGCCGCAAGCTGGGCGTGCAACACCTGGAGCTTCGCCACACGTCGCAGCGGCATCCCGACTGGCCGGCGCAGGACCTCTACGTCACTTTCCGCAAGGAACTGCTGGAAGACGAGGAGGCCAACATGCTGGCCATTCCGCGCAAGCAGCGGGCCATGGTGCGCAAGGGCATCAAGAACGGCCTGACCAGCGAGGTGCACCGGGACGTAGGCCGCTTCTTCGGACTCTACGCCGACAACGTCCACCGCCATGGCACCCCGGCGTTGCCTCGCCGCTACTTTCAGCTGCTGCAGGCCGAGTTCGGCGATGCACTGGAGCTCATGGCCGTCAATGGCCCGGATGGGCAACCATTGAGCGGCGTGCTGAGCTTCTACTTTCGCGACGAAATCCTCCCGTACTACGCAGGCGATGCCGTTGCCGCGCGCGATCTGGCTGCCAACGACTTCAAGTACTGGGAGCTCATGCGCCATGCGTTGGCGCGCGGCGCCAAGGTTTTCGACTACGGGCGCAGCAAGCAGGGCACGGGCTCTTTTGCCTTCAAGAAGAACTGGGGTTTCGAGCCCACGCCGCTGCACTACGAATACCGTCTCTACAAGCGCGATTCGGTGCCGCAGAACAATCCTTCCAACGCCAAGTACAAGCTGTTCATTGAAGCTTGGCGCCGCATGCCCATCGCGCTGGCCAACCGGCTTGGGCCGCTCGTGGTGCGCAGCCTGGGGTGAGCCGTGCTCGTACTGTGGTTCCAGGCCCTGCGCAGGTCGTTGTCGGAGCAACGACTATGAGCGCCGTGTTTTCGCTGCCTGAGCGCAAGCGTTGGCTGCGCGCGCTGTTGGCGCTGGCTGCGGTGCTGGCTGCGCTGCTGTGGCTTTACCGCGATACGGCTCTGGGCATGGTGGGGATCTGGCTGCGCTCGGAGACGTTCACACATGCCTTCACCGTGCCTCCGATTGCCTTGTGGCTGATCTGGAGGCGGCGCGCGCGGCTGGCGACGATGTTGCCCAAGCCGGTGCCATGGCTGCTCGCGCCCATGGCCGCCGTGGCGCTGGCATGGCTGCTCGGATACCTGGCTGCGGTCAATGCGCTGACGCAGTTCGCGCTGGTCACGCTGGTGGTGCTCAGCGTGCCTGCGGTGCTGGGATGGCAGGTGGCGCGCGACATTCGCTTCCCGCTGCTGTTCCTGTATTTTTGCGTACCGTTCGGCGAATTCCTCATCCCGCTGCTCATGGACGGAACGGCGGACTTCACCGTGAAGGCATTGCAGCTGTCGGGCATCCCGGTGCTGCGTGACGGCTTGCAGTTCACCATCCCCAGCGGCCACTGGTCGGTCGAAACGGCATGCAGCGGCATTCGCTACCTGATGGCTTCCCTGATGGTGGGCGTGCTGTTTGCGTACCTGAACTACACGTCCACGCTGCGGCGCTGCGTGTTCGTGGGCGTTTCCATCGTGGTGCCCATCCTGGCCAATTGGATGAGGGCGTACCTGATCGTGCTGGTTGGGCATCTCAGCGGCAACGAGATCGCCACGGGTGCCGATCACCTGGTCTACGGCTGGCTTTTCTTTGGCATCGTCATCCTGCTGATGCTCTCCATAGGCGCGTTCTGGTCGCAGCCGGAGCATGCGCTGGAGGCCAGCGATCCGGCGCCGCCCGCGCAGTCCGCCGGTGATGTGGGGGTCAGCCTGTCAGTGGCGGTCGCAGGTGTGCTGGCCGTGCTGGCGCTGCCCCATGGACTGTTGGCCCGGGTGCAGGATGTCGCGGCGCCCAGCCTGTCAGGCGCAACAGCCCTGGTGGCGCCGGCCCAGGGGTGGGCTTCGACCACGCAAGCGCCGGCCGACTGGCAAAACCTTTACGTCAACCCGACCCTGCGGCTGGAGCGCAACTTCGTGCGCGATGGGCGGCATGTCGGCCTGCAGTTGGCCTACTACGCCGCCGAAACGCCTGACAGCAAGCTCGTGAGCTCGGCCAATGCCTTGGGGCAAGGGAAGGACGGCCCCTGGGCCCAAGTACAGCGCGGCAGCCAGACGACGCAGGTGGGCGGCCGCTCCATCGCCTGGCGTACCGCCGAGCTGCGCCATGTGAGCGCTGCTTTGGACGACCAGAACAGCGGCCGCGTGCTGGTGTGGCAGCTCTATTGGGTCAACGGGGAGCTCACCGCAAGCGAAGCCTGGGCCAAGGCCTTGCTGGCGCTCAACCGCCTGGCCGGTCGTGGTGGCGATGGCGCGGCCATCATGGTGTACACGGAGCGCATCTCGGCGGATCAGGCGACGCAAACGCTGCAGGATTTCGTCCGCGACCACTTGGACGCGCTGCTGGCCGGGCTGCGCCAGGCGCGCCATGGTGAGCGCAGCTGACCCAGGGCCGGGCCCGGCAGGCCAAGCCCAGCAGACGGTTCGGCAACGGCTCCAGCCGTCATCGCCGGCAGCCCTCCTGACGGACGTCCTGGTGGTGCGCCGTCCGGACGAGCTTGCGCCCGATGCCCTGGCACTGCTGGCGCAGGCCGAACACGCGGGCGTGGAGCTGGGTGCGGCCTGGTATGCCAACTTCGTTGCCAGCTTGCCTGAGCTGGGGGCGCTGGCGCATTTCCATGTGCTGCGGCAGGCGGGGCGTGCGGTGGCGGTACTGCCTGTGCTGGCCGCACGGCATGGGCAGCCCGCCGTGCCGCGAGGACGCGTGCAGTCGCTGGCCAACTACTACAGCGCGCTTTGGGCGCCGGCGCTGGATTCGGCCCTCACCCCGGAGCTGCTGGCCGAGCTGCTGCGCCATGTGGCGCGTTGGCACGCGCCGGTACACAGCCTGCATTTCGCCCCCATGGATCCCGGCTCGCGCGCCTGGAGCCTCATGCAGGACGCGCTGCGTCTGGCCGGTTGGGGACGTTGGGATTTCCTGGCCTTCGGCAACTGGTACCTGCAGGTGAGCTCGGACTGGGCCGGCTACCTCGCGCAGCGGCCCGGCGAGCTGCGCAACACGTTGCGCCGCAGTGAAAAGCGCCTGCTCAAAGCCGGCGCCCAGATCGAGATCGTCTGCGGTGGCGAGCGGCTGGCAGCGGCCCTGCGGGCCTACGAGCAGGTCTATGCCGCCAGCTGGAAACAGGCCGAGCCTCATCCCGGTTTCATGCAGGAGCTCATACGCTGCTGCGCCCGGCAGGAGTGGCTGCGCTTGGGCGTGGTCTGGCTGGAGGGGCAACCCATCGCGGCACAAGTGTGGATAGTCGCCCACGGCAAAGCAGCCATCTACAAGCTTGCTTACGACGAAGCCTTCAAGGCGCTGGGCTCCGGCACGGTGCTGACCGCGCGCTTGATGCGGCATGTGCTGGAAATCGATGGCGTCGCGGAGGTGGACTACCTCATGGGCGACGACCCTTACAAGCGCCACTGGATGAGCCATCGCCGGGAGCGGCGGGGGCTGCGCGCCTACAACCTGCACACGGTGCCCGGCTTGGTGGGTGCGGCGCGGGAGGGTTTGACGACGCTGTTGCGCCCATGGCTGCTCAAGCTTCGCGGCAGAAAACAGCCGCCAGCACCTTTTCACGCCTGAATTGTGTCAACTTGGTTACTTATTGGCCCGGTTGCCGGCGCAATCGTTCACGCCTTCCTATTTCTCCGGTGCAATGCTCGGGTCTGTTTCATGGGTGTTACAAATTAGAATTCCAGCTTTCAAGTGTGCGTGGGCGCTGAGTGGTTGCGCTGCGCGTGGCTTTGGAGGGGGCGTGCTTGGGCGCGTTTCCGCTGGCTGGTGACCGGGTGCCGCAGTGGCGTGGAGAAAGTCGAGTTTGGTGATGGCAAAGACCGCAACGGGCTGCTTGGGCTGGAGCAAAGGGGCGCACGGGTGACGGACGTGACCGACGTGCACGCCCTTGAGCGGACGGATCTGCGGCCACAAGGCGCTGTGCGGCCGCTGGTGTTGCACGTGGTCTACCGCTTTGACACCGGGGGCCTGGAAAACGGGATCGTGAACCTCATCAACCACATGCCGCTGCAGGCTTACCGGCATGCCGTGCTGTCGTTGACGGCGGTCACGGATTTCAGCCGCCGTGTGCAGCGCAAGGACGTGTCGTTCATCGCGCTTCAAAAGGGACCGGGCCATGCCATTGGCCTGTATCCGCGCATGTACCGTCTTTTCCGCGAGCTGCGCCCAGCCGTCGTGCACACCAACAACATTGCCGCGCTGGAGTGCGCGGTGCCCGCCTGGGCCGCCGGCGTGCCCTTGCGCATTCACAGCGAGCATGGCTGGGACGTGTCGGACCTTCACGGCAGCAATCCGCGCTATCAAAAGGTGCGCCGCCTGTACCGTCCCTTCGTCTCCCACTTCGTCGCGGTGGCCTCTGACATCCAGCGCTACCTGGTGGAGAAGGTGCGCGTGCCGCAAGGCCGCGTGAGCCTGATACACAACGCCGTCGACACCGTGCGCTTCCATCCGGTGGAAGGCGAGCAGCCCACGCCGATCCCGGGCTGTCCCTTCTCGGCCCAGCGGCATTGGCTGGTGGGCACCGTGGGCCGCATGCAGGAGGTCAAGGACCAGCTCAACCTCGTGCGGGCCTTTGCCCACGCGCTGCGCGAGCAACCGGCGCTGCGCGAGCGCATGCGGCTGGTGATGGTGGGCGATGGCCCGCTGCGCGCGCAGGCGCAGGCGCTGCTGCAGGAGCTTGGGCTGGCCGACCTGGCCTGGCTGCCCGGTGAGCGCAGCGACGTGCCGGAGGTGATGCGGGGCCTGCACTGCTTCACCCTGCCGTCCAAGGCCGAAGGGCTTTCCTACACGCTGCTTGAAGCCATGGCCAGCGGGCTGCCCGCCGTGGTCACCGCCGTGGGCGCCAACCCCGAGCTCATCGCCAACGGCGTCACCGGTGAAACCGTGCCGCCCAACGACCCACAGGCCCTGGGCAGCGCGCTGGCGCGCGTGGCCGGCGACCCCGGGCAGGCGCGGCGCATGGGGCGCACCGGGCGGCTGCGCGTGGAGAAGGATTACGGCCAGCAGGCCATGGTGGCGGACTACCAGCGCCTTTACGACCGGCACCGAGCTCGGAGCAACTGAACGACATGTGCGGCATCACCGGCCTTTTTGACACTCGTGGCGTGCGCAACTTCGAGCGCGCGACGCTGCAGCGCATGAACGATGCCCAGTTTCACCGCGGCCCCGATGCAGGCGATCTGCATCTGGAGCCCGGGGTGGGGCTGGGGCACCGGCGCCTGTCCATCATCGACCTGGCCACGGGGCAGCAGCCGCTGTTCAACGAGGACGGTTCGGTGGTCGTGGTCTTCAACGGCGAGATCTACAACTACCAGGAGCTGGTGCCCGAGTTGCAGGCGCTGGGCCATGTGTTTCGCACGCACAGCGACACCGAGGTGATCGTGCATGCCTGGGAGTCCTGGGGGGCGGAGTGCGTGCAGCGCTTTCGCGGCATGTTTGCCTTCGCGCTGTGGGACCGCAACCAGCAGAGCTTCTTCATCGCGCGCGACCGCTTGGGCGTCAAGCCGCTGTTTTACGCGCTGCTGGACGATGGCACGCTGGTCTTCGGCTCGGAGCTCAAGACGCTGCTGGCGCACGGCGGGCTCAGGCGTGAGCTGGACCCGCTGGCGGTCGAGGAGTACTTTGCGCTGGGCTACGTCGCCGAGCCGCGCTGCATCTTCCGCCAGGCCCGCAAGCTCGAAGCCGGGCACACGCTGCTGCTGCGTCGCGGCCAGCCGTTGCCCGCGCCCAAGCCCTACTGGGACCTGCGCTTCACGCTGCAGCGGCGCGTGGGCCTGGAGGAGGCCTGTGCCGAGCTCGATGCGCGGCTCAAGGAGTCGGTGCGGCTGCGCATGATTGCCGACGTGCCCTTGGGCGCCTTTCTTTCCGGCGGCGTGGACTCCAGCGCGGTGGTGGCGCACATGGCCGGGCTGTCGCAGTCGCCGGTCAACACCTGCTCCATGGCGTTCGCGGACCCGGCCTACAACGAGGCCGAGTTCGCCAGGATGGTTGCCGAGCGCTACCACACCAACCACCATGTGGACATGGTGGACAGCGAGGACTTTGGCCTCGTGGACACGCTGGCCCGGCTGTACGACGAGCCCTACGCCGATTCTTCCGCCATTCCCACCTACCGCGTCTGCCAGCTGGCGCGCACCCACGTGAAAGTCGCGCTGTCGGGCGACGGCGGCGACGAGACCTTTGGCGGCTACCGCCGCTACCGCATGCACCTGATGGAAGAGCGCATGCGCCGCGCCTTGCCCCAGGGCTTGCGCGGGCCCATGTTCGGCCTGCTGGCGCGCATGTATCCCAAGGCCGACTGGGCGCCGCGCGTGCTGCGCGCCAAGACCACGTTCGAAGGCATGTCGCGCAGCGCCGTGCAGGCCTACTTCCACAGCCTCGCGCAGTTGCGCCAGCCGCAGCGCGACCAGATCTTCAGCGACGCGCTCAAGCGCGAGCTCGGCGGCTACTCGGCCGAGGCGGTGTTCGAGCGCCACGCGCGCAAGGCCGGCACGGACGACCCGCTGGCGCTCATCCAGTACATCGACCTCAAGACCTGGCTGATCGACGACATCAACACCAAGGTTGACCGCGCCAGCATGGCGCATGGGCTGGAGGTGCGCGAGCCGCTGATGGACCACGAGCTCGTGGAGTGGTGCGCCTCGCTGCCCTCGGCGCTCAAGATCAGCGGCCAGGAAGGCAAGCACTTCTTCAAGAAGGCCCTGGAGCCGCGGCTGCCGCACGACGTGCTGTACCGGCCCAAGATGGGCTTCTCGGTGCCGCTGGCGCGCTGGCTGCGCGGCCCGCTGCGCCAGCGCGTGCGCGACTCGCTGCTGGGCGGCGCCATGGCTGCCACGGGCTGGTTCAATGCCCGCGCGATCGGCCAGCTCATTGCGCAGCACGAGTCCGGGGCCGGCGATCACAGCCGCGCGCTGTGGACGCTGCTGATGTTCGACGCCTTCCTGCGCAACGTGGCCGGCGTCGGTGCCGCCAGCGAGGTTCGCGGCCTCGACTTGGCGCCGGCTTGAGACCCGTCACGCAGCTTTAATACCTGTCGTATTGCAATACGTGTTCACCCCAGCGGGACACCCGTCATCGAAAGAGCACACATGAAGATTTCCGTTTTTGGCCTGGGTTATGTCGGCGCCGTCTCGTGCGGCTGCCTGTCGGCAATGGGTCACGAAGTGATCGGCGTTGACACCAACCCGACCAAGGTCCGGCTCATCAACGAGGGGCGTTCTCCGGTGGTGGAGGAGGGCATCAACGAGCTCATCGAAGCCAACGTGGCCGCCGGCCGGCTGCGCGCCACCGACGACATGGTGCACGCGGTGATGAACTCCGAGATGTCGCTGATCTCCGTGGCCACGCCCGCGCTGCCCAACTTCGTGCCTGACCTGAGCGCGGTGGAGGCGGTGGTGCGCGACATCGGCGAGGTGCTGCGCGACAAGCCCGGCGCCCACACCCTGGTGCTGCGCAGCACGCTGCCGCCGGGCACGACCGAGCAGCGGCTGCTGCCCATCCTGACCAAGGCCGCCGGACGCGAGGTGGGTGACCGGCTGTCGCTGGTGTTCAACCCCGAGTTCCTGCGCGAGGGCTCCTCGGTCAAGGACTTCAACCAGCCGCCGCAGACCGTGGTGGGCAGCCTGGACGAGGCGGGCTACGTGGCCATGGAGCAGCTCTACGCCGGTGTGCCCGGCGAGTTCGTGCGCACCAGCGTGCGCGTGGCCGAGGCCGTCAAGTACCTCTGCAACGTGTTCCATGCGCTCAAGATCGTGTTCGCCAACGAGGCCGGCGCCGTGCTCAAGGCACTGGAGGTGGACTCGCGCGAGGTCATGCGCATCTTCTGCCAGGACAGGCAGCTCAACATCTCGCCGGCTTATCTCAAGCCGGGCTTTGCCTTCGGCGGCTCGTGCCTGCCCAAGGAGGTCAAGGGCTTCCTGACGCTGGCGCGCCAGGCCGACGTGGCCGTGCCCACCATGGCCGGTCTGCTCGACAGCAACGACGCCCACATCGGCCGTGCCTTCGACGTGATCGCCGCCAAGGGCCGCTGCCGCGTGGCGCTGTTCGGCTTGGCCTTCAAGCCCGGCACCGACGACATGCGCGACTCGCCGCTGGTGGTGCTGGCCGAGCGGCTCATAGGCAAGGGCTTCCCGCTGGCCATCCTCGACCCCAACGTGCAGCTGGCGCGGCTGCTGGGCAAGAACAAGGAATACATCGAGCGCGAGGTGCCGCACCTGGAACACCTGCTGCGCAACTCCGCCGAGGAGGCGATGGAGGGCGCGGACGTGATCGTGGTGGGCCATGCCGACCCCGAGGCGCGCCAGGCCATCCTGGCGCATGCCGGTGCTCGCCGCGTGATCGATCTTGCGGGCTACGAGGCCTTGCGCGCCGTCGGCCCGGCCTACGAAGGGCTTTGCTGGTAAGCCGCTGCCGCCCAGGCCCGGCACGGTGGTGCCGGGCGCGAAGAATCATCAAGGAAAGCAATCAATGAAGGTCACTGTCATCGGTACGGGCTACGTGGGCCTGGTCACGGGCGCCTGCCTGGCGGAAATGGGCAACCACGTGGTGTGCCTGGATGTGGACGAGCGCAAGATTCGCGTGCTCCAGGACGGCGGCATCCCGATTCACGAGCCGGGGCTGGAGGCCATCGTGCAGCGCAACGCGGCCATGGGCCGCTTGCAGTTCACCACCGACGTGGCCCAGGCGGTGGCGCATGGCACGCTGCAGTTCATCGGCGTGGGCACGCCCCCGGGCGAGGACGGCTCGGCCGACCTGCAGCACGTGCTGTCCGCGGCACGCAGCATCGGCGCGCACATGACGGACTACAAGGTCATCGTGGACAAGAGCACGGTGCCCGTGGGCACGGCCGACCGCGTGCGCGAGGCCGTGGCCCAGGAGCTGGCGCGCCGCGGCGTGGACGTGGCCTACGCCGTGGTGTCCAACCCCGAGTTCCTCAAGGAAGGCGCGGCGGTGGGCGACTTCATGCGGCCGGACCGCATCATCGTGGGTGCCGACGACGAGCGCGCCGTGCTGCTCATGCGCGCGCTGTACGCCTCGTTCACGCGCAACCACGAGCGGCTGCAGCTC
>NZ_BCTC01000058.1 GCF_001571085.1 Azohydromonas lata NBRC 102462
GTCGCCGAAGAAGGCCGCGCCCGGCATGGCTGCCGGGACGGGCTGGGCCAAGGCTTCATCACAGCCATGGGCCGCGAGTTGGCCCGCGACGCTGGCTCGGATGCACGCCCACTGCTGCCGCACCATGTCGGCGGCCTCGGCGGGCGCCCAATCGAAAGCCTGCGGCTCGGACAGCAGGTTTTGCAGCGTCACGGCGGTGCCCTCGCTGCCGAAACCCATCGCCAGGAACATGCGCGGCGTGCGCGGCCGGCAAGTCAGGTCGAAGGCGGGCGCCAGCGCGAAGAACCCGTCCCCACTCGACAGGAAGCCGGTGTTGAGGTCGTGATCGTCCGTGTTGCCCACCAGGCAGTTGAAAGCGATGCGCCTGTAGAGCTCACGGATGTCCTCCCGAGGCAGCCGTTCCCATTCCCGCATGCGGTGCGCAAGGTTGTTGTACGAACCCATGTAGGCGTACTGCTGCACTTCCGGGCGCGACCACAGCAGCGTGCGGGCGCTGGCATAAGCCATGCGGCCTTGCCGTCCGTCGGCCAGCCGCTGGCGGTCGAAGCGCTCCACCAGCAGCACCGGGGCGCGACCTACGTGCACGACGCGGTGCCTGGGCACTCTCAACCCGCACGACGCCGCCACGCTCAGCAGCGCCGCTTCCAGGACGGGGACGGGGGGCTGGTCCGCCGGGTCCAGCGCGCTGGGGAACTTGGCCAGCCACAGGCTGCCCTCGTGTTCCACCGTGGTCTTGGGCCGCGCGCCGCCCGCGGAGGTGCCCTGCAGCAGCAGCTCATGGTCCTGCGCCGCCACGGGTTCGCCAGCCTCCACGGCGCGATGCAAATCCAGCAAGCGCTCCAGCGTGTCCAGCCCTGGCGTCTGCGGCGCCCCTGGGGGCTGCTCAGCGGACGGGCTGAAGCTCAGCGCGCCCACCGGCTGCCCGCGCGCGTGCAGCAGATAGCCCAGCGTGTCCTGCAGGCCATGGAGCCGGTCTATAAGGCGCTTGCCCCAGGCGTCCGGCCCGCCATCCAGCAGCACGGAAAACCAGCCGGACAAGAAGGACGTGGTGAACGGCTGCACGCGCAGCGGCAGGGCTACCGGGTCTATGGCCAGCGCGTCCGGCCGCGCCAGATAGGAGCGGCCATAGACGAACTCTCCCACCGCGACACCCGCGGGCGTGCCCCGGTGGGCAAAGCGCCCGCACACCACGGGCTCGGCTTGCCCGGGCAGATGGACCCAGACGAAGGCCTCGGCCGCCTCAGAAGTCATTGCTCAACCCCTTGCGCGGCAGCCGCACCCGCTTGTCGGCCACGGACAGCTCCAGCGCCAGTCCGTCGCGGTCCAGACCCGGATCAGCCAGCAAGTCCAGCTCGCGGGCCAAGCCCAGCACGGTGAGCACGCTGAGGTAGGCGCCGAAAGCCGTGGTAAGCGCGCCGCGCTCCACGGCCTCCACGGTGGAGCGCGACAGCCCCGTCTTCTGCGCCACGTCCTCCAGCCGCAGCCGCCGCCGCTGGCGCGCCACGCGGATGCGGCTGCCCAAATCGGCTGCCTGGCGGACAGAAAACGGATCCAGCTTTAGAGACGGTGCGCGTGCCATAACAAGCATTATGAATTTCAACGCCTGTTATTCCACACATGTTGGTGCTGAGTGACTGAAGCTTTGGCCCACCTCGCCCCCCACCCGCCAGCGCCGCGCCGGACCTGCCCCGCCATACTCCAGCGCCCTTGCCACTCCGCTGACCATGCGCCATACCCAACCCCGCACGCCTGCCGCCGGCTTGAGCATCGACGCCATCCGGGACGTGGTGGCCATCGGCCCAGCGCGGAACGCCATGAACAGACGGCTGCATGGCGCTTTGGCCGTCCTGCTGCTGGCCGCCAATACCGTCCTGGCCGCCCAGGCCGTCCCACCTTCGGCCACGGCCACGACGAGCACCGAAAACGTCAAAGGCCGGCAGGTGGAATACGTCTTGGCCGGCCGGGGCACACCGGCCGTGGTATTTGAAAATGGTTTAGGCGGTGCGCTGGACAACTGGCGTCAGGTCATTTCGGAAATTTCCAAATACACCACCGTCCTGGCCTACAACCGCCCGGGCTACGGCGACAGCGCCATGGCCGACACCCCGCGCGACGGCGAGCACATTGCCAGCGAGCTGCGCGACTTGCTGGCCGCCGCGCATTTGAAACCGCCTTATGTCCTCGTCGGCCACTCGGCCGGCGGCTTGTACATGCAGTACTTTGCGCGGCGCTATCCGCGTGAGGTGGCAGGTTTGATATTGGTGGATTCCACCCACCCGCAGCAATTCCAGGGCAAGGGCGCGCTGGACGGCAATATGCGGCCCAGGCGCCAGGTGGCGGCCCAAAAGGAGCTGGATTTGCTCAATGCCACGGGCGAAGCCGTGCTGGCCTTGCCCACGTTCACCGGCAAACCCGTCATCGTCCTGAGTGCCTTGAAACCCCTGTCCGTCCACGGCGAGTATGCAGACGACGCCAACGAAAAACGCCGCGGCGTCGCGCGGCTTTATCCAGGCGCGAAACAGGTGTGGGTGGACAGCGGACACAAAATCCCGACCGAAAAACCGGAGAACGTGACGGAGGCGGTGCAGGAAATGCTTGCCGCGGTGAAGCACACCAAGTAAGGAGGAAAGAGGATTCGTTCCCCCGGCTTTTCAACGCGACAGATTCAATTCCAGCAGGCGCCGCAGCACCTCATGCCGCGCAGCGTCGCCCAGCGTGAAGCGCAGACGGTCGTGCTCCGGCCGGCTCTCCACATCAACGAATCCGTGATTCAAATCCAGGTCGCGCCAGCCGTAGGCATGGCTCACGGCAATATCCAAAGAGACCTGGAGGCGGCGCAGCACCCTCAAATCTTCGAGCGCAGCGCGCGCCGCATGCATTTTCAAATTGCGAGCCGCCGTCAATTTTTCCGCACTCAATGACGGGTCGTGGAAAAAATTATAAATCCCCGTCAGACCGACATTCAAACACAGCATCAGGCGCCGGCGGTGCTCGTGGTAATGCTCACCCAGGGCGGCCAATTCAGCATCCGGCACCTGCCACAAATTCCCTGGCAACACAAAAGTCTCAAATGCCTGGGTGGACGAATAACGCAGCTCTTGTGCAAACGTGCCGCTGTATTTTCGGGCCCACACCTCGTGCAGCGTGGACTGCAGCACGGCATAGATATCCCAGCGGTCCGTCGCCAAGACCTTGAGCGTGTGCGCAAATACCATGGCGGCCGGCACGGCGGAGAAATTCAGATATTTGGTCGTGGCCGTCGACACGAAACACCGCGACAATCCCGCCAGCCGCGCATACAACTCCACCGTGGGCCGCTTGAATTGCCACCATTTCTCACGCAACGGCGCCTCGGCATGGGCATCCCGATAAGGTTTCACATGGGTTATCAGCCATTCCAGCGCGGCTGGATATTGCCGGACCTCGCTCAAGGGTTCGTCCGCCATGTAAATCACATGGCGCCCGGGGCGCTGCGCCGGAGATTGATTCACTTCCTCGCCGTGCAGCAGCGGCAACAGGACCCGCCTGCAGCTCGGGCCCCGCCGAAGCAAATCCGCAGCCTGGGATTCATTCAACAAAAAACCGTCGCCCACCCATTTGGAACCCTCGAACATCCACTTCCTGTTTTCCGGCAGCGGCTTGGGCAATGACGCTTCCGACTCACCTTCCTCCAAAAATGCGTTGATGCGCGAAACGGGTTTGCCGTCCAAAATGGCTTTTTCAAGCGCCACACCCTTGCGCAAGGCCAGCAGTGACACCCTGACGTTGGCGCTCCCCGGCCATTTCACGCTGCGCACGGCAAAGGCAATTTGCGCGCCCTTGCTCAGCAAAAACTCTAAACCATCGCGGCGGATGTTGCCCTCCCGGATGGAATTGGTGGCAACCAGCGCCAGGCTGCCGCCGGATTTTAAAAGGGCGTACATGCGGCGCATGAAAAACACCACCATTTCGCTCAAGCCCGTGGGCGCATATTCCCAAGCCGCATAGTTGCAAAATTCCCGGCCATGCACGCCGCTGATGAAGGTGCCGCCCAAGTAGGGCGGATTGGCCAGCACGCAATCAAAGCCGCCCTGGGCCAGAACTTCCGGAAATTCCAGGAACCAGTGGAAAATGCTTTGCTCCCTGACCACGGCGGAAGCACGCTCAAATGCCGCCACCGGCAATACCGGGTCTCCGCGCCAGCACCTGTCAAATTCGCATGCCGTCACGAGCTGATGGGCCGTATCCGACCGTTTTGGCACGTAGAATTGTGCGACAGGGATATCGGCCAATTGCCGCAGTGCCTGCACGGCCGGAGATTGGGACAATTCCAGAAATTTGTCTTGCTTGGCCTTTAAATCTTGCGGCGTGTGCTCCGGCATGGTCTCAAATGCGCGCCAGTCGCGCAGTGCGCTTTGCAGCCCGCGTTCCACAGGCGCGTTGAAACCCAGGCTGCCCTGCCCCGCCCGCCCGGCCTGGTTGCGCCGGCGCAGCGCGGCGGCCACCGCCTTGTCGTCGCCCGCCTGCGCCGTGAACGCTTCGCTGGGAATGGAGCGGCGCGCAATGTCCTCCAGCCGGGCCGTGCCCACGATGGCGTTGCCCTGCTTGATGTGATGGTCCAGAAAGCTCAGCGGCTCGCCCGGCACGTGCGCCTCCAGCCACAGCGCCACCTTGCACAGCTCCACGGCGAGCGGATTGAGGTCCACGCCGTGGATGCAGTGCCGGATCACGTCGCGCAGCGCGGTGCGCCAGGCCGTGGGCGACGGCTGCGCCTCGCCGCTGCGCGCCGTGGCCAGCGCTTGGGCGATGCGCCGCGCCGCCGCCAGCAGCAGGTGGCCGGAGCCGCAGGCCACGTCCACCACGCGCAGCGCCAGCAGCGCGGCGCACGGGTCCGGCGCGCGCTCGCAGGTGGCCAGCAGCGGCGCCAGCGCGTGCTGCAGCAGCGGCTGCACCAGGGACTGCGGCGTGTAGTGCGCGCCGCTGCGGGCGCGCGCCTGCCCTCGGCGCAGCTCGAAGGCGGGCTCGGCCCCTTGCCACAGCAAGGCGGGGCGGTAGTCGAGCAGGCCCTCGTACACGGAGCCCAGTTCTTCCACGTTCAGCGCCGCGTAGTTCACCCGGCGCGGCCGGCCGCCCTCCGGCGGCGTGTATTGGCCCAGCGCGCACAGGGCGGCCAGCAGCGTGGCGTTGTCCAGGCGGCAGCCCGCCAAGTCGCCCAGCGCCTGCGGCGCGAACAGGCCGCCGGCCAGCGGCGTCAGGCCCAGCGCGGCGCCGGGCCCACCGGCCTCGAACAGGGAAAAGGTGAACAGCAGCGCGGGCCACAGGTCGCCATGGCGCTCGCTGCCCGGCGGCGGCCGCTCGGCCAGCCGGCGCAGCCGCTGCAGGCCGTAGCAGCACTCGTACAGCGCCCGCCCTTGGGCCGGCGCGCCCGCGGGAAAGACCAGGCCGCGCTCCTCCACCACCAGCAGGAACAGCAGCCGGTAGATCAGCCGCAGCAGCGCGCCGAAATAGGCGTCGGCGCGAACGTCGGCATCGGCGTCGGTGGCGGCCTCTGAGGCTTGGTTGGTGTCCCCGCCTTCCAGCACCCGCTGCAGTGCGCCGTTGGCCGGGTGGCGAATGAAACCGTTGGCCAGGGCCAGCAAAGCCTGCTCCACGGCGCGGGCCAGGCCGGCGCGTATGCGGGAGTCGGCCTCCAGCGAGTCCTGGTGCCAGCGCTCCAGCCAGCACGCCGCGGCGGCGTCGGAGCGCGCCGGGAAGCGGCTCACGTGCAGCAGCCGCACCAGCAGTGCGAAGTCGGCGAAAAGCGCCTCGCCGAAGAGGCGCTCCAGGTCGAACTCCACGCAGCAGAGCTGCGCCAGCCGGGTACTGTCGCGCAGCAGCCGCAGCACGCGGCCGTTGCTGACCAGGGCGTACAGGGTGTCGCTCTGGTGAAGGTAGTCCTGCACCAGGGCATGGGCCGAGAGGCGCGGGGTGGCGGTGTCCGATCCAGCCGCCGGGCGTGCGGACCGACCACCGGACAGGCTGCCGGAGGCGTTGACGGACGCCGTGCCGGCCTTGCCGGGGCGGCGGTCCAGCCCCGCCGCCTCGTGCCAGCCCAGCACGTGCACCACGACCCCGGTGGCGGCGTCTCGGTGCGACAGCGCAAAGTGCCGCCCGTCCAGCGCCACGCCCTGCGCCTGGAATTCCAGCCGCCAGCCCAGCAGCCCAAGCAGCGGCAGCACCCAGTGCTGGCGCGTCTCGCGGGTGGCCGCCGCACCGGCGGGCAACGCGGCCAGGCGGCGCTGGAAGCCGCGCCACAGGGCCTGGGCCTGGACCCAGGCGCGGGCGATCTCGTCCTTCACGCTCACGTGGGCCGGCAGGCCGAAATCGGCCGGACGCTGGCCGGGCAGCGCTTCCAACCGGTCCAGCAACTCGGCCGACAGCAGGCCGCCTTCGATGCGCAGGCTGGCGAAGCTCATGTCGGCCCCTGCGGCAGCAGCACGTACACGCCCAGCACGTCCATGGGCAGCAGCGGGCGCAGCACGCGGCAGCGCTGCGCCTGCACCAGGGCACCGAAGCGCTCGTGGGCCGACACCAGGTGGCCGGCGCGGGCCTCGCCCAACGCGGCCAGGGCCTCCGCCTGGCGCGGGAGCTGGCACAGCTCGTGGTCCAGGAAAGCGGCGCGTGCCTGGGGCGAGAGGTCCGACGCCGCGCCCGCGCTCTCCAGCAGCACCCGCGCCTGGGCCGTGTTCAGCAGTTCCCCGCGCGACGCGGCGCCGCGCCAGCCCCACAGCAGCATCTCCTCGGCCACGAGTTGCTGGCCGCCCTGCTCCACGGCCAGCACGGTGCGGCAACGCAGCAGCAGCAAGGTGGTTTTCACCGCCACGGCCGGCGTGCGCATGACGGCTGCGCGCGCGGCGCGCGGGCCCTGGTGGGCCAGGGTGTTGTGCAGCACGAGGCGGCACAGCCGCTCGACGAAGGCATGATTTCGACCAAGGTAGGCAAAGCCGGCCGGCGTGGGCGAATGGAAGCTCACGGACACGGCCTCGGCGCTGTCGGCACCCGGCAGCGCTTCGCGCAGCGTCGGCGGCAGGTGCGCCGTGCCCACGCGCCAGCCTGCGCCCTGGGCCGCCACGGGCACGCCCAGCAGGTCCGCGAGCGCGCGCAGGATGAAACGCTGCACGGCGGGCGGGTCGCCCAAGGCTTCGTCCACCTCGCGCAAGTCCGCCTCGATGTCGGCGGGCCGCAGGGCGTGGGCGGCCAGGGCGTCGCGCGCGGCCTGGCCCTGGACCACGGCCTCATCCAGCTCCCGGTCCACGGCGCGCAGCGCCGCGGCACCGGCCGCGTCGTCGCTGAAGTCGAACAGCAGGCCCTGCGCGCCCTGGCGCGTGCTCAGGCCCCGCTGCGGGTCCAGCAGCAGCGCGCGGGCGATGGTGTCGGCCACGGCGCCGGAGTCCTCGGGGAACGGCACGTGCAGCCCGGTGGCGCGGTGGATCTCGCGCACCTTGCGCAGCAGCACGTCCAGGACGACGCCGTCCATGGGGTTGTCCGCCCCGTAGAGCAGGCAGGTGGA
Source organism: Azohydromonas lata NBRC 102462 (assembly GCF_001571085.1). Taxonomy (GTDB): domain Bacteria; phylum Pseudomonadota; class Gammaproteobacteria; order Burkholderiales; family Burkholderiaceae_C; genus Azohydromonas; species Azohydromonas lata. The sequence goes on from NZ_BCTC01000058.1 coordinate 7,529, forward strand.
CACGGTGGCCGCGGGCTGGCCGAAGCGGTCCACGCGGCCCTCGCGCTGCTCCAGCCGGTTGGGGTTCCACGGCAGGTCGTAGTGCAGCACGGCCGAGAAGTGCTCCTGCAGGTTGACGCCTTCGCTCAGGCAGTCGGTGGCCACCAGCACGCGGCGCCGCGCGCGGCCCAGGGTGGCGATGCGCTGGCGGCGCTGCTCGTCGGCCAGCTCGCCGGTGACGACTTCCAGCGCCAGCCGCGGGAGGTCGGCCTGCAGCAGCAGCGCTAGGTGCTCGCCCAAGTAGCGGGCCGTCTCCAGGTAGCGACAGAACACCACCACGCCGCGCGGCGCCGGCCCGCGCAGCCAGGCCAGCAGTTGAGCGGCCGTGGCGGCCAGCTTGTGGTCGGCCTGCACGCCGGCCAGGGGCTGCAGCGCTTGGGCCAGCTCGCGCAGGTGGCGGCGCTGGGTGTGCGTCCACGGCGCGCACTGCAGGCTGGAGGAGCCGGCGACCTCGCGCTCGGGGCCCTGGCCGGCGTCGGCCACGGTGGCGAAGAAGAGGTCGTCCTCGGGGATGGCGTGGGCCACGGCGGCGGCTCGCGACGGCGCTTCGTCCAGCCTGGACAGGCGTTTGCGAAGCATGGCCAGGCCCGCGGCCGGGCTGGACATGGCGCCGCGCAGCAGGCCCAGCGCCGCCCAGAAGCGTGCGCGGCCGCTGGCCTGCCCGCAGGCGCCCGGCGCCACCAGGCCGCGCGTGAAGGCCAGCAGCCGGTGGAACAAGGCGAGATACGCCGGCGACAGCGCGTAGCGCAGCTCGCACGCCTCGCGCGCGGGGAAAGGCGTGTCCTCGCCGAGCCAGTGGCGCACGTCGGCGCGGCGGCGCTGCACGAGGTGGCCGGCCAGCTCGGCGCGCTGCGCCGCGGTGGCGGTGGGCAGGTCCAGCCGCTCCCACCCGGGGCGCAGCAGCCCAAGCAGCGAGCCGAATTCCTCGGCCTTGCCGCTGTGCGGCGTGGCGCTGAGCAGCAGCAGGTGCTCACCCCGCGCCGCGAGGCGGGCCACGAGGTGGTGGCGCTGCTGCTGCGCGGGCGCGGCACCGGCGGGGCGGGCGCAGGCGTGGGCCTCGTCCACGATGACCAGCTCAGGCGCTTGGGCGGCAAACACCTCGCGCCGCGCGTCGGACTTGATGAAGTCCAGGCTCACGACCTGAAAGGGAAAGTGCTCGTAGACGCTGGTGTCGCCGCTGACCTGGCGGTCCAGCCGCGCCTGCGTGCCGCTGCGCAGGACGACGGCCTCGATGTCCAGCTTGGCGCGCAGCTCGGCCTGCCACTGCTCGCACAGGTGCGGCAGGCACAGCACGGCAAAGCGCCGGATGAGGCGGCGCTCCAGCAGCTCGCGGGCGATCAGCAAGGCTTCGACGGTCTTGCCCACGCCCACGTCGTCGGCGATGAGCAGCCGCGCCCTGGGTTGGCGCAGCGCCAGGGCCAGCGGGACGAGTTGGTAGGCGCGCGGTCGGAAGGACAGTTTCCCCAGGCAGCGGAAAGGCCCGGCGGCGTGGCGCAGCGCCAGCCGCGCGGCGTCGTGCAGCAGCCGCGCGGTGGCGAAGTCGCCCAAGTCGGCGGCCGAGGGCGGCTCGAAGCGAACGGCGCGCGGCGGCGTCTCGCCCAACGGCAGCCAGACGCCGGTGATCTCGTCCTCGCCGCCGTCCAAGGGCTGCAGGAGCAGCAGTTCGGGGTCGCTGCTGGGCAGGACGACCCAGTCGCGCCCGCGGTGCGTGACCAGGCTGCCCGCCGGCCAAGCGGTGGCCGTGCTCACCGCTCGCGCCGGAACAGGTCGGGACGCCGGGCGACGCAGGCGGACAAATCCTCGTCGGCGGCCCAGGTCCAGACCTCGTCGCCGCGGTCCAGCAGCGCTTCGCGGCCGGCTTCGCCCTCGCTCAATGACAGCGGGTCGATGCAGAACACCCAGCAGCGCGGCTCGAAGTAGAAGTCCGGCTGGACGTACAGGCCCTGCACGGTGCGGCGCACGGCATCCGGCAGGCGCAGGCCCTGGGCGTGCAGGAAGCTCAACAGGCGCCGCGCGGCGGTGGCCTGCGGCGGCAGTTGGCGCAGCAGTTGGGCATGGCGGGCGTCGTAGTCGTCGCGCGGCGTGGACAGGAACAACTCCAGCGAGGCGGCGGCCAGGCGTAACAGCGCGGTTTGAAGCGCGGTGTGCAGCGCGGGCGCGGCCTCGTGATGGCGCAGGCGGCGGGCCTGCGCCATCACGCCGGGCAAGGCCCGCGGCGACGCCAGCAGCACGCGCAGCACGTCCAGGCCGCCCTCGCCCGCTTCGTGCAGCAGCAGCGCGGGCGTTGGACCTTCCCCCAAGAGCACGCCGTCCAGCTCGCCGGGGTGCAGGCCGAAATGCTGCTCGGCGGCACGGGGCAGCAGCCGCGCCATCGCCGCCAGGGCGTCACGGTCCAGCCCAAGCGCTTGGGCGGGCGTGAGCAGCAAGGCGTCGGCGGGATGGGCCGTCCAGGGCATCACACGGCGGCGCGGGTGGCGGCGCAGGCCGGCGGCCTGGGCCTGCGGCGGCGATGAGGACGGTGCCGGCAGCTCGGCCAGCCACTGGCCGCCGGCGAGATCCAGCGGGAAGCCCGCTTCCGGCGCGCCGTGCCAGTGGCGTGCGAACTGGACGATGCGGGCCGACTGCAGGTGGCGCAGGTGCAGCAGCGCTTGCCCATCGGCGCTGAGGGTGGCGCGCGGGTCTCGCGCCGCGGCGGCGGCGTCCGGCAGGGCCAGGGCGGTGCTGATGCGCAGGCCGCGCGCGGCTTGGGCCTGCGCAAGCGATACGGCGTCCGCCATCTCGGCCACGCCGTCGCCCAGGGCCAGCAGGTCCCCCAGGCGCTCCCAGTCGGCCTGCGGCAGTGCCGCGCCGGTGAGCGGGCACAGTTCGTCCAGCGCCTGTTCGCTGGCCAGCCAGCCGCCGCTTGGGCGTGCCAGCCGCGCCCGCGTCAGCGCCGCGGCGGTGTGGGCCGCCAGGGTGCGGCGTACGCGGTAGTCGACACCCTGGTGGCGCAAGCGCTGCAGCGGGCCGAAGTCGCGCAGCGCCTGTGCGCGCGGGGCACGCAGCAGGCTGCCCTGCCCGTCCGGCGTGGGGACGAACAGGCGCAGCGGCCGGCGCGGGTGGTGGTGGGCCGGTATGAAGCCTTGTTCAGCGAGCAGGCGCAGGGCGTCCAGGCCGCGTCGCCCTCGCCGCGCAGCAGACCCAACAGGCGCTGGGCCTGGCCGCGGTGGCGTTCGTGGCGACGCCAGGCGGCGCCGTCGCGGCGCAGCAGGCCGCCTTGCAGTGCCTGGGTGGCACGCTCCAGGTCGGCGCGGGCGGCACGGTAGAGGGTGCGCCAGGCGTTGAGCGCTTCGTCCAGGCGGTCGGCCAGGGCGTCCAGGTCGTCGCCGGGCGCGGGCGGCAGTGCCGGCAGGGCGCGGTGGGCCGCGGCGTGCACGCTGGCGCGGGTGGCGGCGTCCAGGCGCAGGCCGGCACGCACCGCGTCGCGCAAGGGCAGCTCGCGCCGGGATTCGTTCACCAGCGCGGTGACGGGACCGGCAATCCAGGGGATATCCAGCGCGGACAGGGCCAGGGCGCGCAGGTGCGCATGCAGGCCGTCCGGGGCGAGCAGGTCCATGCGGGGCGCACGCACGGGCTCGGCGCCCGGCACGTCGCCGGTTGGGCCGCCGCCGCATTCGCCGAGCACGAGAGCGCCGCACGCGGCCGTGGCCGCAGGCCGCGGCGCTGGAGGGAGACCGGCGAGCAGCTTGTCGTCCTCCGGCATGGCGGGGTTGAAGGCGGTGCGGGCGGCCGGATCGAACAGCAGCGGCGCGGCCATGAACCAGCCCTGCCACGGCAGCGCGGTGGTGTCGCCGCAGCGGCCCAGGGCGTCGAAGGACAGCCGCTGAGGGAACCAGCGCTGCACCTGGGGATGAGGCCCGCTGCGGTCGCGCTGCAGCCAGCCGGCGGGCAGGAAAGCCGCCGCCGCGCCCGCAGGCCAGGCGTGTTCGCCGGGCAGGAGGTAGCCGTCCTCGCCCTCGCCCACGGCGTTGAAGGCGCGGGGCAGCAGCCGCTCGCCGACACGGCTGACGCAGTAGAAGCCGTGGCCGGCGCCGGTGCGGCTGAAGGCCATGGGAAACAGCGGCCGGCCGTCGTCCGTGGCCTGCGCGGGCTGCAGGGTGGCGACGCGGCGGCCGTCCTGGTCCAGCGTGGCGTGGACGGGGCCGGGGTACGGCAGCGCCTGGTGCAGCCGGAAAGGCAGCGCAGGCAGCGGCGACGGGCCGGCCGGCGCCGCGTTGTTGACGCGGCCCAGCCACTGCAGCAGGCCGCGCAGGGCACGGGTGGCGGTGGCGGCGTCCACTTGCGCATCAGCGGCGAGTTGACGCACCACGTCGGCCCACGGGCGGGCCGGGCCGCGCTCCAGGCGGTTGCCGGCGCAACGCAGCGCGAGGTGCCGCTCCAGCCATTGGGCCAGGGGCGACGAGAGCAGCTCGTCGCGGTGACCTCCGCCGGGGACGCCGGCGGCGACGGTAGTGGCGGCTTCGTGCAAGGCCGCGGCTGCAGGCGCGTGGCCCATGGGCGCCGTCACGCGGGCGAACGATTCCAGCACCACCTGCGCCGCCGTGAAGGGGCGGCCCAACAGCGTGGCGGCGGCTTGGGCGAGGTCGGCCTGGCGCTGCCCGGCGGGCGCGTCCGGCGCCCAGGGCGCGCAGGTGGCGATGCAGGTGAGCCTGCGCGCGCACTGCGCCTGCAGGCGGCGCAGCAGCAGCGCCGCATCGGCGCCGGCCCGCCCGCGCCAGCCGTGCAGCGCCGGAACCAGCAGGCAGTGGAGCTGTGCCAGGAGACGCTCGCGCAAGGCGGAGCCGCCTTCGCCCAGCAGCAGGCGGTCCAGCGCCACGGGCGTGGCCAGCAGCAGGTCGGCATCGCCCTCGATGCGGGCCTGGCCGTCCAGGCAGGCAAGCTCCAGGGGGAAACGCCCTCCCCGCGCCGCCTGGTGGTTGCGGGCGCAGCGGTAGAGCGCATCGGCATGGGCCTGCAGGCTGCGGGATGTGGCGCAAACGATGAGGGCGCGCGGCGCGCGCGGCGCGCGCGGGCCGGGGTCGCCAAGCAGCGCGTTGAGGACAGCGGCCAGGCCGGGCTCGGCGGGGGCGAGGCTGGGTTCGACGGCGCAGACGACGTCCTGGCCGGCGGCGACGCGGCGGGCGGCTTCCAGCTCGTGGCGGTGCATGGGCCGGCCTTGCAGCAGCGCGTCCAGGTCCGCATGGAGGACACCCTGCGCCGCGAGAGAGGCCGCCGTGCCGGCGGGCTCGAACGATGGTTCCACGCGCAACCAGGGCGGGGGCGCGAGGCGGTCCGGCGCGAGCTGGGGCTCAAGCGCGGCCAGGAACTGGGGATCGAGGGTCTGAAAGGAACTGCGGATGTACTTCGAGTGCGCCTCGACCGCCCGCTGGTGTGCCAGCAGGACGTCCATCTTCCGCTCCCCTCCCCGTCTCTTTCCTCGATATGTGGTGTTGTATTGCAAACGTCACCAAATGTGACATTCGGGCATGTCCGTAGAGGAAGGACGCGCCCAGAAACGACAAAGCCTCCGCGAGGGAGGCTTTGCGTTCGGCATGGCTGCCTAGGTTTTGGGGTGGCTGATGGGACTCGAACCCACGACGACCAGAATCACAATCTGGGACTCTACCAACTGAGCTACAGCCACCGTCGTTGGAGAACGTGATTGTAATACGCTTTTTTGAAGGTGTGCAAGCCCTCAGCGCGAATTTGTTGAAGCCGCACCTTCGGCCGGCACCGCGGCCACAGCCGGTGCCTTGATCTTGACGTCGAAACGCTTCTTCAGCGCCTCGTAATAGGCACGGCCTTCGGCAGCGGCCCAGGCCTGCGCGTACTGGCCTTGCAGGGCGGCAAGCTGCGGCGACTCCTTGGGCGGCTCGACCTTGAGCAAACGCGCGACCACGTAGCCCTGCGGCGTCTCGGCACCCAGCAGCGCGGGCAGTTTGCTCGCATCGGCACGCAGCACGGCCTCCAGGGCCGCGGGCGAGAGGTCGCCACGCTCCAGGCGCGACACGGTGACCGCCGCGGGCAGCGACGCGGCAGCGGCATCGCCACTCTCCTTCAGCTGCGCCAGGCGCTTTTCGCCGTCCTTGCGCGCCAGCGCCAGCGCCTGCTCGGCCACCACACGCTCGCGCACCTGCAACTGCACTTCCTCGAAGGGACGCGTGCGCTCCGGCTGGTACTGCACCACGCGCGCCGAGGCGAGCTGGTTGGCGCCGATTTCAACCGCCTCGGTGTTGCGCTTGTTGCGCAGCACGTCGTTGGAGAAGATGGCTTCCAGCAGCTTGGGCGATGCCAGCGCGCCCGTGGCCGCCGGGGCGGGCGTGCGCTGCACGGTGGCGGCCTGCTTCTTGAGCTTGAGCTTGTCGACGACGGGCTGCAGCGAGTCCGACTGTTCGTACACCGTGTTGGTGAACTGCTCGGCCGCCTCGGTATAGCGGCGCTGGGCCAGCTGCTTCTTGACCTCGGCTTCGATCTCGGGGCGCACGGCGTCAAACGGCTTCTTCTCGCCGCCGCGCACGGCATCCAGGCGGATGATGTGGTAACCGAAATCGCTCTCGACCACGTTGCTGATCTCGCCGGGCTTCATGGCGAAGGCCGCATCCTCGAAGGGCTTGACCATGGCGCCGCGGGCGAAGAAGTCCAGGTCGCCGCCCTTTTGGGCGGAACCGGGGTCCTGCGACTCCTTCTTGGCCACGTCGGCAAAGCTCGCCGGGTTCTTGCGCAGCTCGGCCAGCAGCGCCTCGGCCTTGGCCTTGGCCTTGGCGCGCTCGGCGGCGGGCTGGTCCTTGTCGGAGGCGATGAGGATGTGGCTGGCGCGGCGCTCCTCGGCGCTGGTGTAGCGCGCGGCGTTCTCGTCGTAATACTTGCGCAGGTCGTCTTCGCTCACGCTCACGTCCTGCTGCAGCGCGGCCACGTCCAGCACCACGTATTCGATGCTGGCCTGCTCCGGCGCCGTGAACAGCGCCTGGTGGCCGTCGTAGTACGCCTTGAGCTCGGCATCCGTCGGGCTCACGCGCGAGGCGTAGTCGGCGGCGGTGAACCGTTGCACCTGCACCTGTCGCTGCTGCAACAAGGCGTCCAGCGCCACCTTCTGCGCCGCCGGCATGGCGGGGCCGGTGGCCATCACGCCGTCGAGCACCTGGCGCAGCGTGAGGTCGCGGCGCAGCCGCTCGGCGAACTCCGCCGACGACATGCCCTGGGCGGCAAGCATGTCGGTGTTGATGGAGTTGTCCGGCTTGCGCAGGAAGGCGTACTGCGGGTCGTTGATGAACAGGCGCTTGAGCCGCTCGTCACTGACCGCCAGGTGCTGCTTCTCGGCCGCGGCCAGCAGCACGCGTTCGCGAACGAGCTGGTCCAGCGTCTCGCGCTTGAACTGCGGCGAGTCCAGCAGCTTGGCGTCCACGCCCGGCATCTGGCGGCGCATGCGCTCGGCCTGCTGCTGGTGCGCCGCGTCCCACTGCTGCTGCGTGATGGCATGGCCATCCACTTCCGCCACCGTGGCATTGGCGCCCTCGGTGAAACGGCTGTAACCCTGCACGCCGAAGAAGACGAAGGACGGAAAGACCAGCAGCACCAGCAGAAACTGCAGCAGCCGGGTGTGGGTGCGAACGAAATCGAACATGGGTTCCTCGACCTGGGTCCTGGGATCGCGGCACAGCAAAAACGCATCCCCGGATACGACAAAGGCGAACCACGGTTCGCCTTTGTGCCATCTGCTGTGCCGGCCCTTGAGCCGCCGCGGGGTGGTGGGTGCTGAGGGGTTCGAACCCCCGACCTACGCCTTGTAAGGGCGCCGCTCTACCAACTGAGCTAAGCACCCGCGTCGGACCGAAACCGCTAGTGTAACCGCGCCGCGGGCGCCTTTTGGACACCCCTGTCGGCACCGACACTTCGTCGGCTCACCCGGCACGGCACGAGAAGGCCGCCGCCGGGTCATCCAGAAAAAATGCCCGCTGGCGCGGGCATTTTTTCGAATCTGGCTCCCCGACCTGGGCTCGAACCAGGGACCTGCGGATTAACAGTCCGTCGCTCTACCGACTGAGCTATCGGGGAATTGAAACACCACTGGCCTTTGCAGGCTCGCAGCACTTCTTCGGTACTACTTCTGAAACTCTGTTTGGCTCCCCGACCTGGGCTCGAACCAGGGACCTGCGGATTAACAGTCCGTCGCTCTACCAACTGAGCTATCGGGGAACAGAGACAAAGATTCTAGCAAGGATTTCAGACTTGGCAAGCGTTTTAATCACTTTTTTTGTCTGACGGCTCTTTGCGGGCCGCGTGGACTCTTGTGGATGGTTGAGTCCGCAAGAACCGAGGGCGGGAGTGTACCCGACGCTCCTGGGCATCGGGCACACGGCGCGCCTTACATGTTCTCGATCATCACCTGGCCGAAGCCGGAGCACGACACCTGCATGGCGCCTTCCATCAGGCGGGCGAAGTCATACGTGACCTTCTTGGACTGAATGGACTTCTCCATGGAGCTGATGATGAGGTCGGCCGCCTCGGTCCAGCCCATGTGGCGCAGCATCATCTCGGCGGAGAGGATTTCGGAACCGGGGTTCACGTAGTCCTTGCCGGCGTACTTGGGCGCCGTGCCGTGCGTGGCTTCGAAGCAGGCCACGGAGTCGGAGAGGTTGGCGCCCGGGGCGATGCCGATGCCGCCGACCTGCGCGGCCAGCGCGTCGGAGATGTAGTCGCCGTTGAGGTTGAGCGTGGCAATCACGCTGTACTCGGCCGGGCGCAGCAGGATCTGCTGCAGGAAGGCGTCGGCGATGGAGTCCTTGATGGTGATGTCGCGGCCCGTCTTGGGGCTCTTGAACTTGCACCACGGGCCGCCGTCGATTTCCACGGCGCCGAACTCGCGCTTGGCCAGCGCGTAGGCCCAGTCACGGAAGCCGCCTTCCGTGAACTTCATGATGTTGCCCTTGTGGACGATGGTCACGCTGGGCTTGTCGTTGTCGATGGCGTACTGGATGGCCTTGCGCACCAGGCGCTCCGTGCCCTCGATGGACACGGGCTTGACGCCGATGCCGGAGGTCTCGGGGAAGCGGATCTTCTTGACGCCCAACTCGTCGATCAGGAACTTGATAAGCTTCTGAGCCTTGTCGCTCTTGGCCTCGTATTCGATGCCGGCATAGATGTCCTCCGAGTTCTCGCGGAAGATCACCATGTTGGTCTTCTCAGGCTCCTTGAGCGGGCTGGGCACGCCCTTGAAGTACTGCACGGGACGCAGGCAGACGTAGAGGTCCAGCTCCTGGCGCAGCGCCACGTTGAGCGAGCGGATGCCGCCGCCCACCGGCGTGGTCAGCGGGCCCTTGATGGAGACCACGTACTCGCGCAGCACGTCCAGCGTCTCGGCAGGCAGCCACACGTCGGGGCCGTACACCTTGGTCGACTTCTCGCCGGCGTAGACCTCCATCCAGTGAATCTTGCGCTCGCCGCCGTAGGCCTTCTGCACCGCGGCGTCCACCACTTTCAGCATCACGGGGGTGATGTCCAGCCCGGTGCCGTCACCCTCGATGTAAGGAACGATGGGGTTGTTCGGGACGTTGAGCGAGAAGTCCGCGTTCACGGTGATCTTCTGGCCGCCCTCGGGCACCTTGATGTGCTGGTACATGAAAACTCGCTCCTGTGTGGGGGTTATGGAAGCAGACCGCCATTCTATTCACGGCGGTTTCAAGTCCTGTGTCTTACATAAGACCAGGCGACACAGCCAACTTAGTCACAAAGCATCGCAGTGCAGCTTGACGCGAACTTGACGCCCTTCCTAGGGACTGTCCCCAGGTGACGACGCCCCCCGGCGCGTCAGCTCACGCACCAGGCGGCGATACGCATCCACAGCCCGTGGCCCAGCGCCCAAGCGGATGCGCACGCCAGCCCCAGACCGGCCAGGCGCACCGCCCAACCACCTGAGGCCAGCCAGCGCGAGCCCGGTGCGCCCAGGCGCCACCACAGCGCCGGCCCAAGCCACAGGCCCAGCGAGGAGCCCACTGCGAAGGCCGCCATGATGGACGCCCCGGAAGCCGCATGCTGTCCAAGCGCAGCCACCACCAGCGCCGACTGCAGCAGCCCACAGGGCCAAGCCACCCAGGCCGTGCCGGCCAGGCCGGCCTTGACCGGACCCAGCATGGGCTGCCAGCCGCCGGAGGACGTGCCGCCCTGCCCGGCTGCCACCGCGGGCGCCAGCCGCGTGCCGCGGCCCAAGTTCTCCAGCCACTGCGGTTGCCGCCCCTTGATCAGCAGCCACAGGCCCAGGCCCAGTGCGGCCACGTGCACCAGCGTCCACAGCGGACGCAACGCCGGCGTGAGCTGTGAAAACCGTGCCAGCAGCGTGACGCTGCCCGCCGCCACCGCACCCGCGGCCGCGTAGCCCAGCAAACGGCCCAGGTGAAAACCCAGCAGCGCCTGCTGCGGCCGCGCACCGCCACAGCGGCCGGCCAGCGCGGTGCAGGCCGCGCCGCACATGGCCACGCAGTGGGGCGATCCGGCCAGGCCCATCAACAGGGCGCTCAAGACGAGGGCTGCATCCATGACCGGAGAAAAAACAGGCGCGGGTACTGCGGGGAGCTCGAAGCGAAGCCTTAAATGATCCGGGAAAAGCGCTCGCGCGTCTTATCGGCACGCAAATGCCGGTCGAACACCATGGCCACGCCGCGGACGAAGTACCAGCCGCGCGGCGTCACCTGGATGGCGTCGGACTCCAGCTCCGCCAGGCCCATCTCCACCAGCGGCTTGAGCGACTCCAGCTCCGCGGCGAAGTACTCGCGCATGTTCACCAGGTGCGCCAGCTCGATGGACTCGAACTCCACGCGGCCCTGGCACATCAGCGCCATGATGACCGCCCGGCGCACGAGGTCATCGCGCGTGAGCGCCAGGCCACGGACGATGGGGAAATGCCCCTGGCGCACGGCGTCGTAATACTCCGGCAGCGTCTTGGCGTTCTGGCTGTACGTGGCGCCCATACGGCCAATGGAGGACACGCCCAGGCCTATGAGGTCACAGTCCGGCTGCGTGCTGTAGCCCTGGAAGTTGCGGTGCAGCCGTCCCTGGCGCTTGGCCGCAGCCAGGGTGTCGCCGGGCAGCGCGAAGTGGTCCATGCCGATGTAGGTATAGCCAAAACCCAGGAAGCCCTGGATGGCGCCACCGAGCATCTGCACGCGGTCGCCCGGCGGCGGCAGTTGCTCGGGGTCTATGCGGCGCTGCGGCTTGAAGCGCTGGGGCAGGTGCGCGTAGGCATACAGCGCGATGCGGTCCGGCCGCAGCTCGCCCACCAGCTCCACCGTGCGGGCGAAGGACGCGGGCGTTTGCTTGGGCAGTCCGTAGATCAGGTCCACGTTCAGCGACTCGAAGCCCAGTGCGCGGGCGCTGACCACCAGCTCGTGCACGCTCTCGAAAGACTGCACCCGGTGCACGGCCTTCTGCACCTCGGGATCGAAGTCCTGCACGCCGAAGCTCAGGCGGTTGAAGCCCATGCGGGCCAGGTTCTGCAGCCGCTCGGTGGTGACCGTGCGCGGATCCACCTCGATGGAGATCTCCGCACCCGGCGCAATGCGGAAGGCCGAACGCATGGCCGCCATCAGGCGCTCGATCTCGGCGTCGGACAGGAAGGTCGGCGAGCCGCCGCCGAAATGCAGCTGCGACACCGACTGGCCCTTGCCCAGCACCGCCACGTGCAGGCCGATCTCGGCCTCCAGAGCCTGGATGTACTCCTCGGCCCGCTCGTGATGCTTGGTAATGACCTTGTTGCAGGCGCAGTAGTAGCAGACCGACTCGCAGAACGGGATATGGACGTAAAGGGACAGCGGGGGCGTGCCGCCCACCGTGGCGCCTTGTGCGCGTTGCTCCAGGGCCTGTGCGTACTCCACCGGTCCAAACGCCTCGACGAAGCGGTCCGCGGTTGGATAGGAGGTGTAGCGAGGCCCCGGCACGTCCAGTCGCTGGAGCAAGCTTTCGGTCAGGATGGGCCCGGGGGCGGATGTATCGCGTAGCATGGCGACACTTTGCCAAACCCGGGACACAAGAGCTTGATGTGCCTCAAGTCGGCAAGTTGAGGCGCCGCCAAGAATGGCGCCAGTGATTGAGGCATATCATGTTGAAGACCGCTGACTCTCCTGAAGAAACCTGCGCCCAGGCGGCCGGATGTGCCGCCACGGCATCGCGATGCAACATGAACAGCACTCTGCCGCCCATTCGCTCTGAACCTTTCAAGGTCGCCTGCTCCAGTTGCAACCTGCGTGAGCTGTGCCTGCCGGTGGGCCTGTCGCGCACGGACCTGGAGCAGCTGGACACCATGGTGGCCACGCGGCGCTCGGTGGTGCGCGGCGACACGCTGTTCCGCGCCGGCGACGTCTTCCAGTCGCTCTACGCGGTGCGCACGGGCTTCTTCAAGACCTGCGTCTCGGCTGAGGATGGCCGCGATCAGGTCACGGGCTTCCAAATGGCCGGCGAGTTGCTGGGCCTGGATGGCATCGGCAGCGACCGCCACACGGTGGACGCCGTGGCGCTGGAAGATTCCCAGGTCTGCGTCATCCACTACGGCCAGCTCGAAGAGCTCTCGCGCGAGTTCTCCGACCTGCAGCGCCAGCTTCACAAGATCATGAGCCGTGAAATAGTTCGCGATCATGGCGTCATGCTGCTGTTGGGCAGCATGCGCGCCGAAGAGCGCCTGGCGGCCTTTCTGCTGAACCTCACGCAGCGCCTTCAGGCACGCGGTTTCTCGGCCTCCTCGCTCATCCTGCGCATGACGCGCGAGGAAATCGGCAGCTACCTGGGCCTGAAGCTGGAAACGGTGAGCCGCACCTTCTCCAAGTTCCAGGAAGAAGGCCTGCTCGAAGTGAAGCAGCGCCAGATTCGCATCGTGAACCAGGATGGCCTGCAAAAGCTGGTCAACGGCGCCGCCTGCTGACGGCCCGCCCTACGGCTTCAAATAAAAATGGCGCCCGCGGGCGCCATTTTTGTTGCCGTCTTCGGCCGTGGAAACGGTCTTTCAGTGGCCGTGGGCGCCGTGCATATGGCCGGCGTCGACCGCGTTGGGCGGGGTACCCAGCCAGTGGCCCAGGGCGCCGGCCGCGGCGATCACGGCCCAGAACAGGAAGAAGGCCAGCGAGTACACGCCGGTAGGCGTGAGCTCGGCCGGTATGGCACCAGCACCGAGCAGGTCGTGCGGATCCACCAGCGCGAACACCAGCATCTCCAGCACCGCGGCCATCAGGAACGAAGGCCAGGCCACCAGCATCACCGCTTGGGCACGAGGGGTTGTCGTCATGTCGATCACCTCCTGGCGGCCATTCTTGCGCGCGGCCGCCCTGCCCCGTCCTAGCGTTGACCCGGGGCTAGCGTTGAGCCGAAGAGGCTCCGACTGCGGCGGCTTCGGCGGCTGCCTTGTTGCGCGCCTCTATGGCGGGGCGCATGTCGCCTGAGGAATCTTCCGCGGGCTGCTGCGACTGCGGCGCCGCGCCGGAGCCTATGACCACGTCCGCCCCACGGATGGCGATGACGGCGGTGACGAGGGCCGCCACCACCACGGCCAGCGGGCCACCCACCACCAGCCACATCATGCGCACGCGCCACCACGGCACGCGCTGGCCATTGCCGGCCTGTTTGTCGGTCTTGCGGTCCATCAGGGATACTGCCTCGGTTCACGGGCACCGCGCCGGCCGGAGGGCCGACACGGCACGACGAACGTGGAAATGAAAACAGAGGGAGCACGGCGCGGGCCCGAGCCGTCAAGCCGCCCCAGGCCCATGCCGCCGCCCCCAAAAGACATCGCGCGCCAGAGCCGAAACCGGCTTGGCGCGCGCTTTTTTCTTTGGTTTGGCGGGGTGGCCCCGCTCATGCGGACATGAGCCCCCCCGCCAAACACCGCTGGCGATTACTGCGCCGGCGTGGCGGCGCCGCCCTTGTTGGACAGGCTCCACACATAGGCAGCCAGCACGTGGATCTGCTCGGGGTTCAGGCGCGAAGCATGGGCCGGCATGACGTTGGTCTTGCCGTTGTTGACCATGTTCATGATCGCCTGCTCGCCCCAGCCGTGCAGCCAGACCTTGTCGGTCAGGTTGGGAGCGCCCATGGCCTGGTTGCCCTTGCCGTCGGCGCCGTGGCAGGCCGCGCACACGGTGGTGAACTTCTCCTTGCCCAGTTGGGCGTAGACCGCGTTATGCGGGCTGCCGGAGAGGCTCAGCACGTAGTTGGCAACGTTGCGCACGTTCTCGCCACCGCCGATGGCTTCGGCCATCGGGGGCATCATGCCCTGGCGGCCACCGGTGATGGTCTGCTTGATGGTGTCGTGCGAGCCGCCATACAGCCAGTCGGTGTCGGTCAGGTTGGGGAAGCCCTTGCCGCCGCGGGCATCCGAGCCGTGGCAACCGGCGCAGGTGTTGACGAACAGGCGCTCGCCGATGCCCATGGCCGCCGGGTCCTGAGCAAGCTGCTCGGCCGTCATGGTCACGTACTTGGCGTAGACCGGCGCCATGGCGGCGCGGGCCTTCTCCTGCTCGGCCTCGTACTGGCCACGGCTGGACCAGTTGAAGGCGCCCTGGCTGGAACCCAGGCCCGGATACAGGGCCAGGTACACCGCGGCGAAGATCACCGTGATGATGAACAGCCACAGCCACCAGCGCGGCAGCGGGTTGTTCAGTTCGCGCAGGTCCTCGTCCCAGATATGGCCGGTCGTGTTGTCGGCAGCCATGGGCTTGGTTTTGCTGGCCACCATCAGGACGAACAGGCAGAACGCCAGGCCGCCCACCACAATGGCGATCACGTACCAGGACCAGCCACTGTTGAAGAAATCACTCATTACTTACTCCCTTGGAAGCGGGCCGCGGCCGCAGCGACGGGCTCGTCATCCTCATCAATGAAGGGCAGTTGTGCCGCCGCGTCATGTTGGGAAAGCTGACGCTTGCTCCAGGTCCACAGCGCGAGGCCGATGAACAGCACGAAGCTGAACAAGGTCACGACGCTGCGCAGGACGTTGATGTCGAAGTCCATCGCTTTGGCTCCGGGGTCTGGTTTACTTCAGCGCGGTGCCCAGCACCTGGAGGTAGGACACGACCGCATCGAGCTCGGTCTTGCCCTTGACCTCGTCGGCCGCCTTGGCGATCTCGTCGTCGCTGTAGGGCACGCCCACCTTGCGAAGCGCCGACATCTTGGGTGCCAGGTCCGCCGGGTTGAGCGCGGCCTTTTCCAGCCACGGGTAAGCCGGCATGTTGGACTCCGGCACCACGTCACGCGGGTTGTTCAGGTGAATGCGGTGCCAGTCGTCGCTGTACTTGCCGCCCACGCGGTGCAGGTCAGGACCGGTGCGCTTGGAGCCCCACTGGAAGGGATGGTCGTAAACGAACTCGCCGGCCGTGGAGTAGTGGCCGTAGCGCAGCGTCTCGGCGCGGAAGGGACGCACCATCTGCGAGTGGCAGTTGTAGCAGCCTTCGCGGATGTAGACGTCCCGGCCTGCGAGCTGCAGCGCCGTGTACGGCTTGAGGTTTTCCACCGGCTTGGTCGTGCTGTGCTGGAAGAACAGCGGAACGATCTCAACCAGGCCGCCGAAGGCGACCGTGATCAGGATCAGCACGATCATCAGGAAGTTGCTGGTCTCAATCTTCTCGTGACCAGTCGGATTTGCGTGTGCCATGTCGGTCTTTCCTCAATCCAATCAGGCGTGGGCAGCCGCAACCATGGGCACCGGCGTCTCGACGACCTTGCCGCTGCGCACGGTCATGATCGTGTTCCACAGCATGATCACCATGCCGCTCAGGTACAGCAGGCCGCCGACCATACGGATGATGTAGAACGGGTACGTGGCCTTCACGCTCTCGACGAAGCTGTAGACCAGCGTGCCGTCGGGGTTCACGGCGCGCCACATCAGGCCCTGCATCACGCCGGCAATCCACATGGCGGCGATGTAGAGCACGATGCCGATGGTGGCCACCCAGAAGTGCAGCTCGATGGCGCGGGTGCTGTACATCGTCTTGCGGCCGAACATGCGCGGGATCAGGAAGTACAGCGAGCCGATCGAGATCATGCCCACCCAGCCCAGGGCGCCGGAGTGCACGTGGCCCACGGTCCAGTCGGTGAAGTGCGACAGGGCGTTGACGGTCTTGATGGACATCATCGGACCTTCGAAGGTCGACATGCCGTAGAACGACAGCGCAACGATCAGGAACTTCAGGATCGCGTCGTCGCGCAGCTTATGCCAGGCGCCCGACAGGGTCATGATGCCGTTGATCATGCCGCCCCAGCTCGGAGCCAGCAGCACCAGCGAGAAGATCATGCCCACGCTCTGCGTCCAGTCCGGCAGAGCCGTGTAGTGCAGGTGGTGGGGGCCCGCCCACATGTACGTGAAGATCAGGGCCCAGAAGTGCACGATCGACAGGCGATACGAGTACACCGGGCGCTCGGCCTGCTTGGGGATGTAGTAATACATCATGCCCAGGAAGCCCGCGGTCAGGAAGAAGCCCACTGCGTTATGGCCGTACCACCACTGCACCATGGCATCTTGAACACCGGCGTAGGCCGAGTAGCTCTTGAACAGGCTCACGGGGATGGCGGCGCTGTTGACGATGTGCAGCAGGGCCACGGCGATGATGAAGGCGCCGAAGAACCAGTTGGCCACGTAGATGTGGCGCACCTTGCGGGTGCCGACCGTGCCGAAGAACACGATCGCGTAGGAAACCCAGGTGACGGCGATCAGGATGTCGATGGGCCACTCCAGCTCGGCGTATTCCTTGCCGGAGGTGTAGCCCAGGGGCAGCGTCACGGCCGCCGCGACGATGATCAGTTGCCAGGCCCAGAACGTGAACATGGCCAGGCCAGGCGCGAACAGGCGCGTCTGGCAGGTACGCTGCACCACGTGGTAGGACGTGGCAAACAGCGCGCAGCCGCCGAAGGCGAAGATGACCGCATTGGTGTGCAGCGGACGCAAACGTCCGTAGCTCAACCAGGGAATGCCGAATGTAAGATCAGGGAAAGCAAGCTGGGTGGCGACGAAAACGCCCACCAACATGCCCACCACACCCCAAAGCACCGCCGCCACTGCGAACATTCGCACGGGGGCGTCGCTGTAAACCGGTCTTCCCGGTTGCGCCGCTTGAGCCATCACTGGCCTCCTTCTTAGTGAGAATCCACCCGGGGCGCATTGTTCGGCGCCGAGCTTTCGCCAAGCTTGATTACCGTCAACGCTTCCCCATCCGTGTTCAGAATGCGCTCGCCTTCTCGTTCGAGATCGTCGAACTGCCCGCCGTGCAGGGCCCAGCCGAAGACACCGATGATGATCAACACCAGCAGCGCCGACAGCGGAATGAGCAGGTACAGGATTTCCATCGTTCCTCAGCGCGCCAGGCGCAGCGAGTTGCCCACCACGAGCAGTGAGCTCGCTGCCATGCCCAGGCCGGCAGCCCACGGCGGGAGCCAGCCGGCCAGCGCCAGCGGAATGCAGGCCAGGTTGTAGAGCGCGGCCCAGGCAATATTTTGCCGCACCACACTCATGGCCTTGGCGGCAATACTGCGCGCATCGGCCAATGCTTGAAGCCTTTGTGAGGGCAGGATGGCATCGGCATGCGCCCGCGCCACCAGCGCGCCCTCGCCCATCGCGAAAGACACGTCGGCCTGCGCCAGCACTGGCGCGTCGTTGACGCCGTCACCCACCATGGCCACCACTTCGCCACGCGCCTGCGCTTCGCGCACGGCCTGCAGCTTGGCCTCCGGCGTGGCGCCGGCGGCGGCCACGGGCAGGCTCAGGCGCTGAGCCACGCGCTGCACACGCGAGGGCGCGTCGCCCGACAGCAGCGCCGGCTCCATGCCGGCCGCACGCAGCGCGGCCATGGCGGCGGCGGCATCCTCGCGCAGCCGCTCTTCAAAACAGAAGGTCAGCAGCACCTGCCCGCGCGGGCCAAAGGCGGCCTGCAGCGCGTCGCTGCCATCCTCCACGGGCGCATCAGCCACCCAGGAGGCACGGCCCAAGCGCCACTCCACGCCCTGGGCGTCCAGCGCGCTCAGGCCCTGGCCTGGTTGCTCACGCACCTGCGTCCAGCCGTCTGCAGAGGGCACCATGGCCGCATCCGCCCCGCCCTGCTCCACGGCCTGGACGAGCGCCCGCGACAGCGGGTGCGTGGACCAGCGCGCCATCGCCGCAGCGCGCGGCCGCAGCGCCGCAGCTTCGTGCGCGCTCAACGATTGAGCGTGAACGATTTCACGCAGCGCGAGGCTGTCCTCGGTCAGCGTGCCGGTCTTGTCTATGAAGAGATGGCGCACGCGCGCCAGTGCTTCCAGCGCATCCAGCCGCTGCAGCAGCACGCCGCGGCGGGCCAGGCCGCCGGCGGCGGCCACCATCACCGAGGGCGCGGCCAGTGACAGCGCGCAGGGACAGGTGACGATGAGCACCGACACCGCCACCCACACCGCGCGCGACGGGTCAATAAAGCTCCACGCCAGCGAGGCGCCCGCGGCCAGTGCGAGCACCACCCACAGGAAAGGCCGCGCCCAACGGTCGGCCGCGCGCGCCAGCGCGGGCCGCTCGGTGAGCGCCTGCTGCATCAAGGCCACGATGTGCTCGTAGCGCGTGTCCGCGCCCACGCGGTGCACGCGCATGCGCACCGGGGCGCCCACGTTGACCGAGCCGCCCACCAGCGCGTCGCCCGCGCCGCGCGGCACAGGGCGCGACTCGCCGCTGAGCAGCGACTCGTCGGCCTGGGTCCGGCCCTCCACCAGTTCGCCGTCGGCCGGGAAGCTCTCGCCCAGCGCCACCTGCACCAGGTCGCCCGGGCGCAGCGCGTACACGCTCACGGTTTCCAGGCTGCCGTCCTCGCGCACGCGGCTGGCGCTTTGCGGCATGCGCGCCAGTGCTTCTTCCAGCGTGGCGGCCACGCGGTGGCGCGCGCGCATCTCCAGGTAGCGCCCGGCCAGCAGGAAGCTCACGAACATGGACAGCGAGTCGAAATAGACCTCGTGACCGAAGATGCCGCCCGGATCAAAAGTCGCGCCGCTGCTGGCGATGAAGGTCACCAGCACGCCCAGCGCCACGGGCACGTCCATGCCTATGCGGCGGGTGCGAAGGCTGCGCCAGGCGCCCTTGAGGAAAGGCGCGGCCGACCACCACACCAACGGAATGCTCAGCACCCACGAGCCCCAGTTGAGGAGCTGGCGCAGGTCCGGCGCCATCTCGCCAGGGCGGGCGACGTAGATGGGCGTGGCCATCATCATCACCTGCATCATGCAAAACCAGGCCACGAAGAGCCGCCAGATGGCCTGCCGGTTCTCCGTCACGCGCAGCGCCCGCGCGGGCTCCGCGGCGTCGGGCACGGCGTCGTAACCGGCGCGGCGAATGGCCTGCACCATGTCGGCCACGCGCACGCGCTGCGGATCCCACTCGATGCGCGCCCGCTCGGCCGAGGCGCTCACGCGGGCCGACTCGACGCCCGGCACCGCGGCCAGCGCCTGCTCGATGGTGTCGGCACAGGCGGCACACCACATGCCGGAGAGGCGCAGCACCGATTCGCCCATGCGCCGCCCCTGGCGGTCCACGCGCCAGCGCGTGAAGCGCTGCTGCTCTTGCGGATCGTCCAGTACGGCGAGGTCGTGCTGTTCGGGGGTGCTGGGGGCGAAGGTGGCGGTGGAAGCGTTCATCGGCGACAGGCGCGCGCCGGCCACAGGCCCGACGACGCCGGATAATCTAGGGTCATCCCCTGGTGACGGCATGATCAAGATCAAGACACGCGCATCCCTTGCGGGGCTGTTGGCCCTGGTGATCACCACCTCGCCTGCCATCGCGCAGCAAGGCCAGCCCCAGCAGCTCGAAACCATCACGCTCAACGCGGGCATGCACAACATCCGCGCCGAAGTGGCGCTCAGCCCGGAGCAGCGCGCCACCGGCCTGATGTACAGGCGCGAGATGGCGGCTCACGAAGGCATGCTGTTCGTGTTCGAGCAGCCGGCGCCGCAGTGCTTCTGGATGAAGAACACGCTGCTGCCGCTGTCCATCGCCTTCCTGGCCGATGACGGGACGGTGGTGAACATCGCCGACATGAAGCCGCAGACGCTGGACTCCCACTGCTCGGACAAGCCGGTGCGCTATGCGCTGGAGATGAACCAGGGCTGGTTTGCCAAGCGAGGCATCCAGGCCGGCGCGAAGCTTAAAGGCCCCGTCTTCAATTCGGTGCGCTGAAAGACAAAGGCCGATCGCGAGATCGGCCTTTTGACACTGATCAAGCCGTCATGCGGCACCCGCCCCGGAGCGCCGCCGGGCTTTGAGCCGCTCTTAGGCGGCGAAGTTGCCTTCCGCGAACTCCCAGTTCACCAGCTTGTCGAGGAAGGTCTCGACAAACTTGGGACGCAGGTTGCGGTAGTCGATGTAGTAGGCGTGTTCCCACACGTCCACGGTCAGCAGCGGCTTGTCGCCGGTGGTCAGCGGGGTGCCGGCGGCGCCCATGTTGACGATGTCCACGCTGCCGTCGGCCTTCTTCACCAGCCAGGTCCAGCCCGAGCCGAAGTTGCCCACGGCGCTCTTGACGAAGGCTTCGCGGAAGGCGGCGTAGGAGCCGAACTTGGCGGTGATGGCCTGGGCCAGTGCGCCGCTGGGCTCGCCGCCGCCATTGGGCTTCATGCAGCTCCAGAAGAAGGTGTGGTTCCAGATCTGCGCGGCGTTGTTGTAGATGCCGCCGGAGGACTTCTTGATGATGTCCTCGAGGGCCATGCTCTCGAACTCAGTGCCCTTCTGGAGGTTGTTCAGGTTCACGACATAGGCGTTGTGGTGCTTGTCGTGGTGGTACTCCAGCGTTTCGCGGCTGTAGTGGGGGGCGAGGTCGTCGTAGCCGTAGGGCAGCGGGGGCAGCACGTGTTCCATCTTTTCTCCTGTGTTCATTGATGCACGTCAAAAGACGCGCAGAGGGCAAAGCCGGGGTGATTGTAGGAGTGCACGAAGGCCCTCGCCGGGTGTGCAAGGGCCTTGGGCTTTGAAGGCCTTTCAGCGCTCCCCGTCGAGTTTCACCTGTTGAACCTGGGCCAGGGCTCGGCCGTCGCTCCACACGGCCTGCACCTGCTGTCCAGGCACCAGGCCGCGCGCGCAGACGATGGGGCTGCCCGCCTCGTCCGTGACCCAGGCGTAGCCGCGCGAGAGCACGCGGTGCGGGTCCAGCGCCGACAGCCGCGCCTCCACGCCTTGCAGCTCCAAGCCCAGGCGCTGGCGGCGCACGCCCTGGGCCCGCTGCAGCCGTTGCGCCAGGGCCTGCAACCGCACGGCGGCGCGCTCGCGCTGCACGCCCTGCGCGCGCTCCAGGCGCGCGGCCAGCCGCTGCGGTGCCTCGGCCGCGCGCTGCAGCGCGTGGCGCAGCGCGTGGCGGGCGCGCTCCTCCAGCCGGTCGAGCTGCTGCGCGTGGCGGGCCAGCACGGCGCCGGGGCGGGCGAGCTGCAGCGCGCGTTGGTCCAGGTCCTGGGCCTGGCGCTCCAGTTGGCGCTGCACCTGGCGGCGCATGCGCCGCGCCAGCGCCGCAAGCTGCTCCACGCACTCGGCCTGCGATGGCGCCGCCAGCTCCGCCGCGGCGGTGGGCGTGGGTGCGCGCAGGTCGGCGGCGAAGTCGGCCAGGCTCACGTCGGTCTCGTGGCCCACGCCGCACACCAGCGGGATGTCGCTGGCCGCCACCGCGTGCACCACGCGCTCGTCGTTGAAGGCCCACAGGTCTTCCAGCGAGCCGCCGCCGCGGCAGAGGATGAGCACGTCCACCTCGGCGCGCTCGTTGGCCTGCTGCAGCGCGGCCACCAGCGCCGCCGGCGCCTCGGCGCCCTGCACGGGGCTGGGATAGATCACCACCTCCACCTGCGGCGCGCGCCGCGCCAGCGTGGTGAGCACGTCGCGCAGCGCCGCCGCGGCCAGCGACGTGACCACGCCCACGCGACGCGGAAAGCGCGGCAGCGGCCGCTTGCGCTCGGCGTCGAACAGCCCCTGCGCCTGCAACCGCTCCTTCAGGCGCAGGAACTGCTCATAGAGCGAGCCTGAGCCCACGAGCTGCATGCCCTCCACCACGAACTGCAGCTCGCCGCGCGGCTCGTACACCGCCACGCGCCCGCGCAGCTCCACCTGCAGCCCGTCACGCGGATTGAAGTCCACCAGCGACGCGGCGCGGCGGAACATGGCGCAGCGCAGCGCGGCGGCCTGGCCCTCGGCGTCCTTGAGCGTGAAGTAGCAGTGGCCGCTGGCCGCGCGGGTGAAGCCGGAGAGCTCGCCGCGCACGGTGCACGCACCAAAGCGCGCCGCCAGCGCGTCGCCCATGGCCAGCAGCAGGCCGGCCACGCCCCAGACCTGGCGCGCCATCGTGCTCGGCTCGGCCATGCGGTTCTCCTGAAAAAAACAGTGCTTAAAAAAGATGCAGCCCAGCGCCCGCGCCCGGCTGACAAGCAGTTCCGAACGCTGTCCCTGCGCAAATCACAAACTTGTCCACAGCAACGGTGGACAGGTGGGGGTGCACGGACCTGCACGCGCCAAGCGCGCGGGGGCCCTTGGGCATAATTGACGGTTTGTCCGGGCCAGCGTTTGCAGCGTCTTTGAAGTCCCGGTTCCTAGTCATACACGTTCCGGGGACGCCTTGTTTTCGATCATACAAGCCGCCGGCTGGCCCATTTGGCCGCTGCTGCTGTGCTCGGTGCTGGCCTTGGCGCTGATCATCGAGCGGCTCTTGAGCCTGCGCGGCGCGCGCATCGTGCCGCCCAAGCTGCTCGACGAAGTCTTGGCCCTCGTGCGCGGCGGCCTGCCCGCGCCGGACGTGGCCGAGAAGCTCGAACAGCATTCCGTGTTGGGCCAGGTGCTGGCGGCGGGGCTGCGCAGCGCGCAGCGGGAGCCGCGCATCAGCGAGGAGCGGCTGCGCCAGTCGTTGGAGAGCGCCGGGCGCGCGGCCGTGCACGGGCTGGAGCGCTACCTGAGCGCGCTGGGCAGCATCGCCTCGGCCGCGCCGCTGCTGGGCCTTTTCGGCACCGTGGTGGGCATGATCGAGATCTTCGGCTCGCAGACGCCCGGCGGCGGCAACCCGCAGGCGCTGGCGCACGGCATTTCGGTGGCGCTCTACAACACGGCCTTCGGCCTCGTGATCGCCATTCCCACGCTGCTGTTCTACCGCCACTTCCGCGCCCGCGTGGACGACTACGCCCTGTCGCTGGAACTGGCCGCCGAGCAGCTCATGCCGCTGCTGCTGCGCCACACGGCACGCCCCGCTTGACGGCAGCCACAGCGAGCCCAGCGCCATGAATTTCCGCAAGCCGCGCCGCGACGAGCCGGAGATCAACCTGATCCCCTTCATCGACGTGCTGCTGGTGGTGCTCATCTTCCTGATGCTGTCCACCACCTACAGCCGCTACACGGCGCTGGACGTGACGCTGCCCACCGCCAGCACCAAGCCCGTGGATCAAAAGCCCCAGGAGATCGTGGTGGCCGTGGCCGCCGACGGCCGTTACGCCATCAACAACCGCGCCGTCGAGGGCCGCAGCGTGGAAGTGCTCGCGGCCGAGCTGCGCGCCAGCGCCCAGGGGCTGCAGCAGCCGCTGCTCATCGTCAGCGCCGACGCCACCGCCGCGCACCAGTCCGTGGTCAACGTGCTGGACGCCGCGCGCCGCGTGGGCCTGTCGCGGCTGACCTTTGCCGCGCAGTCCGGTGGCCAGCACTGAGGCTGCGGCCTCGCGCGGCACGGGCTCGCGCCTGGCCGGCTGGCTGCAGCGCCAGTGGTGGCAAGCGGCGCCCTCCATCGTGGCGCGGCTGCTGTGGCCGCTGTCCGCCCTCTACGAAGCCCTGGCCGAGCGCCAGCGGCGCAAGACAGCACCTGAAGCCACCGGCTTGCCCCTGGTCGTGGTGGGCAACCTCATCGTCGGCGGCGCCGGCAAGACGCCCACCGTCATCGCGCTGGTGCAGGCGCTGCGCGCGCTGGGCTGGACGCCGGGCGTGATCTCGCGCGGCCATGGCCGCCAGGGCGAGGCCGTGGTGCAAGTCCAACGCGACAGCGCCGCGCGCGACGTGGGCGACGAGCCGCTGCTCATACACCTGCGCAGCGCCGCCCCCGTGGTGGTGGGCCGCGACCGCATCGCCGCCGCGCGCGCGCTGCGCCAGGCCCACCCCGAAGTGAACCTGCTGCTGGCCGATGACGGCCTGCAGCACTGGCGGCTGGCGCGCGACGCGCAGGTCATCGTCTTCGACGATCGTGGCGCCGGCAACGGGTTCACCTTGCCCGCCGGCCCGCTGCGCCAGCGGCTGCCGCACGCCGTGCCGCCGCGCAGCCTGGTGCTCTACAACGCCGCCGCGCCCAGCACGCCGCTGGCGGGCTGGTGCGCGCAGCGCCGCCTGGCCGGCGCGGTGGAGCTGGCCGACTGGTGGGCCGGCCGGCCGTGCAGCCTGGCCGCGCTGCAGGCCCTGAAAGGCAAGCCGCTGCTGGCCGCGGCCGGCATAGGCGCGCCGCAGCGCTTCTTCGACATGCTGCAGGCCCAGGGACTGAGCTTCACGCCCTGCCCCGTGCCGGACCACCACGACTACGCCACGCTGCCCTGGCCCGCCGGCACGGCCGATGTGGTGCTGACGGAGAAGGACGCCATCAAGCTTGCTCCCGCCCGCTGCGCCGGGACGCACATCTGGGTCGTGGCGCTAGACTTCGCCCTCCCCGACGCCTTCGTGGCCGCGCTGGCCCGGCTGCTTCCCGCTTCTTCCTTGTGAACCATGAGCCTTGACCACCGACTGATTGAACTGCTGGTATGCCCGGTGTGCAAAGGCCCGCTGGAGCTGCTGCGCGACACGCAACTGCAGCCGCGCGAGCTGCTGTGCCCGGCCGACCGGCTGGCCTTCCCCATACGCGACGGCCTGCCCGTGATGCTGGAAAGCGAAGCCCGCGCCGTGGACGCGCCGGCCGCGCCGCTGGCGCCGGCCGCCGGCGACGCCGCCGCGGTATGAGCCTGGTGCCGGCCAGCGCGGCCGCCACGGCCGCCGCCTTCACCGTGCTCATCCCCGCGCGGCTGGCCTCGACGCGGCTGGCCGACAAGCCGCTGGCCGACATTGCGGGCCTGCCTATGGTCGTGCGCGTGGCGCAGCGTGCCGCGCAATCGGCCGCGCAGCGCGTGGTGGTGGCGGCGGACGACGAGCGCATCGTGCAGGCCTGCGCCGCGCATGGCGTTGAGGCCGTGCTCACCGACAAGGGCCACGCCAACGGCAGCGACCGCCTGGCCCAGGCCTGCACGCTGCTGGGCCTGGACGGCGAGGACATCGTGGTCAACGTGCAGGGCGACGAGCCGCTGATCGACCCCGCGCTCATCGACGCCTGCGCCGAGCTGCTGGTGCAGCGCGAAGACTGCGTGATGGGCACCGCCGCCCACGCCATCGAGAGCGAGGCCGACTGGCGCAACCCCAACGTGGTGAAGGTGGTGCTGGACGCCGCCGGCCGCGCCCTCTACTTCACCCGCGCCAACGTGCCCTTCTGGCGCGACGCCGTGCCGCCTGACGCGCTGCCCAGCCCCGCGCCGCTGCGTCACATCGGCCTGTACGCCTACCGCGCGGGCTTTCTGCGCCGCTACCCGACGCTGGAGCCCTCGCCGCTGGAGCGCATCGAGTCGCTGGAGCAGTTGCGCGTGCTGTGGCATGGCGAGCGCATCGCCGTGCACGTCGCGGCGCAGGCCCCCGGCCCCGGTGTGGACACGCCCGCGGACCTGGAGCGCGTGCGCGCGCTGCTCGCGCAAACCTGACGCAAGGGGCTCATGGCATGAGCCCATCAAGCTGACTTCACGCTGACACCCGCATCGAGAGTGGGCCGATAACGTGAGGAGGATCACGCGGCATGGGGGGTTTTCCAGCCCTGCCGCCTTGCTTCGCGTCAGCTTGGTGCAAAGGCACGCGTGTTATTCTCATTCGAGACAATACCGGCCGCCCTGGCCGGTCGAAAGCCCTTCCCAGGGGCGCATTCCATCATTCAAGGAACCCAATGAGACTGATTCTTCTGGGCGCACCGGGCGCCGGCAAAGGGACGCAAGCCGCCTTCATCTGCCAGAAGTATGGAATCCCGCAGATTTCCACTGGCGACATGCTGCGCGCGGCCGTCAAGGCTGGCACCCCGCTGGGCCTGGAAGCCAAGAAGGTCATGGACGCGGGCGGCCTGGTGAGCGACGACATCATCATCGGCCTGGTGAAGGACCGCATCGCGCAGCCGGACTGCGCGCAAGGCTTCCTGTTCGATGGTTTCCCCCGCACCATTCCGCAGGCCCAGGCCATGCGTGAAGCCGGCGTGAAGCTGGATGTCGTGCTCGAAATCGACGTGCCCGACGAGAACATCATCGAGCGCATGGCTGGCCGCCGCGTGCACGTGGCGTCGGGCCGCACCTACCACGTCAAGTTCAACCCGCCCAAGACCGCAGGCGTGGACGACGAGACCGGCGAAGCCCTGATCCAGCGCGACGACGACAAGGAAGAGACCGTGCGCAAGCGCCTGGAGGTCTACCAGAGCCAGACCCGCCCGCTGGTGGACTACTACGCCACTTGGGCCGCCACCGGCGACGCCGTGGCCCCGCGCTACGCCCGCATCAGCGGCCTGGGCACGGTGGACGAGATCACCGCCCGCGCCATGGAAGCCCTGGGCGCCTGAGGCAGCCCCGCTCCTGCAAAACAGCCGCCTGCGGGCGGCTTTTTTGCGCCCCTGGCCAGCCAAGCTCCCCGCTCTTACCCCAGAGCAAGGAAAGTGATGTAGGCCTCCTACAAGCTTGCGATTGATTTATCCCGCCGGCACCACCAGCCGCGGCACCGCCGCCAGCAGGCTCCTGGTGTACTCGTGCCGCGGCTCATGCAGCACCTGCTCGGCGCTGCCCAGCTCCACGATGCGCCCGCCCTGCATCACCGCCACCTCGTGCGCGAGGTAGCCCACCACGCCGATGTTGTGCGTGATGAAAAGGTAGGCCAGCCCCAGGCGCTGCTGCAGCTCGCGCAGCAGGTTCAGGATCTGCGCCTGCACCGACACGTCCAGCGCCGACGTGGGCTCGTCGCACACCAGCAGCCGCGGCTGCACGGCCAGCGCCCGCGCGATGGCAATGCGCTGCCGCTGGCCGCCCGAGAACTCGTGCGGCCAGCGCTGCAGCGCGTCCGCGGGCAGGCCGACCTGACGCGCCAGCGCCTCCACGCGCGCGCGGCGCTCGCCGGCCGGGAGTTGCGGCAGCAACGCCTGTAAACCCTCCTCCAGCAGCTCGGCCACGCGCAGGCGCGGGTTGAGCGAGCCGAACGGGTCCTGGAACACGATCTGGGCCTGCGCCCGCGCCTCGCGCAGCGCATCGCCCTCCAGGCGGAACAAGTCCACGCCCTGCAGCAGCGCCTGCCCCGTCACCCGCGCCTGCCGGCGCAGCAACTGCACGATGGCTTTGCCGGTGGTCGTCTTGCCGCTGCCGCTTTCGCCCACCAGCGCCAGCGTGCGGCCGGCACGCATGGTGAAGCTCACGCCTTGCACGGCGTCCACGTGGCCCACCACGCGGCGCAACAGGCCCTTGCGGATGGGAAAGCCCACGGACAGGTTCGAGACTTCCAGTAGCGGCGCGCCGTCGGCCTTGGGTGCGCCATCGGCCGTGGCGGATGCCGGCGCCGCAGCCTGCAGCGCCTGGGCCGTTTCGCGTGGCGTGGGCGGCACGGCGCCAGGGGCATAGAGGACGCAGCGCACTTCCCGGCCCGCGCCCGGCAGGAACAGCGGCACGGGCTCGCCGCACGCCGGCATGGCGTGCGGGCAGCGCTGCTTGAAGCGGCAGCCGCCCAAGCGCTCCGACAGGCCCGGCACGCTGCCGGCGATGGCGGCCAGCGGCTCGTCGCGCCGCTGCGCGTCCGGCAGCGCGCGCAGCAGCGCCTGCGCATAGGGGTGGGCCGGTGCGCGGAAGAAGTCGCCCGCCGGCGCCAGTTCCACCATCTGGCCCGCGTACATCAGCGCCACCTGGTCGGCGAAGCCGGAGACCAGCGCCAGGTCGTGCGTGATCAGCAACAGGCCCAAGCGCTGCTCGCGCTGCAGCTCGCGCAGCAGCGCCATCACCTGGGCCTGCACGGTCACGTCCAGCGCCGTGGTGGGCTCGTCGGCCAGCAGGTAGTCCGGCTCGGTGGACAGCACCATGGCGATCATCACGCGCTGCTTTTGCCCGCCGCTGAGCGTGAACGGGTAGCTCTCGAACGCGCGCTCCGGCAGCCCAACGCGCTGCAGCCACTGGCGCGCCCGCTCGCGCGCCTCGCGGCCGCGCAGGGGCAGGTGGCGCTCAATGGCCTCGACGACCTGGTAGCCCACCGTCATCACCGGGTCCAGGCTGGTGGCGGGCTCCTGGAAGATCATCCCGATGCGCTTGCCGCGCAGCGCCCGCATGCCGGACTCGGGCAGCGCCAGCACGTCTTCGCCTTCCAGCAGCACCTGCCCGCCGGTGATGCGCCCGGCCTCCGGCAGCAGCCGCATCAGCGCCAGCGCCGTGATGCTCTTGCCGCAGCCGCTCTCGCCCACCAGCGCCACGGTGCGGCCCTGCTGCAACGAAACGGAGAGCGCATCCACCACGGCCAGGCTGCCGGCGTCGGTGTCAATGTGGACGTCGAGGTCGCGGGCCTGGAGGGCGTTGGAGGTGAGGGATGCCTGTGTCATTGCGCTCCGTTCAGCACATCGGCAGGAATGCGTTTCTCGGCAGGCCGATGGCAAGGGCGCCACGCCCTCCAATCCGTCATGCCCGCGAAAGCGGGCATCCACGCCTGCCGGGCTGAAGGCACGCCGACGCCGGCTCCGCGCGGTGCAGTTCGAGGCGACACCTCGGCGCTCGTGGATGCCCGCTTTCGCGGGCATGACGAAGCAGAAGGCGAGGTGGCTTGGCTAACGGCATGCGCAGCGCTGTCAAGGCTCATCGCTCCTCACCCCCGTTGCACCCGCAACGCCCGCGCCCGCGGGTCGAACGCGTCGCGCACCCCGTCCGCCAGCAGATTCGCCGACAGCACCAGCGCCAGCATGAAGAAGAAGGCGGACGTGAAGCTCCACCACACCAGCGGGTCGCGGCTCATCTCGCTGCGGGCCAGGTTGATCATGCCGCCGAAGCTGTTGAGCGACGGGTCCACGCCCACGCCCACGTAGCTCAGCACCGCCTCGTAGAGCACCAGCGAGGAGAAATCCAGCACCGTCGTGATCAGCACCAGGTGCAGCGTGTTGGGCAGGATGTGGCGCAGCATGATGCGCCCGGCCGGCAGGCCGAAGGCCGTGGCCGCCTGCACGTACTCCATCTCGCGCAGCTTCAGCGTCTCCGCCCGCAGCAGCCGGCACAGCGTGGCCCAGCCCGTGAGGCCCAGGATGATGCACAGCAGGAACAGCCGCACGTCGCTGCGCTCGGCGCCCGTGGTGAACAGCTCCGGGTGCTGGTCCATGAACACCTGCACCATCAGCACGCAGGCCGCGATCAGCAGCACGTTGGGCACGGCCGACAGCACGGTGTAGAGGTACTGGATGAGCGCATCGGCCCAGCCGCGCAAGTAGCCCGCCACGATGCCCAACACCAGCGCCAGCGGCAGCGTGGCGATGGTGGCGAGGCTGCCGATGACGAAGGCCGTGCGCACGCTCTTGAGCGCCTGCACCAGCACGTCGTTGCCCGTGCGGTCCGTGCCCAGCACGTGGTAGTGGCCCATGAGCGCGATCACCGGCCCGGCCAGCAGGCACAGCGCCGTGGCACACAGCAGCGCCGCACGCAGCGGCACGCGGGTGCGGTCGCGCACCACGTCCTTGAGCGCCCAGCGCCAGGGAATGCCCCGGCGGCGCGAGCGCCACCGCGCCGCCAGCGCGAACAGCCCCGCGGCCACGACCAGCCCCCCCGCGGCACCCAGCAGCGCCCGCGCCGCGATGTCGCCCGCGCGCTGCGCGTCCGGGTCCGCCAGGTGCGCGCCACCGTGCAACAGCCGCGGGAAGGTGCGCACCACGTCGCCGCCCTGCTCCACGCTCTGGCGGTTGAAAGCCACTGCCGCCAGCGGCGCCGAGTAGCTGGACTCGCGCATGGCGATGGGCCGCGCCAGCAGCACATCCAGCAGGCTCTCGGTGCGCGTGGCGTAGAAGGTTTCGCCCGCGGCGGTCGGCGGCAGCGCCCGGCGGAAGTGGATGCTGTCCAGCATCGCCACCAGCGCGAAGGCGGCAAAGACGATGAGCGCGCACAGCGCCGGCGCGTCGTTGAGCATGCGCCGCCACGGCGCGCGCAGCGGCGGCACGCGGCGCAGGCGCCAGCCATAAAAAACCAGCGCCGCCACCAGCGCCCACAGCACCACGTCGGTCCACAGCAAGACAAAGCGCGGCATGGTGGCCCTACTCCAGCCGCACCCGGGGATCGACCCAGGTGTAGGCGACGTCTATGAGCAGGAAGGCCGCCACGTAGAGCAGCGAACCCAGGAAGACCATGGCCCGCACCACGGCGAAGTCCTGCGCCGAGATGGCGTCCACCACGTAGGCACCCAGGCCCGGAATGCCGAAGAAGCTCTCGAACAGCAGGCTGCCCAGGAACACGTAAGGCAGATAAGAGCCGGCGCTGGTGAGGATGGGAATCATCGCGTTGGGCAGCACGTGGCGGATGAGCACGGCGGGCTCGGTGAGGCCCTTGGCGCGCGCCGTGCGCACGTGGTCCTTGTTGACCTCCTCCAGCAGCATGGCGCGGTAGAGGCGCGCCTCGCCGCCCAGGCGGGCGATGAGGCTCAGGGCGACGGGCAGCACGAGGAACTTCACCGCATCCAGCCCCGGCGCGAAGCCGGAGATGGGCACCAGCTTCAGCACGCGCGAGAACAGGAGCTGGCCGACGATGATGTAGAACAGGCTGCTGATGGAAAGCATCAGCACGCACAGCACCACGCCCCAGAAGTCGATGCGCGAGTGCCTGAAGAACACCAGCACCAGCGCAAAGCCCACCGAGGCGATGAGCTGGAGGATGAAGATGGGCACCGCCAGTTGCAGGCTCACCAGCATGCGCGTGCGTATCTCCTGGCCGATGTCCACGGCGTTCTGGGAGTCGGAGCGTCCGAAGTCCAGCCACAGCAGCGATACCGAGCGCTGCCAGAACACCGTGCGCGTGAGCTTGTCCGGCCCTTGGGCCTGCTCGTTCCACAGCAGCGGCTGGTCGTAGCCGCGCTCGGCCTTCCACTTCTCCACCTGCTCGGCGCTGACGCGGCGCCCGCCGATGTTCAGCCGCGCCATGTCGTCCGGCGTGTTGAGCGTGAAGAAGAGCAGGAAGGTCATGAGGTTCACGCCCACCAGCACCAGCAGCGCATAGGCCGCGCGGCGCAGCACCGCGTTGATCATGCGGACCCTTTCCCGACGTTCACCGCGCCCGCCGTGGGCACGGCGGTGCTGCGCCCGGCGGCCGATTCCCGCTCGCGCCACTGCCGCCGCAGCCGCCACAGCAGCGCCAGCGCCCCCAGCGGCAACAGCAGCAGCGGCCACCACACCGGCCGGTTCCACTCGGCCCAGCGCTGGGCGCGCTCGGCGGTGTCGAGCCGGTAGTACTTGGCCATGTCACGCACCAGCAGGCTGGGCTTGCCGTTGTGCACCCAGGGCTGGAAGGCGGCGGCGGCGTAGGGGAAGACGCCCCAGGCCCAGGGCGCGTCCTGCCGGACGATGTCCACCATCTTGTCGATCACGGCCTGGCGCTCGGGGCCGTCGTCCAGCGCCTGCATGCGCTTGTAGAGCCGGTCGTACTCGGCGTTCTCGTAGTTGGCGGCGTTCTCGCCGTCGTGCCCCGCCTTGGCGTTGGGGCCGTAGAGCAGGAACAGGAAGTTCTCGGGGTCGGGATAGTCCGCCAGCCAGCCCCAGCTGAAGATCTGCGCGCGGCCGTTGCGCATCTTTTCCTGGAACTGGTTGTAGTCCGTGGCGCGGATTTCGAGCTGCACGCCCAGCTTGCCGAACTGCCGCGTGAGCCAGTCCAGCTCCGCGCGGATCTCGGGCGTGGGCGCGCGCTGGAAGTCGTAGTAGAGGGTGAGCGGCTGGCCGGTCCTGGCGTCGCGCCCGTCGGGGTAGCCGGCCTCCACCATCAAGCGCCGGGCGTCCTCGATGGGGCGGCGCACCACCTTGCCGTCCACCACCTTGTGCGTCACCGGGTTGTGGCCTTGCACCGTGCCGTGGCGCGAGCCGAACAGCCCGGCGGGCAGCGGCCCCTGGGCGGCCTCACCGGCCTTGTTCACGAAGATGCGCTGGTAACCCTCTTCGTAGTCGATGGCGATGGAGAGGGCCTGGCGCAGCTTGCGGTTGCGCTCCTGCTGCTGCGGCGTGTCGCCGCGGCCGACGACGGGGTCGCGCCAGTTGAAGCCCAGGTAGTTGATGCTGATGTCCACCGATTTCGGGAAGTTGAAGCCGCGTTCCTCGTAGAGCTTGCGGGTGTCGGCCGAGTCGCGCATGTCGCTCAGGAACTCGATGCCCCACTCCGGCCGCTCGATCTCCGGCACGTCCAGGTAGCCCTGTATGAACTTGGCCTTGTGCGGCAGCTTCTCGCGCTCGTTGGTCGAGACGATGCGGTCCACGAAGGGCATGGTCTTGCCGCAGTCGTCCAGCAGCCCGGCTTCCCTGTCGCCGGGCATGCCTTCGCAGGGATAGGGCTCGCCGCGGAAGTTGGGATTGCGCTGCATGACGTGGCGGCGATCCGTGACGCGCTCCACCAGCATGAACGGCCCCGTGCCCACCGGCCAGGTCGCCAGGCTCATGCCCGCGCCGGCCATGCCGGGCTGGGCGTAGAAGGCATCCGCCTCCCACGGCACGGGCGCCATGAAGGTCATGGCCAGCCAGTATTTCCACTGCGGATATTTCCCACTCAGCGTGATGCGCAGCAGGTGCTTGTCCACCGCCTGCACGCCCTCCAGCGACCACTGGCGCAGGTCCAGGAAGGGCTTGTCCAGGGAAGACGGCGGGATGCCCTTTCGCAGCTTCGCGTCCTCGGCACGCACGCGCTCGGCGAACGCCTTCATGCCCAGCACGTGCTCGGCCAGCACGCCGAAGATGGGCGCCTCCACGCGCGGGCTGGCGTGGCGCTTGATGGCGTAGACGAAGTCCTCCGCCGTCAGCTCGCGCGTGCCCTGGTGCTCGAACTGCGGCGGCGCGCGGCGCGTGCCCAGCTCGCCGGGCTTCATCGCGTGGTAGCGGTAGTGGCCGGCGTCGTCCGTGGCGAAGGCCGGGTGCGGCGCGTACAGCACGCCGGGCCGGATGGGAATGTCGTAGACGCTGAAGGCGATGCGCGCCGGGTCCGCGTCGTGCGGCAGCGGCTGGCGCTGCGCATCCAGATACCGGGGCTCCACGACGGCGGCGGCCGCCTTGGGCGTCAGCTCATACGGCCGCTTGAGGTAGTGGTAGCCGTAGAGCGGCTCGTAGACCTGGTAGGTGTAGGGCGTCTCGTTGTTGCTGTAGGAGGCGGTCGGGTCCAGCGTGCGCGGGCTGCGCTCCTGGAAGGCGTTGAGCAGCGTGTTGCTCTCGGCCGTGCCGCGCGGGTACGGGCTGTTGTCGCAGCCGCCCAGGCCCAGCGACGCCGCCAGCGCCAGCGCGCCCCACGCCGCCCGCGACATGCGCCGCGGGGCCCGGGCGGCA
Organism: Azohydromonas lata NBRC 102462; assembly: GCF_001571085.1. GTDB lineage: Bacteria > Pseudomonadota > Gammaproteobacteria > Burkholderiales > Burkholderiaceae_C > Azohydromonas > Azohydromonas lata. Next base: position 41,110 of record NZ_BCTC01000058.1, read on the forward strand.
ACGTGGCCTAGTGCCCGTGGGCGTGCTCGCATCCGCATTCGGGATGGTGCGCGTGCGCTGGCTCGTGAGGGTGCGAATGCTCCCACCCGACGAACACGTCGCGCCTGTCCACCACGAGCTGCACCTTGCGGCCCACCGGCAGGCACAGCTTGGTGGGCACGTGGCCGAAGGGCAGCCCGGTGAGGATGGGCGTGGAGCACACGGCGCGCACCGCCTCCACCATCTGCTTGAGCCCGTAGCCGCGGTCCAGCGGCGACTTCTTCCAGTCGCTGAAGTGGCCCAGCAGGATGGCCTTTTGCGCCTGCAGCACCCCGGCCTGCTGGAGCTGCAGCAGCAGCCGCTCGACGCGGTAGGGATGCTCGTTGACGTCTTCCAGGAACAGGATGCCGCCCCGGACCTTGGGCCAGTGCGGCGTGCCCAGCAGGGCCGACAGCACGGTCAGGTTGCCGCCCCACAGCACGCCCTTGGCCTCCAGCCCGTCGAAGCCGGCCTCGGTGCGGAAGCCCACCGCTTCCAGCTCGCCGGACATGGCCTCGCGGAAGACCTCGGGGGTGATCTCGTCGAGCTGGTCGTCGGTTTCCTTGCCGAAGTCGTCGATGGCCAGCGGCCCGGCCCAGGACTCGGCCTTGGTGTGGGCCAGCAGGCCGAGCTGCAGCGCCGTCACGTCGCTGTAGCCCACCCAGCGGGTGCCGCGCTCGACGCTGCGGGCCAGCAGCGGCCAGTCGATGCGGTCCAGCAGCCGCGTGAGGCCGTAGCCGCCACGCGTGGCCAGCGCCACGGAGGGCGCGGCCTCGGCGACGCGGTGCAAGGCCGCCAGGCGGGCATCGTCGTCACCCGCGAAGCGCTGGAAGCGCGCCAGGGCCGACTCGTCCAGGCTGACCTCGAAGCCGAGTTTTTGAAGCCGCTTGGCGGCCCGGCGCACCGGCGCCGCCTTCAAGACCACCCCGGAGGGGGAGAACAGGGTGAGGGAATTCGTCATTGAGGGGGATTGTGGCGCAGGGGGATGGGGGTTTTGGGAGCGGCGGTGAGGTGGTGTTGCGGCAGGGATGCGATGTGCTTCACTTCGCCGAACCCCGCAGGTGCTGCGCTGCCCCGGAAAGCAGTTCTCAAGCGCATGCCGTGTGGCAAAGGCGCCTCGCCCCCGATCCGTGATATCCGCGAAGGCGCACTGCTGTCCGGGGGAAAACGTAACGGTGACCGGCACCCTGCTCAATCAAGCGCCACGAGTGCTACGGGTGCAGG
>NZ_BCTC01000059.1 GCF_001571085.1 Azohydromonas lata NBRC 102462
ACCCTCGGCCGGCACGAACTCGTACACGCCCGCGGGGCAGTAGCGGCTCTCCGGCCCGGCGAACTTGGGCCAATTGATGCGTGTGGGCACGCTGGCGTCCTTGAGCGTGAGGTGCGCCGGCTGGTTCTCCTCGTGGTTGGTGTTGCTGATGAACACCGAGGACAGCCGGTCGAAGCTCAGCACGCCGTCGGGCTTCGGGTAGTCGATGCGCGGGAAGTCGGACGCCGGGCGCAGGTTGACGTGGTCGGGCAGCTTGCGCTCCACGGTCCACGGCGCCTTCTTCACCCCCAGGCGCGGCAGCAGCCACTGCTCGATGCCGGTCATCAGCGTCGCGGTGGTGCGGCCCTTCTTGAACCACTGCTTGAAGTTCCTGGCCTGCTGCAGCTCGGTGAACAGCCAGCTCTTCTCGAAGGCCTCCGGGTAGGCCGCGAGCTCGTCGCCGCTGCGCCCGGCCTGCAGTGCCTCGAAGGCGGCTTCGGCGCACAGCATCCCGCTCTTGATCGCGGCGTGGCTGCCCTTGATGCGGCTGGCGTTGAGGTAGCCCGCGTCGCAGCCCACCAGCGCCCCGCCGGGGAACACCGTCTTGGGCAGGCTCAGCAGCCCGCCGGCGGTGATGGCGCGCGCGCCGTAGGAGATGCGCCGCCCACCCTCCAGGTGCTGGCGCACGGCCGGATGCGTCTTGAAGCGCTGGAACTCCTCGAAGGGCGACAGCCAGGGGTTCTGGTAGTCCAGGCCCACGACGAAGCCGATGGCGATCTTGTTGTCGGCCGCGTGGTAGAGAAAAGAGCCGCCATAGGTGTCGGGCTCCAGCGGCCAGCCGGCGGTGTGCACTACCAGGCCCGGCTTGTGGTTGGCGGCGGGCACTTCCCACAGCTCCTTCAGCCCGATGCCGTAGCTCTGCGGCGCCTTGCCCGCGTCCAGGCTGAAGCGCTCGATAAGTTGTTTCCCAAGATGTCCCCGGGACCCTTCGGCAAACACCGTGTACTTCCCGAGCAGCTCCATGCCAAGTTGAAAATTCTCAGTGGGCTCGCCGTCCTTGCCGATGCCCATGTTCCCCGTGGCGATGCCGCGCACGGCGCCGTCCTCGGTGTACAGCACCTCGGCAGCGGCGAAGCCGGGGAAGATCTCCACGCCCAGAGCTTCAGCCTGCTCGGCCAGCCAGCGCGTCACCTCGCCCAGGCTGACGATGTAGTTGCCGTGGTTCTTGAAGCAGTCGGGCAGCAGCCCGTGCGGGGTGGTCTTGAAGCCGGCCTCGGAGAGGAACAGGAACTCGTCCTCGGTGACCGGCTGCTTCAGCGGCGCGCCCTTTTCTTTCCAGTCCGGGAACAGCTCGGTGAGCGCGATGGGGTCCATGATCGCGCCGGAGAGGATGTGCGCCCCGGGCTCGGAGCCCTTTTCCAGCACCACCACCGACACCTCGCGGTCCGCCGCGGCGGCGAGCTGCTTGAGCCGGATGGCGGTGGCCAGCCCCGCGGGGCCGGCGCCGACGATCACCACGTCGTAGTCCATGGACTCGCGCGGGCCGTATTGCTCAAGCAGTTGCTGCGGAGTGGTCATCGGGCACCTCGTGGACTGTGACTCACAGCGCGTTGACCAGCTGGGGCACGACCTCGAAAACGTCGCCCTCCAGGCTGTAGTCGGCCACCGAGAAGATCGGCGCCTCTGGGTCCTTGTTGATCGCCACGATCACCTTGGAGTCCTTCATGCCGGCCAGGTGCTGGATGGCACCGCTGATGCCGCAGGCGATGTACAGGCTCGGCGCAACGATCTTGCCCGTCTGGCCCACCTGCCAGTCGTTGGGCGCGTAGCCCGCGTCCACCGCGGCGCGCGAGGCGCCCAGGGCGGCCCCCAGCTTGTCGGCCAGCGGCGTGAGCAGTTCCGTGAACTTCTCGGCCGAGCCCAGCGCACGGCCACCCGACACGATGATCTTGGCGGCCGTCAGCTCGGGGCGGTCGCTCTTGGTCAGCTCGCGGCCGACGAAGGCGCTCTTGCCGCTGTCGCCCACGGCGGCCAGGTTTTCAACCGCGGCGCTGCCGCCGGTGGCGGGCGCGGCGTCGAAGCCCGTGGTGCGCACGGTGACCACCTTCACCGCGTCGGCGCTCTGCACCGTGGCGATGGCGTTGCCGGCGTAGATCGGGCGCTCGAAGGTGTCCGCACCCAGGACCTTGGTGACGTCGCTGAGCTGTGCCACGTCCAGCTTGGCGGCCACGCGCGGGGCGGCGTTGCGGCCGTTGGCAGTCGACGGAAACAGGATGTGGCTGTAGCTGCCGGCCACGGCCAGCACCTGCGCCGCCACGTTCTCCGCCAGCTGCGTGCCCAGCGCGGGCGAGTCGGCGTGCAGCACCTTGGCCACGCCCTGCACCTGGGCGGCGGCCTGCGCCACGGCGGCGGCGTTCTCGCCGGCCACCAGCACGTGCACCTCGCCGCCGCAAGCCAGCGCGGCGGTGACGGTGTTGAGGGTCGCGCCCTTGAGCTGCGCGTTGTCGTGTTCGGCAATGACGAGTGCGGCCATGTCAGATCACCTTGGCTTCGTTCTTGAGCTTGTCCACCAGCGTGGCCACGTCGGGCACCTTCACGCCGGCGCCGCGCTTGGGCGGCTCTTCCACCTTCACGGTCTTGATGCGCGGCGCCACGTCCACGCCCAGGTCGGCCGGCTTGATGGTCTCCATTGGCTTCTTCTTGGCCTTCATGATGTTGGGCAGCGTCACGTAGCGCGGCTCGTTCAGGCGCAGGTCGGTCGTGACGACCGCCGGCAGCGTGACTTCCACGGTTTCGAGACCGCCGTCCACTTCACGGGTCACCTTGGCCTTGCCCTCCAGAACTTCGACCTTGGAGGCGAAGGTGGCCTGGGGCAGGTCGGCCAGCGCGGCGAGCATCTGGCCGGTCTGGTTGTTGTCGTCGTCGATGGCCTGCTTGCCCAGGATCACCAAGCCCGGCTGCTCCTTGTCGATGAGCGCCTTGAGGATCTTGGCCACGGCCAGCGGCTGCAGCTCGAAGGACGGATCGTTGGGGGTCTCGACCAGGATGGCGCGGTCCGCGCCGATGGCCAGCGCGGTGCGCAGCGTCTCCTGGCAGGCGCTTGCGCCGCAGGAGACCACGATGACCTCCGTGGCGACGCCTTTCTCCTTGAGCCGCACAGCTTCCTCGACGGCGATCTCGTCGAAGGGGTTCATGCTCATCTTCACGCCGGCGAGGTCCATGCCGGAGCCGTCTGACTTCACGCGGACCTTGACGTTGTAGTCCACCACCCGTTTCACGGGCACGAGGATCTTCATGGCTGTCTCCTTGTCTGTCAGAACGCGGCGATGCCGGTCTGGGCTCGGCCCAGGATCAGCGCGTGGATGTCGTGCGTGCCCTCGTAGGTGTTGACCACCTCCAGGTTCACCAGGTGGCGGGCGATGCCGTACTCGTCGCTGATGCCGTTGCCGCCGAGCATGTCGCGCGCCAGGCGCGCGATGTCCAGCGCCTTGCCGCAGCTGTTGCGCTTCATGATGGACGTGATCTCTACCGCATCGGTGCCTTCATCCTTCATGCGCCCCAGCCGCAAGCAGCCCTGCAGACCGAGCGTGATCTCGGTCTGCATGTCGGCCAGCTTCTTCTGGATCAGCTGATTCGCCGCCAGCGGCTTGCCGAACTGCTTGCGGTCCAGCACGTACTGGCGCGCGCGGTGCCAGCAGTCCTCGGCCGCGCCCAGCGCGCCCCAGGCAATGCCGTAGCGCGCGGAGTTCAGGCAGGTGAACGGACCCTTGAGGCCGCGCACTTCCGGGAAGGCGTTCTCCTCGGGGCAGAACACCTGGTCCATCACCACCTGCCCGGTGATGGAGGCACGCAGCCCCACCTTGCCGTGGAGGGCAGGGGCTGACAGGCCCTTGAAGCCCTTTTCCAGCACGAAGCCGCGGATCTTGCCCTCGTCGTCCTTGGCCCAGACCACGAACACGTCGGCAATCGGGCTGTTGGAGATCCAGGTCTTGGTACCGGTGAGCTCGTAACCGCCGGCCACCTTGCGGGCGCGCGTGATCATGCTGCCGGGGTCGGAGCCGTGGTCGGGCTCGGTCAGGCCGAAGCAGCCGATCCACTCGCCGGTGGCGAGCTTGGGCAGGTACTTCTGCCGGGTCGCCTCGTTGCCGAACTTGTAGATCGGCACCATCACCAGCGAGCTCTGCACGCTCATCATCGAGCGGTAGCCCGAGTCCACGCGCTCGACCTCGCGCGCGATCAGGCCGTAGGCCACGTAGTTCAGGCCCGGGCCGCCGTACTGCTCGGGAATCGTGGGGCCGAGCAAGCCCATTTCTCCCATCTCGCGAAAGATGGCCGGATCGGTGTGCTCGCTTCGGAAGGCCTCCAGCACGCGCGGCGCCAAGCGACCCTGGCAGTAGTCGTGCGCGGCTTCGCGCACGGCGCGCTCGTCGGCATCAAGCTGCTGTTCCAGCAGCAGCGGATCGTCCCATTGGAAGGGGCTGGACATCATCGTCTCCTTGGGAATTCAGGCCTGGGCTGCCTGCAGCGCCTCGCGCTGCGACAGTGCGGCGAAGCGCTGCAGGTGGGTGTCGGTGTCGCCCATGCTGGTCTCGATGGCCAGCAGGCGCTTGAACCAGTGGCTGAGCACGAGCTCGTCCGTCATGCCCATGCCGCCGTGCAGCTGCACCGCTTGCTGGCTGATGAAGCGGCAGGCCTGGCCTACCACCACCTTGGCCGCGGACAGCGCCTGGCGACGGGCCTGGTCGTCGGGGTCGGTGCAGCGCATGGTCGCCAGGTAAGTCATCGAGCGCGCCTGCTCCAGGTGCAGCAGCATGTCCGCGGCACGGTGCTGCAGAGCCTGGAAGCGGCCGATGGGCTGGCCGAACTGCTGGCGCGTGCGCAGGTACTCGGTGGTGGCATCCACCGTGGCCTGCAGCAGGCCCAGCGCCTCGGCGCACAGGGCCGCCAGTCCGATGTCGAGCGCACGCTCGATGGCCAGCAGCGCCTGCCCCGGCGTGCCCAGCACGGCCTGCGCCGGCACGAAGCAGCCGCGCAGCTCGACCTCGGCGGCGCGGCGGCCGTCGATGGTGGCGTATTCGCGCAGGCTCAACCCCGCCGCCCCGCGCGGCACGCGCAGCAGCAGCACGCCGTCCGCATCCTCGGGCGCGCCCGACAGGCGTGCCGACACCAGCAGCTCGTCGGCCGCGGCGGCGTCGCAGACCACGGCCTTGCGGCCATCGAGCACGTAGCCGTCGCCTTCCACCGCCGCACGCGTCTGCACCCAGGCAGCCATGCCGCGTGCCGGCGCCTCGTGGTGTGCCAGCACGACGATGCGCTCACCCGAGGCCATCGCGGGCAGCAGCTCGGCCTGCGCCGCCTCGTCGCCGAAGTCGCGCACCAGCACGGTGGTGATCACGGCGCTGGAGAGCAAGGGCTCGCACGGCAGCGCCGGCGCGCTGGCCTGCATGGCGAGCATCGTCTCCACGGGGCCGAAGCCCAGGCCGCCCTGCGCCTCCGGCACGTTGATGGCCAGCACCCCGAGCTCGGCCAAGCTCTGCCACGCCTGGCGGCTGAAGCCTTCGGCGCTGGCGGCGATCGCGCGGCGCTTCTCGAAGCCGTAATCGTTGCGCACGAAGCGCTCGATGGTGTCCTGCAGCTGCCGCTGCTCTTCGCTGAAATTGAAGTCCATGGCAGGTCCTTAGAGGCCGAGGATGATCTGGGCGACGATGTTCTTCTGGATCTCGTTGGAGCCGCCGTAGATGGACAGCTTGCGCAGGTTGCAGTAGGCGGCTGCCAGTGGCAGCGCGTGGGCCGGGCCGGGCGGCTCGACGTCCTGGCCTTCCAGCGCCTCGGGCAGGAAAGGCAGTGCATAGGGCCCCACGGCCTGCACCAGCAGCTCGGAAATCTGCTGCTGGATCTCCGTGCCCTTGACCTTGAGGATTGAGGCCTCGGGCCCCGGCGCGCGGCGCTCGCTTTCGGCCGAGAGCACGCGCAGGTTCGTGACCTCCAGCGCCATGAGGTCGATCTCCACCTGGGCCACGCGCGCGGAGAACAGCGGGTCCTCCAGCAGCGGGCGGCCGTTCTTGCGCTCGCGCGCGGCCACGGCCTTGAGCCGCGCCAGCTCCCGCTTGGCGATGCCGATGCCGGCGATGTTGGTGCGCTCGTGGCCGAGCAGGAACTTGGCGTAGGTCCAGCCTGCGTTCTCCTCGCCCACCAGGTTCTCGGCGGGCACGCGCACGTTCTCGAACCAGACCTCGTTGACCTCATGCGCGCCGTCGAGCGTGATGATGGGCCGCACGCTGATGCCCGGGCTCTTCATGTCGATGAGCAGGAAGCTGATGCCGCGCTGCGCCTTGGCCGCGGGGTCGGTGCGCACCAGGCAGAAGATCCAGTCGGCATGCTGTGCCAGCGTGGTCCAGGTCTTCTGGCCGTTGACGATGTAGTGCTCGCCCTGCGCATCGGCGCCGCGCACCGCGCGGGTCTTGAGCGAGGCCAGGTCCGAGCCCGAGCCGGGCTCGGAGTAGCCCTGGCACCACCAGTCGAGACCGGCCTGGATGCGGGGCAGGAAGCGCTGCTGCTGCGCCGGCGAGCCGAAGGCCATGATCACCGGCGCCACCATCTTGATGCCGAAGGGGATCAGCCGCGGCGCGCCCGCGGCAGCGCACTCCTCGTCAAAGATGTACTGCTGCGCCGCGCTCCAGCCGGGGCCGCCGAACTCGCGCGGCCAGCCGGGCGTGCTCCAGCCGCGCCCGTGCAGCGTGCGCTGCCACAGCAGGTGGTCGTCGCGCGTGAGATGCACGCCGTTCCTGACCTTGTCACGAATGGGCTCGGGCAGCGACTCATGCAGGAAGCCACGCACCTCCTCGCGAAAGGCCTGGTCCTCGGGGCTGAAGTTCAGATCCATGGGGTCTCCGGTCTGTTTGGTTCCGCTGTGCAAAACTGAATTCTGCAAAACAGCACAAATGCATTGTTGATGCGCAGCGCGACCCTGTCAACTTCTCCATAGCGGAACTGGGTCCATTTCCGGCGGGATGGCGCCGACCGTCACGCGGTTTTGTGTTCCACTAGAAGGATCAGAACTACAGAGTGACGTCATGGACAGGCCTGCCAACATCCAGCTCGAGCCGGAGGCCGAAGGCAGCGAATCCGGTGCCAAGGAAGACCGCCACTTCGTCACCGCGCTGGCGCGCGGGCTGGAGGTGCTCGCGTGCTTCCGCTCCGGCGACAAGACGCTGGGCAACCAGGAGATCGCGCAGCGCTGCGGCTTGCCCAAGTCCACCGTCTCGCGGCTGACCTACACGCTGACCAAGCTGGGTTACCTGATCCAGCTGGAGGACAGCGGCAAGTACCGGCTGGGCACCGCCACGCTGTCGCTGGGCAGCGCGATGCTGGCGAAGCTGGACGTGCGCGCGGTGGCGCGTCCGCTGATGCAGGAGCTGGCGGACTTCTCCCGCGCCATGGTGTCGCTGGGCGCGCGCGACCGCATGTCGATGATCTACGTCGAGAACTGCCGCTCGTCCTCGGCGCTGACGCTGAGCCTGGACATCGGCTCGCGCATCCCGGTGGCGGCCACCGCCATCGGCCGCGCCTGGCTGGCGGCCATTCCCGAGCGTGAGCGCGTGGAGTTCATGGAGCGGGTGCGCGAGTTCGACGAGACGGCCTGGCCCGAGACGGAGCGCGGCATCCGCAAGGCGCTGGAGGACTACCGCACCCTGGGCGTGACCTGCTCCTTTGGCGACTGGCAAAAGGACGTCAACGCCATCGCCCGGGCCTTCAACCCCGGCGGCGGCCTGCCGCCCATGGCCATCAACTGCGGCGCGCCGTCCTTCCTGCTGTCCAAGGACTTCCTGTTGGAAGAGGTGCGCCCGCGCCTGATCGAGACGGTGAGCCGGCTTGAAGGGATGCTGGCGCGTTGAAGACACTTGTCATGCCTGCGAAGGCATGACGGCGTCGTTCCCGAGCCGGCCCGCTGCTGCCCGGGGAACACGCTTTTGGCTGGCCTGCCTCGCGGTGGACCGTCCGTCAAAGGTGCCAGGCACTCTTCCGGGACAGCGGCGCCAGCCGGCCAGCACCGGGTTCAGCCTGCCACAAGCCGCTCGCCGTCCATCCTGGGCACCACCTCCAGCACGCTCTCGCGCGCCGCGTAGTCCAGGTCGGCCGCGTGCGCCTTTTCCACCATCCGCTGCCCCACGCGGGCCTGCCACAGCGGGTGCCCGTTCCCGTGCGGCAGGCCGCGCGTGTGCGTGTAGAGCAGGGCCGCCGCCAGTGCCGCGTCGCTGAAGCGCCGCGAGCCCGGGGCTTGGCTCAGCAGGGACACCAGGCAGCCCGCGCCGTAGAAATCCTCCAGGTTGAAGCGCCCGGCCGAGCCGGCGCAGGCCAGCACCACGGTGCGCTCCGGATGCACGCGCAACAGGTACTGCGCGACCGCCGCGGCATTGACCAGCGCGCTGGCCAGCACCTCGGCTGCACCCCGGGCGCGCAGCAGCGCCACGGTGCCATTGGTGGTGCTGTAGATCAGGCGCCGCCCGGCCAGCGGCTGCGCCAGGACCGCCAGCGGGGTGGCCGCCACGAAGCCCGGCAGGGTCTCGGCCATCCATTCCCCGGCGGCCACGCCGGGTGGCGCGTCCGGGCGCTGCAGCTCGGCCCGGGCCGCCTCGGCATCCGGCATGGGCCGCACCTCGGTGCAGCCGCCGTCCAGCGCCGCGGCCATGGTGGTGGTGGCGAACAGCACGTCCAGCACCACCACGACCTTGCCGGCCAGGCGCTGCGGGTCGATCTCTTCCTTGCGGGTGAGCACGTGTACCTTCATCAGGCGTCACCGGCAGGTTTGCGGCCGGTGTCCGCCACGGCGAACACGCCGGTGGCACGCAGCACCAGGCGCTCGCCGGCGCCGATGAGGCAGTCGGCAAAGGCCAGCCGGCCGCCCAGGCGCCGGAACTCCACCCGGGCCTCCAGCCACTCGCCCAACTGCGCCGACGACAGGAAGTCGGTGTTGAGGTTCACCGTCACCAGCGGTCGGTTGTAGCGCGGGTGGCGCGACAGGTTGATGCCCAGCGCGCCGTCGGCCAGCGTCGTCAGCATGCCGCCATGCGCCACGCCGATGTGGTTGGCGTGCTGCGCCGCCACGCGCAGGCCGAGCACGCTGCGGCCGTCCTCGGTACGGCGCCGGTACAGCGGACCCAGCACGGAGAAGAAGGGGCCGGCGCCGGCAAAGGGCTCGAAGCCGGCGGGAAGGTCGAGGCAAAGGGCGTCCATGCGGCAGCACCGTCCAGGGTTGTGGTGGTGAGACTATAGTCTGCAATGCAGAACATGGTTGCGATTCCAAGGTGCCGTGTCCTGCAGGCTGCGTACCTGCGAAAAGCCCACGTCTCCTCTGCAGGTCAATAACTAGGCGTTTACCCGTGGTCGCTTTACAGCGCGGTGAAGCACCACTAGCATGGCGCTTAATCGGAACCGTGTACTGCATTGCAGAACAGTGAGTTCAACTTGTTGTCGAGGACCCGCGCATGAACTTTTCCGCTTCCTGCATCCGGCATGGCGCCGTCGCCGTCATCACGCTGGACAACCCGCCGGTCAACGGCATCAGCCATGCGCTGCGCAGCCGCGTGCTGGCGTTGCTGGACGAGGCACTGGCCGATGCACAGGTGCGCGCGATCGTGCTCACGGGCGGCGAGAAGCTGTTCTCGGGAGGTGCCGACGTACGCGAGTTCGGCACGCCCAAGTCCAGCCAGCAGCCCAACCTGCCTGCGCTGATCGCGGCGCTGGAGTCCTCGGCCAAGCCGGTGGTGGCTGCCATCGCAGGCACCTGCCTGGGCGGCGGACTGGAGCTGGCGCTGGGCTGCCATTTCCGCATCGCCAAGGCGGACGCCTCGCTGGGCCTGCCCGAAGTGAAGCTCGGCCTGCTGCCCGGCGCCGGCGGCACGCAGCGCCTGCCGCGGGCCATCGGCCTGGAGGCGGCACTGAACATGATCCTCTCCGGCGAGCCGCAGCCGGCGGCACGCTTCGAAGGCAGCGGGCTGCTCGACGCGGTGGTGAAGGAAGGCGACCTGGTGGAGGCCGCCGTTGCCTTTGCCGAGCAGGTGGTGGCCGAGGGCCGGCCGCTGAAGCGGCTGCGCGACGTGAAGTTGGAGCAGGCCGGCTCGGAAGCCTTCCTGCAGTTCGCCCGCACGCAGGTCAAGGCGTCGAGCCGCTTCCTGCCGGCGCCGCTGAAGTGCGTGGACGCGGTGGCGGCCTGCGTCTCGCTACCCTTTGACGACGGCCTGCGCTTCGAGCGCGAGCTGTTCCTGGGCCTGATGAACACGCCCGAGTCGCGCGCGCTGCGCCACGTGTTCGCGGCCGAGCGCGCCGCCTCGAAGGTGGACGTGCCGGCGGGCGCGCCGCTGCGCGAGGTGCGCCAGGTCGGCATCATCGGCGCGGGCACCATGGGCGGCGGCATCGCCATGGCCTTTGCCAACGCGGGCATGCCGGTCGTGCTGCTGGAGGCCAGCCAGGCGGCCCTGGACAAGGGCTTCAACACCATCCGCGCCAACTACGAGGGCTCGCTGAAGAAGGGCAAGCTCACCCAGGCGCAGCTCGAGCAGCGGCTGGCGCTGATCACCCCCACGCTGAGCTACGAGTCGCTGCGCGACGCCGACCTCGCCATCGAGGCGGTGTTCGAGAGCCTGGAAGTGAAGGAACAGGTGTTCCGCACCCTGGACGAGGTGATGAAGCCGGGCGCGATCCTGGCGTCCAACACCTCGGCGCTGGACCTGGATGCCATCGCCCGCTTCACGCGGCGTCCGCAGGACGTGATCGGGCTGCATTTCTTCAGCCCTGCCAACGTGATGCGGCTGCTGGAAGTGGTGCGCGGCGCCGCCACCGCGCCCGAGGTCCTGGCCACCGCCATGCAGCTGGCCAAGCGCATCAGGAAGGTCGCCGTGGTCTCGGGCGTGTGCGACGGCTTCATCGGCAACCGCATCCTGGCGCGCTACGGCGCCGCGGCCAACGACCTGCTCAACCGCGGCGCGCTGCCGCAGCAGGTGGACCGGGCGCTGGAGGACTTCGGCTTCGCGATGGGGCTGTTCCGCGTCGGCGACCTGGCCGGCCTGGACATCGGCTGGGCCGGCCGCAAGCGCCGCGCCGCGGCCAACCCGGGCCAGGACTTCAGCATCGTCGCCGACCGCGTCTGCGAGGCCGGCCGCTTCGGGCAGAAGACCGGCGCGGGCTGGTACCGCTACGAGCCGGGCCGGCGCGATCCGATCCCCGACCCCGTGGTCACGCAGATCATCGAGCAGTGGCGCGCCGAGCGTGGCCATGCCACGCGCGCCATCGACGCGCAGGAGATCGTCGAGCGCTGCGTGTTCGCGATGGCCAACGAGGGCGCCCGCATCCTGGCCGAAGGCATCGCGCAGCGCGCCTCCGACATCGACGTGGTCTATCTCAATGGCTACGGCTTCCCCAAGCACCGCGGCGGCCCGATGAAGTACGCCGACGAGGTGGGCCTGCCCTACGTGGTGCGCCGCTTGAAGGCCTTTGCCGCCGAAGCCGGCGCTGACCCGGCGCTGTGGACACCCGCGCCGCTGCTGCTGCAGCTCGCCGCCGAGGGCGGCAGCTTCAACTGAAGGCCGTTCGCCGGCCCGAACAGGAATTCCGCACCATGACCGACGCCGTCATCGTCTCCACCGCCCGCACCGGCCTGGCCAAGAGCTGGAAGGGCGCCTTCAACATGACCTATGGCGCCACGCTGGGCGCGCATGCCGTGCGGCACGCGGTGGCGCGCGCAGGGGTGGACCCGGCCGCGATCGAGGACGTGGTGATGGGCGCCAGCTTCCTCGAAGGCACCACCGGCGGCAACGTCGCGCGCGCCATCGCGCTGCGCGCCGGGCTGCCCGTGAGCACCGCGGGCATGAGCCTCAACCGCTTCTGCGGCTCGGGCCTGCAGGCCATTGCCATCGCGGCGCAGCGCGTGATGGCGGGCGAGGTGCAGGCCATCGTCGCCGGCGGCGTGGAGAGCATCTCCTGCGTGCAGAACGAGGCCAACCAGCACATGCGCCGCGACCCCTGGCTGCTGCAGCACAAGCCCGAGCTGTACTGGAGCATGCTGCAGACGGCCGAGCAGGTGGCATGCCGCTACGGCATCGACAAGGCGTCGCAGGACGCCTACGGCGCGCGCAGCCAGCAGCGCGCCGCGGCGGCGCAGGCGGCCGGGCGCTTCGATGCCGAGATCGTGCCCATGACCACGACCATGGGCGTGGTGGACAAGGCCAGCGGCCGCATCACGACCCGCGAGGTCACGATCTCGGCCGACGAGGGCATCCGCCCGGACACGACGCTGGAGGCGGTGAGCCGCATCCGTCCCGCGCTGCCCGGCGGCGTGGTGACGGCGGGCAACGCCAGCCAGTTCTCCGACGGGGCTTCCGCTTGTGTCGTGATGAGCGCCCAGCGGGCCGAGCAGCTGGGCCTGCAGCCGCTTGGGATTTTCCGCGGCTTCGCGGTGGCCGGCTGCGAGCCCGACGAGATGGGCATCGGCCCTGTGTTCGCCGTCCCGAAGCTGCTGCAGCGCGCCGGCCTCAAGACCGAGGACATCGGGCTGTGGGAGCTCAACGAGGCCTTTGCCTGCCAGGTGCTGTATTGCCGCGACCGGCTGGGCATCCCGGACGAGCTGCTCAACGTCGACGGCGGCGCGATCGCCGTTGGCCATCCCTATGGCGTGAGCGGCTCCCGGCTGACGGGGCATGCGCTCATCGAGGGCAAGCGCCGCGGCGCCAGGTACGTCGTGGTGACGATGTGCATCGGCGGCGGCCAGGGCGCGGCCGGGCTGTTCGAGGTCTGCTGATCACCGCAGCCCTCACTCCCCGGCGGAACGCCCGCCGGGCAGGCAAGCAACGACACAGGAGACATGTATGGGCGTGATGGACCTGTTCCGGCTCGACGGCCAGGTGGCACTGGTTACCGGCGGCTCGCGCGGGCTGGGGCTGCAGATGGCCCGGGCACTGGGCGAAGCGGGCTGCAAGGTGGCGATCAGCGCGCGCAAGGAAGGCGAGCTGGCCGAGGCGAAGGCGGCCCTGGAGGCCGAGGGCATCGAGGTGTTCACCATCGTCAACGACCTGCAGCAGTTCGACCGCATCCCGGCGCTGGTCGAGGCGGTGGTGCAGCGCTTCGGCGACATCGACATCCTCGTCAACAACGCCGGGGCCACCTGGGGCGCGCCGGCCGAGGAGTACCCGGACGAGGCGTGGCACAAGGTGATGAACCTCAACGTCAACGCGCCGTTCTTCCTGGCGCGCGAGGTGGGCCGGCGCTGCATGATCCCGCGCGGGCGCGGCAAGATCGTCAACGTCGCCTCGGTGGCGGGCCTCAAGGGCATGGCACCAGGCGTGCACACCATCGCCTACAACACCTCCAAGGCCGCGGCGATCAACTTCACGCGGGCCCTGGCTTCGGAGTGGGGGCGTTACGGCATCAACGTCAACGCGATCTGTCCCGGCTTCTTCCCTTCGAAGATGTCGGCTGGCCTGCTGGAGAGCATCGGAGAGCAAGTCCTTGCCCGCGCGCCGCTGCGGCGTTTGGGCGGAGACGAGGACCTGATGGGCGCCGTGGTGTTCCTGGCCAGCGAGGCCTCCCGCCACATCACCGGCCAGTACCTGGCGGTGGACGGCGGCACCTCGGCGCTGTGAGTAGCCCCATGAGCGACGCACAGGCGCAATTCAGCGGCACCCGAGCGGTGGCGCCGCAGCATGCCTTCGACATCGGGGCCCTGCAGGCCTGGATGCGCAAGCAGGTGCCGGGCTTCGAGGGCACTGTGGAAGTCGAGCAGTTCAAGGGCGGCCAGTCCAATCCCACCTTCAGGCTCACGGCGGGCCAGCGGCGCTACGTGATGCGGCGCAAGCCCCCAGGGCAACTGCTGCCCTCGGCGCACGCGGTGGAGCGCGAGTTCCGCGTTATGCAGGCGCTCGCGGCGACCGACGTGCCGGTGCCGCGCGTGCACGCGCTGTGCGAGGACGCGTCGGTGATCGGCTCGGCCTTCTACGTGATGGACTGCGTCGAAGGGCGCATCCTGTGGGACCCTGCCCTGCCGGGCATGGAACCGGCCGAGCGTGCGGCGCACTACGAGGAGATGAACCGCGTCATCGCCGCGCTGCACGGCGTGGACCCGGCCGCGGTGGGCCTGGCGGACTACGGCAAGCCGGGCCACTACATCGAGCGCCAGGTGGCGCGCTGGACGCGGCAATACCGCGCGGCAGAGACGGAGCCCATCCCCGCTGCCGACGCGCTGATCGACTGGTTGCCCAGGCACCTGCCGGTGGCGGTGCCGGCGCGCATCGTGCACGGCGACTTCCGGCTCGACAACGTGGTGTTCCACCCCACGCAGCCGCGCATCCTGGCCGTGCTGGACTGGGAGCTCTCGACGCTGGGAGACCCGCTGGCCGACTTCGCCTACCACTGCATGCGCTGGCGGCTGCCGGCGCCCGGCGGCCTCGCCGGCGTTGATCTGCAGGCGCTGGGCATCCCGTCTGAAGGCCAGTACCTGCGCCGCTACCTGGAGCGCATGGGCAGCGGTGCGGCGCTGAGCGAGGCCGACTGGGGCTACTACCTCGTGTTCAACATGTTCCGCCTGGTCGGCATCCTGCAAGGGGTGGCCCATCGTGCGCTGCAGGGCAATGCCTCCAGCGCCCAGGCGGTGGAAACGGGCAAGCGCGCCCGCCCGCTGGCCGAGCAGGCCTGGGCGCTGGCGCAGACGATCCGATAGGGAGACGACGCATGGATTTCGAGTTTTCGCCCAAGGTCAAGGAGCTGCTCCAGCGGTTGTCGGCCTTCATGGACGAGCATGTGGTCCCGGCCGAGGCGCGCTTCGAGCGCGAGATGCAGGCCCACCGCGACGCCGGTAATCCCTGGCAGCCCGCGCCAGTGATGGAGGAGCTCAAGGCCAAGGCCCGGGAGGCTGGGCTGTGGAACCTGTTCCTGCCCGAGTCGAAGTACGGTGCGGGCCTCACCAACCTGGAGTACGCCCCGCTGTGCGAGCTCATGGGCCGTTCGCCCATCGGCAGCGAGCCCTTCAACTGCTCGGCGCCCGACACCGGCAACATGGAGACGCTGGTGCGCTACGGCACGGCCGAGCAGCAGGAGCGCTGGCTGCTGCCCTTGCTCGATGGCCGCATCCGCTCGGGCTTTGCCATGACCGAGCCCGATGTCGCCTCTTCCGACGCCACCAACATCGAGGCGCGCATCGAACGCGACGGCGACGAGTACGTGATCAACGGCCGCAAGTGGTGGACCTCGGGCGCCAACGACCCGCGCTGCGAGATCCTGATCTTCATGGGCAAGAGCGCGCCTGATCATCCCGACCGCCACAAGCAGCAGTCGATGATCCTGGTGCCCATGGACACGCCGGGCGTCAAGGTGCTGCGCCACCTGCCGGTGTTCGGCTACGACGATGCACCGCACGGCCATGCCGAGGTGATGTTCGAGAACGTGCGCGTGCCCGCGGCCAACATGCTGCTGGGCGAGGGCCGCGGCTTCGAGATTGCGCAGGGGCGGCTGGGCCCCGGGCGCATCCACCACTGCATGCGCGTCATCGGCCGCGCCGAGCGCGCGCTGGAGGCGATGTGCCGGCGCTCGCTGCAGCGCACCGCCTTCGGCCGCAAGCTCGCGGACCAGGGCGTCACGCGCGAGCGCATCGCGCAGTCGCGCATCCTCATCGACCAGGCACGGCTGCTGGTGCTGCACGCGGCCTGGAAGATGGACACCGTGGGCAACAAGGCCGCGCGCCAGGAGATCGCGATGATCAAGGTCGCGGCCCCTTCCATGGCGCTGAAGGTGATCGACTGGGCGATGCAGCTGCACGGCGGCGGCGCCGTCAGCGACGACTTCGGCCTGGCCCGCGCCTGGGCCAGCACCCGCACGCTGCGCTTTGCCGACGGGCCCGACGAGGTGCATCGCAACGCCATCGCCAAGATGGAGCTCGCCCGCCACCAGCAGCAGGAGCACTGAAGCCATGACCGAGCAATCGCATTTCAAGCACTGGCCGCCGGGCGTGCCGCGGCACCTGACGCTGCCGCAGACGCACCTGTTCTACAACGCCGAGGTGTCGGCCACCCGCTTTCCCGACAAGCCCTTCATCGTTTTCTACGACTCGGTGCTCACCTTCGCACAGTTCCGCGAGGAGGCCGAGGCGCTGGCCGGCTGGCTGCAGCACGAGGCCGGCGTGAAGCGCGGCGACCGCGTGCTGCTGGACATGCAGAACAGCCCGCAGTGGGTGCTGGCCTTCTACGCCATCCTGCGCGCCGACGCGGTGGTGGTGCCGGTGAACCCGATGAACCGTTGCGAGGAGCTGCGGCACCTGGCGGCGGACAGCGGGGCCGCGGTGGCCTTCGTCGGGCAGGAGCTGCTGGACGAGCTGAGGCCGCTGCTGGGGCAGGGGCTGGAGCGCGTGGTGGTGGCGGCCTACAGCGACCACCTGACGGCGCCGACCGACCTGCGCGTGCCGGAGTTCGTCAGCGCGCCGCGCGTGCCGCTGGACGATGTGCGCCTGACGGCATGGAGCAGCGCGCTGGCGCGGCAGTTGCGGCCGCTGCCCGTGCAGGCGGGGCCCGACGATCCGGCCGTGATGCCTTATACCTCCGGCACCACCGGCAACCCCAAGGGTTGCGTCCACACCCACCGCAGCGTGATGAGCACGCTGGTGGGCGGCACGACCTGGTTCTCGCGCACGCAGGACGCGGTGTACCTGGCGGCGCTGCCCTTCTTCCACGTCACCGGGCTGTCGGGCAGCATGAACGGACCGCTGTACGTCGGCGCCACCGTGGTGGTGCTGCCGCGCTGGGACCGCGACGCCGCGGCGGCGCTGATGCAGCGCTACGGCGTCACGGTCTGGCAGGCGATCACGGCGATGGTGGTGGACTTCGTGGCCAACCCCCGGCTGCCGGCGTACGACCTCTCCAGCCTGCAGGGTATCCGCGGCGGCGGCGCGGCCATGCCCGAGGCCGTGGCGCATCGGCTCAAGGAGCTCACGGGACTGGACTTTGTCGAGGGCTACGGCATGTCCGAAACCATGGCGGCCACGCACATCAACCCGCCGCAGCGCCCCAAGCCGCAGTGCCTGGGCATCCCGGTGTTCGACGTCGATGCCCGCATCATCGACCCCGTGACGCTGCAGGCGCTGCCGCAGGGCGAGAGCGGCGAGATCGTCGTGCACGGCCCGCAGGTGATGCAGGGCTACTGGAACAACCCGGGCGCCAACGCCGGGGCCTTCATCGAGCTGGACGGCAAGCGCTTCCTGCGCACCGGCGACCTCGCGCGCATCGACGAGGACGGCTACTTCTTCATGACCGACCGTCTCAAGCGCATGATCAACGCCTCGGGCTACAAGGTCTGGCCGGCCGAGGTCGAGGCGCTGATGTACCACCACCCTGCCGTGCAGGAGGCCTGCGTGATCGCTGCGCCCGATGCCAAGCGCGGGGAGACCGTCAAGGCGGTGGTGGTGCTGCGCCCGGGGTTCGAGCATTTGACCGAGCAGGACCTGATCGACTGGGCGCACGAGCACATGGCGGCCTACAAGAGCCCGCGCATCGTGCAGTTCGTCAGCGCGCTGCCCAAGTCAGGCTCGGGCAAGGTGATGTGGCGCCAGCTGCAAGAGACCGAGGCTGGAGCCGCGGGAGCGCGCGCATGAAGGCCCTGGTGTGCAGCGCCTTCGGGCCGATCGCCGACCTGCGCCCGGGCACGCTGCCGGACCCGGTGCCGGGCCCGGGCCAGCTGCTGATCGAGGTGAAGGCCGCGTCGGTGAACTTCCCTGACGCGCTGATCGTGCAGGGCCGCTACCAGGCGCGGCCCGAACTGCCCTTCGCGCCGGGGGCCGAGGCCGCGGGCGTGGTGCGCGCGCTGGGCCCGGGCGTGCAGGGTTTCAGCGTCGGCGACGCGGTGGTGGCCTCCACCGGCCACGGCGCCTTTGCGGAGCTGTGCCTGGCGCAGGCCGCGAAGGTGTCGCGGCTGCCCCAGGGCATGAGCTTCGAGCAGGGGGCGGCCTTCGTGCTGACCTACGGCACCTCGCTGCACGCGCTGCAGCAGGTGGGCCGGCTGCAGCCCGGCGAGTCGCTGCTGGTGCTGGGCGCCGCGGGCGGCGTGGGGCTGGCGGCCATCGAGATCGGCAAGGCGCTGGGCGCGCGCGTGATCGCGGCGGCCTCCAGCGAGGAAAAGCTGGCGCTGTGCCGCCGCAGCGGCGCCGATGCGAGCATCGACTACACCCAGCCCGAGTGGCGGCGCCGGGTGGAGGCGCTGACGGACGGGCAGGGGGCCGATGCGGTCTATGACGCCGTGGGTGGCGTCTATGCCGAGCCGGCGCTGCGGGCCACGGCCTGGCGCGGGCGCTACCTGGTGGTCGGCTTCGCGGCGGGCGAGATCCCGCGCCTGCCGCTCAATCTCGCGCTGCTCAAGGAGCGGCAGATCCTGGGCGTGTTCTGGGGCGAGGCCATGCGCCGCGACCCGGCGCAACACGAAGCCAACATGGCGCAGCTGGGGCGCTGGTTCGAGCAGGGGCTGCTCAGGCCTGCCATCACCGAGCGCGTGCCGCTGGACCATGCCGCCGCGGCCATCCAGCGCCTGGCCGACCGTCAGGCGATGGGCAAGCTGGTCGTGCTGCCGGGGGCTGACGCATGAACAGCTACCAGATGGATGAGCTCCCGGCGCTGGTTGGCCAGCCGCTGGGCAGCAGTGGATGGCTCCAGGTGGACCAGGACCGCATCGACCGCTTCGCGCAGGCCACCGGCGACGAGCAGTGGATCCACGTGGACCCGGCGCGTGCCGCGGCCGGGCCTTTCGGCGGCACGGTGGCGCATGGCTACCTCACGCTGTCGCTGCTGCCGGCCCTGGCGGCCACGGCCTTTCGCTTGGCCGACAGCCGCATGGGCGTGAACTACGGCCTCAACCGCGTGCGCTTTCCGGCGCCGGTGCCCGTGGACAGCTTGCTGCGCGGGCACTTCACGCTGCTGCGCTGCGAGCCCTGCGAGGGCGGGCTGCAGCTCACCCTCGAAGCGCGCGTCGAACGCCAGGGCAGCGACAAGCCGGTGTGCGTGGCCGAGACGCTGTCGCGCCGCTACCGCTGAAACGTATTTCTCGATGGCCCCGCCAAGGGCCGCACCAACCGGAGACAACGATGACCGCAACCTCCAAGACCCGCCGCCTGCTACTGGCCGGCTGCGCCGCCGCGCTGCTGGCCCCGGCCGGCGCCGCGCTGGCGCAGGGCTTTCCAGCCAAGCCGATCACGCTGATCGTGCCCTGGCCCGCGGGCGGCTCCACCGACCGGCACATGCGGCTGCTGGCCGAGCTCGCGTCCAAGCAGCTGGGGCAGAACATCATCGTCGAGAACAAGCCCGGCGCCGGCGGCACGCTGGGCCCGGGCATGATGGCGCAGACCGCCAAGCCCGACGGCTACACCATCGCCCAGTTCCCCATGGGCATGCTGCGCGTGCCGCACATGCAGAAGACGGCCTGGAACCCGCTCAACGACTTCAGCTACATCATCGGCGTCTCGGGCTACACCTTCGGCTTCACGGTGCGCGCCGACTCGCCCTACAAGAGCTTCAACGACTACATCGAGGCCGCACGCAAGGCGCCCGGCAAGGTGGACTACGGCTCCACGGGCATCGGCACCAGCCCGCACTTGCTGATGGAGGAGCTGGCCGAGAACGCCAAGGTGCAGCTCACGCACGTGCCCTTCAAGGGCAACGCCGACTTGCAGCAGGCGCTGCTGGGCGGGCATGTCAGCGCGCAGAGCGACGCCACCGGCTGGGACAAGTTCGTGGACGGCGGGCAGATGCGGCTGCTGCTGACCTTCGGCGAGCAGCGCACCAAGCGCTGGCCCAGCGTGCCCACGGCCAAGGAGCTGGGCTACAACGTGGTGTCCGCCTCGCCCTACGGCATCGTCGGCCCCAAGGGCATGGACCCGGCCGTGATGAAGACGCTGCACGACGCCTTCAAGAAGGCGATGGACGACCCGCGGCACCAGGAAGTGCTGGAGCAGCTCAACCAGCAGCCCTGGTACCGCAGCGGCGAGGACTACCGCAAGTGGGCCGCCGAGACCTTCCAGCGCGACAAGGCGCTGATCGAGCGGCTGGGCCTGGCGATGAAGTGAGCCGCGAGCCGGGCCGCGTTGTAGCAGGGGCGCTTGGCGCCCTTTTCCCTTGGAGCATCGCGATGACCTTGATGAACCGCCAGATCCTGCTCGCCTCGCGCCCCCAGGCCGCAGCGAGCACCGACAACTTCAGGCTGGTCGAGACGCCGCTGCCGCCGCTGCAGGACGGGCAGGTGCTGGTGCGCCATCACTGGCTGAGCCTGGATCCGTACATGCGCGGGCGCATGAGCGACGCCAAGAGCTACGCGGCGCCGCAGCCGCTGGGCGAGGTCATGCTCGGCGGCACCGCGGGCGAGGTGGTCGAGTCGCGCCACCCGAAGTTCGCGCCGGGCGACAAGGTGGTGGGCATGGGCGGCTGGCAGCTCTACCAGGTGGCGGATCCTTCCCGGCCCGGCGCACTGCGCAAGGTGGACGACCGCCGCGTCCCGCTGCAGGCCTACCTGGGCGTGGTCGGCATGCCGGGCGTCACGGCCTGGTACGGCCTCAACCGCATCCTCGACCCGCAGCCGGGGCAGACCGTGGTGGTCAGCGCGGCCAGCGGCGCCGTCGGCGGCGTGGTGGGGCAGCTGGCGAAGCGGCGCGGTGCCCGGGCCGTGGGCATCGCCGGCGGCTCCGAGAAATGCCGTTTCGTGGTGGAGGAACTGGGCTTCGACGCCTGCGTGGACCACCGCGCGCATGGCGACCTCGCCTCGTTGGCGGCGGCGCTGCGCGAGGCCTGCCCGCAGGGCATCGACGCCGATTTCGAGAACGTCGGCGGGCGCGTGCTCGATGCGGTGATGCTCAACGCCAATGCCTTCAGCCGCGTGGCGCTGTGCGGCCTGATCGCCGGCTATGGCGGCGAGGACATCCCGATGGCGAACCCGCGACCCATCCTTGCCAACCGCATGCGCATCGAGGGCTTCATCGTCAGCGAGCACCCGGCGGTGTGGCCGCAGGCGTTGCAGGAGCTGGCTGAGTTGGTCGGCGGCGGCGAGCTGAAGTACCGCGAGAGCGTGGCCCAGGGCCTGGAGGCCGCCCCAGACGCCTTCCTGGGCATGCTGCAGGGCCGCAACTTCGGCAAGCAGCTGGTGCGGCTGGCCTGAACGCCGGCGCAGTGCCGCCGCGCTGTTCATCCCATCACGTTCTGCATAACGGAACATATTTGTGAGGAGCGGAATCGGTCGGAATGACATTCCGCACCCGTGCGGGCGCCCCGCGTCCCTGTGGGCCGCATATTTGGCTACCAGGGTCAGCCTGGTTGCCATGCCGAGCTCATGTCTGTAGATTCCGCATAGCAGAAGCAAATTCTGCTAAACCCGTAAGGATGCATATCATGACCCGGACCCTGGACATCCCCAACCTGCGCGAGGCCGTGACGCCGCAGGAATGGCGGGCGCGCGTGGACCTGGCCGCGTGCTACCGGCTGGTGGCGCTGTTCGGCTGGGACGACCTGGTGTTCACGCACATCTCGTTGCGGGTGCCCGGGCAGCCCGAGCAGTTCCTCATCAACCCCTACGGGCTGGGCTTCGACGAGATCACGGCCTCCAGCCTGGTGAAGGTGGACCACGAGGGCCGGCCGTTGATGGATAGCCCCTTCGACATCAATCCTGCAGGCTTTGTCATCCACAGCGCGGTGCACATGGGCCGTCCAGGCGTGAACTGCGTGCTGCACACGCACTCGCTGCACGGCACGGCGGTATCCGCGCAGGCCGACGGCTTGCGGCCGATTTCGCAGCAGGCGGCGCTGGTGCTGCCGCGCCTGGCCTATCACGCCTACGAGGGCTTGGCACTGCGCGAGGACGAGAAGGCTCGCCTGGTGGCCGACCTGGGCTCGCGCAACTTGATGATCCTGCGCAATCACGGCCTGCTCGCCTGCGGCCGCAGCGCGGCGGAGGCCTTCAACGGCATGTACCTGCTGGAGGCGGCCTGCCGCATCCAGGTGCTGGCGCAGGCTGGCGGCGGCGCGCTCGTGGAGGTGCCTCAGGACATCGTCGACGGCATGCCGCAGCAAAGCCGCGAGGTCACGCGCGGCCAGGGCGCGGACCTGGTGTGGCCTGCATTGCTGCGCCGCCTGGACCGCCGCCTGCCGGGCTACGACGCCTGAGGTCCGCCATGGCAATCCTGGTGCTGTCCCGTCCCTTGCCTGCGCAACCCTTCGTCGAGGCGCTGCGTGCGATCGCGGGCGACACACCGGTGTGGACGGAGGGCGATGACTTCGACCCCCGCCGCGTCGAGGCGCTGCTGGCCTGGCGGCTCAAGCCCGGCATCCTGCCGCGCTACCCGGGCTTGCGAGTGCTGTGCTCCACCGGCGCGGGCGTGGACAAGCTGATGGTGGGCGATCTGCCTGCGGCGACGCCCGTCACCCGCGTGGTGGACCCGCTGCAGGCGGTGCAGATCGCGCAGTACGTGGTCGCCTGCACGCTGCGCTTCACCCGCGAGCTGCCGCGCTACGAGGCACAGCAGGCGAGCGCGCAGTGGCTGCGCCACCCGGTGCGCTCTCCCGAGGCGTGTCGGATCGGGGTGCTGGGTCTGGGGGCGGTGGGGCAGGCGATCGCGCGTGCCTTCGCGCCGCTGGGTTTCGAGGTGGCAGGCTGGGCGCGCCGCCCGCGTGAGTTGCCCGGCGTTCAGGTGTTCGCGGGCCGCGAGCAGCTGGGTGCGCTGCTGTCGCGCAGCGACATCCTGGTCAACGCGCTGCCGCTGACGCCCGACACGCGCGCGCTGCTGGGCCGCCACACGCTCGGCGCGTTGCCGCGCGGAGCCTTCGTGGTCAACGTGGGCCGCGGCGAGCATGTGGTCGAGCCGGACCTGCGCACGCTGCTCGATGACGGTCACCTGGCCGGAGCCGCACTGGATGTGTTCGAACGCGAGCCCCCGGCACCGGACAACTGGGTGTGGACGCATCCGAAGGTGCTGGCCACGCCGCACATCGCGGCGCAGGCCGCTTTCCAGACCGTGGCCGAGCAATGCCTGGACGCGCTGCGTCGTGCCCGCGCCGGCCTGCCGCAGCCCCACGCCGTGGATCGCCAGGCGGGCTACTAAGCCCCTCACCAACTCAGGCGCCCAGCGCCGCGGACAGACCTGTCCTCGTCAAGGAATGCTTCATGACCGACACCAGCAACCTGCCCGGCTTTGACGCCATGCCGGAGCGCATCCGGCTGCATGCCCGACTCGCGCCCGAAAGGACGGCGCTGGTGGTGGCCGGCTGCCGGCTGGGCTACGCGCAACTCGATGTGCTGATGGACCGCATCGCCGCGGCGCTGCAGCGTGACGGCATCCGGCCCGGCGACGCGGTGGCGGTGTGCGCGACCACTTCTGTCGAATACGCGGCGCTCTTCCTGGGGGCACTGCGCGCCGGCGCGGTGGTGGCGCCGCTGGCGCCGGGCGCCACGCCCGAGAGCCTGCAGCGCATGCTCGCGGATGCCGACGCCAAGCTGCTGTTCCTCGACGCCTTCGTCGAGCCGGGCGAGGGCGGCCCGCCGCGCATCGCGCTCGACGGTTCGGCTGCGGGGCGCGCGCTGTCCGAGTGGCTGGAAGGCGCCAGGCGACCCGCGCCGGTCGAGATCCGGCCCGAGTGGCCCTTCAACATCATCTATTCCTCGGGCACCACCGGCGAGCCCAAGGGGATCGTGCAGCCGCATTCGATGCGCTGGGCCTATGCGCTGCGCGCCGCGCGCTATGGCTACGGGGCCGACACTGTCACGCTGCTGTCCACGCCGCTGTACTCCAACACCACGCTGGTGGTGTTCTTCCCCACGCTGGCCTTTGGCGGCTGCGTGGTGCTGATGCCCAAGTTCGACGCCCGCGCGTACCTGGCGCTGGCGCAGGAGCACCGCATGACGCACACCATGCTGGTGCCGGTGCAGTACCAGCGGCTGATGGCGCTGCCGGACTTCGACGCCTACGATCTCGGCAGCACCCGCTACAAGTTCTGCACCAGCGCGCCGTTTCCGGCCGAGCTCAAGGCCGAGGTGCTGCGGCGCTGGCCGGGTGGGCTGGTGGAGTTCTACGGCATGACCGAGGGCGGCGGCAGCTGCGTGCTGGAGGCGCACCTGCATCCGGACAAACTGCACACCGTGGGCCGCCCGGCACCGGGACACGAGCTGCGCCTCATCAATGCCGAAGGCCGCGAGCTGCCGGCCGGCGATCCGGCCGCCGTCGGCGAGGTGGTGGGCCACTCCGCCGGGATGATGCGCGGCTACCACAAGCGCCCCGAGGCCACGCGCGAGGCCGAGTGGTTCGATGCCGCGGGCAAGCGCTTCATCCGCACCGGCGACATCGGGCGCTTCGACGCCGACGGCTTCCTGACACTGCTGGACCGGCGCAAGGACCTGATCATCTCCGGCGGCTTCAACATCTACCCGAGCGACCTGGAGGCCACGTTGCGCGAGCATCCGGCCGTGGCCGACGCCGCGGTGGTGGGCGTGCCCAGCGCGCGTTGGGGCGAGACGCCGGTGGGCTTTGTCGTCAGGCGCGAAGGCCATGCCATGGACGAAGACGAGTTGCTGCAGTGGGCCAACGCACGGCTGGGCAAGACGCAGCGGCTGCAGTCACTGCATTTCATCAACGAGCTGCCGCGCAGCGCCATCGGCAAGGTGCTCAAACGCGAGCTGCGCGAGCGGCACCAGACCGCCTGATCACGCCAAGGAGACAAGACATGATGCAACGTCGCCAATTCAACGTCGGCCTGGCCGCGGCGCTGGCCGCGCCGGCCGCTGCCTTCGCGCAGAACTGGCCTGGTAAACCCATCCGCCTGATCGTGCCGTACCCGCCGGGTGGCTTCACCGACGTGACGGCACGCCTCATCGGCCAGAAGCTCGGCGAGCGCCTGGGCCAGACCGTCGTGGTGGACAACAAGTCCGGCGCCAACGGCACCCTGGGCGTCGATGCCCTGGCCAAGGCGCCGGCCGACGGCTATACCCTAGCAGTGGTGATCGCCGCGCATGCGGCCAACACCACGCTGTACGCCAAGCTGCCCTACGACCCGCGCAAGGATCTGGCCGGGGTGTCGCTGATCGGCATCTCGCCGCTGGTGGCGGCGGTCAACAATGACGCGCCATTCAAGACCGTGCCCGAGCTCATCGCTTATGCCAAGAAAAACCCCGGCAAGGTCAGCTTCGGCTCCAGCGGCAACGGCTCGGCGGTCCACCTGACGACCGAACTGCTCAAGTCGGTGACGGGCGCGGACATGGTTCACATCCCGTACCGCGGCGCGGCTGCCGCGCTCACCGACCTGATGGGCGGCCAGATCCAGCTGTTCATGGATGCCGCGCAGGGACTGATCCAGCCCGGGCGCAGCGGGAAGGTGCGCCTCATCGGCGTGGCGGCCGAGAAGCGCCTGCCGGTGCTGCCGGAGGTGCCCACCTTCATCGAGCAGGGCGTGAGCGGCTTTACCGGCAGCACCTGGGCCGGCCTGCTGGCCCCCGCGGGCACCCCGCAGCCGGTCCTGCGCCGGGTGTCCGAGGAGGTGGCGCAGATCGTGCGCCTGGACGACGTGAAGGCCAAGCTTGAAGCCATGGGCACCATCCCGATGGGCAGCAGCCCCGCGGAATTCGACGCCTTCATCAACGCGGAGACCGCCAAGTGGGGCAAGGTCATTCGCGAGGCCAAGGTGGTGCTGGAGTAATCATGGAATCCACGCTGATCCAGCGCCGCGAAGGTGCGGTGCTGGTGCTGACCCACGACAACCCTGGCGTGCGCAACGCATTGAGCCCGGCGTTCTACGCGGCGCTCACGGAGGCGCTGGCCGAGGCGCAGGCCGACGCGCAGATCGGCGCCGTGGTGCTCACCGGCGCCGGCGGCTTCTTCTGCGCCGGCGGCGACCTTCGCCAGCTGGCACGGCGCCGCGAGCTGGCGCCCGAAGAACGCCGCGAACGCCTGGAAGGGTTGCACGGCCTCGTGCGCACGATTCGCGACTGCGGTAAGCCTGTCATCGCCGCGGTGGAGGGCGGTGCGGCCGGCGCGGGCGTGTCGCTGGCGCTGGCCTGTGACCTGTTGGTCATGGCGCGCGATGCCTACTTCAGCGTCGCCTACGTCAAAGTCGGCCTTACGCCGGATGGTGGGGCCACGTTCTTTCTCTCGGAATTGCTGCCACGCCAGCTGCTGACGGAGCTGTGCCTCACGGGCGAGCGCATCGCGGCCGAGCGGCTGGCGCAGTCCGGTGCGGTGAACCGGCTGGCCGAGCCCGGGCGGGCCGTGGACGAGGCCGTCGCGCTCGCGCAGCGCCTGGCTGCGGGCCCGGCGCGGGCCACGACCCGCATCAAAGACCTGTGCCGCCATGCCGCTGGCGCCACGCTGGACGAGCAACTGGAGCGCGAGGCGCGCCACATGGTGGATGCGCTCGGCGACGCGGAGTCGGCCGAGGGCATCTCGGCTTTCTTCGACAAGCGCGCCGCCGACTTCCGCACGCTGCGCAGCGCCCACGAGGCAACAACGAAATGACGACTTCAACTCCTTCCGCGTCGCTGCCACTGGCCGGCGTGCGCGTGCTGGACCTCTCGCGCGTGCTGGCCGGGCCGATGTGCGCGATGGTGCTGGGCGACCTCGGCGCCGAGGTCATCAAGGTGGAGCATCCGCGCCGCGGCGACGACACGCGCGACTGGGGCCGGCGCGTGGGCCACACCGAGACTGCCTACTTCAACAGCGTCAACCGCAACAAGCGCTCCGTCGCGCTGGACCTTCAGACGGCGGAAGGACAGGCCCTGGCGCGCGCGCTGGCCCTGCAGAGCGACGTCGTGATCCAGAACTTCAAGCTCGGCGGCGTGGAGAAGATGGGCCTGGGCTACGAGCAGTTGCGCTCGCAGCGGCCAGGGCTGGTGTACTGCTCAATCTCGGGCTACGACCGCAGCGGTCCGGAAGCTGCGCGCCCGGGTTACGACCTGCTGGTCCAGGGTGAGGCGGGACTGATGGCGCTCAACGGCGAGGCCGAGCGCCCGCCGCTGAAGTTCGGCATCGCGGCAGTGGACATGTTCACCGGCATGTACGCGGCGCAGGCCGTGCTTGCGGCGCTGTACGAGCGCGAGCGCAGCGGCCAGGGCCGGCACATCGAGATGGCGCTGTTCGACTGCGGGCTGATGATCACCTCCTACTACGGGCTGGAGGCGTTGCTGCAAGGCGAGGACCCGCCGCGCTACGGCAATGCGCATCCGTCCATCGTGCCCTACGGCGTGTTCGATGCCGCGGACGGGCCACTGGTGATCACGGTGGGCAACAACAGCCAGTTCCAGCGCTTCTGCCGCGAGGTGATCGAGCGTCCGGAACTGGCCGAGGACCCGCGCTTTGGCACCAACCTTGACCGCTCTGCCCACCGTGCCGAGCTGCTGCCGCACATCGAGCGCGAGCTTGCCCGCCGCACGCGCCGCGAGCTGCTGGACCGACTCAACGCGTGCGGCATTCCCTGCGGCGAAGTGCTGGGCCTGCACGAAGCGCTGACCTCGCCGCGCGCCGTCGAGGCCGGGCTGGTGACGCAGCAACCCCATCCCGAGGTGGGCAGCACCCCAGTACTGGCGCCACCCTATCGCTTCGACGGCACCCGGATGCCCGTGCGCCGGCCGCCGCCCCAGCTCGGTGGCGACACCCGGCAGGTGTTGCAGGAGCTGCTGGCACTCTCCGATGACGAGCTCGCCGGCCTCAAGGACCGCGGCGTCGTCTGACGCACGACAGGCGCAGGGCGCCAAAGGGAGGGCTTCCATGCAGCAAAGCCATTGGCCGACGGCGGTCACCGCGCTGTTCGGCACGCGGCTGCCCATCGTGGCGGGCGGATTGATGTGGCTGTCGAACGCGGACTACGTGGCTGCCGCCGCGCGCAGCGGGATGATCGGCTTCATCACGGCGGCGAGCTTTCCGGAGTGCGGGGCGCTGCGGGCCGAGATCCGGCGCTGCCGCGATCTGTGCGAGGGCGCGCCCTTCGGCGTCAACGTGTCGATGCTGCCCAAGCTCGTGCCTGGCGAGAGGACGCGCGAGGTCTTCGAGACCATCATCGAGGAAGGCGTGCGCTTCGTCGAGACCTCCGGCCGCAATCCCGAGGAGTTCATGCCGCTGCTCAAGTCGGCCGGCATCAAGGTGCTGCACAAGGTGCCGGCGCTGCGCCACGCCGTGAAGGCAGCCTCGATCGGCGTGGATGCCGTGGCCATCGTCGGGGCGGAGTGCGGCGGGCATCCGGGCCTGGACATGGTGGGCACCATCGTCAACGCCGCCTGGGCCGACAGTCGCCTGGAGATTCCGTACCTGATCGGCGGCGGCATCGGCCATGGGTCGCAGATCGTGGCCGCGCTGGCCATGGGCGCCGCGGGCGTGGTGATGGGCACGCGCTTTCTCGTCGCGGACGAGGTCTGGGCCCATGCCGACTACAAGCGCCGCCTCGTGCAGGCGCAGCCCACCGACACCGATCTGTGCATGCAAAGCGTCGGCAACACGGTGCGCAGCCTGCGCAACGAGACGACCGGCGCCGTCAGGGCGCTGGAGACCACGCAGCCGGGCCTGACGATTCAGGACCTCATGCCGCTGGTGTCGGGGCGCATCGGCCGCGAGGCCTACCTCAGTGGCGACTGGTCCAAGGGGCTGCTGTCCGCCGGCCATGCCCTGGCCTTCGTCGACCGCCTGGAGCCGCTGGCCGCGATCGTCGCGCGCCTGGAGCAGCAGATGCACGAGGCGCTGCGCCGGCTGGCCCCGCTGTCGGCCGCGACCTGACGAAACCGGGTCCCGCACTTTCTTCCAACACTGACAAAGGCAGACCATGAACAAGCCCCACTACGCACAACGCCGCCGCCTGCTGGGTCTGGCCGGCGCGACCCTGGCCTCGGCGGCCTGGCCGGGCCTGGCGCGGAGCCAGGGCTTTCCGTCCCGGCCGCTGACGCTGGTCGTGCCCTTTGCGGCGGGGGGCACGACCGACATCCTGGGCCGTCTCATGGGCAAGCAGCTTGGCACCCGGCTGGGAGTGGCCGCGGTGGTGGAGAACAAGGCTGGCGCCGGCGGCAACATCGGCGCAGCCCAGGTGGCCAAGGCCCCGGCCGACGGTCATACCCTGCTGGTCGGCACCGTCGGCACGCATGCGATCAACCAAGCGCTCTACAAGAAGCTGCCCTACGACCCGGTCAAGGATTTCGCCCCGATTGCGCTGATCGCCACGCTGCCCAATGTGCTGGTGGTGCACCCTTCGATGCCGGTGCGCAGTGTCAAGGACCTGGTTGCCCGCGCCAAAGCCGATCCCGGCAAGTTGACTTATGCCTCCGCGGGCAACGGCACGTCCATCCATCTCTCGGGCGCCATGTTCGAGCAGATGGCGGGCGTGCAACTGCAGCATGTGCCCTATCGCGGCAGCGCACCGGCGGTGGCCGACCTGATCGGCGGCCAGACCGCGATGATGTTCGACAACCTGCCCTCGGCCCTGCCGCACATCCGGTCGGGCGCGCTGCGCGCGATCGCTGTGACTTCGGCCAAGCGCTCGCCCGCCTTGCCCGCAGTGCCCACCATCGCCGAGAGTGGTGTGCCCAGCTTCGATGCCAGTTCGTGGTTCGGCCTGTGGGCTCCCGCCGCCACGCCGGCGGCTGTACTGGCGCGGCTGGTTGCGGAGTCACGCGCCAGCCTGGAGGACGCGGAGGCGCGGCGCGTGATGGCTGAGCAGGGCGCCGAGCCCGGCCACATGGGGCCCGAGCAGTTCGCAGCCTTCATCCGCCAGGAAGCAGACAAGTGGGCGCAAGTAGTGCGCAGGGCCAACGTCACCCTGGAATAATGAAAGGTTCCATCTCGACAATGGCGTGTCCATGGCAGCCTTCGCATACATGGCATCGCTGCGCTCGTTTACTGCAATGGCGCCTTTGCTGTTCGATTTGGCAGATTGAATGGGCTTCCACTCGAATCGGCATTGGTGTGCCCGAGGTGGTAGACATTGACCACTTGAACTGAGAGGAACGTTCGCCAAGAATATTGCGACAACCAGCGGATTTGACATAAACGCCGTTGAATATTGGCGACGCTGGCTAGCGCTGTCATACGCGCATCGGACGCAAGGTGCCAGCTTTCCGTAGGACCACTGCGTGTTCGACGAGGTGGCATTCCCACTGAGGGTTGCTTGGAAACCGCAGCGACCCACGCGGCGACGCTGAGTGCCGAAGTCAGACTGGTGCGCGAAGTCCTTCGGCAGCGTCCCGTCCGGGCCCCTCACGCTCCAGCAGCGTCACGTTGCCGCACGAGATATTCTCGCACTGCATTGATTCGGCCCGTACGGATCACGCCGACGCCACGATCAACTTGGTTGAGATTCTCCCTGAATATCCTGGAGGAGGTCTTGGAACAAGCGCTGCTCCTGTACCGTCAACGCGTCTTTGATCTTCCAATAGCGGCGCGGATTCCCGCACATATGGCAGGAGCACAGCGCAGCAGTTGAGATCACGATACCAAGACGGCGATCATCCGGAGCGTTTTCCGCCCCAGTTCCCATACCCCAATATAAGCGCCTAGCTTTTTTAAGGCGGCAAGAGTGGTGGCGACGCAATGCACGACTGCTATCGCTTGCTTGTTTCATGATCAGTCCCATGACCGCAGGCCACTGAGGACCCTCCCCAGCTGCTCTGGAGCCTGCGGCCGGTTATATGATCAGCGTGTATTTTCCTTGCCTCATATCAATTAACCTCAGGATGCATTGATGAATTAAGTGTGTGCCCGTCTATTGGTAAGTGATGGAGCACTTGAGCGTCCACACTTGCACTCCGCCATTGCGCAGTTCAACACGAAGGCAGCTTGAGCTGCCATTGCCGGTCATGCGACATTTCAACTTTGTCTTGACATACGCAAATAGACTTGAGCAAGCAGGATGAAAATGCATTACGGCTGGCATGCCACGCGCGTTTTCAATGAACCATAAATGCTATCCCAGACGTTCCAGGTCTTGGAGATCTTCACGGCGCTGCTTTTCCCGTCTCTCGTAGCTGGCTTGGTTCTTGGTGCATACAAGGCTGTAGGGACTGCCGCGTCGTTGTGTGACGAGGTCCAGATCGCAGCGGCAGTGTTGCACGGTCGAAGTGACGTGGGCTCGGACGGCTTCGGCGGCCTTGAGTGTCCATGATTGCTCGTCTGGGTTCCGCAGAAACCTGGCGAGCTCGGTGCAATGGGCGCACCGGCAGTTGAGTGTGGCGGCTCGGGTCCAGTTGGTCGGCGGCTCCAGCGGCTCGGCCGTGCGCGCGCGAAGGTGTTGCACGCACGCGGCGCGCAACCGTTGCACGCCAGGGGTGTCGCGTGTCGTGGCCTGGCTGGTCAGGTGCCTGAGCGCAGGCAGGATGACGGCATCCAGATCGTAGGTCTTGGGCCAGGCCAGGAGGTGGTCGACGGCCAGCCGGGCCAACGTCGCGTCGATGCGCTCGAGCGCCGCCACGAGATCGACGATGAAATCGGAGCTGATGTCCTGGCGCCGCCACCACGCGTTGGCCGGTGGCTGCGGTGCTCGCGCCGGGTCGCCGGGCAGCGCATCCACCAGCGCCCCGGCCGCAGCGATGAGGTCTGGCGCAGGGCGTCCGAGCGGCGGTGCAGCAGCGCCACGGGCAAGCAGGTCCGCACAGGCACCGGGGTCCTTCGCAGCGTTCGCCCTGACGATGTGCTCGATCAGCACGGCCGCGCGCCGCGGCGCGAGCAGCGCTGCGGCCGCGAGCAGGGCCTCGTTGTCGCTCTTGCCGTAGTCGCCAGCGGCGCTGATATCGGCCAGGAAGGCGTCGATGCGCGCTGCGTCCTGGAGCTGTGCCAGCGTGGCCAGCATCCTGGCCGCCGTGCTGGGCGCCTCGCCGTGTCGGGGCCACTCACCTCTGTCGGGCCAGGCATCGAGCATGTGCCCAGCGAGCTCATGGGCCTCCTTCCACAGCGGCGAATCGGTGGGGGCGCCGCTGTCCTGCCAGCGCCGGGCCAGTGAGGCGAGCCAGGGCAGGCCCACCTGAAGGCCTGCCTGGCTGATGACCTCCAGCCGCCTCGCCCTCGGCCACAGCACCAGGGCGGCGCGTCGGTAGCTGCGCTCGAAGGAAGCGCCTTCGTTGCCAGTGGCTTCCTGGAACTCCTGCTCGTCAGGCTCCATGTCATCGAACATGTCCGGCGGACACAGCTCGCCGTCTTCGACGGGAAAGATACCGAGCTCTGCCGCCGTGCCGTCGGGGCTTCGCCAGTCCGACAGCACCGCGCTGCTGCTGCAGACCTCGACGATCTCGAACTCGTCGTCGCGCCAGGAGCGGCCGGAGTAGCCGCTGTACTCAGCGCTGCCGCTTTCCTCGATGGTGAGCAGCGCCACGTGCAATTCGCAGCCCGAGCGCTGCGCCGCGGCGGCCAGCACGGCGGCGGCGGCGGCATCCGCGCCCTTGAGGGCCTGGAAGGACAGCTCCGCTGGGGTGTACGCATGCTCCAGCGGATAGACCAGCTTCGCCGGGGCTTCGTCATCCGGCCCCCATTCGCCTGCACCCCAGGCTGCCAGCAGCGCCGCGATGCGCTGCGTCTCGGCCTCGTAGTCGGGAGGCTGGGGCAGCCGGCCTCGTCCCTCGCGCACCAGGTTGTAGACCAGCACCAGGCGACACCCCGAGGTGACGGGCAGCACCTCGTGCACGCAGTCGGCGTAGAACGCGGCAAACGCCGCCATCGACGGGTCCGGGCCGTGCAGGTCCAGGCGGACCTCCCGGCCCTTGTGGCGCACGACAAGCTCACCCCCGGTGTGGATCGAAGGCAGCGCGACGACGAGGGTGGCAAACATGCCCGGCACCTTCTCGGTGTCGCGGTGTTCAATGAAGAAGCTGCCTTCGTCGTAGACGAGCAGCTTGTAGAGCTGCGCCGTCACGGCCTCCGTGACGCCCAGCCCCTCGGCCACCCTCTCGGCGATGGATCGAAGCGTCCGTGCCCAGGAGGCGCCTTCGATGCGCACGCGCTCGGCGCCGATCTGCCAGGTCCGTCGCACCGAGGTGTCGACGAGCGTCTGCGCGCCGCGGCCGTAAGGTGCACGGTCGGCGATGGCGATGAGTTGTTCGGCCTGTTGCGGCAGCAGCGGCAGCGCGACCGCCCCGACGCCTTGCACCGTCAGCAGCGGGAGTGCCAGCTCGATCGTGCCTGCGGTGCAGAAGTCGCCCGGCGTGCGCACCGTGCTCAGCAGCGCGGGCAGTTCGCGTGCAATGGACAAGGTCAGATCCTCCCGTCGTCATGGTGGCGTGCCAGAAATGCGTCGGCCAATGTGGCAGTGCCTCGGGGAACCGGCAAGTCCGAGCTCATCTGGCGGGCGTCGCTGACGCCAGTGGGACCACCAGCCATCGTCGCTCCCGAGCTCGGCGTGCCGCCCCGGCGCGTCCGCGCCCTCGAGGCTGGCGCAACGCCGTCCACACGACGTGGGGGCGTCGGCGTGGTGCGGCACGAGCCGCCCGATGCGCGGCCGCCCTTGAGCCATGGGTCAGAATCAAGCCCTCATGGACACCAGACGCCCTCCCATGCCATGCAGGCCGGGCAGGAGCGCTGCGCGGGCGGCGCACCAGGGTGCGCCATGACCGCACTGGAGCAGCTCGATTCGGTCCTCGCGGCTGCGTCCTTGCCGGACTGGCCGGCGTGGCTGCGGGCCTGCTCAATCGACATCGAGTCCAACCCGGCGCAGGACAACTGCATCTTCCGGCTGGCGGCCTTCGCCGAGCAGATGCAGCGTGCGGCCGACAAGGGCGATGCCGAAACGCTCGATGCACTGGGCGAGCAACTGCGCGACGTGCTCGATGAGGACCTGTGCGCCACGCTCAGCGACATGCACGAGCGGCTGCACGCGGGGCTGGATCAGCCGCCGCGCCAGCAGCCACCCGCTGCTCCCGTGCCGCAGCCACGCCGCCGTACTGCGCCCTGAAACGGCCCGCCGCCGGGTTCAAGAGGCTTTCCAGGGTGATCGACAGCGGGGTAGGGCACTTCTTCTCTCCCTACTTCCCAACCCGCGCAGCTGGAGGCAGCCGCCCTTTTTCATTGCCCCACGCCACGCGGCTTTCTCCGCGGCGTGCAGGCCGCCGGCGTCATGCCGCCTTGCAACGTGTGGGCCCGGTCGCGTGGGGCCGAACGGAGCGGTCAGATCCCGCGGCAGGCTGTCACGACGCCGGAATGCCCGCGTGTTGCCAGCCTTGAGCTGAGGCCGAAGCAAGACACGTGGGCGCATACCGGTGCCCGCAAGCGAGCCGAGAGTGATGGCCGTGGGTAACGTTTCAATGGTTTCGCAGGTTTTCTAAGTTTCTGTGGTTAAATTGCTCCGACTCAAAGGAGGTTCCTCATGGCCGCTGCAACGCCAGCAACGAAGACCAGCCGGCGGGTACCTGCAACCGCCTCTGCCGCGGCAGCCAAACCGCCTGCTAAGCGCGCGCGGCCGGCAGCCACCCCGGTCAAGCGCTCGCTCAAGGCCGAGCCCGCCGAGCCGCTCGTGATCACGGAGTTCTTCGAGACGCTGGATGTCTTGGAGCAGGCCGCAGCCAAGCTTCAGAAGATGCCCATGGGCACAGTCATCCGGCATCTGAAGGCCCAGCCGGAAAAGCTGGCGCAACAGCGCCAGCGCACCGCCCTGCGTCAGGCGCGGCGCATGGCCGCCGCGGCCAACATCGTCCAGACCAGACTGGCGCAACCCTCCACGGCCGCGGTCGAGGAGGCCTCTGCACAGGAGGCCCAGGCGTTCGTGCAAGCGACCGAGCGGGAAGCCGACACGGGGCTGCGCCGCATGATCGACAGTGGCGAGCTCGTGAGCCGCGAGGAACTGGCCGGACGTCTGGGCTGTACCACGCAAGCCTTGAGCAAGGCGCTGGGCGCCAGGCGGATGTTCTACGTGGAATACCAGCTCAGGCAGTACTTCCCGGCCTGGCTGGCAGATCCGCGCTTCGAACGCAGGCAGGTTGAAGCGGTTTCCAGGGCCCTGGGAGACCTGCCGGGCGGGGCCAAGCTGGCCTTCTTCAGGACCCCGTTCATTTCGCTGGAAGGCAAGACCCCGCTGGAAGCGTTGGCCAGCGGCAAGCTGGAGATGGTGGTGCGCACGGCCAGGGGGTATGCCCAAGCATGACGAGGCCCGGCACCACGCCTTCCGCGAGTGTCCTTCAGGCGCCATCGCAGTCCTTCAACACGCTCGACATCAAGGCCAAGGAGGTGCGGCCCTCCGCTCTGCTGCGCAGCGGCCCCAGAAACTCTGGCGAGCCGTACTTCGGGAAGCTGGGCCTGCACCGATTCGACGATCCGGGCTGCACCTACGGCACGTGCTATCTCGGCTTCGATCTCTCCACCGCGCTGGCCGAGACGCTGCTGCATGACGTCTCGGCGGTGGACGGCCAGTTCGTGGTGGAGCGCACCCGGTTCAACGCGCGCTGGATTGTCCGGTTCGACGACGTGCCGGGGCAGGTGCTGAAACTGGCGGACATGACCGGTGCAAGCCTGCTCAAGGCCGGCGGGGATGCCGCGCTCTCCGCGATCTGGCCTTACGACATCCCCCAACGCTGGAGCCAGCAGATCCACGCGCACCCGTACGATTTCGACGGCATCTACTACGTGTCGCGCAGGCTCAACACCAAGCGCGCGGTCGTGCTGTTCGACAAGCCAGCGACGCTGAGAAAGCTGGGCCAGGCACACTACACCCCGTTGCCCAAGGTCCGCGGAGCCGAGCAGGCCCGCAAGGCACTGGGCATTGTCTTAGCACCCTGAGCCAAGGCCCCAATGCATCTGTTTCTGCAGGCGCGCTCGCTCAAGCTGCCCTGTATCGACGCTTGGCAGCAACGAATGCATGTCGAGGTACTGGGATTTCAGGCCAGCTTTTTCCAGCCAGCAGCCTTGCAGAGAAGCGTCCGGCCTTGGCTCAAGGCTCATCCAGGCCCGCCAGACCAGCGACGTCGCCCTCGCGCTCAATCAGCGCCAGCCAGCTCTGGAGCCCAGCCTCGCTGCTTTCAAGCAGCCGCAGGGCCAGTGATGTGTCATTGGCCTTGGCCAGCATGTTGTGCAGGCCCAGGTGCGCCACGAGCAGGTAGTGCATCGGCGCAAGCAGCGCCTGCCGCTGCTGTGGATGTTGACGGGCGAAGCGATGAAGTTCCTCGATCGCATGGCTCAGCTTCTCGCCAACGTAGTCCAGCGGCACGCCATGACGCTGCTGCGGTGTGGTGTAGGCCGGGCCGTTGGCATCGAGCGGGAGGTCGTCCTGGCTCATGGGTTCCCCGACTCAGTGCAGTGTCTGCGCGCAGCAGTGCTTGTACTTCCGCCCGCTGCCGCAGGGGCAGGGCTCGTTGCGACCAACCTTGGGAGCATGCCGGCGCAGCGGCGTATGCCCGACAGCGCCAGCGCGCCGGGCCGGCTCGTAGTAGCGGTAGCACCGGGTTGCGCCGGCAATCATGGTTGCGATCACTTCCTGGCGCTTGTCGGCATCGATGGGCGGCGGCCGCATCCCTGGATCCGGATCGTGCTCGTGTACGAGCATCATCATCGGCACCAGGCAGCCTCCATCCTTGTCGCTGGTAACCAGCTCGTTCCAGCTGCCCGGGTGCGCCTGCACGCCGCGCATGAAACCGTGCGCCCAGTCGTTGCCGTACGCCACGCCCGTGTCGTCTTCTAGCAGTACCGGCAGGTACACATGCGGCTCGATAAGGGTACGCTGCAGCTCCGCGGCAATCCAGTTCCAGTGCCGCATCATCAGGCCGATGATCTGGCCGGCTTGCTCCTCGCTGTCGAAAGTGAACTTGCTACCCAGCACCTGCTGCACGGCCTCGTGGGGGGACACAAACTCCGGGCCGCAGATCAACGCCGTGAAGTACCCGTCCATCGCCTCCAACTTCATGGCTGCATGGCCCGCTTGAAGGGCATCTTGGAGCTGGTCGAGTTCCTGCTCGGTCAGGGGAGCGGAGGTCGCGGCGGCAAGCATGGGCGTGAGAGTCAGGAGTGTGGCGCAGTGCCGCGGCATTGTGACGCAACGGGGGAGACCTGCAGCCACACATCAGTGCCCGGTACAGATTCGCAGCTCGGTTATCCGGGCCTTTAGAGATGCAAGGGTTGGCTTGGCAACGGGCTTGATTCAGCCGTGAATGCATCCGTTTCTGCGTGCCGCGGCAGCCGCGCCAAATGCCGGTCTGTCAAATCCCAACTTTTCAACGGCATATCAGGCGGCGGTACGGCAGCGTCGCTGCGCTTCGACCAAACACCCGGTCAGAGAAGCGCTTCCTGCGGCCCGTCGCCCCACAGTTCCTTGGCCAGCCAGTTCATGAACGCGACTTCGGTGATCTTGGTGACGCGGGCTTTCACACGCAAATTGGCCAAGTGCTGCTGGGCGTTGTAGCGCTGACGCAGGGCCTCCTTCTCGGCGCTGGGCAGTTTGTCGTAGTGGCCGCGGGCCAGCTCGCGACGTCTACTGGAAGCTACATCGTTTTCGTCGGGAGCACCTGCGGCGTCCACGACAGCGAACCTGGCCGGATCCGGGGCTGCCGGCGTGGAAATGTCGCCTGCGTAGCCCCAGCCCAGCTCCAGCGCGCGCCGAAAGTACGCCGCAGGCGACTCCAGCGGCGCTTGCTCGGTATCGGTCTGGCGCAGCTCGGTGTAGCGCAGCGCGGCGTGCAGGCGCGGCACGGGGTAGAGGCCGGCCATGCGCTTGGCCTCGATGGCCGGCACGCCCAGCCGGACGATGCGCTCGACCAGCCGCTCTGCCTCCATCGGGACCTTGGTGCCCTGCTTCTTCGGCCACACGCGGAACTGGACTTCGGCGACGCGGCGGCCATCGCGGAACTCGAGCATCTCGATCTCGTGGTCCGAGCGGGCGTTGATCTCCGCGATGGCGGGAACGAGTGCCCGCTTCCTAAGGACCTTCCATTCGCTGAAGGAAGCCTTGTCAGCGCCGTCGAGCACGGCGTCGCGCAGCTCTTCCCACCGCAGCCGCCTGGTCACCCCGATGTTCTCGAAGCGCACGCAGAACTCCCACAGCTGCAGCGCCGCCGTGGTCGTGAACCGGCGCATGACGGACATGTTGATGAGCGCGTAGACCTCCGGGCGCTGCAGCTCGCGGTAGATGTTGTCGCTGATCTGCCAGCGGATGTAGCCGTTGGAGATGGCCACGGCGTGGAACAGCACCTGCGCCTGCCACTCGTCGGTGCGGCGCTCGCTCGGCGCGAACACGTCGAACTCGAAGATGATGCGCATGAGCGCCTTGGCCGCTTCCTTGAGGTGCACCGTGTTGGTCGAGGCAAAGCCGGTTTCCTGGCGCAGCTTCACGATGGGCATCTGCCACCAGCCATCCCTGCCTCGCGGGTTCTCGATCGCGTGCTTCATCCAGGCATTGGCGATCTTGCGCTGCACCAGCGTCAGCGAGTGCCCGCGCGGGACGCTGTGAAGCACCTTGACGGTCTTGCGCCACAGGTCGTCGGGCGGCTGGGGTGCCGTCGGGATCAGGCTGCCCTGCGGCGTTTCAGCGACTTCGCGCGATCGGCGGTTCAAGCAGCGACTCCAGGCTACGGGGACAGCATTACGTTGTAGTGTACCCGTTTGGTGTTTCCGTTGAGCGGCCTTGTTGTCCCGGCGGCATCTCCGCCTTCGGCCATGAATCTAGGGTTTGGCTTTTGCAGGTGGGCGCTGTTTTTAACCTTTAAGCCTTTAATAACCTTTAATCTGTTTTAAACCTTTAGGTGGCGATTTCTTCTTTGCCGGCAAGCACTTGGAAGGGTTTGGGGGACATCTTTTGAGTAATTGCGGGGCAAATTTTGAGTGATTGGGGGTGTGGATATGAGTACCAGGGGGGCAAATTTTGAGTGATTGGGGGTGTGGATATGAGGGCTGGGGGTACACCTTTTGAGTGCTGGCGGCCCGTGCCTGGGCGCCGACACTGCGCAGTGGGGCGCCCAGCCGGGGCCGGTGGCGCACGCCAGCGCCGTTGGAGCCGGTATGGGGGCGTTGCAGGCGGCGGCGCCGCCTGCAGCGAGCGGCTGCCGGCTCGCGGCCACGCGAGGCGCTAGGCCTCTGCCTGGCACGGTGCGGGCGCTGCCTGAACGCCTGGATCGACCTGGGCCGCCCCCGGCGGTGCTGGCCGGCGCGGCCAGGACGTGCGAGCGGGCCGCCCGCTGCGCGTGCAAAAAGCCTTCGATGCAGGCCCCTGCTGCTTGGCGCGCTGGGCCGTTGGAACGCTGCGGCGGGGACACTTTTTGAGGGCTCGCCGGCGCGGAGGTGCTTCAGCACTTAAATCCCGTCACCCTTCGGCCGTTCAAGGGCACAGGTTTTGAGTGCTGCAAGACCTTGGAAACGCTTCTGGCGCTCAAAAGGTGCCCCCCTTGCGGCCTTTCCTGGCCTGAAGGGGACGCGGTTTGAGTGCTGGAAGGGCTTGTAAGCGCTTGGAACCCTCAAAAGTTGACCCCTTAGGCGCTTGCGCAGCCTGAAAGGGACAGATCTTGAGTGCTGCAAGGGTGTGCAAACGCCTCGGCCCCTCAAAAGTTGTCCCCCTTGCGGCGCCTGCCACCTCCTGGAGGGACAGGTTTTGAGTGCTGGCAAGCGCTTGGAAGCTCGTCGGGCCCTCAGAAACTGTCCCCGGGAGGGGCTGCAAGGCCGCCAAGGGGACACTTTTTGAGTGCTGGAACGCCTTGGAAGTGCTTCGAGCTCTCAAAAGATGTCGCTTGACGCCTTGCACCAGGGCGATGAGGACACTTATTGAGTGCCCGAAGGCCTTGGAGATGCTCCGACCCCTCAAAAGTTATCCCCCTTAGGCCCGCCGGAGCCTGCAGCCAGGGCCCGGGTGGAGGCCGGGCCGTCACCGCGCGGGCTGGCGGCGACGCTGCTGCCCAGAGGGCGTCTGGCGTGGGTGCTGCGCGGCCACGCAGGTGGTACGGAAGGTGGAAAGCTATGCCCAGGATTTACTCGACGGCACGGGGGTGTTGGCGCCGTTGGATGCTCCTGGCTTGAAGGAAGCGGGCAATGCACTGCACCCGCTGCTGCCTGTCCAATTCTTCGACGAGTTCCGGCATGGCGCCTTCTTGCGTCGGAACGGCGGCGGCGCGCAACGCGTGCGGCACCTCTTATACAACATACCGGGGATTTCTTGCTAAGTAGGTGTCCCTCCGCGCGACCCTGATCCCTTTGAAGCCGGCCGAGGCCCAGCCCTTCTCTCCTGCGCGCGCCGTGGCTTTGAAGGGAGTCAGGCGAAGGCCATGTCCCTGTCCTGCTCCACCTTCTGTCCCGTCCCTTTCCCGGCCGCGCTGTTGAAGGGGGGAGAAGGGGAAGACAGGGTGGGGTAGGAGGAAGGGGGGTGAGGGAACCGGGTTCAGGTATGTTGCTTCAGTGGTTGGGCGTGCATGCCGATCTCCTTTGAGCCAGCGGCGTGCGCGCGACCGCCTTGTTCGTGCAGGCCGTCGGCACGCTGACCGATACCACCAGGACGCTCATCGAGCAGGACCACGAGGTGCACGGGGTCGATGACCAGGCGCAGCAGCAGTCCAGCTGCGAGGACCTGCTGGCGCTGGCGGCGGCATGATCCCGGACATGGACGACGACAAAGAGCTCGGCCCCATCCCGGCACACCTCCGTGCCCAGGCCAGGCCCGAGTGCGAAGGCACGGCACCGCCATCTGCCGACGACTACTCCAACCACGCGTGCTGGGTCTTCCCCAGCAAACGGCCGATCCATCCCAGGTCCGAGATCGCGTGCATGTTGCGGGCTGGTGACCGGCGGCGCGGCAGCTCCGACTCGCTGATGGTCATCAACTACGGGCCGGTCGAACTCCGCCTGCGCAAGCTGCTGGCGCGGCTCAATTGGCGGCGTTGGTGGCGCTGACCGCAGCGGCGGCGCAGGCCTCGCTGCTGAACCACCAGTGATGGAGGGCAACCGATGGTCCAGGGAAGGCGATAGATGACGCCAGGCGCGCGGATCGACGTCGAGGTGGGGCAGCAGGTAGCAGCGCTGGTTTCCGACGCCTCCACGCGCGATGCTGACACTGCTGCAATCTATACCTCCAACTACTTCGCCTCCCAGGCCGAGCCGCACCCGTGCTGGCAGTGCCACCACTACGGCGGG
>NZ_BCTC01000060.1 GCF_001571085.1 Azohydromonas lata NBRC 102462
CCCAAGCCTGGAACGTGGCCAGGCGCATCCAGTCCGGCATCTGCCACATCAACGCGCCCACCGTGCACGACGAGGCGCAGATGCCCTTCGGCGGCGTCAAGGCATCGGGCTACGGCCACTTCGGTGGTCGCGCCGGCATCGATTCGTTCACGGACCTGCGCTGGATCACGCTGCAGACCACCGACCGCCACTACCCGTTCTGAGCACACCATGAAGACTTATCGCAAGGTGGCGCTGGCCGCGGCGGTGCTGTGGAGCATGCTGACGCCCTCGCTGGCCGCCGACCAGCGCCCCAACGTGCTGTTGATCGTGGCCGACGACCTCGGCTATTCCGACATCGGCGCCTTTGGCGGCGAGATCGCCACGCCGCACCTGGACGGCCTCGCACGCGCGGGCTTGCGGATGACGCAGTTCTACACCTCGCCGTTCTGCTCGCCCACGCGCGCCATGCTGCTGTCGGGCGCAGACAACCACCGCGTCGGCTTCGGCAGCATGGCCGAGCTGATGACGCCGCAACAGCGCAGCCGCGCCGGCTACGAGGGCTACCTCTCGGAGCGCACGGTGACGTTCCCGCAACTGCTGCGGGATGCCGGCTACCACACCTACATGGCCGGCAAGTGGCACCTGGGCGTGCGCGAGGAGCATGCGCCTTCGAACCGGGGCTTCGAGCAGTCCTACGCCATGCTCAATGGCGGCGCGGGCCACTTCGACCAGACGGGCATCATCACCGATGATCCCGACAAGGCGCCCGTCGCCTACTACCGCGACAACGGCAAGGACACGAAGGTGCCCGCCGAGGGCTTCTTCTCCAGCGAGTTCTTCGCCTCCAGGCTGATTTCGTACATCGATGCCGACAAGGCCGACGGAAAACCCTTCTTCGGCTACCTGGCCTTCACGGCGCCGCACTGGCCGCTGCAGGCGCCCGATGAGTACATCCGCAAGTACGACGGTGCCTACGACGTGGGCTACGACGTGATCCGCGAGCGCCGGCTCACGCGCATGAAGGCGCTGGGCCTGGTGCCCAAGGACATGCAGCCCTACGTCGGCAACCCGGTGTGGCCGCGCTGGAAGGAGCTGACGCCGCAGCAGCAGCGCATCGAGTCCAAGCGCATGGCGGTGTACGCGGCGATGGTGGAGTCCATGGAC
Organism: Azohydromonas lata NBRC 102462; assembly: GCF_001571085.1. GTDB lineage: Bacteria > Pseudomonadota > Gammaproteobacteria > Burkholderiales > Burkholderiaceae_C > Azohydromonas > Azohydromonas lata. The sequence continues at coordinate 1,147 of NZ_BCTC01000060.1, forward strand.
GCGCAGATCGGCCGCGTGCTGGAGTACCTGCGGCGCACGGGCAAGCTCGACAACACCGTGGTGATCTTCCTGTCCGACAACGGCGCCGACGGCAACACGGTGCTGGACGAGGGCGCCACGCGCGAATGGGCCCACCGGCACGCCGACAACAGCGTGGCCAATACCGGGCGGCGCGGCTCCTTCGCGGAATACGGACCCGGTTGGGCGCAGGTCGGGTCCACACCCTTCAACATGTACAAGGCCTTCATGTACGAGGGCGGCATCGCGGTGCCGGCCATCTTCACCTTGCCCGCCGCGGCCACGCGTGGGCAGGTCGCGCGCGTGCCGGCCCATGTGACCGATATCGCACCCACCGTGCTGGATCTCGCGGGCGTGCGCGCGCCGGGCACGAGCTACCAGGGCCGCGAGGTGGTCCAACTGGAGGGCCGCTCGATGCTGGGCCTGCTGACGGGACGGCAGCCGCTGGTGCACGAGGAATTCCTGCGCGGCTGGGAATTCAACGGCCGGCGCGCGCTGCGCAAGGGCGACTGGAAGATCGTGCTGGCCAACAAGCCTTGGGGAACCGGGCAGTGGCAGCTCTTCAACCTCGCCCGGGACCGCTCCGAGTTGCACGACCTCGCAAGAAGGCACCCCGCCAAGCTTCGGGAGCTTGTCGCCGAGTACGAGCAGTACGCGCACGGCAGTGGCGTGGTCGAGTTTGAAGGCCTGGCCGAGCGTCCCGGCTACAGCAACGGCCGCAAGTACTACGAGGATCTGAATGAAGGCCGCTGAAACCGCGCTGCGCTTGGTGCTGGCCGCGGCGCTGGCGCTTGGCGCCGGCACCGCCTGCGCAGCCGGACGTGCCGCAGCCGGTTCGGACGGCCCGCTGTGCCGCGGCTACTCCGGCGTGCCGCAGGGCTTCGCAGCGGCCGGCGGCGCAGCGCCCAACCGCGCCGGCCTGGTGGCCGTCAAGGGCGGCAGCTTCACGATGGGCTCGCGCGACGGCTATCCCGAGGAGCGCGAGCCGCACCGGGTGCAGGTGCAGGACTTCCTCATCGACCGCCACGAGGTCACCAACGCCCAGTTCGCGGCCTTCGTGAAGGCCACCGGCTACGTCACCCGCGCGCAGCGGCCTCTCGATGCCTGGGCTTATCCCGGCGTGCCGCGCGAGCGGCTGGTGCCTTCGTCGGTGGTCTTCGTGCCGCCGCAGCGGCCAACGCCGGCCTACGGCTGGTGGCAACTCGTGCCGGGTGCCGACTGGCGCCACCCGCGCGGGCCGGGCAGCGGCATCGAGGGACTGGAGAACCATCCCGTGGTCCACGTGGCCTACGAGGACGCGCAGGCCTATGCGCGCTGGCTTGGGCGCGAGCTGCCGTCTGAAGCGCAGTGGGAATACGCCGCGCGCGGCGGGAGGGACGGCGAAGCCTATCCGTGGGGCAACACACCCGCCGTGCAGGGGCGGGCAATGGCCAACAGTTGGCAGGGACGCTTCCCTTTCGAGGATGACGGCGCCGACGGACATGCCGGCACCGCGCCGGTTGGCTGCTTCGAAGCCAATGGCTTCGGCCTGGTGGACGTGGTGGGCAACGTCTGGGAGTGGACGTGGGATCGCTGGCGTGAGCGCCATGCCCAGGACGGCGGCGACAACCCCATGGAGGTCAGGCTTGCACAGGCCGAGGCGCCGCGGGGAACGCAGCCCCGCGTGATCAAGGGCGGCTCCTTTCTGTGTGCGCCGGACTTTTGCGTGCGCTACCGCCCAGCGTCGCGCCAGCCGCAGGACCCGCTGCTGGCCACGCAGCACCTGGGGTTCCGCACCGTCATCAACCTGCGGTAGGCAGCAGCCGGCCTGTTGCGCAGGCCACCGCCCTGCATCGGCGCCGGCACTGCGCAGGCGCGGCCCCCCGCGTCACCGGTTGCAGTGCGGTCGCACCGGCTTCAAGGCGCCACGTGCTGCGCGCCCTTGAGCCGCAGCATCGCCCTGGCTTCGGCAGGCGTGGCGATCTCGTGCCCCAACTCTTCCAGCAGGCGGCGGATCTTGCGCACCTGCTCGGCGTTGCTGGTGGCCAGTTGCCCGCGGCCGAGGTAGAGGCTGTCCTCCAGGCCCACGCGCACGTTGGCGCCCATGACGGCCGCATGGGTCAGCAGCGGCATCTGGTGCCGTCCCGCGGCCAGCACGGACCAGTGGTAGTCCGCGCCGAAAAGCCGGTTGGCCGTCTGGCGCATGAAGCCCACGTTTTCCGGGTCGGGCCCGATGCCACCCAGGACGCCGAAGATGGTCTGGATGAAGAACGGCGGCTTGACCAGACCCGCGTCCACGAAGTGCGCCAGGCTGTAGAGATGGCCGACGTCGTAGCACTCGAACTCGAAGCGCGTGCCGCAGCCTTCGCCCAGCTCCTGCAGGATGCGGCGGATGTCGCGAAAGGTGTTGCGGAAGATCGTGTCCTCGGTGCCCTCCACGTAAGCCCGCTCCCAGCCGTGCTTCCAGTCCTTGACCTTCGCGGCCATGGGATGGATGGAGAAGTTCATCGAGCCCATGTTGAGCGAAGCCATCTCGGGCTTGAAGCGCAGCGGCGCGGCCAGCCGCTGCTCCAGCGTCATGCTGGTGGAGCCGCCGGTGGTGATGTTGATCACCGCATCGCAGGCGCCGTGGATGGCGGGCAGGAACTGCGCGAACACCTCGGGGTCGGCGCTGGGCCGGCCGTCGGCCGGATCGCGCGCGTGCAGGTGCAGGATCGCCGCGCCCGCTTCCGCGGCCTCGATGGCCTGCGCCGCGATGTCCCGCGGCGTGAGCGGCAGGTAGGGCGACATGGTGGGCGTGTGGACCGCGCCGGTGACGGCGCAAGTGATGATGACCTTGTGTGCCATGGCCGGCTCCCTCACTCGATGGAAACTTTCACCCGCTTCACCACCTCGGCGTAGCGGGCGCGATCGCCTTGCATCAGATCCACCACCTGCTGCACCGGCCCGGGGCTGGGCACGAAGCCGAAGCCCGCCAGCCGCTCCTTCACGTCAGGTTGCTCCAGCGCCTCGTTCACGGCCTGGTTGATCTGCTTCGCCACGGCGGCGGGCGTGCCCTGCGGCGCCATCAGCGCCACCCAGGTCTGCGCATGCACGTCCCGGGGGCCGCCCGCCTCCTCCAGCGTGGGCACGTCCGGCAGCACCGGCGAGCGCGCGCGGTCGCCCACGGCGAGGAAGCGCAGCTTGCCTGCGCGCACCAGCGGCCCGGCGGTGGCGATGCTGCCGTAGGCCCAGTCGATCTCGTGGCTGGCCACGGCCGCGTAGAGCTGCGACGTTTCCTTGAAGGGCACGTGCAGCATGTCGGCGCCCAGCGCATGCTGCAGTTGGGCCGAGGCCAGGTGCAGGGGGCCGCCCACCGCGCTGGAGCCGTAGCGCACCGCCCCGGGCTTGGCCGTGATCGCGGCCAGCAGGTCCTTGAGCGTGCGGTACGGACCGTCGGCCGCCACCGCGACGAAGAAGCTGGTCTTGTAGAGCACCGCCACGGGCACCAGGTCCTTCTGCGGGTCGTAGGTCAGCTTCTTGAAGATCAGCGGGTTGATGGAGAGGTTGCCCACGTCCACCACGACCAGGTCCGCGCCGGTGGGCGGGGCGGCCTTCACCGCGTTGATGCCCACCACCCCGGCGCCGCCGGGCCGGGAGTCCACCACCACCGGCTGGCTCCACTGGGCCTGCAGCTTCTCGGCCACCAGGCGCGCCACGGTGTCCGGCCCGCTGCCGGTGGGAAAGGTGCTCGTGATGCGCACCGGCCCCTTGGTCGGCCCCTGCGCCATGACGCCCCCGGCCAGCGATGCCAGGGCCAGCGCCAGCAGGCGCCGCCTCGTCTCGTTCATGTCTTGTCTCCTTGCTTGTCGTGGGCGCCGGGATGCGTGCCGCACCCGGCGCGAGCGATCCGGTGCCGGCCGCGCTCAGCCCTCGTCCACGATAGGGTTGCGCAGCAGGCCCACGCGCTCGATCTCGACCTCGCAGACGTCGCCCGGCTGCATCCAGAGCTGCGGCTTGCGCGCCATGCCGACGCCCGAAGGCGTGCCGGTGATGAGGAGGTCGCCGGGCTCCAGCGCCATCGCCTGCGAGCACACCGACACCAGCGTCGCGACGTCGAAGATCATGTCCCGCGTGTTGGCCTCCTGCACGGTCTGGCCGTTGAGCCGGCACTGCAACTGCAGGCCCTTGGCCCCGGGCGGCAGCTCGTCCGCGGTGACGAGCTCCGGCCCAAAGGCGCCGCTGTCGTCGAAGTTCTTGCCCAGCAGCCACTGGTTGGTGCGCAACTGGTAGTCGCGGATGGAGCCGTCGTTGAACAGCGAGTAGCCGGCCACGTGCGCCAGCGCCTGCTCCCTGGGGATGTAGCGCCCGGCCTTGCCGATCACGGCCACCAGCTCGGCCTCGTAGTCGAACTGCGTGGACACGTGCGGGCGCACCAGCGGTTGCCCGTGCGCGACCCACGAGGAGCGGTAGCGCTGGAACACGACCGGGTGCTTGGGTGGATCGAAGCTGCTTTCGGCCGCATGGTCCACGTAGTTCAGGCCGATCGCCAGCGCCTTGCCGGGGTTGAGCACCGGCGGGAGGTAGCGCAGCCCGGCCAGCGGCCGGCGCACGATGCCGCGCTCCACGGCGGCGCGCACGGCCTGCATGCCCGCTTCGCCCTGGCGCAGCAGCTCGTCCAGCGAGGCGGGGCCGCCGTCGGCGCCCAGGTCGATGAGCGCGTCGGCGCCCACGCGCACGCCCAGTGCGGGCTGGTCCTGGTCGTTGAGGAAAGCGATGAATCGCATGAGATGTCTCCTTCAGCGCCCGGTCACGGGCTGTTCATGGTTGAGGATGAAATCGTCCGGCAGCGCCGGGCCCCAGACGTAGAACGAGTCTTCGGCCGGGTGGTCCGCCGCCGGCCAGTCCAGGTCGTGGGGCACGTACTCGATGCCGAAGGAGTACTCGGCCCAGCTGCCCCAGGGGTCGCGCACGTAGTGGAAATAGTTGGAGCCCAGGACGTGGCGGCCCACGCCCCAGCCCCGCTCGTAGCCCGCGGCGCGCATCTGCTCGGCGCCGCACCCCACCGCGTCGAAGCTGCCCACGTCCCAACTGGAGTGGTGCAGGCCCGGTGCCTGCGACTTGGCGAAGGCCACGAGGTGGTGGTCGCTGCCGTGCGCGCCATGCAGGAAGGCCACGAGGTCGGCCGACCCGTCCGACAGCCGCAGCCCAAGCACCTCGGTGCAGAAGCGCACCATGCGCGGCACGTCGGGGCTGAAGAACAGCACGTGCGAGAGCCGGCGCGGGCGTACCGGCGCCACGCGGCTGCGCGCGGGCGCCACGTCGGCACAGGGCTCGGCCCGGGACTTCTGGTCGGGCGACACCTTGGGCGCCACCACCAGCTGCAGCGGCGTGCCGTCCGGGTTACGCAGCCACAGGCCCGTGCCGTCGGACAGCGGGTGCGGTTCGCAGCCCAGGCCCCGCTCCTCGATGCGCTGGCGCAGCGTGTCCATGTCCTGTGCGTAGATGCCCAAACGCAGGTATTCCAGGCGCTTGGGCGCTCCGCTGGCATGCACCGAGGCCCAGCAGTGCGGATGGCCGAAGGTGTGCAGGTCCAGGCGCTCGCCCACGCGCCGCACGTCCAGCCCGAAAGCGGCGTAGAAGCGCTGTGCCGGCTCCAGAGCGGGCACCGAGAACACGAAGCGATCGACGGAATGCACGCCCACCCTGCCGGCACGGCGCGCAAGCCCTGTATCCATGGATTGATCCTCCGTGCTCATCGCGCCTGCCCGGTGATGTGCTGCAGCAGTGCGGCGCCTGCGCTGGGCCAGGCGTCGCCGCGCCAGGCCACGTGCTGGTCGGGACGCAGCAGCGTCAGCCGCGTCGGGTAGAGGTTCGCCACGCCCGGCTCGCTGGGCTGCAGCACCGTCAAGGGCACGCCGCAGCGCTGGGCCTGCGCGCGGGCGGCGGCGATGGTGGGCTCGTCGGCATCACGGGCCAGCAGCGTGAAGCCGGGGCCGAAGTGGTCGTACAGCGAGCTGCCGTCGTGCAGCCAGGCATGGGGCGCCAGGCAGCCCGGGCGCGACGAAGGCACGTAGTTGATGAAGTCGCGCGCCGGCGCGGCGCTGCCGTCCGGCACGATCACCGGCGAGTCGTCGTAGCGGTAGCCCAGCACCACGCCCAGCGTGGCGAACTCGCGCAGCTTGGTGGCCTGGATGCGCGCGCCGACATCGCGCCGCAGCCGCTCGCCCCGCTCGCCGGCGTCCTCCAGGCCCTCGGCCACCAGTTGGTTGCCCAGCGTGGCGTGGTTGAGCACGGCCTCGTCCAGCACCCACTCGTGCACCGGGCGGCGCTCGGCCTCGTAGCTGTCCAGCAGGGCCGGGCCGCCCCAGCCCTGCAGCACCGCGGCCAGCTTCCAGCCCAGGTCCACGCCGTCGGCCACGCCCATGTTCATGCCGTAGCCGCCGAAGGGCGGATGCAGGTGGCACGCGTCGCCGGCCAGGAAGACGCGGCGCTCGCGGTAGCGCTCGCCCAGCAAGCGGCTGGCGACCCACTCGTCGCCGCTGAGCACCTGGTAGGGCAAGTCGATTCCGGTGGCGCGGCCGATCAGCGAACGCGCGTCCAGGTCGGCCAGCCGCATGCCCTCGGCCACCTGCGTCGGCATGAAGAACCAGGTGTCGCCGCGGTCCATGGGGCCGATGACGCTGGGCACGTCGCGGTTGACCTGCCAGTACATGATGGCCGGGCCATGCCGGTGCGCCTCGGCCAGCCCCGGTGCCCGGAAGATGATGTTGTAGTTGCGCGAGAGGCCGTGCTGCCCCTGCATGCGAACGCCCAGCAGCTCGCGCACCGTGCTGCGCGCGCCGTCCGCGCCTACGAGGTAGTCGGCCTGCACGTCGAGGTCGCGGCCCTGCGCCAGGTCGCGCAGTCGCGCCCGCACACCTTTGTCGTCCTGTTCGAAGCCGCGCAGCTCGCAGTTGAAGCGCAGCTCGACGCCGGGCAGCGACTGCACGTACTCGCGCATCACCTCTTCCACCGTGTACTGCGGTACCCACTGCGCATGCTCGGCATACAGCGGGTTGCGGCCCGGGGCGCAGTAGAAGGCGTTGTCGAAGCGCGCGAGCGCCGGGCCGGCCAGGCGGGTGACGAACAGGACGTTGGACGGGTAGTCCGTACCCAGCGGCGAGGCCGCGCGCAGCCGGTCGGCCAGCCCCCAGCGGCGCAGGTGCTCCCGCGTGCGCACATTGGTGGTCTTGGCGCGCGGGGCCACGCCTACGCGCTCGTTGCGCTCGACCAGCAGGCACGGCACCCCGCGCCGGCCCAATTCGATGGCCAGCGCCAGGCCCACCGGCCCGGCCCCGACGATCAGTACCCTCGGCGGCGCCTTGCTTGAGGGCCCCTGTGAACTTGTCTCCGCCATCGTTCGACTCCTTGTGCCGCTTGATGCCTGTCAAGCGGATGGAGCGAACTCTAGGAACGGCCCACCGATCGCAAAAGATGGCAATAATTCTTCAGCGATACCTGAATCAGATCACTTACCCCACATGAAACTGCATGCACTGCGTGACTTCCTGGCCGTGGCTGAGCGAGGCGGACTGCGGGCGGCGGCCCGCCACCTGGGCCTGCCCCAGCCCGCCATCACGCGCAGCATCCAGGAGCTGGAAAAGGAGCTGGGCGTCCCGCTGTTCGAGCGTGGCGCAAAGGGCGTGCGCCTCACCCCCATGGGGGAAGTCTTCCTGCGCCGAGCCAACGCGGTGCGCAGCGAGTTGCAGAGGGCCAAGGAGGAGATTGACCAGTTGCGGGGCCAGGCGCACGGCACGGTGACGCTGTGCCTGTCCAGCGTGCCGCACCTGGCGCTGCTGCCCAGCGCATTGCAGGCCTTCCGCAGCCGTTTTCCGGGGGTAGAGCTGCACGTGATCGACGCCGTGTTTCCCAACGTCGATTCGGCCCTGGTGGAGGGCCGCATCGACTTCTACGTGGGTCCCATGCCGGCCAGGCTGCCGCCGGAGCTGCAAGGCGAGAAGCTCTTCGACAACACGCGCATCATCATGGGCCGCAAGGGCCACCCGCTGGCGCGTTCACGCAGCCTGCGCGACCTCGTCGACGCGGAGTGGATCACCACGTCCATCACGTACAAGGCCGAAGAGGAGCTCGGCCCGCTGTTCGCCGAGCACGGCCTGCCGCCGCCCCGGCTGGTGATGCAGGCGCAGTCCTCACTGACCTTCCTGGTCACGATGGTCTATTCCGACCTGCTGATGATGGTGCCGGTGCAATGGGTGCAGTTTCCGCTGTGGCGTGACGTGCTGCAGCAGATCCACGTCGAGGAGCCGCTGCCTGCGCCGCCCATCGGTATCGTGCAGCGCGCAGGCCTTCCGCTGACGCCGGCTGCCGAGTACTTCTGCGACATGGTGCGGCGCGCCAGCGCGCAGATCCAGCAGACCGCTTGATGGGCGCAAGGCATCTTGTCTGCCACGCAACCAGTTGCCGGCCAGGCCTGCGGGACACAGGCCTTTTCACTTTTCACGTCGCGCCGTGAGATTTCCTTGTCGGCATGCGCTTGCTTGCCGCGGGCTGCTGCGCGGCACGGGCCTGGCGCAGCTTGCGCATGACCGCCGGCGCGCCGTGCAGGAACATGTCAACTTTCTGCTCGATACCGGCCCTGAGGTCCTCCGGCACTGGCAGACCGTAGACCCACTTGCGCACACCCAGGTAGAAAATGGCCGCGTGCAAGCTCCAGATCAATTCGACTTCAGCCTCCAGCTCCATCTCACTGCTGGGTTCGTCGATGTCAAACGCTGCCCGCACCTCGGCCAGGACTGGAAGGAAGATCTTGTTGCGCAACTTGTCCAGGTACTTGGTGTTGATGCCTTCGCGCGTGAGGCCCGAGAAAATGAAGATGCGGATCCACTCCTCGCGCAGGATGACTGACGCGTAGTCCAGGTAGAAGGCGTACAGGCGCTCGGTCAGGCGCACGCTTCGGTCGGCAATGAGTTTTTCCCAATCGCGCCGCCACTTGAAAACCTCGCTGTAGACCCGGTCAATCAACGCCTCCTTGCTCTCGAAGTAGCGATACAGCAAGGGTTGGGTCACGCCAAGTTCCTTGGCCAGCTCCCGCGTGCTGCCGGCGAAGCCGTAGCGCGTGAAATGCTCAATGGCCTTGGCGACGATCTGCTGCTCACGTTCTTCAGGCTGCAGGCGCTGCCTAGGTCGCGCGGGCTTGTCGGTCTTTGCATCCATGTCGGCCCCTCTTGGAATCCTGCCGTTGCTGCCTGCACAAGAATGCCTGTGCCGGGTGCTAAAGGTCAGTCGATAAATTGTAGGCTTGAAGCGTGGCAATCAACGGGGCGGGCTGCACGGCGAGGCCCATGGTGCCGGCACACCGTGGCGCCCCCGGAAGCTTTGCATGCGTCCGGGGGCGCCGTTCGCCTGGATCAGGCTGGGTGTGAGGCCGCTGCCGCTTTCACGCCCAGCTCACTGACCACGAGCTGGCCGGCGTAGGCTCGCTGCTCATTGCTGGCGCGCTGCGACTTGTCCGTCACCGAGAACAGGTAGATGCCCGCGAATGCGATCAGCATCGAGAACAGCGCCGGGTATTCATAAGGGTAGATGGGCGCCGCGTGTCCAAGCACCTTGACCCAAACCGTCGGGCTCAGGATCGTCAGCGCCACGGCGCTCACCAGCCCCAGGCTGCCGCCGATCACGGCGCCGCGCGTCGTCAGACCGCGCCAGTAGATGGACAGCAGGAGCACGGGGAAGTTGGAGCTTGCGGCAATCGAGAACGTCAGGCTCACGATGAAGGCGATGGTCTGGTGCTCGAACAGGATGCCCAGGATGATGGCCAGCACACCCAGCCCAACCGTCGCGGCTCTGGACACCAAAAGCTCCTCGCGCTCGGTGGCCGTACCGCGGCGCAGCACGTTGACATAGAGGTCGTGCGAGACGGCCGATGAACCGGCCAGCGTGAGCCCGGCCACGACCGCGAGGATGGTGGAGAACGCCACCGCGCAGATGAAGCCCAGGAAGAGATTGCCCCCTACCGCATGGGCCAGGTGCACCGCGACCATGTTGACGCCTCCAATGATGGCGCCCTGCCCGCCTTGGTAGCGCGGATCGCTGGCGACCAGCGCGATGGTGCCGAAACCGATGATGATGATCAGCGCATAACTGAAGCCCACGATGCCGGTGGCGTACAGGATGCTCTTTCGCGCGGCCTGGACGTTGCCCACGGTGAAGAAGCGCATGAGGATGTGCGGCAGGCCGGCGGTACCGAAGATCAGCGCCATGCCCAGCGAAACCGCCGAGACCGGGTCGGAGACAAGGCCACCCGGGCGCATGATGGCGTCGTGCAACTGGTGCGTTGCCACCGCTTGGGTGAACAGCGCATTGAGGCTGAAGCCGAAGCGCTGCATCACCATGTACGCCATGAATACTGCACCGGTGAGCAGCAGCCCGGCCTTGATGATCTGTATCCAGGTCGTCGCCAGCATGCCGCCGAAGAAGACGTAGATCATCATCAGCAGGCCCACCAGAACCACGGCCGTCGTGTAGTTCAAGCCGAACAGCAACTCCACCAGCTTGCCGGCGCCCACCATCTGCGAAACCAGATAGAGCAGCACGATCACGATGGAGCTCGATGCCGAGAAGGTGCGGATAGGCTTGCGCTGCAACCGGTAGGAGACCACGTCGGCCAGCGTATAGCGGCCCAGGTTGCGCAGCGGCTCGGCAATCAGGAACAGGATGATCGGCCAACTGGCGAGGAAGCCGATCGAGTAGATCAGGCCATCGTAGCCACTGGTGAACACCAGCGCCGAGATGCCCAGCAGCGATGCCGCCGACATGTAATCGCCGGCGATGGCCCAGCCGTTCTGCAGGGCCGTGATCTTGCCGCCGGCCGCGTAGTGGTCCTCCACGCTGTTGTTGCGGCGGGCCGCCCAGCGGGTGATGAACAGCGTGGCCAGGACGAACACGGCAAACATGCCGATGGCCGTGAGGTTGAGGCCTTGTCCGACCGCCGAGCCGGCCGCCAGCACGGGCAGCGGCAGCGCAAGCGAACCCAGGAGCGCGAGAACAGCGGGCTTCATTGACCGTCTCCCTGGCGCAGGTCGTGAATCATGGCGTCGTAGACCGCGTTGGCCCGGTGCACGTAGATCGCGACGAGGCCGAAGGTGAAGGCGAACATGCCAAAGCCGATCGGGATGCCCACCGTCATGGGTTGCGATTCCACGAGCCGCGCGCCCAGCAGGTCCGGCCGGTAGGCGAGCGTGAGGATGTAGCCGAAGTAGACGCCCAGCATCAGGACGGTCAGTCCCCAGACGAAGCGCCGGCGGCTGCTCAACAGCAGATGAAAGCGCGGGTCCTTGCCGAGCGCCTCGCAAGTGGGGTCGGCGGCGGCCTTGGGCCATGAGGCCACCAGCGCAGCAGTGTGTTCCATGAGGTCTCTCCTGGTAGCGGTCCACGGCGGCAGCTTGCTGCCGCCATGGCGTGCGGATTCAGCTGAAGATGCGAGCGACGGCGGTTTCCCGCATCACGGCTTCCGGCGTGCGATAGCGCTCAGCCATCTGCCGCTCGCTGTCGTTTCGCAGTTGCGCCTGCATGTAAGCGCCGAGATGGCGGGCGTGCCGCACGATGGCTGCGCCCGTGGGCGTGCGGTCGTCGCTGTAGCGCTGCAGGGCCGCCGGCACATCGATGCAGGCCTCAAGAGCCCTGGTGAGCGCCAGCGCGTCGCTGGCGGCCTTGGTCACGCCCATGCCGCAATGGGGCCGTGCCACGAAGGCGGCATCGCCCAGCAGCGCGACGCGGCCGAATGCCAGCCTGGAGCTTTCCAGATCGAAGATGGGCTGAAAGAAGAGGCTCTCGGTCTTTTGCACCACTTCCGCGAACTGCGGTGCGAGCACCTGCCCTGCCGCGCTGCGCGCGCCTTCAAGGATTTCGGGCCGGATATGTGGCGGCGGTATGCCGTCCAGCCAGACCTTGCCCGATGCGTCGGTCACCATGTCGCGCAGCGTGGTGGCCTGTGCTGCAGGCCGGTACCAGACGAAGTTGAAGCGACGCTTGCCGGGCTCGAAAGCGTTGCCCTTGCCTGCGACCGGGTAGGCAATCATCTGCTCTTGCGGTGGCAGACCAAAGGCAAAGTACGGAAACAACTCCTTGAGCGTGCGCTCGCTCAACGCCGATTCCTCGACCAGCCCGCGCCATGCGATGTAGCCCGCGTACGCGGGCCGCGCTTGCGGCAGCAGCATCTGCCGCACCGTGGAGCGGATACCGTCGGCGGCCACCAGCAAATCGGCCCGCGCGTGGTGGCCGTTCTTGAAGCACGCCGTGACGCCGTCGCCGTCCTGCTTCAGCGATTCGAGCTGCGAGCCGTTGTGGTAGCGCTCACGCGGAAACGCCTCCTTGAGCACGTGGTACAGGCGGCCCCATGCGGTGAGTATCTGGGGCATGGCACGGCGCCCGGCGACACTGCCGTCGCTGTCCAGCGTCACTCGTTCCTTCACCGCCACGCCTATGGTTTCGTCCACGGTGACGCCGGCCATTGCCAGCGCATCCATCAGCTCCTGGTGTGTGACGATGCCTGCGCCGCGTCCTTCGAGCTCCTCGGCCACGCGCTCGTAGACCTCCACGTCCCAGCCCGCGCGGTGCAGCAGGTTGGCGGCAAACAGCCCTCCAAGCGAACCGCCGATGATGACTGCCTTGCGTCGTGTTTCCATGCTTGTCTCCTGTGGTGCCTTGTGGGCTCAGTGCTGAGCTTCCTGTAGGGCCCGCGCTTCGTCGGCGGGAAAGTTCAGTTCGATCGTGATGCCGGAGGGGTCCTCCACAAACACTTGGTGCAAGCCCAGGCCGGGGACGGTTCGCTCCCGGTACGGCAGCGCGGCGCCATCGAGCCGCATGCGCATCGTGCGCAGGTCGGTGGCAAGAAAAGCCAAGTGGTCCACCGCGGCGCTGCCATGCAGTGAGGCGCTGGCCTTGTCGCCCAAGTACTGCGCCAGTCCCTGTGGATCGCTTTCGTCGATGCCGATGATGTGAACCACGCCAAACTCGGCTTCATCTCCGCCGAGGTAAAGCCACAGGCCCGGGAAGTTGAAAGGGGGCCGGTACCCCGCCTTGAAGCCGAGGATTTCGGTGTAGAAGCGGCGTGACGCTTCGATGGAGGCGGTGCGGACCGAGAAGTGGGCCAGCTTGCTGACGGGCATGGATGTCTCCTGACGCGCAATAAGTTATCGATGGATAAATAGTAGGCCGTCAAATCTCAAGCGGCAAGCCGGCATGCCGCGTGAAGGGATATGCCGGCAGGGCCTTGGCCCCTGCCCATGCCCCTGCCCGTTACCGGGGAGCGGGTCGTGACGCGCAGGAAGAAGAAGGCAGCGCCATCGGCATCACGGCTACGTCAAGCGAAGTGGATGGCAGCCAGCACGAAGCCGGCCATCCAAAGCGTCTCCACCAGCAGCAGCACGAATGGGCGCCAGCCGGCCCTGGCAAGCTCGCCAAACGACGTCTTCATGCCCAGCGCGGCAATGGCCATGACCAGGCAGCCGCGCGAGAGCTGGCCCAAGGCATCCTGCGCTTGCGGCGGCACCGCTCCAAGCGAGTTGATCACCACCATGGCCATGAACAGGTAGAGGAACCAGGGCACCAGGGAAGCCTTGCGCGTGCCGGCGGCATGGGCGTCCGCGCCAGCTTGGGCGGACTTGCGGAACGAAGCCGACACCACGATCACGACCAGCGACAGCATGGCCACGCGAAACAGCTTGACTATGGTTGCGTAGTCGCCCGTCTCCTGGCCCAGCATGTAGCCTGCGCCCACCACCTGGGCCACGTCGTGAATGGTGCCGCCAATGAAAAGCCCCGCCAGCTGCGGGTCGAGATGTAGCGCACGGGCCACCAGCGGGTACAGGATCATCGCAAGCGTGGACAGCGCCGTGACGCAGACCACCACGAGCAGCGTGAAGCGCTCGTGTTCCTTGTCGCGCGGCAGCACGGCCGAGATCGCCAGCGCAGCCGAGGCGCCGCAGATGGCCGTGGCGCCGCCCGCGAGCACGCCCTGGCTTGAGCTCATGCCCATCCTGCGTGCAAGCCAGACGCCCAGCGCCATGGTGGTGACGACCGCGGCAACGACGGTCAGTGCCGTGGTCCAGCCCAGTCCGGCGATCTGTGCAGCCGTGATGCGTGCGCCCAGGAGGCCGACACCCAGGCGAAGCAGCGTGCGCGAGCACAGCTCTATGCCGGGCCGGGTGCGGCTTTCGTGGCTGAGATAGTTGAAGCACACGCCCATCAGCAGCGCGTACAGCAACTGAGGGCCACCGTGCAGCGTGGACACGAAGGTGGCCGCCAGCGCGATGACGGCGCTCAGCAAGGTGCCGGGCAGATGTGCCTGCAACCAGCCGGCAGGGCGGGAGGTGCTCGTGGCCTTGCCCGGCGCGGACAAGGTCGCCACGGACAAGGGTTCACCGGAAGCGGGGGGTGTCGGTGACGTCATGTTGGGCGCGACAGCAGGTTGACGTAGTCGTGATGGGCCGTATTGACCGCCGAGACGCGATACTCCACGGGCTTGTCGCCAAACGTCAGCGCGGTGCGGTGAACCTGCAGCAGCGGCGTGCCCTCCGACACGCCGAGCACACGCGAGTTGCCGCGATCGGCCAGGACGGCCCGCAGCCGCTCGGCCGCCCGCACCACGGTGATGCCGAACGCCGATTGGTAGAGCTGGTAGATCGTCCCGTCGCGCTCTGCAAAGCGCTTCTCGGTGAGCCCCTTGAAGTTCACGGCCGGCAGCACGATGCGGTCGTGCACCACCGGGCGGCGTTGCAGCAGCAGCCGGTTCTCGATCTCGATCACCGGCTCGCCCATCCTGATGCCCAGGGCCACGGCAGCGTCCTCCTCGGCGCGGCCACGCCTGAAGCCGGCCAGCTCCACCAGGGGCACTTCCTTGAGGCCGTCACTGCGCTCAACGTGGAAGAACTGGAACAGGAAACGAGCCTGGTCGTGGGTTGCAACAAAGGTTCCCCGGCCCTGGCGACGCACAAGGATGTGTTCGGCCACCAGTTCGTCCACGGCCTTGCGCAACGTGCCTATGGACACGCCGAACGAGGCGGCCAGTTCGGTCTCGCTGGCCAGTGCCTGGCCGGGCGGGCACTGGCCGGCCTCTATGGCCTGCAGCAGCCTGCGCTTGACGGCGCGGTACAGCGGCATGCCCAGGCCGCCTGGGTCCACGGGTTCGAACATCGGCTGGGCCCGCCCGCGAGCGGAATGAGTGATGAGCTGGTCCATGGGATGGACTGTTGGCGGCTTCTTCATTTCATGCAAGTCATCTATATGACCTGTTTGACCGTCGGAAAACGCAAAGCCTAGAGTGAGCTCCATCCCAACACCCGACGAAGGGGACAAACCGATGATTCATTTCGTGTTGCACGACGCCAAGGACACCGTTGCGGTCGTCGTGGTTGAAGGCGTCAAGGCGGGCACCGAGCTGTCCGGCTGGATCATGGATGAGAACAAGTCCACTTCCGTGATGGCGAGGCAGGACATTCCCATCGGCCACAAGGTGGCGCTCGTGGACATGCAGCCCGGCGACACCGTCTGGAAGTACGGCATCGACATGGGCAAGGTCGTGGCGCCCATCAAGGCGGGCGAACACGCCCACGTGCAAAACATCAAGACCAAGCGCTGGTAAACCCAAGAGGAGAACTGAAAATGGCAGTCATCGACCGCAACACGACTTTCCTGGGCTACCGGCGCGAAAACGGCCGCGTGGGTGTGCGCAACCACGTCATCATCCTGCCGCTGGACGACTTGTCCAATGCGGCGGCCGAGGCCGTGGCGCACAACATCAAGGGCACGATGGCCATTCCGCACCCCTACGGGCGGCTGCAATTCGGGGCCGACCTGGAGCTGCATTTCCGCACGCTCATCGGCGCCGGCTGCAACCCCAACGTGGCCGCGGTGGTTGTCATAGGCATCGAAGATGGCTGGACCAAGAAGGTGGTGGACGGCATCGCCGCCACCGGCAAGCCGGTGGTAGGCTTCGGCATCGAGGGCCACGGCGACCACGACACCATCCTGAAGGCCAGCAAGGCAGCGCGCGAGTTCGCGCAGTGGGCCAGCGAGAAGCAGCGCGAGGCTTGCGCCATCGGCGAGCTGTGGGTGTCCACCAAGTGCGGCGAGTCCGACACCACGTCGGGCTGCGGCGCCAATCCCACCGTGGGCAACGCCTTCGACAAGCTGCACCCGCTGGGCAATTACCTGTGCTTTGGCGAGACCTCGGAGATCACGGGCGGCGAGCACATCGTGGCCGAACGCTGTGCCAGCGACGCGGTGCGCGAGCGCTTCATGTTCATGTTCAACCGCTACCAGGACATGATCAACCGCCACAAGACGACGGATCTCAGCGAGTCCCAGCCTACCAAGGGCAACATCGCCGGCGGCCTCACCACCATCGAGGAAAAGGCGCTGGGCAACATCCAGAAGATCGGCAAGAAGTGCACGGTGGACGGCGTGATCGACAAGGCGGAGATGCCCACGCACCCGGGTCTGTGGTTCATGGACTCGTCCTCCGCCGCGGCCGAGATGGTGACGCTGTGCGCGGCGTCAGGCTACGCGGTGCATTTCTTCCCCACGGGCCAGGGCAACGTCATCGGCAACCCCATCGTCCCGGTCATCAAGATCTGCGCCAACCCGCGCACGGTGCGCCTGATGAGCGAGCACATCGACGTCGATACCTCAGGCCTGCTGCAGCGGGAACTGACGCTGGACCAGGCCGGTGACAAGCTGCTGGAGTGCATGCTGCGCACCGCCAACGGGCGGCTGACCGCCGCCGAGGCGCTGGGGCACCGCGAGTTCGTTCTCACGCGCCTCTACGAGAGCGCGTAACGCGCCCGCCGGCCCTGCTCCCGCAGGGCCGCCGTCCGCGGGGCCGTGGCGTGTGCCGCGGCTCCGCTCCGATGTGACCTCTCCCGCCGCTGCTTGCGCCGTGGCGAAGCTCATGAACATCCTCATCTGTGAATTCATGGACGAGCGCGCCGTCGCTCGCCTGCAGGCGGCCCACCAGGTCGTTTACGACCCTGCCCTGGTGGACGATCCGGCGCGGTTGTGGCGCGAAGCGGCCCAAGCGCACGCCCTGGTGGTTCGCAACCGCACACAGGTTCGTGGCGAGCTGCTTGATGCGCTGCAGCGTTGCAAGGTGGTGGGCCGCCTGGGTGTGGGCCTGGACAACATCGACGTGCCGGGCTGCGAGGCGCGCGGCATCCAGGTCATGCCAGCCACCGGAGCCAATGCGCTGTCGGTGGCCGAGTACGTCATCACCAGCGCACTGGTGCTGCTGCGAGGAGCGTGGCTCAGCACACCAGCGGTGGCGGCCGGCAGTTGGCCGCGCGCTGCGCTGTCCGGCGGACGCGAGCTTGCCGGCAAGACACTGGGCCTGGTGGGCTTCGGCTCCATCGGCCAGCTCACGGCCCGCCTGGCTCAGGCGCTGGGCATGAACGTGGTGGCCCACGACGCCCTGATGGGCGAGCAGCACCCGGCCTTCAACGGCACCGGCGTGCGCAGCGTGGGCCTGGACGAGCTGGTGGGCACGGCGGACGTCGTGAGCCTGCACGTGCCCCTGGTCGAGTCAACGCGCGGCCTGTTCGACGCGCGGCGCATTGCCTCCATGAAGCGCGGAGCCGTGCTGGTCAACACCGCGCGCGGTGGTGTGGTGGACGAAGCCGCCCTGGCCGACGCACTCCGGGCGGGCCACCTCGGGGGCGCGGCGCTGGACGTGTTCGCCACCGAGCCCTTGCCCGCGGCGGCGTACTTCCAGGACTGCCCCAACCTGCTGCTGACGCCGCACATCGCGGGCGTCTCGGCCGAATCCAACGAGCGGGTGTCGTTCCTGATCGCCGACAAGCTGCTGGAGGTGCTGTCCTGATGGCCACGACTTTAAGTTTGGAGGAGGCGCGCCATCTGGCGGCCCAAGCGCTGGAGCGCGCCGGCGCCAACCCGCGCATGGCTGCTGCCACCGCGCGCGCCCTGGTGCTGGCCGAGGCTCAGGGCCTGGGATCGCACGGGCTCTCGCGCGTGGCGCAATACGCGACGCACCTGCGCAACGGCCGCGTCGACGGAAGCGCCGAGCCGCGGCTGCTGAAGGGCCGGGGCGCAACGGCCTTGGTGGATGCTCAGGATGGCCTGGCCTTCCCCGCCTGTGAGCTCGCCGTGGCCGAGGCGATGGCCCGCGCCCGCGATTTTGGCGTGGCCTTTGCCGGCGTCACGCGCAGCCACCACGGCGGCGTGATGGTGGACCACCTGCGCCCGGTGGCCGAGGCCGGTTTGGTGGGGCTGGCCTTCGCCAACTCGCCCGCGGCCATGCCCGCCGCGGGCGGACGCCACCCCATCTTCGGCACCAACCCGCTGGCTGCGGCCTTCGCCCGCCGGGGCCAGGATGCGCTGCTGGTGGACTTGAGCCTGTCCGAGGTGGCGCGCGGCAAGCTGATGCTCGCGGCCAAGGAGGGCCGCTCCATTCCACCGGGCTGGGCGCTGGACAAGGACGGCCGGCCCACCACCGACCCGAAGGCGGGGTTGGAAGGTTCGATGCTGGCCATCGGGGCCGTGAGCAGCCCAAAGGGCGCGATGCTGGCGCTGGTGGTGGAGCTGCTCGTGACCGCGCTCATAGGCGCCAACTACGGCTTCGAGGCCTCCAGCTTCTTCGTTGACGAAGGCAACCGCCCTCGCATCGGCCAAGCCTTCCTGGTCATCGACCCCGGCGCCTTGGCTGGGGCCGACAGCTACCTCGACCGTGTCGAAGTGCTCGTCCACGAAATGCTCGCCGACGAGGGCGTGCGGCTGCCGGGAGCGCGGCGCGAGGACTTGCGCCGGCGCGCCCAGGCACAAGGCATCGCCGTCACGGATGCCGTGCTGGAGACGCTCAGGCGCTGAACACCCGCGCAGTGAAAGCAAGACAGACGAAAGGACAAGCGCGGTACCGATCCAGTTCCCAACCCGACCCGCCCGCTGGGCGGGCCCTCGATGGAGGAGACATCCATGGACGAACAGACCTTGAACATGAGGCGTCGTCGAATGCTTGGCATGACCCTGGCGCTCACCGGTGCGGGGATGCCCCTGCCCGGCTGGAGCCAGGGCGGCGAGTTCCCCAAGCCTGGCACGCCCATCCGCTACGTGGTGCCCTTCCCGCCTGGCGGGCTCACCGACGTGATGGCGCGCGCGGTGGGCCAGCAGCTCGGCGAGCGCTGGAAGACCACGGTCGTGGTGGACAACCGCGCCGGCGGCGGCGGGCAGATCGGTGCCGACACGGTGGCCAAGGCCCCTGCCGATGGCCACACGCTGCTGGCCATCACGCTCACGCACGCGGTGAACTACTCGCTGTTTCCGGGCGCCAGCTACAACTTCGTGCAGGACCTGCGCCCGGTGGCCCTGCTGGCAGCTTCGCCCATGCTGGTGGTGGTTGCGGCGTCCAGCCAGATCAAGAGCTTCAAGGACCTGATGGAAGCGTCGAAAGGGCGCCAGCTCAACGGCGGCTCCAGCGGCAATGGCACGCCACCCCACCTGACGCTGGCGCTGTTCAACCAGCTCAACAAGTCCGCCATCCAGCACGTGCCCTACAAGGGCGGCACGCCCTGCATCCAGGACCTGATGGGCAACCAGCTTGACGTGGTGTTCTCCAACTTCCCGGAGTCGGTGGCGCACGTGAAGTCCGGCAAGCTGCGCGCGCTGGCCCTCTGCAGCGCGGCGCGCAATGCGCTGGTGCCTGACGTGCCGACCACCGCGGAGCTTGGCCTGGCCGAGCTTCAGGTCGAGAACTGGACCGGCATCATGGCACCGGCGCGCACGGCCGATGCCGTGGTGGACAAGCTCTCGGCCGAGGTGGTGCGCATCATGCGCACGGCCGACATCGAGGAGCGGGCCCGGACGCAGGGCTTCCGCGTGGACGCGCGCGACGCCCAGGCCTTTGCGCCCTACCTCAAGGCCGAGGTCGAGCGCTGGGGCCGCCTGGTGAAGACGGCCAACATCACGTCGCTGTAGGTACACGCCGGACCCGGAATGCGCGCAAGCGGTGCCTTGAACGCCGCTTTGTCGGCGCGGCAGCCCCTGCAGCCGCCGTCTGTGGCCACGACGTGCAGGCATTGAGCGCGTTGCCGGCACCGGAGCAGTGGCATGGGCAGCGGGCCAAGCCGTGGGGCGCCATGACGTAGCGCCACTAGCAACATACGCGGTGCGTTTGCACGCTTGTTGAAAACAGGCCCCCTCTCCTGAATTTCCTTTCACGGCCTACTCACATCACCTTCAAGTGGAGCAACGCAGACGAGGACGGGAAATAGTGGTCAACAGGCAACGCGTATGTTGTGATAAAGCGGACACCGTGAAAGACGATGCGCCCGCCGCAGGCGGTCGTTGTGGATGCGGCGCGGCGGACGGTGCGAGTGCACGCACCGTCCGCCGGCACCAAGCCTCAGCCGTGCTGCATGTACACGACGTGCGTTTCGGTGAACTCGTACAGGCCGTGCTTGCCGTCGGCACCGCCAATACCGGACTTGCGGCGCCCGGCATGGAAGCCCTGCATGGCTTCGAAATGTTCCCGGTTGACGTAGGTCTCGCCGAACTGCAGCTCGCGGCAAGCCTTCATGGCGTGCGACAGGTCACGGGTGAAGATGGACGAGGTCAAGCCGTATTCCGAGTCATTGGCCAGCGCAATGGCCTCGTCCAGGCCTTCAACGACCTGCACCGGCAGCACCGGGCCGAAAATCTCCTTGCGCATGATCTCCATGTCGCCGCGGCAACCCGCAAGCACCGTGGGCTCGTAGTGGAAGCCCGTGTCACGCTGCGCGCGGCGCCCGCCCTGCACCACCACGGCGCCTTCGGCGCGCGCGCGCTCCACCAGGCCCGCCACCTTGTCCAGCCCGGCTTGGCTGACCAGCGGGCCCATGTGCACGCCCGGCTCGGCGATCGGGTCGCCGTAGGTGGTGTCGGCCATCAGGCGCGCGATGCGGCTGGTGAGCTCGTCGGCCACCTGCCGCTGCACGTACACCCGCTCGGCGCAATTGCAGACCTGCCCGGTGTTGATGACGCGCGACGCGTGGATGGCGCGCGCGGCAAGCTCCAGGTCCGCGTCGGCCAGGACGATGGCCGGCGCCTTGCCGCCCAGCTCCAGGTTGACGCGCGTGAGGTTGCGCGCCGCGGTGGCCATGATGCGGCTGCCGGTCTCGACGCTGCCGGTGAAGGAAACGATGCCGACGTCGCGGTGCCCGGCCAGGTGCGCGCCGGCCACCGCGCCCGTGCCGCCCACGAGGTTGAAGACGCCCGCGGGCAGATCGGTCTGCGCAGCCAGGCGCGCGAACTCGAAGGCATTGATGGGCGTGAGCTCGCTGGGCTTGATGACGATGGTGTTGCCCGTCACCAGCGCCGGCGCCATCTTGCGGGCGATGAGGAACAGCGGGAAGTTCCACGGCAGTATCCCCGCGGCCACGCCCACTGGCTTGCGCAGCATGAAAATGCTCTCGCCGGGGCGGTCGCTCTCCAGCACTTCGCCCTCGATACGGCGCGCCCACTCGGCCATGTAGTCCAGGTAGTCGGCCGTGAAGTCCACCTCCACGCGGGCCAGCGACAGCACCTTGCCCTGCTCGCAGGTCAGCGTGCGGGCCATCATCTCCTTGTGCTCCCGCAGCTTGGCGGCGATGTCGCGCAGATGCCGCGCCCGCTGCACCGCGGGCAGCCGCGCCCACGCGGGCTGCGCCTTGCGCGCCGCCTCCACGGCCTGGTCCACCACCCAGGCCGGGGCATCGGGCGTTTGCGCCAGCAACTCGTGCGTGGCCGGATTGCGCACATCCATGAGTGCGCCGCCCGTGTTGGCGAGGAACTCGCCGTTGATGTAGTTGCGGTATTCGTTGATCATGGTCTTCAACCTTTCACGTGAGAGAAATGAGCGGCCCTGCACTCAGGCCGCCGGGCGTGCGAAGCGCTTGCCCATGAGTTCGGAGGCGAAGCCAAAGGCCACGCCGGCCAGCCAGGTGACGGACACGAGCAGCACCGTCTCGTCCACCTTGGCGCCTGCACCGAAGAAGGACGCGGCGCCCAGGAACGCCGCGGGCGTGTACGCCAGCATCGGGATGTCGGCCATGGCCACCAGGACGAAGGCCAGCAGCGCCACCAGGCCCATCAGCCAGGGCAGGCCGCCGCCCAGTGCGGCAACGGCGGCCATGGTGGCGGCCGTGAGCAGCACCCCGGCCAGGCCGCCGGCCACGGCCTTGAGCGCGCCGCCGGCCCCGCCTCCAGCCGCGAAGAACGCGGCCCAGGCCACGAAGCCAATCCATGGGTTGAAGCGCAGCCCAGGCTGCCCAATGCTCAGGTAGACCCACAGCGCCACCAGCGTGGCGATGCTCAGTGCCAAGGCATGCAGAAGCTTCATGTCGTGTCTCCTTGTGTCGTATGTACCGTGAGTGGGCGCATCACCTGCCCAGCTTGAACACCATCACCGTGCCGCCCTGCGGCACCGTGGTCTTGTGCTTGAGCACGGCGTTGAAGGCGCCCTGCATGCGCTCCGCGTCCACCCCCCAGCCGGCCTGCACGGCGATGTACTGCTCGCCGTCCACCTCGAAGGACGAGGGCACGCCCGTCACGCCGGAGCTCGCCGGGAACTCCCACAGCATCTGCCCGGTCGTGGCGTTGAAGGCGCGGAACATGCGGTCGTTGGTGCCGCCGCCAAACACCAGGTTGCCTCCGGTGGCCATGAGCGGGCCCCAGTTCATCTCGGGATACTTGTGGGTCCAGACGTTCTTCTTGGCGCCCACGTTCCAGGCCTGCACCTCGCCGATGTGCTGGCGCGAGGCGTCGGTCATGCGCACGTTGGTGAGGATGTTGTCCAGCGACACGCCGATGTAGAGCTCGCCCTTGCGGTAGTTGACGGCCTCGCCCTTGAGCTCGGAGCACAGGTTGTTGTTGGCCGGCACGTAGAGCATGCCGGTCTTGGGGCTGTAGGCCTCGGGAAACCAGTCCTTGCCGCCCCACAGCGACGGGCAGAACGACACCGTCTTGCCCGTGCCCGGGCGCTTGTCCTCGCGATAGGTCGGACGGCCGGTGCGCGGGTCCACGGAGGCGAACACGTCCTGCTTGACGTAGGGCCAGGCGTCGACGAAGTTGATGCGGTCGCTGGTGCGTTCCAGGTGCCACAGGTAGCCGTTGCGCCCGGCATGCACCAGCGACTTCACCTTCTTGCCATTGCGCTCCACGTCGATGAGCAGCGGCGCCGACACCTCGTCCCAGTCCCAGGCGTCGTTCCAGTGGTACTGGTGGTAGCCCTTGAGGGCGCCGGTGTCTATGTCCAGCGCCAGCGTGGAGTTCGCGTAGAGGTTGTCGCCCTGGCGCGTGTCCGGCATCCAGGGTGCGGCGTTGCCGGTGCCCCAGTAGGACAGCCTGGTCTCAGGATCGTAGGTGCCCGTGATCCACACCGATGCACCGCCGTTCTTGTAGGTCTCGCCCGGCCAGGAGTCGCCGCCGGGCTCGCCGGGCGCGGGCACGGTGTAGGTGCGCCACACCTCCTTGCCGGTCTCGCCGTCCAGCGCCACGATGTAGCCGCGCACGCCGTACTCGCCGCCCGAGACGCCCACCACCACCTTGCCATTGGCCGCCAGGGGCGCCAGCGTGGAGTAGTAGCCCGCCTTCCAGTCGCCGATGGGTTGCTTCCACAACTCCTTGCCGCTCACCGGGTCCAGGGCCACCACCATGGCGTCGGTGGTGGCGAAGTAGAGCTTGTCCTTGTAGAGCGCCACGCCGCGGTTGGTCGGGTGCAGTTGCTGCAGCTCCTCCGGGATGGGCTTCTTGTAGCGCCACAGCTCGCGCCCGGATTTCGCCTCGAAGGCGATCACCTGGTTGTTCGGCGTGGAGATGTACATGTAGCCGTTGTTGACGATGGGCGGCGCCTGGTGCCCCTCGCTCATGCCTGTGACGTAGGACCACGCCAGCGTCAGCTTGCCGACGTTGCGGTCGTTGATCTTGTCCAGCGGGCTGTAGCCCCAGCCCGCGTAGTTGCCGCGGTACATGAGCCAGTTGGCGGGCTCGGGATTGGCCATCCGCGCGTCCGTGACCGGCTCGTAGGGCTTGAGCTGGGCCTGCGCGGCGGCCGGCAGCAGCGCGGCCACGCAGGCGGCACGAAGAAGGGTGTTCAGTTTCATGGCGTCTCCTGTGAAAAGTTGTTTTGCTTGCATCAAGACCGCGGCAAGGCGCCGCGGTGTCCAGGCGCGGGCGCTCAGCCCGCTGCCTTGGCGCCCAGTGAAGTGCTGAATGGGCTGGCCACGGTGAGCAGCCCGCCATCAAGCTTCAAGGGCAGGTTGGGCAGGCCGCGCGAGGCGGGTCCGGCCACCACCTGGCCCAGCCGTGCGGGGTCGAAGCGAGAGAAGTGGCAAAAGCACAGCAGTGCCTTCTCGGCCTCGTTCCATTCGCTGACGTCGCAACCCTGGTGCGTGCACACGGCCGAGAAGGCCAGCACGCCGTCGGCGGCGCGCGAGCGCGCGGCGTCGTCCAGCCCAGCCGGGTCCAGCTTCACGAGCAGGACCTTGTTGAGGCGCGACCCGTCGCGCACCACGCCGGCGGCCGCATCGAAGGGAAACACCTGCAGCGGCTTGGCGCCGGGCTTGACGTCGGAGGCCACGAGCGGCCGGGGCGGCTCGTCGCCGGCGGCCAGCACCAGCCGGTCACCGGGCGCGGGCCGTTGCGAAGCGGGCTCGTCGGCCCGCGCCGGGCTCACACCGACCGTGGCCAGGCCGGCACCCAAGCAGGCGCAGGCGCCGCGGCGCAAGGCGTCGCGCCGTGCCGGGTCGGGCTCGCCGACGCGCACGGACGCCGGGCTGGTGATGAGTCGTTGCTGCTTCATGGTCATGCTCAGGAACTGCGTTGGAGGCAGCCCCTTTGCGCAAGGCCCATGCCACGGCCCGGCAGCGTCCGCCAATCAGCCGCTCAAGGCATTTTTTCCTTGAACATCAATGGGTTGCACGGGCATCTCGGGGTTTGCGCCAATGTTGCGCGGGCGGTGTACACCTGATGCGCGGCCGCACTGGGCCGGCTACAGGTGATGCGTGCCCCCTACGCCGCAAGCCCTGTGCAGCCTTGCCGACTGCGGGCCGATACCGACACGCCGGCGCCGCCGTCTCGCATACAGTGCGCGGTTCGCGACGCGGCCCCGGGCCCCGCAGTCCGCGATGCGGGGCAGGCGCCGCCTCGTCACGCGTGGCGCCTGGCAGGCCGTTGCGACACCCCGAACCCGAAGGAGTTGCCGTGTCGAATTCCTCCGACCTGCATGTTGATCGCGTACTGCGTGCCGCCAGCGGCGTGGTGCCCTCCAGCGATACGCCTGACAGCTTGATCCACCGCTCCTGGCACCGCTGCTACCACCAGCACGGCCTGGACCCGGCCGACTGCTTCGACCCTTGCGTGGAAAGCGCCTCCCGCGTGCGCACCTCGCGCGAGCGCATGGAGGAGTACCTGCAGGTCGCCCGCAGCGGCATGGAGCAGTTGTTCAAGCACGTGGTCGACCTGGGCTACGTGCTGCTGCTCACGGACGCCGAGGGCATCACCATCGATTACATAGGCAACGACACCTGGGCCCGCGACGCGCAGCGCTTCGGCCTGTACCTGGGCGCCAACTGGCAGGAGCACATTGCCGGCACCAACGGCATAGGCACCTGCATACAGGAGCAGACGGCCCTGACCTGCCACAGCGCGGACCACTTCTATGCCAACAACACTGGCCTGAGCTGCAGCACCACGCCGCTGTTCCACCCGGACGGCCGGCTCATGGGCGTGCTCGACGTTTCGGCGCAGGCGCAAAGCGATGCCCGTGAAAGCCAGCACCTGGCGCTGCACCTCACGCGGCTGTACGGCCGCATGATCGAGGACGCCACGTTCATGCGCCATTTCCGCGACCGCTGGATCCTGCGCCTGGCCACCAATTGGGCGCTGGTGGACGTGACCGGCGACATGCTGCTGGCCTTCGACGCGGACGGCGTGCTGCTGGGCGCCAGCGCCGCGGCCCGGCAGTGGCTGCGCGCGCTGCCGCCGCGCCGCGGTGCCGATGCGGTGGTTGGGCGCCATCTCATGGATCTGTTCGACTGCACCATGGACGACATCTGGCGCCTGGCCCGCGCGCCGGATGCGATGGAGCGTTCGCTGCTCTCGCTGGTGGACCAGCGCAGCTACTTCAGCAGCGTGATCGTGCCGCGCGTGCGTGCCGTGGGCGACGGCCCCTTGCGGGAAGCGGCCGAACCCGCCGCGTCCGTCCCCGTGGGTGCCGCGCTGCGCCGCCTGGCCGGCGAGGACCGCAAGATGCGCGCCCTGCAGCACCAGGCGCAGCGCCTGGCCAACCGGCGCATCAACATCCTCATCCAGGGCGAGACGGGCAGCGGCAAGGAGGTCTTCGCCAGGGCGCTGCACGAGTCGAGCGAGCGCCGCCACAAGCCTTTCGTGGCCGTGAACTGCGCGGCCATTCCCGAGTCGCTGATCGAGAGCGAGCTGTTCGGCTACACCGCCGGCACGTTCACGGGTGCACGCAGCCGGGGCATGAAGGGCCTGATCGTGCAGGCGCACGGCGGCACGCTTTTCCTGGACGAGATCGGCGACATGCCGCTGCACCTGCAGACGCGGCTGCTGCGCGTGCTTTCCGAGCACGAGGTGTTGCCCTTGGGCGCCGAGCAGCCCGTGCGGGTGGAGTTGACGGTGGTTGCGGCGTCGCACCGTGACCTGCGCCAGGCCATTGCGGCAGGCACTTTCCGCGAGGACCTGTACTACCGGCTTTGCGGCGCCACGTTGCTGCTGCCCAGCCTGCGTGAGCGGCAGGACCTGGACTACCTCATCCACCTGATCCTGGAGGAGGAGGCCCGCGAGGCCGGTGTGCCCGCCGCGATCTCTGACGAGGCGATGGCCCTGCTGCGCCGCTGCCCATGGCCCGGCAACATCAGGCAGTTGCGCAACGCCCTGCGCTACGGCCTGGCGCTGTGCGACGAGGCGGGCATCCTCACCGAGCACCTTCCGCCGGAAATCGGCGCCGGCATGCCGCACGCTGCGCCCACCTTGCAGGCCCCGCCGGCCGCGCCCATGGCCGATCGGCCGGCACCGCCGCCCGCCATGGCTGCGGCGCGTCCACCGGAAGCGGAGCGCCTGCAGGCGCTGCTGCACGCCCACCGCTGGAACATCACGGCCGTGGCTGCAAAGACGGGGCAGTGCCGCACGACCATCTACAGGCAGATGAAGCGTTTCGGCATCGTCTCCCCCGTGGACGCAGGCAACACGCCGCATTGACGCTTCGCGGCGGTTCCAGGCAACAGGCACGCGCACCGTGCCGCTTTGCGAAGAGCGCCACCCTGCCCTGCGCGGTGCTCATGGCAAAGGCAAGGCGATGCCGTGGGCCAGAAAGACTTCCCGGACCACGGCCAGGCCGTTGAGCGCGGCAGGAAAGCCGGCATAGACCGCCATCTGCATCACGGTCTCCACGATCTGGGCCGGGCTGCATCCCACGTGCAGCGCGGCGTGTATGTGCACGCGCAACTGCGGCGCGGCGTTGCCCAGGGCGGTCAGCGCCGCCACCGTGGCGATCTCGCGCTCGCGCAGGCCCAATGAACGCCGCGCGTAGATGTCTCCAAAGGGAAACTCCACCAGGTAGCGGGCGAAGTCAGGAAACGACTCCGCCAAATCCTGGACCACGGCCACGCCCTGCGGGCCGTCCACGCGCTGCAGGCATTCCAGTCCCTGCTGGTACCGGTCGGCGTGCGGCAAATGTTCAGGCGTCATCTCAGCGTCCTTTCCAGTGGTTGACAGCGAGGTCACGGACTCTGCTCCCGCGGGCCACGTAAGAGAATTGCTGTTTCGCTGATACCGGATGCGTATGAATGGCCCACTCGACTCTCGTGCCCTGCGCCTGTTCGTCGCGGTGGCATGGACATTGAATTTCCGGCAAGCCGCCGAGATGCTGCACCTGTCACAGCCGCCCTTGAGCCGCGCGATTCGCGAACTGGAGCAGCGCTTGGGCGTCGGCCTCTTCGAACGCAACACCCGCTCGGTGGCCTTGACCGCCGCGGGCGCGCTGCTGCTGCCGCGGGCGGAGCACATCCTGCGGCTGCTGGATGAGGCGCACACGGCGGTGACGGCAGCCCACGGTGCAACGACCCTGCGCATCGGCCTGACCACGGCCCTCGAACCGCCCTGGTTCGACGGACTGGGCGAGCGGTTGCAGGCGCAATGGCCCCAGGCTCATGTCGAGTTGTGCTTCGCCAGCTCGCCGCAGTTGGTGCGCCAAGTGCGCAGCGGACGGCTGCAAGCCGCCTTCATCGCGCTGCCGACGGAGTCTCAAGGGCTGCAGGTCGAGGAGCTGGAGCGCTACGCGCTGTACGCCGCCCTGCCCTGCGCCCACCCGCTGGCCCGCCACAAGCGTCTCAGGCTGGCCCAGCTCTCACAGCAGACCTTGTTTTGGTTCGAACGCCGCCGCCAACCTGCGTTCCATGACCACTGCCAAGCGGTGTTCAAACGCAGCGGACTGCAGGCGCGCCAGTGGTTGACGGAGGCGATGGAGCACCATGTGCTGCTGGCCGAGGTGGCGGCGGGCAAGGGCATCGCACTGCTGCCCTCGACCTTCCGCGCACTGCGCCGCCAGGGCGTGGCGTACCGGCCCCTGGCTGAAGGCCTGGAGCTGTCGGTCGGCATCGGCCTGTGCCTGCCGCCCACAGGCAGCGCGCTGCGCGGGCCCCTGCGCAGCGCCAGCGGCTTGCCCCAGTCTCGCCTCACCCAATCGGAAACGTGATGGCCGACAGCCGGCGTGCCCGAACAGGAACAGCGTGGATGTCGGCTGCTTGCCGGCTACTTGTCAGCGGCTTACCGGCTATGCCGCAGGCTGTGCCGGTGCCATTCGTGCCCGGCGGCGCGTGGCCACCTCGCGCAAGCCCTCCTGCATCAGCCGTGTGACCAGTGCGGGATACGCCCAGGGCACGTCGTGCGCAGAACCCGTCAGGAAAGGCGAGCGGGGATCACGCACCCATTCGCGTGGGAACAGGGCTATTTCCTGTGCCGAAGGCGGCGTCTCAAGCTGCGGCGCCATCCCGGAGTGGCTGAGGGAGTCAACGAAGGCACCAATCAGGTCCACGCCGGCCAGATGCCCCAGGTGCAGCCAGGCAACCGCCCTGGGGTTGCACTCCAGTACAAAAGCACGACCGCTGGCGTCGTCGATCATGAAGTCCAACGAAAAGTAGCCATCGATGCGCCAGTGCGCGGCCAGTTTCTCGCAAGCCAGCTTCATATCCTCATGTGCGACGGCACGCACGCGGGTTGCCGGCCCGGTGGCGGGATGCTGCTCGGTCTTGAGCAACGACAGGCCCGCAACCACGCGCCCACCCTGCGCCAGGCAGGCGCGCATCGCCATTTGCCCTTGGATCAACGCTTGCGCGATCAAGGGACGTCCGGTGCCTTGCAAACGTTCGAATGCCGCATCGAACTCTGACCGCGACGACACCAACTCCACGCCCGTGCCGGCGAAGGTGGATTCAAGTTTGAGCGCGCAACGCCACTGCTGCTTTTCCGCCCAGTCGCGCAGCGTCTCGTCATGGCCCGGATGCCATGCTTCAGGCTGCAGCACGACGTCGCCCAGCGCCACCAGCGCCTTGCGCCGCCCGCGCAGCGCCAGCGTCTCAAGATCGCCCAGGGACTCTCGCAGCACCGCCTCGAAGGGCTTGAGCACGGGGCGTTGCCGCTGCCAAAGCTGCGCCAGCAGCAGCACGGCCTGATCGTCCAGAGGGACGACGCGCTGCGGCTCGAATTGCTGCAGCGCCGCCAGCAGCCCGGTCCAGTTGTCACCGCGCCGGTGGGTCAGCCGCAAGGCCAAGCTGAGTACCTCCAGCGTGGAGCCTTCGGGATGCCAAGCGGCACAAGCCACGCCGCGCTCCATCACCGACAGCACCAAGCGTTCCGGGCCAACCCAGGACTGCATTTGCACGAAAAGCACCCGAGGGCGCTGCCGCGCCGTGCTGCCGCTTTGCGTGGTGGTCACCATTGGAGGTTTCATTGGGCAAGCTCTTGCAAGTCGATTGCTGGTGGGCCCGATTCAAGGCTGTGGCCTGGCGCCTGGCCCGCTGCCGCTAAGGAAAGGTGCCGCTCGCTCGGAGCAGGCAACGCCCGGCCAATCCTGCGTATCAGAACTCGTGAGCCCCGGTGTGGGAGAGTTTATGGCGCAAGCAGGCGAAGACATGGCCGCCCAGGTCGCGCCAGCGGCGGCAGAAGGCGTAGTCCTCGGACAGGTAGCGCCGCGTTTCGGGCTCGATCATCGTTTCGAACAGGCCCACGCAGTGCTCGGCCTGCACGGTGCGCATGTAACCAGCCACGTCGTTGACGTAGCCCAGCTCGGCGCGGTAGTGGTCGCGCATGCGCTCCAGCACGTGGCGCTGGATCAGCAGGAAGCCTGTGCCCAGCGCGTGCACCTCCTGCCAGCCCGAAGGCAGCCCCGCGGGCTGCTGCTCGGTGCGCAGAACGGTGTAGTTCATGGCCCGCGTGCGCAGCGCCGCGGGCTTGAGCGGCAGGCCGTCCGGGCCCGTCGTTGTGGCCAGGTGCGGCACGCGGTCCCACTGGTAGCCCTTGGTCGGGTAGGGCGTGCCGCACACGTCGTAGCCCGACTCGATGAGGTCCAGCAGCGCGCGCGGCTGCCAGCCGATGTCGGCGTCGATGAACATCAGCGCGTCGCAGTTGGAGGCCAGGAACAGCGCCGTGAGGTTGTTGCGCGCACGGGTGATCAGCGATTCGTTGCTGAAGGTGGAAAGCACCATCGAATGCCCGGCGTCGCGTAGCGCGTCTTGCGAGGACAGCAGCGATTTCAGGTAGGACTCGTTGACGACCCTGCCGTAGCAAGGCGTGCAGATCATGATGCGGCTCAAAGGGATACTCCACTGGCCCGTTGTGGCCGGGCTCGACAGGAAGGGAAGGTGCGCAGCCCCGGCGGCGCCGGGACACGGCTTTGGGGGCTCAGCGTTCGCCGAAGGCTTCGGAGAACGTCTTGATGACCGGCTTGAGCAGGAACTCCAGCACGGTGCGGCGCCCGGTGCGGATATCGATGGTGGTGGTCATGCCGGGGATGACGTCCAGGCTGCGCCCGGTGTGCGTGGCCGCCGGCGAGGCCGTGACGACGTGCACGCGGTAGTACGTGCTGCCCGGGGCATCGGGGCGCTGCCCCTCCTCGCGCATGCTGTCGGCGCTGACGTAGCTGACCTGGCCCGGCACGGCGCCGTAGACGGTGTAGTCGTAGGCGTCGAACTTGATCATGCTTTCAAGCCCCGGATGCACCAGCGCGATGTCGCGCGGCGCCACCTTGGCCTCCACGATCATGCGGTCGTCCAGCGGCACGATGCTCAGCAGCTCGTCACCGGGCTTGAGCACGGCCCCCAGCGTCGTGAAGCGCACGTTCTTCACGATGCCGTCCATGGGTGCGACGACGACGATGTTGTCGAGCTGGCGCTTGCGTTGCGTGTTCTGCTCCTGGATCTGCTCCAGCTCGTCGCGGGTCTTGGTCAGCTCGGCGTTGACATCCTGCACGAACTGGTTGCGCCGGCTGTCCATGCGCGCCTGGGCTTCGGCGAGCTGGCGCGTGGCGCGCAGCAGCTCCACGCGGTTGGAGTCGCCGTCGGCCAGCAGCTTTTCCGTGATCTGCAGCTCCTCGCGCGCGGTGCGCACGATGCCGCCTAGCGTGGCCAGGTCGGTGTGCAGGTTGGCGCGCCGGCCGGCCAGCAGGCTGTTCTGGTCGCGCATGATCTCCGGGTAGCGGCGCACTTCGGCCGGGTAGTTCACCGTCGCCGCGTTGTCCAGCTCGGCGCGCAGCCGTGCCGTGGTGGCCAGCAGCGAGGCGCGCTTGGCCTGCGTGGCGTCGAGCTCGGAGCGGGTGCGGGTCTCGTCGAAGCGCGCCAGCACCTGGCCCTTGCGCACGCGGTCGCCCTCGGCCACGCCCAACTGGATGAGCACGCCGCCATCCACCGACTGGATCACCTGCACGCGGCGGCTGGCGATGACGGTGGCCTGTGCGCGCACCACCTGGTCCACCTGCGAGACGCTGGCCCAGGCGACCAGGCCGCCCAGCGTGGCCGCGACCAGCCAGATCAGCACGGAGCCGCCGAGCGGCCCGCCGCGCCGTGCAGGCAGGCCCATGGGAGCGGGAATGGTGTTGTCTTTCATGGTCTCTCAGGAATTGACTGTCGCGACGCCGTCTGCCGCGGCGGGGGCTGCTTGCGCTTGCGCTTGTGCCTGCGCCGGCCGCTGGCCCGCGCGCAGCCGGTACACGAGCGCATCGCGGTCGCCGTCGCCGACGACGCGGCCGCGCTGCATGAGGATGGCGCGGCGGCACAGGCTCGCGGCCGCGGGGCGGTGCGTGGCGATCACCAGCACGTCGCGCTCGCCAAGCTGCCGCTCGATGGCCTGGTACATGCGCTGCTCCGTCGCGGGGTCCAGCGCGCTGCTGGGCTCGTCGAGCAGCCACACGCGCGGGCGCCGCGCCATGGCGCGCGCCACGCCGCAGAGCTGGCGCTGGCCCACGGACAGCCCGCTTCCGCCTTCGGCGATGGGACGGTCCAGGCCGCGCGGGTGGTCGGCCAGCATCGCGTCGAGGCCCAGTGCGTGCACGGCGTCCAGCAGCCGCTGGTCTTCCACCACGCTGCCCAGGCACAGGTTCTCGCGCAGCGAGCCGCGGAACATCTGCACTTCCTGCGGCAGCAACGCCACGGCGCGGCGCAGCGCGTCCGGCTCCAGCAGCGCCAGGTCGTAGCCGCCCAGGAGCACGCGGCCCGCCGAGGGCCGGTACAGCCCGGCGAGCAGGCGCAGCAGCGTGGACTTGCCCGACCCCGGGGGGCCCACCAGGACGACGCGGTCGCCTTCGGCCAGGGTGAGGTTGTCGATGTCGATCTGCGGCACCGGCGCCTCGCCGTAGCCAAAGCGCACCCCTTCCAGGCGCAGCTCCGCACCCAGCTGCTGCGGGCGCAACAACTGCACGCCCGGGTCGCGCTCGGCGGGCAGGCTCAGCACCGCGTTGACGGCCTTGAGCGCCAGCGTTGCCGCGTGGGCCTGCGTCAAGAGGTGAATGCCTGCGGCAATGGGCCCAACCACGCGGCTGCCCAGCATGGTGATGGCGGTGAGGCCCCCCACGGTGAGGCTGCCGTCCTGGATCAGGTACACGCCGCACACCACCACGCCCAGGTAGGACGTGCTGGAGAGGCTGGCCGCGATGGAGCCGGTCAGCGCGTTGGTGGCGCGCTGGCGCCGCGCATGCTCGGAGATGTCGTGCGTGAGCGCGCGCCAGCGCTCGGCAAAGCGCCATCCCGCGCCCAGCGCCTTGAGCGTCTCGCTGCCGGCGATGGCTTCCACCAGCACGCCGTTGCGGTGGTGCATGCTGACTTGCTGCTGCGCGGTCAGGCGCCTCACGCGGGCCTGCGCCAGCAGGCCTACCACCAGCGCCACGGCCGCCGCCGCCACGTAGATCCACGCCACCGGGCCCGCGATGCACGCGATGACCACGATGAAGATCAGCGCAAAGGGAATCTCCGCCAGCGTGAACAGCACGCTGGAGGTGAAGAAGGCGCGCGTGGACTCCAGCCCGCCCACCTGCGCCGCCAGCGTGCCCACCGCGCGCGGGCGCGCATCCAGCCGCACGTCGCCCAGCACGCGGAACACCTCCGACGACACTTCCTCGTCGATTTCGCAGGCAATGCGGTCGAGCATGCGCGCACGCACCACGCGCAGCGCGAAGTCGAAGACCAGCAGCACGCCGACGATGCCCACCAGTGCCCACAGCGTGGACAGCGCGAACGACGGGACGACGCGGTCATAGACCTGCTGCGAGAACAGCCCGGTGGCCACCGCCAGCACGCTGGTGAGCAGCGAGGCCAGCGCGATTTCCGACAGCAGCCGCCGGCGCTGGCGCAGCGCGTTCCACAGCAGCGCACGCGCGGGCTGCGCGTCGTCGTCGGCCGGCGCCGCGGCGACGGTGCGCGGGCGCAGCCACACGGCCAGCGCGTCGGCGATCTCGGCCCGGGGCAGCTCGCGCAGCTCGCCCGCGCCGGAGTCCAGCACCACGTGCTCGCCGCGCTGCTCCAGCAGCACCCAGCTCATGCCCTCATGCTCGATGAGCAGCGGCAGGTGGCGCGGCTCCAGCGTGCGCCCGCGCGCCGAGGCCAGCTCGAAGTTGAACAAGCCCAGCTTGCCCAGCGCGCCGTCGAGCTGGCGCAGCGTCTCGCGGCCCTGGCCGAAGCTCGGCGTGCCGGCGGCCTGCAAGGCGTGGTGCACGGCCTCCCGCTCGACGCCGTGGCCCAGCAGGCCCAGCAGCCGCTGCAGCGCCGCCGCTGCCACGGCGGCAGGCGCCGCTGCGGCTGCCGAGGCGGGGGCGGCGTTCAGGGCGTGGTTTCTATCCATGAAGACAATGCTCCGGTGTTGCCCATGAGATGCAGGGCGCTTTGCGCGTGCTGCGTGCGGGCGCGCGACAGCGCCACACGGGTGTCCAGCACCTCGCGGAAGGTGTTGAGAACCTCGATCCAGCTGCGCCGGCCTGCTTCGAACTGGCGCATGTAGGAGTCGGCCGTGAACTGCAGCGACTCGATCTGCGGCTGCAGCTCGGCGATCTGGCGCTCGGCCGACTGCTGGTCGGTGAGATGGGTGCGCGCGCGCTGGCGCACGTCGAGCTCGGCCACACGCACCTGGTCCTGTGCGGCCTCGATGCGGCTTTGCGCCGCCTTGACGGAGGAGAAGGCGGCCAGGCCGGCCTCGGGCGTGAAGCTCAAGGCCAGCATGACGCGGTTGTCGCTCGGCACGGAAACGCCGGCGGACACGTTTTGCTGCCGCTCCAGCCGCAGCGACAGCCGCGGCATGGACTCGCCGCGGCGCACCGCTGCCGCCGCGCGTGCGGCCTCCACTTCGGCGCTGCGCTGGGCCACCACGTTGGAGCGGCTGAGGTACTCGGCTTCCGCCGTGTCGGCGCCGGGCAGTGCCACGCCCGGAACTTCCAGCATCAGCGGCTCGCCCGCGACGCTGCCGGCCACCAAGGTTTGCAGGTCCGAGCGCGCACGCTCGGACTCGGCCAGCAATTGCTCGCGCTGCACCGAGGTGGACGCCAGGCGGGCCTGCGCCACCGAGATGTCCGAGCGCGCCGCGGCACCGGCCGCCTCGCGCCGCTTGACGTAGGCCAGCAGCCGTTCGAACACCGTGCGGCCTTCGGCGGCGATGCGCAGCCGCTCCTGGGCGCCGGACCAGGCCAGGTAGGCCACCGCGGTCTGCTCCACGATGCCGCGGCGCGCTTCCGTCTCGCCCAACTGCGCCGAGCGCTCCTGCGCCTGCGCCTGGTTGATGGCGCCGTCGATGCGGCCGCCGGCCCACAGGGGCTGGTCCAGCCGCAGCAGCCGCGAGTCCGAGCGCGCCTGCGAGGAAAACACGCCCGGCGCAATCTCGGCGGAAAGGGTCGGGTAGCGGCCCCATTCGGCCGTCTCGCGCAGGTAGCCGGCAGTGACGCGGTCGGCACCCGCCGCGGCCACCGTCGGGCTGTGGGCCAGGGCATCGGCCACGGCGGCGCGCAGCGTGTAGGTCGGCACGGCGGCCAGGCTGGTGGCGGTGACGGTGACCTGCACGGGCGCTTGGGCCGCAGGCGCGCCGGCGGGCTCCTGGGCCAGCGCGGCGGCGCAGGCGGCCACGGCCGCGGCGGCCATCAGCCGCCCCAGGCCGGTGGCGCGTGACGAAGGCGTGCGCCGCCGGGCGCAGGACATCGTGCGCGTCATGCGGGCATTCCTTCCAGCAGCGATGCAGGCACGCGGCCCAGGGCTGCGTGCGCCACGGCCGCCTCCGCATCCCGCGCGATGAGGTGCAGGCGGTTGCGGGCATTGAGCGCGCGCAGCACCGCCGCTGCGTGCAGCTTCACCGTGCCGGGCGCCAGGTCCATGCGCTGGGCGATCTCCTTGTTGCTCAAGCCGTGGCGCATCAGCGCCATGACCTCGCGCTGGCGCGGGCTCAGCGCCTTGGTCTGGGGCTGGGCTTCTCGCGTTTGCCCACGATGGAGCAAGGCATTCTGAAGAGCCTGCTGCAGCACCATCAGCGGTGCGCGAACGCTGACCTCGTGCTGGCCCACCGGCTCGCCGGGCACCAGTCGCAGCCGCGCCGTGCCCGGGTCCAGCCACGCCGGCGCGGCCGCGAAGACGGCCGCGGTGTCCAGCACCAGCAAGTCCAGACCGTCCCGGAACAGCGCCGCGCAACGCCCGGCCCCGTTCGGGGTGGCCACCACCACGCGCCCGGCCAGTTGCAACTGCGTGCCCAGCATGTGCGCCAAGCCGGCCCCCAGCAGCGCGCTGTCCGTCACCAGCAAGATCTGCACGGACCGCATGGCCTCTCCCGTGGCACGGCCATCGCCCAGGCTGAAGACGCCAACCCGGCCGTCCGCCGTGGGCACGGCGGCGTCGGACACCGAGCCGTCACGCATGCCTTGGGGCCTCGGATCGGAGAATTGAAATTTCATGGGTCTGTTTGTGGTCAATAACAGTCCAAGCTGGCATCGGACCAAATCCAGCTTTTCCTAAGCAAGGGCGCCTGCAATGATTCTTCATCGCGCAACGCCCGTGTTTTCAGCGTTTGCGTATCGCTCCAGGCATTTTCAGGTGCGACACGATGCGATGGTTGGCGTTTGCCCCGAACGCAGTTTTGTTAAGCAGGTATCCGGGAATTGCTTCACGCAGGATACATTTTGTTAAGGCGGCATCATTGCTGCGCCAAGCATGGAGTGTGTATAGATTGTGAACTCGGAACTCGGGGTAAACCAGTATTCCGAGATATTGACCGTTCTGGCGCGCCAGCGAGTGCGTCCTGCAGCCAGCGCCTTACTCCTAGGGAAAACACCGAACGCACTGCAAGCCGGAGTGTTTCTGGACTGTGGCGGTGCCGGCAATTTCGTGAATTAGCCACATTTGTTCTTTTGTTGATTCAAATTCTGGCGGCTTCAGCCGATGTTGCGCTGATCCGATCTCAATCACCAGGTGATTTTGAAGCGGAGAAAAGCGTCATGAATGTGGCCTTGTTTTCGGGTTTGCCGTCGAACTCGCGGGCCATTTGGCTATGCCTCTGGGCATATTGCCAGCGGCAAAGTGCTTGTCGATCATGACGTGAATTTCCATGGGCTCCGCCCCGTAGCCGCCGTCCGAATACTTCTGGCGATTGTTCGCCCAATCTGAAAAGCAGTGACATGAACCAATCCGATGCTTCCCGCAGTGCTGTGAACAAGCCTCGCACCCTTTCCAATGCCAAGGGGCGTCGCGCTGGCGAGGCGCTTGCCGATGAGCTCGACGCTGCCGGTGTAGGACTTCCGGCAGACCCGGTCGAAGCGGAAGTGCCGCTGCAGGGCGACGCCCAAGCGGTAGAGCAGCTGGCGGAAGAAGCCGCGGACGCTGCGGATGCAGAAGGCACCGCAGCGGGCGAATCCGCCGATACGACCGTCGTGGCCCAGGCCGAGGCCGTCGGCGCGGCAGGCGCTGAGGGCGCGGGCGCGGGTGCGGGTGCCGGTGCCGGCGCAGCGGGTTCGGCCGGTGCGGCAGGCGCCGGTGGCGCGGCGGGTGCGGGTGCCGCCGGTGCCGCGGGCGCGGCCGGCGCAGCGGGTGCAGCCGGTGCCGTGGGCGTGGCCAGCGTCACCGCCCTGGGCGTGGGCGCATTGACCGTGCCGGCCGCCGTCGTGGGAGCAGCCAGCGTTGCAGGCGCAGCCGGCGTGGCCGCGGCAGCCGGCAACAGCAGCAGCACCCCTCCTGCGCCCAGCCAGCCGGTGGCGCCCACGACGACGGTCAGCGGCATCCACATCAGCAACGACAACGGCTCCTCGGCGTCGGATTTCCTCACCAATGCCGCGGCGCAGACCATCACGGCCCAGCTCAGCACGGCGTTGACCGCGGGCCAGGATCTGTGGGGTTCGCTGGACAACGGCGCGACGTGGGTCAAGGTCACCGACAAGGTGTCGGGCACGACCGTGAACTGGACCGGCGCGACGCTGCTTGAAGGCAGCACGGCCATCGTGTTCCAGGTTCGCAGCGAAGGCGGCACGGGCCCGACGGCCCACCAGACCTACACCCTGGACACGCAGCTGGCCGCCGCGCAGGTGGCGCTGACCACCGACAGCGGCAGCAG
>NZ_BCTC01000061.1 GCF_001571085.1 Azohydromonas lata NBRC 102462
CGGCCTGTTCCTCAACGTGCTGGGCAAGTTCTGAGGACGCTGGCCAAGGGCGGTGGCGCCAGCCGCCGCCCTGAAGCCTAAAGGCCAGACGCTGCAAGTGGGCATTACGCCGCGCCTGCGCGCTTGCCGTGAGGGCCACGGGGCCAAGGCGCATGAATCCATCGGTTACGCTTTTCTTCCGGGCTCAAGTCCTGAGCCATGCTGTTCCATCGGAGTGTTCATGAAGCGAATCATTGCCCTGGCCGCCGCCGCTTTGCTTGGCGTCAGTGCCCAGGCCGCCACCAGCCACCACGGCGCCCACGGCGCTGCCCTGTCGGCCAAGAGCGCCAAGACCGCCAAGGCCCAAAAGGCCGCCCACGCGCACAAGAGCGGCAAGGCCGTCATGGCCCACAAGCACGGTGCGCAAAAGCACCTGGCCAAGACCCAGCGCAAGGGCGCTCACAAGCACGCCTGACGTCCAGGCCGCGCCGCGGGCCCTGCCTGCGGCGCCTTGTACGGCGGCCCGCTGAAGGTGGCCGCCTTGCCCGCGCCGGTTCTTGGGCGGTCGCTGCCCGCTGCCACGGCGCGCACCTTCGCTCCTATAGGGATATAGGGATGCTCATGCCGGCCAGAGGGCGCACAGCCCGGCCGTGGCGGCGCAGGCGGGCATGATCGGCCCTTTGGCCGCCATCGCCCTGGGCGTACTGCTTCCGGGCAAGCCCTTTTCC
This sequence comes from Azohydromonas lata NBRC 102462, assembly GCF_001571085.1. Lineage (GTDB taxonomy): Bacteria > Pseudomonadota > Gammaproteobacteria > Burkholderiales > Burkholderiaceae_C > Azohydromonas > Azohydromonas lata. Next base: position 708 of record NZ_BCTC01000061.1, read on the forward strand.
ATGTGTTCCATGGGGCGGGTGGCCGGTACGGCGCGGATGCCGCTGGTCATCGCGCCGCTGGACAAGCGGAGGTAAGGGCACATGGATCTGGGAATTCAAGGCCGCTGGGCACTGGTGTGCGCGGCCAGCAAGGGTTTGGGCAAGGGCTGCGCGCGCGCGCTGGTGCAGGAGGGCGTGAACGTCGTCATCACTGCACGCGGCGAGGAGGCGCTGCAGCGCACCGCCGAGGAGCTGCGCGCCCTGGCGCCGCCGGGCGTGCAGGTGCTGGCCGTGGCCGGCGACATCGCCACGGCCGAGGGCCGCGCCGCCGCGCTGGCGGCCTGCCCGCAGGTGGACATCCTGGTGAACAACGCCGGCGGGCCGCCGCCGGGCGATTTCCGCGACTGGGACCGCGAGGCCTGGATACGCGCGCTGGACGCCAACATGCTCACGCCCATCGAGCTGATGAAGGCGGTGGTGGACCCGATGATGGCGCGCGGCTGGGGCCGCGTGGTCAACATCACGTCCGCGGCGGTGAAGGCGCCCATAGACATCCTGGGCCTGTCCAATGGCGCGCGCAGCGGGCTCACCGGCTTCGTCGCGGGCCTGTCGCGCAAGACGGTGGCGCGCGGCGTGACCATCAACAACCTGCTGCCCGGGCCCTTCGACACCGACCGCATCCGGCAGACCCTGCAGGGTGCCGCCGCCAAGAGCGGCCGCCCGGTGGAGGAGATTGCCGAGGAGCGCCGCACGCAGAACCCGGCCGGGCGCTTCGGCACGGCCGACGAGTTCGGCGCCGCCTGCGCCTTCCTGTGCAGCGTGCACGCGGGCTTTATTACCGGGCAGAACCTGCTCATGGATGGCGGGGCGTATCCGGGCACGTTCTGAGCACGGACGTTGCGGGCGGAAACCTTGCGGGCGGGAGCCGTCTGAAGCCGGTTTCCTTGGCTTTGACGGCCGCAGCGCGTCCTTGGCGTGAACTCTGGCGCCTTTCCCGGCGCGCTCTTGTTGCGCGGCAAGCTGCTTGAAATTACCGACGTTTACACTCGCCGCGCCCTGAGGTGACCGGAGGCTGGTCCGGCCCTCGCGATCTCGCGTGGCCGGGGTTGGCCTGATGCGCCGGCCGCTTCATTTCCACCATTGGTTTCCTGTTCGTGCTGTCGCCCGCTGGCCGGGCCGGCGGTGCCGCCGCGGTTTTCGGCTTCCATGCGCCTGCTGTTCATTCACCAGAATTTCCCCGGCCAGTTCAAGCTGTTGAGCGCCGCGCTGGCCGCGCGCAGCGATTGCGAGGTCGTGGCCCTGGGCTCGGCCGAGCGCGTGCGCGGCCGCACCTATGCGCGTGGCGTGAAGGTGCTGGGCTACCCCGACCGCGCCCCCGGCCCCGAGGACGGCCGCCACACCCACCATTACCTGCGCGAGCACGAGCGCGCCGTGCGCCGCGGGCAGGACGTGGCCCGCGCGCTGTTGGAGCTGCATCGCAAGGGCTTCACGCCGGACGTGGTGGTGGCCCACCCCGGCTGGGGCGAGAGCCTGTTCGTCAAGGACGTGTTCCCGCGCGCGCGGCTCATCAACCTGTTCGAGTTCTTCTATGCCGGCAACGGCGCCGACGTGGGCTTCGACGCGGAGTTCCCGGTCAACGAGGACGACAGGCTGCGCCTGCGCATCAAGAACAACACCCAGCTCCAGGCGCTGGCCTACTGCGACCAGGGCCTGAGCCCGACGCAGTGGCAGCGCTCGCGCTTTCCCGAGCGCTTTCATCCGCTCATCGAGGTGCTGCACGAGGGGCTGGACCTGACCCACCTGCGCCCAAACCCCGACGCGCGCTTCACGCTGCCCAATGGCCGCGTGCTCAGCCGCGGCGACCGGGTGCTGACCTACGTGGCGCGCAACCTGGAGCCGTACCGGGGCTTCCACGTCTTCATGCGCGCCTTGCCGCAGCTGCTGGCGCGCGAGCCTGATCTGCAGGTGGTGGTGGCCGGCGCCACGGGCGTGAGCTACGGCTCGGCGCCGCCCAAGCCGCACGCCACGCACCTGGACTGGCTCGTGGCCGAAGGCGGCCGGCCCGACCCCGAGCGCGTGCACTTCACCGGGCCGCTGCCCTATGGCGAGTACGTGAAGCTGCTGCAGGTCTCCAGCGTGCACTGCTACCTCACGTACCCCTTCGTGCTGTCGTGGTCCATGCTCGAAGCCATGGCCTGCGGCTGCGCGGTGCTGGGCTCGGCCACGCCGCCGGTGCAGGAGTTCATCGAGGACGGCGTCAATGGCCGGCTCTTCGACTTCTTCGACCAGGCCGCGCTGCGCGACGGCGTGAGCCGCCTGCTGCGCGAAGACACCCGCGCGCTGCGCGAGCGCGCCCGCGCCACCGTGGCCGAGCGCATCGATTTCCACCGCCACGTGCTGCCGCGAGCCCTGCAGCTGCTGGGCCTGACCTGAGCCACTTTCCATGACCCGACCCGCGACCACCCCTTCGCCCTCCGCGGCCGCCGCAGCTTCCACCGGCGAGATCGCGCAGGTGCTGCGCGGCCTGCGCGCCAGCATGCTGGCCACGGGCAGCTTCAGCTTCGTGCTCAGCGCGCTGCTGCTGGTGCCTTCCGTCTACATGATGCAGGTCTACGACCGCGTGCTGGGCAGCCGCAACGAGATGACGCTGGCCATGCTCACGCTGCTGGCCGCGGGGCTCTACGCCGTCTACGCCGCGCTGGAGTACTTGCGCTCGGCCGTGCTGCAGCAGGTCAGCCACGCCATAGACAACAAGCTGTCCTCGCGCGTGTTCGAGGCCGCCTTCAGCGACGCCGCGCGCTCGCGCGGCGGCAACCCCAGCCTGGCGATGAACGACCTCACCACGGTGCGGCAGTTCGTGGCCGGCACGGGGCTGATCCTGCTCTTCGACGGCCCCTTCGCGCTGGTGTTCATGGCCGCGGGCTTCATGATCGACCTGTGGCTGGGCATGTTCCTGGTGGGCTCGTGCATCGTGCTGCTGCTGCTGCTGTGGTGGAGCGAGAAGCGCACGCACGCCCCGCTGCAGGAGGCCAACAAGCTCAACGCCCGCGCCTCCGGCTACATGAACAACAGCTTCCGCAACGCGGAGGTGATCCAGGCCATGGGCATGCTGCCGGCCGTGCAGCGGCGCTGGCAGAAGATGGGCGACCAGGCGCTGGACCTGCAGGCCGAGACCAGCGCCGCGGCCGCGCGCATCACGGCCGTGACCAAGTTCGTGCGCATCTTTTCGCAGTCGCTGGCCCTGGGGCTGGGCGCGCTGCTGGTGCTCGAAGGCCGCATGACGGGCGGGATGATGATTGCCGCCTCCATCCTGCTGGGCCGCGCGCTGTCGCCGCTGGAGATGCTCATCGGCGCCTGGCGCCAGATCGTGGCCGCGCGCGACGCGCAGCAGCGCCTGGAGCAGTTGCTGGCCGTGTCGCCGCCACCCGCGCAGCGCATGACGCTGCCGGCGCCCGCGGGCAAGCTGACGGTGGAAAACGTCTCCGTGGCCGCGCCGGGCTCGCAACTGGCGCTGCTGCGGCAGGTGAGCTTCAGTGCCGAGCCGGGCGAGCTGCTGGCCATCATCGGCCCAAGCGGCGCGGGCAAGTCCACCGTGGCGCGCGTGCTGGTGGGCGTGTGGACGCCGCAGGCCGGCAAGGTGCGGCTGGACGGCGCGGACCTGGCCACCTGGCCGCGCGAGCAGCTCGCGCCGCACATCGGCTTCCTGCCGCAGGACGTGGAGCTGTTCGAGGGCACGGTGGCCGAGAACATCGCCCGCCTGGCCGAGCCCGACAGCCAGGAGGTGGTGGCTGCCGCCCAGGCCGCGGGCATTCACGACATGGTGCTGCGCCTGCCCCAGGGCTACGACACGCCGGTGGGCCCGGGCGGCGCGGCGCTCTCCGGCGGCCAGCGCCAGCGCGTGGGCCTGGCGCGCGCGCTGTACGGCAAGCCGCAACTGCTGATCCTGGACGAGCCTAACGCCAACCTCGACGACGTGGGCGAGAACGCGCTGGCCGCGGCGCTGGCCGGCTGCAAGGCCCGCGGCGCCACGGTGGTGGTGGTGTCGCACCGCACCACGCTGCTGCGGCTGACCGACAAGATCCTGCTGATGCGCGACGGCCAGGTCGCCGCCTTCGGCCCGCGCGACAAGGTGCTGCAGGCGCTCAACGCGCAGCAGCCGCAGGGCGGGGGAGCTGTGCAGGCGCCGCCGCAGGGCGCGGCGCCGGCCGCCCCGGTGGCCCCGCAGGGCGCGCCGTCGAGCTTCGTTGTCGTACAGGGCGCGCAGGGTGCGGCCGTTGTCCCGGCCCCCGTGGCCGCCGGCCCGCGCCTGGGCTCTCCCGTTTGAAGGCAGTCCCCAGATGCTGAACCGATTCATTGACGCGCTGTCGCGCGATCCGCAATCGCGCCGCGACGGCAATCCCTGGCCGGCGATCCGCCTGGGCCTGGGCGTGGGCGTGCTGGGCTTTGGCGGCTTCCTGGCCTGGGCGGCGCTGGCGCCGCTGGACCAGGCGGTGCCGGGCATGGGCATGGTGGCCGTGGCCGACCAGCGCAAGGTGGTGCAGCACGTCAGCGGCGGGCGCATCGACTCGCTGCACGTGGCCGAGGGCGACAACGTGCAGGCCGGGCAACTGCTGCTCAAGCTGGACGTGCGCCAGATCCAGGCCGAGCTGGACGCCGCGCAGGCGCAGCAGGCGCTGGCGCGCGCGGCGCTGGGCCGGCTCGAAGCCGCCGCCGGCGGGCGCGACCGGCTGCCCGCCTCGGCGCTGCCTGCGGACGCCCGTTTCCAGGCCATAGGCGTGGCGCAGCAGTCGCTGCTGCAGGCGCAGCAGGGTGCGCGCCATGCCGAGCTGCAGCAGTTGCAGGCCAGCAAGGCGCAGCTCGAAGCCGAGCTGGAGGGCCACCGCCGCCTGGCCGCGGGCTACCGCGACCAGCTCGCCATCCTGCAGCAGCAGCGCGACGCGCTGGTGGAGCTGGTGGCGGAGGGCAACTATCCCAAGCTGCGGCTGCTGGACCTGGACCGCTCCATCTCCGAGCTCAAGACCAACATCGCGCACAGCGAGTCCGACGCGCTGCGCACGCAGCGCGGCATCGAGGAGTCAGCGGCCGCGCTGTCGCGGCGCCAGCGCGAGCAGGTGCGCGACCTCGAAACCGAGCGTGCCACGCTGGTGCACGACGAAGCCGCGCTGCAGGCGCGCGTGGTGTCGCTCACCACGGGGCTGCAGCAGGCCGAGCTGCGCGCGCCCGTGGCGGGCCAGGTGGTTGGGCTGGCGGTGCACACCGTGGGCGGCGTGGTGGCGCCGGGCGAGCGGCTGCTGGAGATCGTGCCGCAGGACAACGCGCTGCTGGTGGAAGCCAAGCTGCCGGTGAACATGGCCAACAAGCTCAAGGTGGGCCAGTCGGCGCAACTGCATTTCTCCAGCAGCGACCGGGTGAGGTTGCCCGACCTCAACGGCGAGCTGCTCACCGTGTCGGCCGACAAGCTGGAGGACCAGCGGTCGGGCACGCCCTACCTGCTGGCGCGCATCACCATCCCCGACGGCGAACGCGCCAAGCTGCCCACCGTGAACTCCCCGCTGCGCGCCGGCATGCCCGTGGACGTGCTCGTGCGCGTGGGCGAGCGCAGCTTCCTGGACTACGTGCTGGAGCCGCTGCGGGCGCGCTGGCGGCAGTCGCTCACGGAGTGAGCGCGGCGGCACGCGAAGCGTGCCGGGCAGGTGTCGGGAAATCGGAAAGCTGTTTCCTGATTGATTTTGAAGAATCCCTCATGAGTATTTCATGGGGGATTTTGTTTTTGGGGCTTGTATTTAAATAAGTTTTTGCGGTGGTGGGCGGGACGCAATAGGGAGGCCGCAAATGAAAGGCGTCACCGGGTTGGTCGCTTCGTTGCTTTACGGCATAGGCATGCGTCCGCCTAAAAATGCGAGAGCTTTTGTGTGGCTAATAATTCAAGAAAACCTGCCGTTATAGGCTCCGAGGAATTTCAATGAAAAATCCTGAAAAAATAATATTCCTCCCCGGCGCCACCGGCCGGGCCGATTTCTGGCACCCCATGTCCGACCAATTGACCCATCCTGCGCAAAGGCGGTTGCTCGGTTGGCCCGGCTTCGGCGGCGAGCCCGCGCGCTCGGACGTGCAGGGTTTCGACGGCCTGGTGGACCTGGTGCTGGCGGAAATCGACCGCCCCTGCGCCCTGGTGGCGCAGTCCATGGGCGGCGCGGTGGCGCTGCGCGCCGCGCTGGCACGGCCGGCGCTGGTGACGCACCTGGTGCTGTGCGTGACCTCCGGCGGCGTGGACATGTCCGGCGTCGGCGCGCAGGACTGGCGCCCGGACTTCTTCGCCGCCAACCCATCGCTGCCGCGCTGGTTCGAAAGCTATGCCGAAGACCTGGCGCCGCGCCTGGGCGCGGTCACGGCCCCGGCGCTGCTGCTGTGGGGCGACGACGACCCCATCAGCCCCGTGGCCGTGGGCCAGCGGCTGCAGGGCCTGCTGCCCAACGCGCGGCTGCACGTGTATCCCGGCGGCGGGCACGACCTGGCGCACCGGCACGCGCAGGCGCTGGCGCCGCTGGTGGACGCGCACCTGCGCGGCTGAGCGGCGCGCTCGCGCGACGGGCTCAGGCCCGGCGCGGTTGCGGCATCAGGCCAGCCACAGGCCGGCGGCGGTAATGCTGCTCACGCCGGTGAGCTTGAGCGCGAATTCGGCGTCGCGGTCGGTGTCGGTGTTGGCGGTGAGCAGGTGCGCTGCGGCATCGAAGTGCAGTTGCCCCGGCGCGCTGAAGGCCACGCTCAATGCGACGAGGCCGCTGAAGTGCTGCACGCCCGCGATGGAAGCGTTGGCGTCCACGTCGCGCAGGTCGATGCGGTCGCCCTGCGCCAGGCTGAAATCGGAGATGACGTCTGCGCCGGCCGCGGTCGCGCCGCTGTCGGAGAGGAGGCTGAAATCGAACACGTCGGCGCCCGCGCCGCCGGTGAGCGAGTCCAGCCCGGCGCCGCCATCCAGGGTGTCGTTGCCGGCCCCACCGTCCAGGGTGTCGATGCCCGCGCCGCCCAACAGCGTGTCGTTGCCGGCGCCGCCCTGCAGCAGGTTGGCGCCGGCAGTGCCGGTGAGCTTGTCGTTGAATGCGGAGCCGGTGAGGTTCTCGATGGCGGTCAGGGTGTCGCTGCCCGCGCCGCCGGTGTTCTGGGCAAGGGCCGTCAGCAGGCTCACGGTGACGGCGGCGGTGGCCGCGGCGTAGCTGGCCGTGTCGGCGTCCGCGCCGCCGTCCAGCGCGTCGTTGCCGGCGCCACCGTCCAGGGTGTCGTTGGCCGCGCCGCCCAACAGCGTGTCGTTGCCGGCGCCGCCCTGCAGCAGGTTGGCGCCGGCGGTGCCGGTGAGCTTGTCGTTGAAGGCCGAGCCGGTGAGGTTCTCGATCGCGGTGAGGGTGTCGGTGCCCGCGCCGCCGGTGTTCTGGGCGGTGCCCGGCAGCAGGTTCAAGGTGACGGTGACGGCGGCGGTGGCCGCGGCGTAGCTGGCCGTGTCGATGTCGGCGCCGCCGTCCAGCGCGTCGTTGCCGGCGCCACCGTCCAGGGTGTCGGCGCCCGCGCCGCCCAACAGCGTGTCGTTGCCCGCGGCGCCGGAGAGCACGTTGGCGGCGGCGTTGCCGGTGATGCGGTTGGCCAGGGTGTTGCCGGTGCCGTTGATGGCGGCCGAGCCCGTGAGGGTCAGCCACTCCAGGTTGGCGCCCAGGGTCCAGGTTACGGAGGACTGCACCGTGTCGATCTCGGTGGCGGCGGTGGCGGTCTCGGTCACGGTGTCGCCGGTTGAATCCACGGTGTAGGCGTCGTTGCCGCTGCCGCCGGTGAGCCGGTCGCTGCCGGCGCCGCCGTCCAGCGTGTCGTTGCCCGCGCCGCCTTGCAGGCTGTCGTTGCCGGCACCGCCCGACAGCAGGTTGGCGGCGTCGTTGCCGACGATCTCGTCGGCCCCGCTGCCGCCGGTGGCGTTCTCGATGACCGTGCCGTAGGCGATCCAGACGTTCTTCACGCCGGTTTGCAGCACGCCGCTGTAGCTCTCGATGTTGACGGCCTGGCCCAGGCGGCTGGCCTGGCCTTCGCGCAGGTCCAGCAGGCCGCCGAGGGTGCTGTCGTAGCGCAGCGTGTCGGTGCCGCCGCCGTCCCAGATCGTCTGGTGGTAGGTGGCCGTGCCGGAGAAGGCGTAGGTGGTGCTGGCGGCGTTGTACTGGCGGTTGGCGCCGTAGAGCGTCTGGATGGCCGCGACGTCCAGCAGCATGGGCGTGGTCGGCTCGAAGGAGTACCAGGTGTCGGTGCGGCCCGGCAGCGCCGAGTAGCTCATGACGGTGAGCGAGCGCGTGTCCTGCGCGGCGGCGATGCGCACGGCGTTGCTGCTGCCCGCTTCGAACGGGTGCTTGAGCCCAAGCGCGTGGCCGATCTCGTGGATGGCGGTCTGGTACTCATAGCTGCCCGGCGTCCAGGGGTCGGTGCGCGAGGTGCCCTGGGTGTCGAACCACACGTCGCCGGCGGCTGCGGCGTCGGAGGGCCCGTAGGCCCAGGCCTGCGCGTCGCTCAGGTTGGAGAAGGCGAAGCGCAGGTCGCCCACGGCGGAGGCGGTTTCCGTCACTTCGTTGAAGCGCAGCCCGCTGACGTTGGTCCAGGCGGCCAGCGCCGTGCGCACTGCGGCGCGGTTGTCGGTGGACAGCGCGGCATAGCCCGGGCTCCAGGGCTCCGCGGTGGTGTTGCTGCGCGGGCCATAGCCGCTGTTGGGGTCGGTGGACCACGCGGAGCCCGACCCCGCAAAGCTGTAGGAGAGGTTGGCGGTGGCCCAGCGCTGCCCGTCGATGAGGCTGTTGACGTCGGTGCGGCTGGAAAGCGGCGCGCTGTTGTTCGCGGACCAGCCGGTGGGGGTGGGCATCTGTGGGTTTCCGGGTCTCGTTGTTCCGTCCCTCGGTGGGACGGGCTGGCCCCCTATTCGACCGGCGGGCCCGCGGCTTGAGGCCGCGGCGTGCTGCCGGCGTCAAAAAGCCGCCGCACACGCCGGGCCGGCCTGCGCGGCGGCGATCGGCGCGTCAGAGCACGAAGTTGGCCGTGCTCAGCGAGGCCACGCCGGTGAGGCGGATGGCGAACTCGCTGGTCGCGAAGTTCAGGTCGGTGTTGCCGTAGAGCACGCCGCCCACGAGCTTGAGCTGCGCGGGCGCCGTGAAGTTGGCCGTGGCGGCGATGACGGCGGTGAAGGCGTCGTTGCTGCCCGCGGCGTTGGCGGTGTTGGCGTCCAGCGCGGAGAGGTCGATGAGGTCCTGGCCGGCGACGAAGTCCGTGATCACGTCGCACGTGGCGCTGGTGTTGCCGTTGACGTCGGCCAGCGAGGCGAAGACGAAGCGGTCGTTGCCCGCGCCACCGGTGAGCGAGTCCTGGCCGGCGCCGCCGTTGAGGGTGTCGTTGCCCGTGCCGCCTTCGAGCGTGTCCGTGCCCGCGCCGCCGAGCAGCACGTCGTTGCCGAAGTCGCCGCGCAGCAGGTCGTTGCCGGCACCGCCGTCGAGGCGGTCGTCGTCGGTGTAGGCGGTGGTGGGGTTGGTCAGCACCGTGGTGGAACCGGTGTAGCCATAGAGACGGTCGTTGCCGTCGCCACCCGACAGGGTGTCGTTGCCGTAGTAGCCGCGCAGTTCCTGGAAGCCGGCACCGCCGGTGAGCGAGTCGTTGCCCAGGCCGCCCTGCACGCCGTAGACGCCGCTGAAGGTCACGGTGCCCAGGCCACCGTCGGTCATGCCGTAGGCGGCGGTGCCGGCCGAGGCGCTGGTGAAGGTGGCGATGACGGACGGCGTGCTGCCGGTGAGCTTTTCCACGCCCATGGAGGCGAAATTCACGCGCGTGGCGCCGTTGCCGATGACGGTGTCGTTGCCGCCCGTGGGCCGGTACTCGTTGAACGCGGTGGAGGCCAGCGTCTCGCCGCTGGGCGCGCCCACGATGCAGTCGCCATAGTTGGCCGAACGGCCCGTGGTGGCGTTGCTCAGCGTGAAGCCGCGGGCGTCGAACACGTCGTCGAGATAGGTGCCGCTGACGGCTTCGATGCCGCGCAGCGTGTCGGTGCCCACCACGATGGCGTCGCCGGTGACGATGCCGCTGGCCAGGTTCACCGTGACGCCTTCGGACATGGGCTGGCCGGTGTTGTATTCGGCACGGTCAAGGCCGGTCTTGCCGTCGATGAGATCGTCGCCGCCGTTGCCCCGGAAGCGCTCGGCGCTGGCGTCGCCCCCCACGGTGGACGTGGCCGCGAAGCCCAGCGTGTTGACGTGGCCGCCGCCGACCAGGGTGTCGTTGAAGTTGCCTCCGCGGATGCCGCTCACGCCCGAGGCCTGGGTACCGGTACTGACACCGTAGCCGCTGGCGCCCGTGGAGGCGGTGTAGGCCAGCACCACGGCCCCCTTGGTGCCGCCCAACGCCTGCTGCGACGCCAGGCTCAGGCTCAGCGAGCCCGCCGCGTTGCTGTAGTTGAGCACCGTCTCGCCGTTGCCCGTGATGACGTCGGCGCCGTTTTGCGTCGTCAGCAGGTTGAAGCCGTCGCCCTCGGAGTTGCGGTTGACGCTGGTGGCGCCGAAGCCGGTGGCGTCAATCGTGTCGACGCCGTTGGTGCCCACGATGATTTCCACCTGGCGCAGCGTGTCCACGCCGCCGGCGCTGCCGTCGACCTTGACCTTGGTGGCCGTGCCGGCGGCCAGGCTCACGTTGACGCGGCCAAAGTCGCCGTAGTTGGCGCTGTCCAGGCCGCCCATGCCGTTGATGGTGTCGTTGCCCAGGCTGGCGCGGAACTCCTCGGAATCGCCCCAGCGCTCGCGTCCGGTGATGGAGTCGTTGCCTGCCGTGCCGACGATGGTGTCCACGCCCACCAGCGTGTCCGTGCCCAGCAGCGTGCCGGCGGCGTTGTACTTGGCCACCGTGCCGGCCTGCAGGTTGGCCACGATGCGGCCCACGCTGCTGTAGTTGACGGTGTCGTAGTCGTTGTAGCCGTAGCGCCAGTAGGCGGCCGATGCGGCGAAGCCGGCATTGATGAGGTCGCTGCCGCCGCTGGCGAAGATGGTGTCGCTGCCGTTGCCGGTGCTGATGGTGTCGTTGCTGGCGGTGACGCGCGAGGCATCAATCATGTCGCCAAAGGCGGTACCCAGAATCTTTGCCACGGTGCTTCCCTCGAATCTGCTGTTGGTGGGCTGGACGCCGTCGCGCAGCACGCGTCAAAACGGCGGGCACTGGGTTTCCTTGGGCAGGAAACCAGCGTTTTCAGTGTATCCAGAGGTTTTGAGCGCAGGCATGGGGCGTCGGCGTGCGCCGATGCATGTAGCGCAGCGTGTGGGCTCGTGAAGTTGCCTCAGCCGCGCCGCCCCGACACCGCGATGCCCGCCAGGATCAGGACGAAGGCCGCCCCGTGGTACCAGCGCGGGGGCTCGCCCAGCACGGCCGCCGACATCAGCGCCGCGAACAGCGGCGTGAGGTTGCTGAAGAAGGCCGCCAGCGCCGGCCCGGCCGTGGCCACGCCCAGGCCCCAGCAGCGGTAGGCCAGCACGGCCGGCCCAACGGCCACGTAGGCCAGCGCCGCCCAGGTCCAGCCGCGGTCCCAGCGTATGGCGTAGGTGCCCGCGGCCTGCTCCAGGGCGGCGGCGGCACCCGCGCCCAACAGGCCGAACAGCACCTGCAGCAGCAGCGCCTCTGCCCAATGCCAGGCGGGCTTGTGGTCGCCGCGCATGGCGCCCGGCGGGCGCGCCAGCAGCCAGCTGTAGAAGGCCCAGGCGATGATGGCCACGATCACGTACAGGTCGCCGCGCACGAAGCGCACGGAGAGCAGCGCGTGGGGGTCGCCCCGCGCGATCACGAACAGCACGCCCGTGAGCGACAGCAGCGCGCCCAGGATCTGCTTGGGTCCCGGGTGCTCGCGGTAGAAGAGGGCGCCCACGGCCAGCATCCACACCGGCATGCTGGAGGCGATGAGCGTGACGTTGATGGGCGTGGAGCTCACCAGCGCCAGGTACTGCAGCGCGTTGTACATGCCCACGCCCAGCGTGCCGGTGAGCAGCAGGTAGGGCCAGCGCGTGCGCAGCTCGCCCGGCGCGCGCAGCACGCGCCAGCCCAGCGGCAGCAGCAGCAGCGCGGCCAGCACCCAGCGCAGGAAGTTCATGGTCAGCGGCGGCACGCTGCCCACCACCAGGCGGCCCACCACGGCGTTGCCGGCCCACAGCAGGGGCGGCAGCGTCAGCAGCAAGGCGGTGCGGGGGGACAGCCGCGTCACAGCGCGTCTCCCTGCGGGCGCAGCGCGCCGCAGTTCCAGCACTGGCCGAAGGGGCCGTCCACCTGCTCGCCGCAGGCGGCGCAGCGCCAGTGCTGGGCGGGCAGGTTCTGCTGCGCCCGCAGCAGCGCGCGGGCCTCCTCCAGGCGGTCGTCGTCCATCACCCAGACCTCCGGCAGCGCCTGGTCCGGCGGGATCTCTCCGGCGATGCTGCCGGCCCAGGCGCGCTGCACTTGGGCGTCCACGCCGCACTGCGTCAGCAGCTCGGCCCACAGGGTGGCGATGGCGAGGTTGGGGGCGGTGGTGAGGCGGCGCATGGAGCAGCCGCGTGAAGCGGCCGGTACGTCAGGGCATGGCACCATAACCGGCTGCCGGCGCGCATGCCGGCCGGCGCCCGCCGCGCGGCAAGGCCCAGGCCCGCCCTTTGGGTTGTGCAGGGCTGCATTGGGCCGCGTGGGGCCGCGGCGCCGGGCGCAGCCCGGCGGCACGCCGACCAACCGGAGACTTCCCTGTGATCCATCCCAACGAGAAAGCCATTCTCTTTGCCCGCGCGGGCGGCCCCGAGGTGCTGGAGCTGCAGCCCGTGGCCGTGGGCGAACCCGGCCCGGGCGAGGTGCGCATCCGCCACCACGCCTGCGGGCTCAACTACATCGACGTGTACTTCCGCCTGGGCACCTACCCGCAGCCGCTGCCCGGCGGCCTGGGCATGGAGGGCGCGGGCGTCATCGAGGCCGTGGGCCCCGGCGTGACGCACCTGCAGCCCGGCGACCGCGCCGCCTATGCCAGCCAGCCGCCCGGCGCCTACTGCACGGCGCGCGTGATGCCGGCCACGCACGTGGTGAGGCTGCCCGACGGCATCGACTTCGAGACGGGCGCGGCCATGATGCTCAAGGGCCTGACGGTGCAGTACCTGCTGCGCCGCACGCTGCCCGCGCAAGGCCTGCAGCCCGGCGACCACGTGCTCTTCCATGCCGCGGCCGGCGGCGTGGGCCTGATCGCCTGCCAATGGGCCAGGGCGCTGGGCCTGCAGCTCATAGGCACGGCCGGCTCGCAGGTCAAGTGCGAGCTGGCGCTGGCCAACGGCGCGGCACACGCCATCGACTACTCCAAGGAGGACTTCGTCGCGCGCGTCAACGAGATCACCGGCGGCGCGGGCGTGAAGGTGGTGTACGACTCCGTGGGCCGCGACACCTTCGAGCGCTCGCTGCAGTGCCTGCGGCCCTTCGGCCTGATGGCGCTGTTCGGCGCCTCCTCCGGCCCCGTGCCGCCGGTGGACATCGGCCTGCTGGCGAAAAAATCGCTGTACCTGACGCGGCCGACGCTGTTCACCCACCTGGCCAGCCGCGAAGCCACGCAGGCCATGGCCGACGAGCTGTTCGAAGTGGTCGGCTCCGGCGCCGTGGCCATTCCCGTGGAGCGCCGCTACGCGCTGGCCGACGCGGCCCAAGCGCACCGCGACCTGGAAGCGCGGCTGACCACCGGCTGCAGCGTGCTCCTGCCATGAGCGCCGTGGCCGACGTGACTCCAGCCCAGGCGCAGGCGCAGGCCCAGCGGTTGCGCTGGCGCTGCGAGCCCTTTGAGACGCTGGACGTGGCTTCGCTCTACGCGCTGCTGCAACTGCGCTCGCAGATCTTCGTGGTGGAGCAGAACTGCGTGTACCTGGACCCCGATGGGGCCGATCTGCACTGCCACCACCTGCTGGGCTTTGACGGAGAGGGCCGGCTGCAGGCGGCGCTGCGCCTGGTGCCGCCGGGGCTGAAGTACGGCGAGGCCTCCATGGGCCGCGTCGTCACCTCAGCCGCGGTGCGCGGCAGCGGCGTGGGCCACGCGCTGGTGGCGCAAGGCCTGCGCGAGAGTGCGCGCATCCACCCGGGGCACGGCCTGCGCATCTCGGCACAGGCCCATTTGCAGCGCTTCTACGAGGCGCACGGCTTCCGGGCGGAGGGGGAGACTTACCTGGAAGACGACATCCCTCACATCGAGATGTCGCGCGGCGCGCCGTCGGCGGCCTGAGGCGTGTCCGCCGCGGCGTCGGTTGTCGGCTGCTCGGCCGCCACCGCGCCGCGGTAGGCGTGCCAGGAGGCGTGGCCCAGCCAGGGGCCGACCACCAGCAGCCCGGCGAAGAAGGGCAGCATGGCGGCGACCACCAGCAGCGTGATGAGCGCGCCCCAGAACAGCATCACGCCGGGCTGCGTCAGGCACAGCCGCAGGCTGGTGAGGCCGGCGGTGATGGCGTCGGTCTGGCGGTCCAGGATCATGGGGATGGAGACCACGCTGACGGCGTAGATCAGCCCCGCGAACACCGCGCCCACGGCCAGGTAGGTGATGGTGAAGGCGAGGTTCTCCGGCTCGGCCAGCATGGTCAGCGAGCCCTTGAAGTCCGGCATGCCGTCAAAGCTCACGGCGAAGACGATCATGGCCGCGCGGCCCCAGATCATCTCCAGCACCAGCAGCACGCCGCCGAACAAGGCCAGCGTGCCGGTGCGCGTGTCCCAGGCCAGCAGCGAGTCGCCCAAGTCGGGCGGCTCGCCGCGCTCCAGGTGGCGGCTGGCCTGGTACAGGCCCAGGCACAGGAAGGGGCCCACGAGCAGGAAGCCGGCCGAGAGCGCCAGCACGTAGGCCGGCGCTTCCTCGAACACCTTCATGAGCGCGTAGCCCATGGCGACGAAGGCCGCGCCGTAGAACAGCCCCAGGCCGGGGCAGCGCGTGAAATCGCGCCAGCCCAGGGCCAGCCAGCGCAGCGGGTCGGACCAGCGCAGCGTGCGCAGCTCGATGGAGAGGGCCGAGGGCGGCTGCGCGGCGGCGCCGGCAGCGCCTGTCGTTGCCGGCACGGAGCCGCTGTTGAACGGTTCGGACGCCATGAATGCTTCCTCCACGTGATGCTGGTGCGTGGCAGGGTAGGGGACATGGGAAACCCCAGTGCATGGGGTTAGTCCTGGGGGCGCTGCCAATTGCGTCACGCCCACCATGCGCGGCTTGCAGGAGGTTTCAATGGCTTTGCGTTTGTCGTTCGAGCGCGTCTTTCGCGGCACCTGCCGCGCCGCCGGGTGGGCGGTTTTCTCCATGGCGGCCGTGGCCGCGTCGGCCCAGGAGCTGCCCATTGCCGGGCAGACGCAGGAACTGCCCATTGCTGGGCAGGAGCCCGTGCTTGGGCTGCGTTTTCCCGTTGGGCGGGTGCAGTTCGAGCCGCTGCCGGCGGACGTGCTCAAGGCCTGCCCGGCGGCGCTGGCCGTGGAGGGGCGCGAGCGCAGCGGCTGGCTGCTGGCGCAGGCGCAGGAAGGCGGGCACCGCTACGTGGCGTTGGGCGGGTTCCTGATGCCGCGCGGCGGCGGCGCGGCGCAGGTGGAAACCGACCTGCGCGGCGCGGTGGTGGACATGACTTCAGCCGGTTGCGAGCTGCTGGGCCCGGCGCGCCGGGTGTTCGACGCGCCGCCGCCGGCGCTACCCGCCGCGGCGCTGGAGCAGCTTGCCGCCGACCTGGCCCGGCGCTACGCCCAGGCCTTCGGCAGTGCCGACGGGCTGCAGGCCGTGATGCGCCGCCAGCGCCTCACGCCTGCGGCCGACGCCAGCCCCGTGCTGCACAAGGCGCTGGGCGTGGTGGACGGGGGCATGGTGCCGGTGCGCTGAAAGCGCGCCGGCCGCTGGGCGGCGCGGGGTGCCGCTACTTGGCCCCGCGCACGCGCCGCAGCTCGTCCACGATCAGGCAGATCGCCCCGAGCGTGATGGCGCTGTCGGCCAGGTTGAAGGCCGGGAAGTGCCGGCCGGCGAGGTGGAAGTCCAGCATGTCCACCACGTAGCCGTGCATGAGGCGGTCGATCACGTTGCCCAGCGCGCCGCCCATGATCATGGTGATGGCGAAGCAGAAGAGCTTCTGCCCCGGGTGCTTCTTGAGCATCCACACGATGAAGGCCGAAGCCGCCAGCGCCAGCGCGGTGAAGAACCAGCGCTGCCAGCCGCCCGCATGCGCCAGGAAGCTGAAGGCCGCGCCGGTGTTGTGCGCGCGCACGAGGTTGAAGAAGCTCGTGATGGCACGGCCCTCGCCGTACTGGAACCAGCCCAGGATCAGCGTCTTGCTGAGCTGGTCGATCACGACCACCAGCACCGCCAGCCCAAGCCACAGCAGCAGCCCCGGCGCGCCGGACGCGCTGGGGGCCGCAGGGCTCTTGACCAGCTTGGGCTTCGCAGCCGCCTTGCCGCCGGCCACGGTCAGGCCACCACGCGCGGCTCGCCCGCGCCGAAGAGGTTGCTCACGCAGCGGCCGCACAGCGTCGGGTGCGCTTCGTCCGCGCCCACGTCGGCCCGCCAGTGCCAGCAGCGCTCGCACTTCTGGTCGGACGAGGGCGTGACCTCGATGGCCAGCTCCGCGCCGCGCACCAGCTCGACCACCGACACGATGAGCACGAACTTCAGGTCGTCGCCCAGCGAGGACAGCAAGGCGAAGTCCTCCTCGTTGACCGTGAGCTTCACGTTGGCCTGCAGGGAGGAGCCCACGCCGCCGGCGCTGCGCACGGCTTCGATGGCCTTGTTCACCGCGTCGCGGATCTCGCGCACGCGCTGCCAGCGCGCCAGCAGCGCCTCGTTGGCCTGGGTGAAGGGCCAGTAGGTCTCGGTGAAGATGGTTTGTCCGCCGCCGAAGTGCTTCCACGCCTCCTCGGCCGTGAAGCTCAGGAAGGGCGCCATCCAGCGCAGCATGGCGTGCGTGATGTGCCACAGCGCCGTCTGCGCGCTGCGCCGCGCGTGCGACTTGGGCGCGGTGGTGTAGAGCCGGTCCTTGAGCACGTCCAGGTAGAAGGCGCCCAGGTCTTCCGAGCAATACACCTGCAGCTTGGACACCACGGGGTGGAACTCGTAGCGGTCGAAGTGCGCCAGGATCTCGCTTTGCATCTGCGAGGCGCGGCTCAAGGCGTAGCGGTCCACCTCCAGCAGCTCCTCCAGCGGCACGGCGTCGGCCTTGGGGTCGAAGTCCGAGGCGTTGGCCATCAGGAAGCGCAGCGTGTTGCGGATGCGGCGGTAGGCATCGACGACGCGGGCGAGGATCTTGTCGTCGATGTTGAGGTCGCCCGAGTAGTCGGTGGAGGCGCACCAGAGGCGGATGATTTCCGCGCCCAGCTTGTTGCTCACCGACTGCGGCTCGACGATGTTGCCGAGGCTCTTGGACATCTTGCGGCCCTGGCCGTCGGTCGCGAAGCCGTGCGTGAGCAGCCCCTTGTAGGGCGCGCGGCCCTCCAGCGCGCAGGCGATCAGCAGCGAGCTGTGGAACCAGCCGCGGTGCTGGTCGTGGCCTTCGAGGTACAGGTCGGCCTCGGGGCCGCTGGCGTGGCCCTGGCCGGCGTGGCTGCCGCGCAGCACGTGGAAGAAGGTGGAGCCGGAGTCGAACCACACGTCCAGGATGTCGGTGCTCTTGGCGTAGTCGGCGGCCTCGTCGCCCAGCCATTCGGCCGGGTCCAGCTTGCTCCAGGCCTCGATGTTGCCGGCCTCCACCAGTTGCGCCGCACGCTCCACGAGCTCCAGCGTGCGCGGGTGCAGCTCGCCCGTGACCTTGTGCAGGAAGAAGGGCAGCGGCACGCCCCAGCTGCGCTGGCGGCTGATGCACCAGTCGGGGCGGTTGGCGATCATGTCGCGCAGCCGCGCGCGGCCGTTCTCGGGGTAGAAGCTTGTCGCGTCTATGGCCTGCAGCGCGATCTGGCGCAGCGTGCCCGGGGCCTTGTCCACCGTGCACACGCCTTCGCCCTCGTCCATGCGGACGAACCACTGTGCCGCGGCGCGGTAGATCACCGGCGTCTTGTGGCGCCAGCAGTGCGGGTAGCTGTGCTGCAGCTGCGAGGTGGCCATGAGGCGGCCCGCGTCCTGCAGCGCCTGCACGATGTGGGGGTTGGCCTTCCAGATGAACTGGCCGCCGAACAGGGGCAGGTCGGCCGCGTACACGCCGTTGCCCTGCACGGGGTTGAGGATGTCGGTGGACTTCATCCCGTGCGCGAGGCAGGAGTTGAAGTCGTCCACGCCGTAGGCGGGCGCGGAGTGGACGATGCCGGTGCCGTCCTCGGCCGTGGCGTAGTCGGCCAGGATGACGGTGGCCGTGCGCGCGAAGCCCGGGTCCACGTCCGCGAACGGATGGTGGAACTGCAGCCCTTCCAGGTTGCGGCCGGCGGTGGTGGCGAGCACCTCGCCTTCCAGGCCGTAGCGCGCGAGGCACTTCTCCACCAGCGCCTCGGCCAGCACCAGCAGCCCGCGCGGCGTGCGCACCAGGGCGTAGGGCAGCTCGGGGTTGAGGTTGAGCGCCTGGTTGGCCGGGATGGTCCAGGGCGTGGTGGTCCAGATGACGATGAAGGCGTCCTGCGCCAGCGCGGGCAGGTCGGGGTCGGCCAGGCCGAAGGCGGCGGCCAGCCGGGCCGGGTCGGCGGCCTTGAAGGCCACGTCGATGGTCGGCGACGTTTTATCCGCGTACTCGATCTCGAACTCGGCCAGCGAGCTGCCGCAGTCGAAGCACCAGTACACGGGCTTGAGGCCGCGGTAGACGTAGCCGCGCTCCATGAGCCTGCCCAGCACGCGGATCTCGCCGGCCTCGTTGCCGCGGTCCATGGTGCGGTAGGGGTGCTCCCAGTCGCCGATGACGCCCAGGCGCTTGAAGTCGGCCATCTGCTGCGCGATCTGCTCGCCGGCGTAGGCGCGGCTCTTGGCCTGCACCTCGTCGCGGGGCAGGCCGCGGCCGTGGGTCTTCTCGATCTGGTTCTCGATGGGCAGGCCGTGGCAGTCCCAGCCCGGCACGTACAGCGCGTCGAAGCCGCCCAGCTGCTTGGACTTGACGATCATGTCCTTGAGGATCTTGTTGACCGCGTGGCCGATGTGCAGCTTGCCGTTGGCGTAGGGCGGGCCGTCGTGCAGGACGAAGCGCGGGGCGCCGCAGCGCGCCTCGCGCAGCCGCTTGTAGAGGCCCTGGCTTTCCCACTCCTTCACCCAGCCCGGCTCCCGCTTGGGCAGGTCGCCCCGCATCGGGAAGCTCGTATCGGGCAAGTTCAGCGTGGCGCGGTAGTCCGTGGCGGGGGCCGTGGAGGTGTCGGGAGCAGCGGCGGTGGAGTCGTTCATGGCGGTGGCGCGGTCGCGGCCGGCGTGTCTGGAGGGGCTTTGGGCGGGCGCGCACAAGAGGAAGGCGCTCCCGCCGCGGGCGGTGTTCAGCGGTGCGGCGCGTGCGTGTTGCCCTGGGGGCAGGGCCGACGCGCCGATGGGCGGCCGGCTTTTAAATTCGGTCGCGCGTGGCCTGGCGCCGGGTGCAGGCGTGCCAGCGGCGCAGTTGCGTCAGGAAGAGGCAAGAGGGCATCCCCTGATTTTAAGGGCTGCCCCGGTGGCGCGCCGGGTGCGCGGCGGTCAGAAGAAATCGAAGCCCGGGAAGTCCGGCTGGTTCAGCCGCCGACGCTCGGCCTTGAGCATGCGCTTGACCGCGGCCTTGTCCTGCAGCCGCATCAGGTCACGGGCCGCCTGCGCCATGCTGGCCTGCAGCTCGTGGCGCTGGCCCTCCAGCAGCGGGCCAAGCTGGCGAGGGTGGGTGACCTGTCCGGGCAAGAGGCCGAACTCCATGCCGAACCCGGCCTCGACGTGCAGCAGCTCGGCCTGCAATTCGTCGAGCTGCTCTGCCAGCACCTTGTTGTAGTGCTTCAGGCGCTGCGGGTCGGCGCGGGCGACGTGGTCGGCGTCTATCTGCTCGATCTGCAACTGCAGCTCCAGCAGCGTGAGCAGGTCGCCGGCCTCGTGCGCCTGGTTGACCTTCTGCATGAGGGCGGTTTTCTCCGCGCGCCGCTCGGGGTCGGCCTCGCGGTCCGGGTGCAGCGCGCTGGCGAGCTTGCGGTAGACCTCGCGCACGGACTGCGTGGCCTGCTGCGCCTCGGTCTCGCGCTTGAGCTGCGCGGCCGTCTTGCGCTTGGCCGGGCGGGCGGCGCGCGCGGCTTCCTGCTCGTCCTGACGGGCCGCCTCTTCGGCCGCCTGCTGCTGCAGGCGCTGGCGCATGCGCTCGATCAGATCCTCCTGGCTGCGGATGTCGTCGCCGTCGCCCAGGTCCAGCCCCGTCATGTGCTCGGCCATTGCCTTCAGGGCGTGCACCGACTCTTGCTGTTCGTCGTCGAAGCTCAGGTCCGCATGCTTGTCGAACAAAGCCTTGATCTCGTCGTCGCCCTCATCCATGTCGAGCAGGCCACCGGCGGCTTCGCAGATCAGCTCGGCCATCGTTTCGCGCTCCACCTTGGTCCAGCCGCGCTGTTCCAGCAGGGCGTCCAGCGCGAAGGCCCATTGCCGCTGGGCGCCGCTGAGCGAGTCCAGCAGCGGGCGCAACACCTGCTCGCGCGAGCGCCGGTACGCGGCAATGGCCTGCGGCCAGTCCTGCAGCGTCTTGCGCGCCTCGGCGATGCGCCGCACCAGGCTGTTGAAGCGCTTGTGCTGCGCAGACAGCGGCGCGCCAGCCTGGCCTTCCCGTACTTGCAAACCGGTTGCACGTGCCATGGATCGCGTACCTCCGACGAAAGCGGTGAGCCTGCCGGCTCAGGGCGCCGGATGCGCCGCGAACCACGCGCGCGCGTCGGTCTCGTCCTGGGCTATGGCCGCGCGCAGCGCGTCCAGCGAGGGGTAGCGGCGCTCGTCGTGCAGCTTGTGCAGCAGCTCCACGCGGATGCACTTGCCGTAGCCCGCCTCCAGCCCAAGCGGCCACTCCAGGCAGTGCGTTTCCAGCAGCACGCGCCCGGCGTCTTCCACCGTGGGGCGCACGCCCAGGCTGGCCACGCCGGGCAGCGGCTGGTCGGTGAGGCCGTGCACGCGGACCACGAAGATGCCCATGGCTGCCGGCTTGGGATGGTCGAAGCGCAGGTTGAGCGTTCTGAAGCCCAGGTCGCGGCCGAGCTTGCGCCCGTGCATCACGTGGCCGCTGATGCTGTAGGGGCGCCCCAGCAGCACGGCCGCCTGCTCCATGTTTCCCTGCGCCAGCGCCTCGCGCACCGCGGAGCTGGACACGCGCAGCCCATGCACCTCGTAGCTGAGCATGCGCGCCACGTCGAAGCCGGCGGCGTCGCCCGCGGCGTCCAGCGTGGCGTAATCGCCGGCGCGCCTGGCGCCGTAGCAGAAGTCGTCGCCCACCAGCACGTAGCGCGCGTGCAAGCCCTGCACCAGCACCTCGTCCACGAAGGCCTGCGGCGAGAGGGCGGCAAAGCGCTGGTCGAAGCGCAGGATCACCACCTGGTCTATGCCGCAGCGCTCCAGCTCGGTGAGCTTGTCGCGCAGGTTGGCGATGCGCGCCGGCGCCAGTTGCGGCTGCCCCGTGCGCTGCGCGAAGAAGTCGCGCGGATGCGGCTCGAAGCTCAGCACGCAACTGGGCACGCCGCGATGGCGGGCCTCGTTGGTGAGCAGCGCCAGCATGGCCTGGTGGCCGCGGTGGACGCCGTCGAAGTTGCCGATGGTGAGCGCGCAGGCGCTCGCTATGCCGGGATGGTGAAAACCGCGGAAGACGCGCATGGGGGCGATTATCGCGGTCCGCCACGGCCTGCCCGCGCGGCCGCAGGGCCATACCGGCCGGGACACGCCCGCCATGGGGCCTGGAGCGGGTCGCCATGCCTTCCGAATTGGGCCGCAATGGCGCCTCGGCGCCCGCACCGGGGCGGTGCGCACGGCGCTTAAGCTTATGCGCCATGGCTTTGAACACCCCGCTTGCCGCTGCTGCCGCCGATGCGCCCGTGCCGCGGCGCATCCTGCCCGTGATCACCGTGTCGCAGTTCGCCAGCACCTCGCTGTGGTTCGCCGTCAACGCCGTGATGCCGGACCTGCAGCGCGAGCTGGGCCTGCCCGCGCAGGCCGTGGGCAGCCTGACCTCCGTGGTGCAGATGGGCTTCATCGCCGGCACGCTGGTGTTCGCGCTGCTGGCGATCGCGGACCGCTGGTCGGCGCGGCTGGTGTTCCTGCTGTGCGCCCTGGCCGGCGCGGCCTGCACGGTGGCCGCGGCGCTGCTGCCGCCGTCGTGGACGCTGCTGCTGGCGCTGCGCGGCCTGACCGGCTTCTTCCTGGCCGGCATCTACCCCGTGGGCATGAAGATCGCGGCGAGCTGGTGGACGCGCGGCCTGGGCAACGCGCTGGGCCTGATGGTGGGGGCGCTCATGCTGGGCACGGCCGCGCCGCACGCCATGCGCGCCCTGGGCACGCACTGGCCGTGGCAGCAGGTGATGCTTTGCGTCGCCGCGCTGGCCGCCGCCGGCGGGCTGCTGCTCTATGCGCTGGTGCCGGACAAGCCCCGGCCGCCGCGCCCGGCCGGCCTGCACTTCACCGGCCTGTCGTGCATCTGGCGCGATGTGAAAGTGAGGGCCTCGGCCGGCGGCTACTTCGGCCACATGTGGGAGCTCTACACCTTCTGGGTGCTGGTGCCGGCCATCGTGGGCACGCGCCTGGCGGGCGCGGCGCAGTCGTGGATGTCCTTTGCCGTCATCGGCCTGGGCGCCGTGGGCTCGGTGCTGGGCGGGCTGGCGGTGCGGCGGCTGGGGTCCGCGCGGGTGGCGGGCTTCTTCATCGCCTGCAGCGGCGCGTGCTGCCTGCTCTCGCCCTGGGCGATACAGGCGTCCGACGCCGTCTTCGCGCTGTGGCTGTTCGCGTGGGGCTTCACCGTGTCGCCGGACTCGCCGCAGTTCTCGGCGCTCACGGCGGCCAACGCGCCGCGCGAGGCCGTGGGCAGCGTGCTCACGCTGGTCAATTGCGTGGGCTTTTCCATCTCGGTTCTGAGCATCGAGCTGTTCGTCCGGCTGGCGCAAAGCGTGCCGCTGGCGCAATTGCTGCCCTGGCTGGGGCTCGGCCCCATCGCCGGCCTGGTGCTGATGCGTCCGCTGCTGCGCACGCGGCACTGAAGCGCACTGCACTCAACCGGGGCCGCTGCGCGTGGCCGCGTCCGGCGGCGTGAAGTGCTGCATGCCGCGCAGTGCGCATGCGGGATGTCGATGTGTAACATGTAGACACATTTATAGGCGGTTTCCGCGGGCGGGCTGGTAGCGGCGCCGTGGCGACGGCCCTCCATCCGACATCCGCCGCACGCCAGAAAGGACCCCGCCCATGCCCCAGGAAGACACCGCGCCCCCGGCGGAGCGCACCGCCACGAACGCGGCGGCGGCACCGCCTGCGCCGGCGAAGTCCCTCCGGCAGTGGTTGAGCGGCCGGGAGACGCCGCCGACGCTGAATCTGGAGGCGCGCTGGGCGGAGAGCGCCGACATGGCGGCCTTCCTGGCCGACGCGGCCGCGCTCAACCGCCGCCTGTCCTCGCGCAGGTCCTGGGTACGCAGCGAAGTGGCGCTGCGCCTGCAGGGCGCCGTCAACGCCGCGCGGGCTGCGGGGACGGGCAACACGGCGCAGAACATGCAGGTGGCGCGCGAGACGCTGGCCAAGGCGCAGGCCGTCTACCTGGACGACATGCAGGCCAAGAACCGCGTGATCTATCTCTCCGGGCTGGTGCTGGGCGTGGCCCTGATGGTGTTGCTGCCGCTGGTGCTGCTGTGGTTCCTGGGCCTGGCGGCACGGGGGCTGGAGGGCACGCAGGACAAGGTGCAGGAGACCGTGTTGGGCACGCTGGAGTGGTTCTCCAAGGCCGCTCCGCTGACCACCACGGCGCCGCTGTTCTTCTTTGCCGGGCTGGGCGCCTGCGCCAGCGTGCTGTCGCGGCTCACCACCATCGACCTCAAGGGCGAAACCAGCCGCGCGATGGTGCTGCTGGCCGCGGCGATACGCCCGGCGCTGGCGGTGATCTTCGCCTGCGTGATGTTCGTGATCCTGAAGAACAAGATCGTCAGCGTGGGCACGGAGGAGGTGTCCAGCGCGCTGATCTGGATCTCCGCCTTCCTCTGCGGCTACAGCGAGCGCTTTGCCACCGACATGCTGGAGCGCGTGCCCCTGGGCGCGGGTGCCGGTGGCGCGGCGCCGGTCGCCCCCGCGGCCACATCGCCTGCCGCGGGTGCCACGGCCGCGTCGGCTGCCGCCGCCGCGATTGCCGCGGCCGCCGCGACCAGCGCGGGCACGTCCGGCGTGGACGGGTCGGACGCCGCCCAGGCACCCACCCCGGCCCCCGCCCCGAGCGCCACCGTGGACCCGCGCGGCAGCTGAGGCCCCGCGCTCGCTGCTGCCGGCGCCGCCTTCCGGCCCAGGCCGGAACGGCGGCGTTTTTATTTCCGGCCGCTCAAGGCCGTCTCGCGGCGGCAAATGATTGTGGAATGATGCGGGCTGGTTATTGGGTGTCTGGTTGCTCAATTCGAATTGCCGGGAATTTCAATATATGCAGATCAAGCCTCTTTTCCTTGCGTCGATTTCCGTGGTTCTGGCGCTTTCAGCCTGCACGGCCGTGCCGCTACAGGGGCCGGCCCCCGTGGTGACCGCACCGGCGCAACCCGCCGGCGGGTTGCCGTCCAACGTCACCGTGGCCAGTATGGAAGAGGCGAGGCCGCCCGCCGTCATTGCCACCGCGCCAGTTTCACCGCGCCCGGTCAAGGTTTTGATCGTCACCCTTTATGGCCCCGAAGCCCAGGCCTGGCAACCCAAATTGACCTGGACCCAGACTTACAAGGTGCCGGGTTTGTCGGCCAATTTTCCCACCGTGCAATGCACGGCCGACGACATTTGCCTCATGACCACGGACATGGGGCATTCGAATGCGGCGGCCTCGGCCATGGCCATCGCGTTCAGCAATTTCTTCGATCTGAAAAAGGCCTACATATTCATCACCGGCGTGGGCGGGATCAACCCCAACGTGGGCAGCGTGGGTTCAGCCACTTGGGCGCGCTACGTCGTGGATTTCGGCCTGGCGCATGAATTCGATGCACGTGAGAAACCCGACCACTGGCAGGTCGGCTATTTCGGCATCAAATCGCCGGACCCGGACACCAAACCCCCGCTGCGCTACGGCACGGAGCTGTTCCAGGTTGACGAGGTGTTGCTGCAAAAGGCATTGCAACTCTCGCGGCGGGCCGCGCTGGCGGATACGCCGGAAGCGCAGGCCTACCGCGCCAAATATCCGCAGACTTCGGCCCAGGCGGCGCCGTCCGTCATTCAATGCGATACGGCCAGCGGCGACACTTACTGGCACGGAGACATATTGGGTTCCTGGGCGTCCAAGTGGGTATCGCTGCTCACCGACGGCAAGGGAAATTACTGCACCACGCAGCAGGAAGACAACGCGGTATTCGAAGGCCTCAAGCGCGGTGCCGCTGCGGGGCGGCTGCAAATGAACCGCGTGGCGGTGCTGCGCACGGGGTCCAATTTCGAAAGGCCGTATCCGGGCCAGTCGGCACTGGATTCGCTCAATACCAAGTCCGGCGGTTATCCGGCAGCCACGGCCAATTTGTACAACGCGGCCTGGCCGGTGGTGTCCGATATTGTGAAGAACTGGGCGCAGTGGAAGGACGGCGTGCCGGGGCTGTGAGCATGGCTGAATCGTTCTTGCAAATGCGCCGACTCCTGTTGAATCTCTCCCTTTTGGGAACCAGTTCCGCCGCCTTCGCCTGGGGCGGGGTGGGCCATGCCGCCGTGGCCGAGCTGGCCAGCCGCCGGCTGACGCCGCAGGCCGCGGCCACCGTGGCCCAAGTGCTGGAGCCGGGGCAGAGCATGGCCTCGGTGGCGAGCTGGCCGGACGAGATTCGCGCCGACCCCAAGGCCACGCCGGAAGTGAAGGCCACGGGCCTCTGGCACTTCGTCCGCATCCCGGGCAGCGCCGCCGTGTACGACGCCGGCCAGCACTGCGGTCCGCCCAACCAACCCCAGGCCTGTGTCGTTGAGCAATTGGAGCGGCTGCGCAACGACCTGCGCTGCGCGCCCACGCCGCAGGCCAGGAGGGAAGCGCTGATGTGGGCCATCCACCTCGTGGGCGACCTGCACCAGCCGCTGCACGCCTACGACGACCTGCGCGGCGGCAACGACATGCCGGTGGTCCTGCGCGCCCATGGGCCGTATTGCGGGCCGGGCTGCGCGCCCTGGCCGGAACGCACCAACCTGCACGCGGCCTGGGACCACGGGCTGCTTGGAAAACTGGTGCCGGACCACGCCGCGCTGGTGGCGCGCATTGAAGACGGCTGGGTGCGCACGAGCGAGGCCCAGGCGCCCAACCTGGACGGCAGCACCCCCGTGGCCTGGGCCAACGCCAGCCACGCGCTGGGCGCGCAGGTCTGGCGCATGACGCAGGACACGCAGGTGCTGGACGACGACTACGTCCGCCAGGCCGAGCCCATCGTGATGCGGCAGATCGGCCTGGCCGGGATGCGGCTGGCGCGCTTCATCAACGAGGCCTATGCCTCCGGGGCGTGCCCGCGGCGCTGAACGGCGCTCAGCCCGCCTTCAACCCCAGCGCCACCCGCTCGTCCGCCTCCACCCAGCGCCACTTGCCCGGCGCGAGGTTGTCCAGCGTGAGGTTGTCCAGCGTGAGGCCGCCCATGGCGCTGCGGTGCAGCGCCTCCACGCGGTTGCTCACGGCGGCGCCCATGCGCTTGACCTGGTGGTACTTGCCCTCGGTGAGCGTGAGCCGCAATGAATGCTCGCCGGTGGCCTCGCAGGCGGCGGCGCGCACGGGCGCGGGGTCGTCGTCCAGCACCACGCCGTCCAGCAGCCGCTGCACCTGCGTGGCGTCCACCGGGTGTTTCATCGTCACCTCGTAGACCTTGGGCACGTGGTGCTTGGGCGAGGTGAGCTTGTGCAGCAGCGTGCCGTCGTCGGTGAGCAGCAGGAAGCCGGTGGTGTCCTCGTCCAGCCGGCCCACGGGCTGCACGCCGCGCGTGCGCAGCGGCGTCGGGAGCAGGCTCAGCACGCTGGGGTGGTGCTTGGGCTTCATGGAGCACTCGTAGCCCGCGGGCTTGTGCAGCAGCACCAGCGCCTTCTCGAAATAGCGCCAGGGCTCGCCGCGCACGCTGAAGCTCAGGCCGTCGGTGGGAAAGTCGGCGTCGGGGTCGTCCACCACGCGGCCGTCCACCTGGACCAGTTCGGAATAAATCAGCCCGGCGCACTCGCGCCGCGTGCCGAAGCCTTGGGAAAAGAGGATCTGTGCCAGTCGCATGCGCGGGACTGTAGCTGCCGCGACTTATGCACTGACGCGCATATCGCCGCTGTCCAGGCGCTCGCGGACAATTCCGCCCGCACGCGTTGGCAGGCTGCGGCAGCGGCGCGCAATCCCCCAAAGAAGTAGATGAACGGTTTCTCGGACTCCCTGCAGGCGGCCGCCGCCCTCATTGCCCAGGCCGACCCCAAGCTGTGGCAGGTGGTGCTGCTGTCGCTCGCCGTCAGCGGCAGCGCCAGCGCCCTGGCCGCCGTGCTGGGCCTGGCCGGCGGCGCCTGGCTGGCGGTGAGCCGTTTCCCCGGGCAGCGCGTGCTGCTGCTGGTGCTCAACACGCTGCTGGCGCTGCCGCCGGTGGTGGTGGGCCTGACCGTCTACCTGCTGCTGTCGCGGTCGGGCCCCTTGGGCGCTTACGGGCTGCTGTTCACGCCGGGTGCCATGGTGGTCGCGCAGACCGTGCTGGTGCTGCCGCTGGTGATGGCGCTCACGCGGCAGCTCGTGGCCGACGCCATGCGCGGCAACGGCGAGCAGTTGCGCTCCATGGGCGCGGGCCCGTTCAGGAGCGCGCTGCTGCTGCTGGTGCACGAGCGCATGGCGCTCGTGACGGTGCTGCTCACGGGCTTTGGCCGCGCCATCAGCGAGGTGGGGGCGGTGATGATCGTGGGCGGCAACATCGACGGCCTCACCCGCGTCATGACCACCGCCATCGCGCTGGAAACCAGCAAGGGCGACCTGGCCCAGGCGCTGGCGCTGGGCCTGCTGCTGCTGCTGCTGGTGGCGCTGATCAACCTCTTCATCGCCACGCTGCGCCGCCTGCAGCCGGCCGAGGGCATGGCGCGATGAACGCACCGCTGCCACTGGGCCTGCTGCCCACCGATGCCGCCGCCCCCGCCGCCGTGGCCGCGGGCCAGGTCGAACCCTTGATCGAGCTGCGCCAGGCCGGCGTGCGCTTTGGCGAGCGCCAGGCGCTGCAACCGCTGGACCTGGCCGTGCACGCGGGCGAGCGGCTCATGCTCATCGGACCCAACGGCAGCGGCAAGACCACGCTGCTGCGCCTGCTGCACGGGCAACTGCCCAACAGCGGCGGCGAGCGCCGCGTGCGCCTTGCGGCCGACGGCCGCGAGCCGCGCCAGGCCATGCTGTTCCAGCGCCCGTTCCTGCTGCGGCTGTCGGCGCGGCGCAACCTGCTGCTGGCGCTGTGGCTGGCCGGGGTGCCGCGGCGCGAGCGCGCGGCGCGGGCCGATCTGGCGCTGCGCCGCGTTGGGCTGGAAGCACATGCTGACCGCCCGGCGCGCGTGCTCTCCGGCGGCCAGCAGCAGCGCCTGGCGCTGGCGCGGGCCTGGGCCGTGCACCCGCAGGTGCTGTTCCTGGACGAGCCCACGGCCAGCCTGGACCCGGCCGCCAAGCGCGAGGTGGAGGCCCTGGTGCTGGACTTCGCCGCCGAAGGCATGTCGGTCGTGATGAGCACCCACAACCTCGGCCAGGCCAAGCGCATGGCCACGCGCGTGATCTACATGGAGGACGGCCGCCTGGTGGTGGACCGCCCCGTCGAGAGTTTCTTCAACGACCCGCTGCCGCATGAAGCGGCGCTCTTTCTGAAAGGCGAACTGCCATGGCATTGACGAGCATTCCGCGCCGGCACCTGTTGCGCACCATCGCCGGCGCCGCCGTGCTGCTGGCCGCCGCCGGCGCGGTGCAGGCGCAACAAGGGCCGTTCATCGTGATGGCCTCCACCACCTCCACCGAGCAGTCCGGCCTCTTCAGCCACCTGCTGCCGGCCTTCACCAAGGCGTCCGGCATCGAGGTGCGCGTGGTGGCCCAGGGCACGGGCCAGGCGCTGGACATGGCGCGCCGCGGCGACGCGGACATCGTCTTCGTCCACGACCAGCCGGCCGAGGAGAAGTTCGTGGCCGAAGGCTTCGGCCTCAAGCGCCAGGCCGTCATGTACAACGACTTCGTGCTGGTCGGCCCCCAGTCCGACCCGGCCGGCGTCAAGGGCGCCGACGTGGCCGCCGCCATGGGCAAGCTGGCCGCGGCCGGCGCGCCCTTCATCTCGCGCGGCGACAAGAGCGGCACGCACGCGGCGGAGCTGCGCTTTTGGAAGGTGGCGGGCGTGGACATGGCCGCCAGGCATCCCGCCGGCTACAAGGAATGCGGCTGCGGCATGGGCCCGGCGCTGAACATCGCCGCCTCCAGCGGCGCCTACGTGCTGGCCGACCGCGGCACCTGGCTGAGCTTCAAGAACCGCGCCGACCTGGCGGTGCTGGTGGAGGGCGACAAGCGCCTGTTCAACCAGTACGGCGTCATCGTGGTGAACCCCGCCAAGCACCCGCACGTCAAGGTGAAGGAGGCGCAGCGCTTTGCCGACTGGGTGGTGTCGCCCGCGGGGCAGTCCACCATCGCCGCCTACAAGATCAACGGCGAGCAGCTCTTCTTCCCCAACGCCAGCGCGCAGTGAGCGGCTGGAGCCCGCCATGAGCGCCACCCGCAGCGGCCAGCTGCTCGCCGCGCTGCCGGCGCGGCTGGATGACGAGGTGTTCGAGACGCTGCTGTCGCACGGCAGCGTGCGTTTCGAGCGCATCGTCTCCCTGGGCCACACCGCGCCGGCCGAGGGCTGGTTCGACCAGGACGAGCACGAGTGGGTGATGGTGCTCGAAGGCGCGGGCCGGCTGCGCTTCGAGGACGGCCACGAGCTGGAAATGCGCCGCGGCGACTGGGTCAACATCCCCGCCCACGTGAAGCACCAGGTGGTGTGGACCGACCCGCGCCAGCCCACGGTGTGGCTGGCGGTGTTCTACGCCTGACGGGCGGGCTGGAGTCCGGGGCCTTGCCGTTTCAGGCGCCGCCGTGCGGCTTGGGCGTCTTGAAATGCCACCAGGGCAGCGCCTTGGTCAGCGACAGCACCTGGCCCGCGCCCGGCGCGCCGTAGCCGGCGAGCTGCTGCAGCGCGGCGGGCCACTCGGCGCTCTCCAGCACGGCGCGCAGCGCGCGCACCGGGGGCGTCTCCAGCGCGTCCTTCAGGCAGACGAGGAAATAGTCCTCCTCCACCAGCGGGACGAAGTCCAGGCCGAACTCGCGCGCGGCGGCCTCTATGCCCGGGCCCACGTCGGCCTGGCCGGCGGCAATGGCGGCGGCCACGGCGAGGTGCGAGTCCTCGGGGCGGGCGGTGTAGCCGGTGATGGCCGCGGCGTCCACGCCGGCGGCCTGCAGCAGGTGGTCCATGAGCAGCCGCGTGCCGGAGCCGCTCTGGCGGTTGACGAAGCGCAGGCCTGAGCCGGGCAGGTCGGCGAGCGACAGCCGCCGGTCCGACGCGCCGCTGGCGCGCAGCATCAGCCCCTGCATGCGGCGCGAGCAGCCAATGAGCTTGTGAATGCCCGGCTTGAGCAGCGGCTTGAGCGCCGAGGAGAACACCGGCGAGCCCGCGGGCAGGTGCGGCACGTGAAAGCCCGCCACCGTGCAGCGGCCCTGGGCCAGCGCGCGCAGCGCGTCCACGCTGCCCGCGAAGCGCAGGCCCACGTGCAGCTGCTGCTTTTGCGCCAGCTCGCGCAGCAGCGGCAGGCCCAGGTCGTGGCTGGCGAAGATCTCCAGGACGAGCTGCCCGCCGTCCAGCGCCTGCGCCAGCACGTGCTCCAGCTCGGCACGCAGCGCCTCGATGTGCGGCGTCATGCGCGTGCGCGCCTGGCGCTCGGCGGCCAGCAGCCGCTGCGCAAAGGGCGTGAGCCGCGCGGCCTGGCCCTGCGTCCAGTGCACCAGCGGCTCGCCCATCACTTCCTCCCAGTGCTTGAGCGAGCCCCACACGTGGCGGTAGGAGGCGCCCATGGCCGTGGCGGCGTGGCGTATGGATCCGTGCTCCTGCAACTTGTTGAGCAGGTCGAATAAGGGGTTCTCGACTTCGGGGCCGCGCTGGCCGCGCGACTCGAAGCTGTACTGCAGATGAATGCCACGGGTTTGCATGGCATCAAATTGTGCCCGCCGCAACTGCTCCAACGCGGCGCAGCCGCAACAGGGGTTTGTGCTCCCTTGGCACGGCAAGCGCTTGCCGGTCTGATCGCGCCCTGAATTTCGAGCCTTGTTTCCCTTGATATGAACATCCGAGTTTTCCCTTCGACCCCCCGTTTGCGTCCTCTGGCACTGGCTTGCGCCGGGGCGCTGTTGTCCATGGCCGCCTCGGCGCAGCAGGCGGCCGATGCCGCGCAGGGCGAGGCGGCGCAGGTGGTGGTGACGGGCTCGGTGCGTGAGCGCGTGGCCGCGGAGGTGCCTTACGCCATCGGCGTGGTCACGCGCGAGGAGCTGCGCGCGGCCGGGCCCATGATCAATTTGTCCGAGGCGCTGGCGCGCGTGCCCGGCCTGGTCGTCAACAACCGCAACAACTACGCGCAGGACCTGCAGATCAGCTCGCGCGGCTTCGGCTCGCGTGCGACCTTCGGCGTGCGGGGCCTGCGGCTGTACAGCGACGGCATCCCCGCCACCATGCCGGACGGGCAGGGCCAGGTCTCGCACTTCGACCTCGCCGGCGCCTCGCGCATCGAGGTGCTGCGCGGGCCCTTCTCGGTGCTCTACGGCAACAGCTCCGGCGGCGTGATCGCCCTCTTCAGCTCACCGGTGCGCGAGCGCCAGGGCGAAGTGGGCCTGGACGTGGGCAGCGACGGGCTGCGCCAGTTGCGCGCCAGCGTCGAGACGCCGTTGGGCGAGGGTTTTGACCTGCGCGTGAGCGGCTCCACCATGGAGTTCGACGGCTACCGGCCGCAGATGGAGGCCAAGCGCCACACCGCCAACGTGCGCCTGGGCTGGCAGGGCGCCAGCGACCGCGTGGTGGTGCAGGCCGGCTACTTCAACCAGCCCGCGCAGGACCCGCTGGGCCTCAAGCGCGAGGAGTTCGCGGCCAATCCCTATGGCACGACCTCCGACACCGTGCCCGGCCGCACCGGCGTGCAGCCGCTGCCCGCGAGCTACGACACGCGCAAGAACGCCGAGCAAAGCCAGGTGGGCGCGAGCTGGAAGCACAGCTTCGGCGACGACAGCGTCGTGCGCGAGACCCAGTTGGCCGCCTACACGGGCCGGCGCAGCGTGACGCAGTGGCAGTCCATCCCGCCCTCCACGCAGCGCAGCTCGACGCGCCAGAGCGGCGGCGTGGTGGACTTCGACCGCGAATACCACGGCATGGATGCGCGGGTGCGCTGGAACTTCGGCGACGTGGACCTGCTCACCGGTGCCTCCTACGAGACGCAGGGCGATGACCGGCGCGGCTATGAAAACTTCCTGGGCGATCCCGCCAACCCCACGGCGCTGGGCGTGACGGGCCTGCAGCGCCGCGACGAGCGCAACCGCGCCACCACGCACGATGCCTATGCGCAGCTCGACTGGCAGATCAACCCCGCGCTCACCGCCAGCGCCGGCGTGCGCAGCGGCCGGGTGACGCTCACCACCAGCGACCGCTACCCCGTGCAGGCCGGCTGCGCCGCCAACCCCAACAGCGGCACGCTCAACTGCGACGACTCCGGCGACCTCGCCTTCAACTACACCAACCCCGTGCTGGGCCTGCGCTGGCAGGCGCTGCCCTCGCTGCAGCTGCACGCCAGCGCGGCGCGCGGCTTCGAGTCGCCCACGCTCACCGAGCTGGCCTACCGCCGCAGCGGCGAGGGCGCGGGCTTCAACACCGCGCTCAAGCCGCAGACCAGCCGCCAGTTCGAGATCGGTGCCAAGTGGCGCGCCAACCCCTGGAGCGTGGACGCCACGCTGTTCCGCGCCGACGTGGACGACGAGATCGGCGTGGACTCCAACCGCGGCGGCCGTGCCACCTACCAGAACGTGGGCCGCACGCGGCGCCAGGGCGCGGAGCTCTCGGCCAGCTTCCAGCCCGCGGCCGCGTGGCGCGCGCAACTGGGCCTGACCTACCTGGATGCCGCCTACCGCGACGCCTTCACCACCTGCACCACGGTGCTGCCCTGCAACCCGGTCACGGGCCAGAACACCGCCCAAGTGGCCGCGGGCAACCGCATCGCCGGCACCCAGCGCACCAGCGCCTTCGGCGAGGTCGCCTGGCGTGATGCGGCCTTGGGCGAGTGGGCGCTGGAGGCGCGCGCCCTGGGCCGCACCGCCGTCAACGACCTCAACAGCGACTTCGCCGACGGCTACGTCATCACCAGCCTGCGCTGGATCAAGAGCTGGCCGCTGGGCGGCGGGCGCAAGGTGGAGCTGCTGGCGCGCGTGGACAGCCTGGCCGACAAGGTCTATGCGGGCAGCGTGATCGTCAACGAGGGCAACGCCCGCTACTTCGAGACCGGCGCCCCGCGCAGCTTCCTGCTCGGCGTGCGCGTGTACGGCGGCTTCTGAGGCCGCTGCCGCCCGGGACTTGCTCCAGCCTGGAGCAAATCCCGGGTTGATACCGAATGGCGCTTGAGCCCATACCCCCAGCAAAGTCAAGCCCATGAAAAGACGTCATGCGGTTTGCGGGGCGCTGGCGTGTCTGGCGGCCCCGCTGGGGGTGCTGGCGCAAGGCCAGGCCCAGGGGGCGCGGGACCCGTTGGGCTCCGCGCAGTGGGAAGACATCCGGCGCGAGTTCCTGGGCAAGGCGCCCGTGGTGTTCGACGAGCGGGTGCAGGTCAGCGGCCCGGCTTTCGCCGAGGACCCGATGGCCGTGCCGGTGAGCGTCTCGGCGCTGGGCCTGGGCGGGGTCACGCACATCGCCGTGATCGTGGACCGCAACCCCATCCGCAAGGTGCTGGACTTCTATCCGGGCCAGGCGCTGCCGGCGCTGAGCTTTCGCTTCAAGCTTGAGCAGGCCAGCCCCGTGCGCGCGGCCGCGCGCACGGCCGACGGCGTGTGGCACGTGGGCGGCACCTTCGTGGAGTCCAGCGGCGGGGGCTGCACGCTGCCCGGCGCCACGCGCTCCGACGGCAGCTGGGCGCGCACGCTGGGGCAGGTCAGCGGTGCGCTGTTCGAGAGCCCGCTGGACGCGCAGGCCACGCGGCTGCGCGTGCGCGTGATGCACCCCATGGACACCGGGCTGGTGGCCGGCGTGCCGGCCTTCTACATCAACCGGCTGGCCGTGCTCGACGGTGCCGGGCACGAGCTGCTGGTGTTCAACGGCCACGAGCCCCTGAGCGAAAACCCGGTGCTCAGCTTCGAGCTGCCCGGGCGGCAGCAGGAGTCGCTGCGCGTGCGCGGCAGCGACAACAACGGCAACCGGATCGACGCGGCCATCGGCCGCCGCCTGCTGCCATGAAGCGCGTCCGACTTGCTTGCGCCGCCGCGCTGCTGGCGCTTTCCGCTCTGGGCAGCGGGCCGGCCCACGCCGCCCAAGCCGACCTGGCCACGCTGGACTACAGGCTGCAGGCGCGCGCGCTGGCGCCTGGCGTGTGGGTGGTGGAGGGCGCCAACGCGGACTTCGAGCCCGCCAACGGCTGCAACATCATCAACACCGGCTTCATCGCCACCGGCGAGGGCGTGCTGGTGATCAACACCGGGCCCTCGTTGAAGTACGGGCAGCAGTTGCGCGCGCTCATAGAGCGCACGGCCGGCGAGCCGGTGAAGCAGGTGCTGCACCTGAACCTGCATCCCGACTACTTCCTGGGCAACCAGGCCTTTGCCGACGTGCCCCGCCTGGCCACGCCCGCCACGCGCGCGGGCATGGCGCGCGAGGCCACGGCCTACGAGGACAACCTCTTTCGCACTTGCGGCGACTGGATGAAGGGCACGCAGGCGCTGTTGCCCGATACCGACGCCGCGCCGGGGGTGCTGCGCCTGGGAGGCAGGGAATTCGAGCTGCGCGAATACCAGGGCCACACCGGCAGCGACCTCGTGCTCGTGGACCGCAAGAGCGGCGTGGTGTTCGCCGGCGGCCTGGTCTTCGTGCAGCGCATCCCCACCACGCCGCATGCGCAGCTGGCGCAGTGGCAGGCCAGCCTGCGCGCGCTGCAGCAGGCGTTGCCCGCGCAACTGGCGGCGCTGGTGCCCAGCCACGGCCCCGTGCGCGCCGACGCGCAGGGCATAGGCATGACGCAGCGCTACCTGGGCTGGCTGGACGGCACGCTGCAGCGCGCCGCCGCCCAGGGGCTGGAGATGACCGAGGTGCTGCACCGCCCGCTGCCCGCGGAGTTCGACGCCTGGGGCGCGCGCTCCACCGAGTTCACCCGCAACGTCGTGCACCTGTACCCGCGCTACGAGCAGGCCGCGCTGCTGCCGGCTTGTGACAGCAAGGCGCGCGAGGCCTGTTCAAACCTGGGACAACTCTCGGATAAACCCTGACTCCAAGGGGCCATTTTCGGGGCCGATACCCCGTCTGGAGCTTGACTGCGGCATGGCACGCTTGTTGCGCAAGGAGTCCCCGCGCAGCGGCCGCCGAACCCGGTCGAACACCGCATCCACTCACGAAGGAGACAACATGCGCTTCAAGATGATCACGACCATGGTGGCCCTCGCCATGGGCTCGATGGCTGCCCAAGCCGTCGTGACCGACAAGATGATCCAGGACGACGCCAAGACCACCGGGGACGTGCTGTCCTGGGGTCTGGGCACGCAAGGCCAGCGGTACTCGCCGCTCAAGCAGATCAACACCACCACCGTCGGCAAGCTGGTGCCGGCCTGGTCCTTCTCCTTCGGCGGCGAAAAGCAGCGCGGCCAGGAGTCGCAGCCGGTGGTCCATGACGGCGTCATGTTCGTCACGGCGTCCTACTCGCGCATCTATGCGCTGGACACCAAGACCGGCAAGAAGCTGTGGAAGTACGAGCACCGCCTGCCCGAGGGCATCATGCCCTGCTGCGACGTGATCAACCGCGGCGCCGCGCTGTACGACAACCTGGTGATCTTCGCCACGCTGGACGCCCAGCTCGTGGCCCTGGACCAGAAGACCGGCGACGTGGTCTGGAAGGAAAAAATCGACGACTACAAGGCCGGCTACTCCGCTTCGGCCGCACCCATCATCGCCGAGGGCCTGCTGCTGACGGGCGTGTCCGGCGGCGAATTCGGCGTGGTGGGCCGCGTCGAGGCGCGCGACCCCAAGACCGGCCAGCTGGTCTGGACGCGTCCGACCGTCGAAGGCCACATGGGCTACAAGTACGACAAGAACGGCAACAAGACCGAGAACGGCATCTCCGGCACGCAAGGCAAGAGCTGGCCTGGCGACCTGTGGCAGACCGGTGGCGCCGCCACCTGGCTGGGCGGCACCTACAACCCCAAGACGGGCCTGGCCTACTTCGGCACGGGCAACCCCGCGCCGTGGAACTCCAACCTGCGCAAGGGCGACAACCTGTTCTCGTGCTCCACGCTGGCCATCGACATCAAGACTGGCCAGATCAAGTGGCACTACCAGAACACGCCCAACGACGGCTGGGACTTTGACGGCGTCAACGAATTCGTGACCTACGAAGACGGCGGCCGCATCCTGGGCGGCAAGGCCGACCGCAACGGCTTCTTCTACGTCAACGACGCCAAGACCGGCGAGCTGGTCAACGCCTTCCCCTTCGTCAAGAAGATCACCTGGGCCACGGGCATCGACCTGAAGACGGGCCGTCCGAACTACGTGCCGGAAGGCCGTCCTGGCGATCCCACCGCCAGCCCCGATGGCAAGAAGGGTCAGACCGTGTTCGCTGCGCCGGGCTTCCTGGGCGGCAAGAACCAGATGCCCATGGCGTACTCGCCCGAGACCAAGCTGTTCTACGTGCCTTCCAACGAGTGGGGCATGGACATCTGGAACGAGCCCATCACCTACAAGAAGGGCGCGGCCTACCTGGGCGCCGGCTTCACCATCAAGACGCTCAACGAGGACTACATCGGCGCGCTGCGCGCAATCGACCCGAAGACCGGCAAGATCGCCTGGGAAGTCAAGAACAACGCGCCGCTGTGGGGCGGTGTGCTGACCACCGGCGGCAACCTCGTGTGGTGGGGCACGCCTGAAGGCTACCTGCAGGCCGCCGATGCCAAGACCGGCAAGGTGCTGTGGCAGTTCCAGACCGGCTCCGGCGTCGTGGCGCCCCCGGTCACCTGGGAAGACAAGGGCGAGCAGTACGTGGCCGTGGTTTCCGGCTGGGGCGGCGCCGTGCCGCTGTGGGGCGGCGAAGTCGCCAAGCGCGTGAACTACCTGGAGCAGGGCGGCTCCGTCTGGGTGTTCAAGCTGTCCAAGTAATTTCGATTGCAACCGGGGTGGCCGGGCTAAGCTGTCAGCAATGACATACAAGCTCGGCTTTCAGCCAGGGTTCGCGCTTTGCGCGGCCCTGGCTTTTTGTTTTTCGGCGCTGCCCGCGCGTGCCACCGACCGTCCCTACCTCGTGCTGCGCACCGCGGCCATGGAGGACGACGAGCAGTCATGGATGTTGGGCGGGCGATGGATTCGCACCGGCGCGGACAACGCGCTGCAGATGGGCCTCGAATACGACTTCACCCGGGCCACGTCCATGGAGCTCGAATGGACGGCCGAGCGCGCCGGCGGCGGTGAACGCAGCCGTGAGGCCGAGCTGGAATTCAAGCACCTCTTCAACGACATCGCGCGCGACGGCTGGGGCGCGGGCATCAGCATGATGCTGGGCCTCAACCGCGAGCGCGCGGACGAGCGCGCCGGCGAGGCCGCCGAGGACGGGCCGCGCCGCGGCCGCCGCGGCGCCCTGGTGCAACTGCCGCTGAGCCTGTCGCTGTGGGAAGAGCAGGGCCAGGCCCACTTCAACCTGGGCTGGCAGCGCCGGCCCTTCAATGGCGACCAGGGCTTCGTCGCCGCCGGCCTGGAGCGCCGCCTCGCGGGCCGCACCTGGGGCTTCACGGAAGCCGTCTACCAGCCCGGGCAGCACCTGCTGCACGCCGGCGTGCGCCATTGGCTGCGCCGGGACCGGCTGGCGCTGGACATCAGCGTGCAGCGCCAGCAGGGGGGCGAGGGCTGGCGCAACGGCGTGGTCATCGGCCTGGTCGCCTACGACCTCTA
>NZ_BCTC01000062.1 GCF_001571085.1 Azohydromonas lata NBRC 102462
CCCCGCCGGCCGCAGCAGGGACCGGCGGGGCCGCCGGCCCGCGAGCGACTGCAGCACCGTCCGCGCCGCCGGCCCTGGAGGCCTTGGAAGCCGCAGGCCTGGCCAAAGCCGCGGGCGGCGGCGTGTCGCCTGACAGCGTGGCCTGCAGCACGTCCAGCGTGCGCTGCTCGGCGCGGCCGGTGACGCGGCGTATCAGCGTCACCGCGGCCTCCACGTCCAGCGGCTTGACCATGAAGCCGTCCATGCCCGCGGCCATGGCGGCCTCGCGCTCGGCCGGCATGGCCGCGGCCGACAGCGCCACCACCGGCAGCGCCGCCAGTTGCGGCTGGCGCCGTATCTCGTGCAGCGCCTCGTAGCCGTCCATCACCGGCATCTGCACGTCCATCACCACGATGTCCACGGCCCCGGCGTGCGCCATCAGCCAATGCAGTGCCCGCTCGCCGTTCTCGGCCAGCGCCACCAGCGCCCCCTCGCGGCTGAAGATGCCCTGCGCCACCTCGCGGTTGATGGGGCTGTCGTCCACCACCAGCATGCGCAGCCCCTGCAGCCGGCCCAGCGGGCGCGGCGCGGCCACGGCGTGGCGCACCGGCGCCGCGCCGCGCGGGGCCTGCCGCGCGCGCTGCACCGCCGCCAGCAGCATGGCCGGCGTCACGGGCTTCACGAGCACCGCGTCGATCAAGTCGCCGCCCGGGGCGGCCGGCAGCGCCTCGCGCAGCGCCGGCGCCTGCGCGGCCGGGCACAGCAGCACCAGCACGCGCGGCGAGGGCGCCACGGCCGCCGCCTCGTGCAGCGTGCGCACGGCATCCAGCCCCGCCGCGTCCGCGGGCGTGTCCAGCACCACCACGTCGAAGCCGCCGCTGCCCTGCGCGGCGCGCTGCGCCAGCGCCTGCGCGGCCTGCGCCGCGTCGTCCGCGGCCTGCACCGTCCAGTGCAGCGTGGCGGCGCAGCCCTGCAGCGCCTGGCGCAGCTCGGGTCGCGCGGTGGCGGCCAGCATCTGCAGCCGCGCCGGCGTGGGTGGCCGGGCGGCGGCCGCGTCGCGCACGAGCCGCACCGTGAACCAGAACTCGCTGCCCTGGCCCGGCGTGCTGTTGACGCCCATGTCGCCGCCCATCATGCGCACCAGGCGGCGGCAGATGGCCAGGCCCAGCCCCGTGCCGCCGAAGCGGCGCGAGGTGGAGACGTCGGCCTGCGTGAAGGGCGCGAACAGCGCGGCCTGCTGGCCCTTGGGGATGCCTATGCCGGTGTCGCGCACCGTGAAGCGCAGCAGCGCGCGCTGCCCGTCCTCGGCCTCCAGATGCAGCGCCACCTCCACGAGGCCGCGCTCGGTGAACTTCACGGCGTTGCCCGCCAGGTTGACCAGCACCTGCTCCAGCCGCAGCGGGTCGCCGCGCAGCCGCTCCAGGCCCGGGGGCGGGGGCTGTATGACCAGCTCGATGTCCTTGCCCGCGGCGGTGGTGGCCATCACGGTGGCCAGGCTGTCGAGCACGTCGTGCAGGCTGAAGGGCGTGTCCTCCAGCTCCAGGCGGCCGGCCTCGATCTTCGAGTAGTCCAGGATGTCGTTGATGATGCCCAGCAGCGAGCGCCCGGCGCTGTGCACCTTGCGCACCAGCTCGCGCGCCTCGGCGCCCAAGTCGGACTTCTCCAGCAGGTAGGCCAGGCCCAGCACGGCGTGCATGGGCGTGCGTATCTCGTGGCTCATGTTGGCCAGGAAGCGGTCCTTGGCCGCGTTGGCCGCCTCGGCCTCGCGCACGCGCAGCGCCAGCTCCGTGTTGAGCCGCGTGCGCTCCAGCAGCAGCGCCTGCACCGCCGCGGTGGCGCGCTCGCGCTCGGCCGCGTCGGCCTGCTGGCGCCGCGCGCCGCGGTAGATGGCCGCGGTGGCCGCGGCCGTCACCAGCACCACCAGCGCCGCCAGGGCGCAGATGAGCAGCGCGTTGCTCTCCCAGCCGCCGATGTAATCGTCGGTGGCCAGGCCCACGATCACGTAGAACGGGTACTTCTGCAGCCGCCGGTAGCTGTTGCTGCGCTCCACGCCGTCCAGCGCGGTGGTGGCGACGTAGGCGCCCTCGTCAGGCGCCTGGCGCAGCGCCTGGCGCAATTGCGCGGAGACGTTGCGGCTGCCCACCGCGTCGTGCGGCGTGGGCGCGCGGTGCACCAGCGCCAGGTCCGTGGTGCGCAGCGTGACGGCACCGTGCGCGCCCAGCGACAGCGCCATGACCTTGCTGAACTCGGTGGTGGGGACGCTGGCGTGCACGATGCCGGCGAAGCTGCCGTCCGGGCCGCTGAGCCGGCGTGCCAGCACGATCACCCACTGCTGCGTGATGCGGCCGAACAGCGGGCCGGAAACGATGAGCCCGGCGCGCGGGTCGGTCTTGGCGCGCAGGAAGAAGTCGCGGTCGGCGAGGCTGACGGGCGAGTCCACGGTGGCCGCATGGCCCCAGCGCACGAAGCCGTCGGCGCCGGTGGCGCGCAGCGTGGCCACCTCCGGCAGCAGCGCCTGCTGCGCCGCCAGCAGGCTGTTCAAGCGCGCGTCGCGCTGCGTGCCCTGCTCGGTGGTGGCCGCGTATTGCGCCGCCACGGTCTGCAGCACGATGTCGGCCTTGTCCAGCGTGGCGCTGACCTGGCGGTCCATCAGCGTGGCCAGGTTCTGCGTGGCCGAGAGGGCACGCTCGCGGTAGAGCTCGTGGTCGTGCCACAGGACCAGCGACACCAGCGCCGCCATGAGCAGCGCGATGGTCAGGACGAAAGCGGCGTAAGGCCCCCACGACACCCTCGCCGCCGCACCCGTGGCCGCGCCGGGCTCGCGCTCGGCATCCAGGGCTGGGGGCAAAGTGGCTGACGAAGCGGGAGGAGGGGACCAGGCCACGGCGGGAAAGAGAAACCAGTTGCAAAGGAGGCCCTCCCGCGAACAGGGTGGGCGGCCGGCATGGTGCCATGCCGCCGTGGCGCCACAGGGCCGTCTGCCTTGCTGTTACACGCCCGGCGCGAGGCGGGGCGCAGCGGGCGGGGTGGCCGGATTCAGTCGGGCTCGTCGCGCAGCGGGTCGTGGCCCCAGTTCATGAGCGACCAGCGCCAGCGCGTGTCGCGCACGTCGCCGCTTGGGCGCTGCGCCAGGTGGCGGTGCACGTAGCCCACGACCTTGCGCATCTGCCGGTAATCCTCCGCGTCGAGCTGCGCGTGCTTCTTGCGCAGCAGCTCGACGATGCGGCGGCCGGACTGGTGCCCCACCGCCTCGTGCTCGCCCTCGTGCGTGAGGCCCACCTGGCGCGACTGCTGCGTCTGCAGCCAGCGCTCCAGGGCGGAAGGGGACATGTTCACCACGTCCTCGAAGGCCTTGATCGTGGCGGCCTGCTCTTCTTGCTCCTTGCTGTGCTCCACGGCCACGGCTAGGCCTTCCTCAAGGCGTCGGCCTTGTGCACGGCCTTGCGGCCGGACTTGTCGCTGCGGACCTCGTACTGGGGCTGCTGCGGCGAGGCCTTGGCGGTGTGGCCGCCGGCGTGCGCCTGGCCCGTCACCTTGCGCGTGACGCTGCCGTGCGTGGGGCCCTGCGGCGTATTCCATTCGACCGCATCGCCTTTTTTCAACTCGGACATGGCCTGCTCCTCGGGTGTGCGCGGCTTCGTGACCGGGGCCGCAGCGTTGCGGCCCCGGTCCTGCCATCCGGGGCAACCCACATGCCGAGGACCCGGGGAAAGCCTGAGGCGGGCCGCTGGGAAACGCCGCTGCTAGGCGCGGGTGCCGAAGCGCTGGTCGGCGGCGCGGGCAATGTGCGGCGGCAGCCGGTTGAGCAGGAAGCGTATGGCCAGCGGCACCAGCACCACGTCGTCCAGCACGCCTATCACGGGCAAGGCGTCGGGCAGCAAGTCCACCGGCGACAGCAGGTACAGCGCGATCAGCGCCGTGCCCCACTTGAGCCAGGCCGGCGACTGCGGATGGCGCAGTGCGAACCACAGCCGCCGTGCGTCGCCACGCACCACGGTCCACAACAGGGTCAGTCGCTTCCACATCGTGAGGTACTCCATGCGGGCGCAAAACAGCACGCCCAGGGGCGACATGGTGCCTATGCGGCCCGCACACAAGGCCGTGGGGACATGCGGTCACAGTTGCGTGCGGTGCGCCGTGCCGCGCATGGCGCTTGCCCGCTGCGCAGGCAGACAGTGCGCAGGAGTCGGCCATGGGCTTGCTGGACCAGTTGCTCGGTGGCGCCGCGGCGGCGCAGGACGAGGGCCAGGGCGCGCCCGCGCCGGGCGCCGCGCCGGCCGACGTGGGCCTGCCGGTGCTGGCCGCGCTGCTGCCGGTGGTGCTGGGCATGCTGGCCGACCGCCAGGGCCCCGGCGCCGCGGCCGCCGTGCCGGCCGCGGCGGCGCAATCGCCGGCGCTGTCCTCGGCGCTGGCCGGCGTGGGGGGCCTGGCCGGGCTGCTGGCGCGCTTCTCGCGCCACGGCCACGGGCCGCTGGCCAGCTCCTGGGTGACGGCAGGGGCCAACGAGGCCCTGGCGCCGGCCGTCGTGGGCGAGGTGTTCAGCGCGGCCGAGCTGCGCGCCATCGCCGGGCGCGCCGGCGTGGCCGAGGACGAGGCGCGCCGCGGCCTGGCCGCGCTGCTGCCCGCCGTGGTGGACCACTTCACCCCCACCGGCGAGCTGCCCGCCCGCGACCGGCTGCTCACCGCCCTCACCGACTACGAAAAGCGCCTGCCGCACTGAGCGGCGCGCTCATGGCGACCACGCGGCACCGCCTTGCCTGCGCGCCGCGGGATCGGCTATCCCTAAAAACCCTGTGGTGCGACAGGTTACCGAGCGGTCACGGCAGTGCGGGCCGCCGGGCGCGCCAAGCTGTGGTGCCCGCGCTGCGGCACATGGGGAGTCCAGGCATGTTCATCATTCCCACGATCCGGCTGGCGCTGCCGGACGAGGCAGCCCGCATCGCGCTCATGTCGCGCGAGTACATCGAGTTCGACCTGGGCTGGAGCTGGCGGCGCGGCCGCGTGCTGCAGGCCATGGCCGATCCGACCATCAACGTGGCCGTGGCCCATGCCGGCGACGGCGGCCTGCTGGGCTTCGGGATCATGGAGTACGCCGAGCAGCACGCCCACCTGGCGCTGCTGGCCGTGGCGCCGGCCTACCAGCGCCAGGGCGCGGGCGCGCGGCTCATGGCCTGGCTGGAGGCGCCGGCGCGGCTGGCGGGGCTGGAAAAGATCCGCCTGGAGGTGCGTGCCGACAACCCCGGCGCGCTGGCCTTCTACCGCCGCCTGGGCTTCGCGGCCACGGGCCGCTCGGCCGGCTACTACGGCGGCGTGATGGACGCCGTGCGCATGGAAAAAAGCCTGCGCCTGCGCTGAAGGGCCGCGGCGCCGGGCGGCGGCCCGCCCAGCGGCTTCACGCCGGCGCGGCGCGCCGGCTCATCGCCGGTCGGAGCGGGCGCACAGGTGCACGACCAGCGCGAAGCCGTTCATGGCCACGCCCAGCACGCCCAGCGTCACCAGGAATTCCTTGTACGGAAGGTTGGACGGCGCCAGCAAAAGTATCCCGATGATGTTCAGGCCCAGGCCGATGATGGCCATGGCGATCGGGTGCCTCTGGTGCAGGGTCCTGCTGGAGAGCAGCATTTTGAAATCCTTTCCCAAACCGGCCGGCGCGCCACCGGCGGGCATTTCACCAGGACCTGTCGCCGCACCTGGATTCAGGCGCA
The DNA here is from genome assembly GCF_001571085.1 of Azohydromonas lata NBRC 102462. Taxonomy (GTDB): domain Bacteria; phylum Pseudomonadota; class Gammaproteobacteria; order Burkholderiales; family Burkholderiaceae_C; genus Azohydromonas; species Azohydromonas lata. Next base: position 5,685 of record NZ_BCTC01000062.1, read on the forward strand.
GCACCACCGGCGCATCCCGCGCCTCCAATGTCCGGCGGAGGGCGCCTCGCTGCCAATCAGGCATACGCCGCCCAGGCCTGGAAATTGGGGGTGCAGCGTCAAGGGCAAGCGCCGTTCCGGCACATGGCGCAATTACGCAGGATCCGGGGGTATTTCAGCGAGATGGCACGTAAGTTGACATAACCATCATTGCAGGCTGTTTCGCCGGGGCTGCTCCGGGCGGCAGCCGACGGGCCGCTGCCGCTGCTCAGGCGTGCCGGGCTGCCCGAGGCTGCACAAGCGGCCCTGCGTACCGGTTTTTATTCCCCAGCTCGTCTATTCATGTATTGAATTATTAATGTATTGAATTCGTGTTGACTTCGAATCTTTTTTCTCGTGTTTCTGGGATATTGGTTATTTATTGAATAACTGCAATTTTCGATTGAAATCGTCCTGGCGTTGTTGCCCGTTTTTCAAATGGATTGCTTATCTTTTTGTATGTGAATCAACGCATTCTTTGAATGCGGTGAAGCCTGCCGTTGAAAAACCGCCGTCATTTCCGTGAATGGACATGACGGCGGTTTTCAGGCGGTGTATTTCGCGGCTTTTTTATTCCGCCGCCGGTGCCGGCGGCGCCTTGTCGCTCCAGAGCTGGCCGCCGCTGGCCCAGTTGTGGCGGGCCACGTCGAAGAACAGCACGTCCACGCCGTCGGCCTTGCCGCCGAGCACGCGCACGCAGGCGTCGGTCAATTCCTTGGCCAGGGCGGCCTTTTGCTCGGCCGTGCGGCCCTCGAACAGTTCAACGCGAATGGTCGGCATAAGAGTCTCCTTGGAGGGGAAGCTGAAAAAAAGAAATACGGCTCGCGCTGTTCAGTCGCGAAAGCCCGGCGAGAGCCGGTCGGCGCGGCGCAGCAGCGCGGGCCACTCGGCGTCGCCGTCCCACTCGCTGCCGTCGCCCACCCACTGGCGGTAGGTGCCCTCGGCCAGCGCCGCGTCGGCCACGCGCAGGCTGCCCGGCGCCGCGGCCATGGCGCGCAGTTGCGCCTGCGCGGCGCGCTCCAGGATGTGCATGAGCATGAAGGCCTCGGCCACCGTGCGGCCCACGGTGAGCGTGCCGTGGTTCTCCAGGATCAGCCCGTCAAGGCTGCCCAAGCGCTGCACCAGGCGCTGCTGCTCCTCGCCGCCCAGGGCCAGGCCCTCGTAGGCGTGGCGCCCAAGGCGGCCGTGCAGCCGCATGGCCCATTGCGAGGTGGGCAGCAGCCCGTCGGGGAGCATGGACAGCGCCACGCCCCAGGGCGCGTGCAGGTGCACCACGCACTCCACGTCGGCCCGCGCGGCATGCACGGCGCCGTGGATCGCGAAGCCGCTGGGGTTGACGCGGCGGGCGCTGCCGTCCACCACGCGGCCGTGCACGTCCACCTTCACCAGGTCGCTGGCACGCACCTCGTCGAAGGCCAGGCCGAACTCGTTGAGCAGGTAGACGCCCGGCTCGCCCGGCACGGCGGCGGAGAGATGGGTGTAGATGGTGTCGTCCCAGCCGGCCAGGGCGGCCAGCCGGTAGGCGGCGGCAAGGTCCACGCGCACCTCGCGCTCGGTGCGCGGGCGCCGTGCAGGGGATACAGCAGTCATGGCAGGGCGGATGGAGGGTCGTGGGCGTTGGGGGCACAGCCCTTGCGGCGGGCGCGCCGCGCAAGGCGCGCGCATGTTGCACCAATCGCCGCGGGCCGGTGACCTGCCCGGCATGTCCAGCGCACGCCAGCGCGCCGGCCGCAACGCCGGCGGCCCAGGATGTGGGCCGCCAACGCCGCGAGCCGGCGCACCGGGGAGCGTGAACGCCGCGCTGCGCCCGGCGGTGACGGGCCACCGGGCGGGCGCGGCGCCTGCGCTTACTTGCTGGACAAGGCCTTGATGGCCTGCTTGTCCTCCTCGTGGATCTGCTTGGCCTCGGCCTTTTGCGCCTTGTTCACGGCCTTTGCTTCCTTCTTGCAGGCCCGTTCGGCGCTGCCGTCGGCGCCGACTTCGCAGTCGGCCTTGTTGAGCTCGTGGTTGGCGTCGGCAATGTCCTTGCGGGCCTCGTACTCGCCCTTGGACTGGGTCTTGAGGTCCTTGGCCTCCTGCTTGGAGATCGCAGGCGTCTCCTGCGCCACGGCGCTCACGCCCTGGCAGGCCAGCGCGGCGGCAAAGACGGCGGCGAAAACGGTGCTCTTCATGACGGTGTTTTGAGAGAGGTTGGACACGCCTTTCCCTTGGCAAGCACCGTGCCCTGCCCCCTGAGGGCCCCCTTCCGGCACCCGCCCGGGGTGCCGCCTGCGCTTTCAGGCCACCGCCTGCAGCGCGGCGCCTTCCGCGGGCGGCAGCGGCAGCCGGCGGCCGCAGGCCAGCAGCGCCGCGTAGTCCGCCGCGGGCAGCGGGCGGCTGAACAGGTAGCCCTGCAGCTCGTCGCAGCGCTGGCGGCGCAGGAACAGCATCTGCGACTCCGTCTCCACGCCCTCGGCCACCACGCGCAGCCCCAGGCTGTGCGCCAGGCCCACCACGGCGTTGCAGATGGCGGCGCTGTCGGGGTCGGTGCCCAGGTCGCTCACGAAGGAGCGGTCGATCTTGAGGTGGTCCAGCGGGAAGCGCTTCAAGTGGCTCAGCGAGGAGTAGCCGGTGCCGAAGTCGTCCAGCGACAGCCCAACGCCCAGCGAGCGCAGCCGCGTCACGGTGGCGATGGCCGACTCCACGTCGTGCATGGCCGCGCTCTCGGTGATCTCCAGGCCCAGCAGGCTGGGCCGCAGCCGCTGCTCGCGCAGCGACTGCGCCACCAGGCCCACCAGGTCCGGATGCCGGAACTGCCGCGCCGAGAGGTTCACCCCCACCTGCGGGACGTTCAGGCCCTGGTCCAGCCATTGGCGCTGCTGGCGGCAGACCTCGCGCAGCACCCACTCGCCCAGGGCGTCTATCAGCCCCGTCTCCTCGGCCAGCGGGATGAAGTCCGCGGGCGACACCATGCCCCGGCGCGGGTGGTGCCAGCGCACCAGCGCCTCCGCGCCCACCACCTCGCCGCCGCGCAGGCTCACCTGCGGCTGGTAGTGCACCAGCAGCTCGCCGCGCTCCAGGGCGCGGCGCAGGTCGGCCTCCAGCGCCAGCCGCGCGGCCACGCGCTGGTTCATCTCCGGCGCGAAGAAGTGGAAGCGGTGGCCGCCGGCGGCCTTGGCATGGCCCATGGCGGTGTCGGCGTTGCGCAGCAGCGCGGCCAGCTCCTGCGCGTCGTCGGGGAACAGGCTCACGCCTATGGAGGCCGCGGGGCGCAGCTCGCAGCCGTCGAGCACCTGCGGCTCGGCGATCTCCTTGAGCAGCGCCGCGGCCACGCCCGCGGCGTCGGCGGCGCTGCGGATGTCCTTGAGCAGCACCACGAACTCGTCGCTGCCCAGCCGCGCCACGGTGTCGCACTCGCGCACCGAGCCCTGCAGCCGCCGCGCCACGCTGCACAGCAACTGGTCGCCGCTGTGGTGGCCCAGCGTGTCGTTGACGAGCTTGAAGCGGTCCAGGTCCAGCAGCATCACCGCCACGCGCTTGTCCTGGCGCCGCGCGTCGGCCATGGACTGCTGCAGCCGCGCGTGCAGCGTCACGCGGTTGGCCAGCCCGGTGAGGGTGTCGAAGGCGGCCTGGTGCTCCAGCTGGCGCTGCACGCGCTGGCGCTCGGCCGCCTCGCGCAGGCTGGCGATGCCGTAGGCCAGGTCGTCGGCCAGCTCGGTAAGCACCTTGATCTCCTGCGCGTCGAAGGCGTCCACCTCCTGCGCGTAGATGCACAGCACGCCCAGCACGCCGGCGCGGGCGCGCAGCGGCAGCGCGATGCACGAGGCCAGGCCGCGCTCGCGCGCCGCGCCGTGCCAGGGCGCGAGCGTGGCGTCGGCGGCGATGTCGCGCACCAGCAGCACGCGCGCGTCGCGCACGGCGGCGCCGGCAATGCCGTGGCGCTGCGCCGCGTCGTCCCAGCTCAGGGCCAGGCCGTCCACGTAGTCCTTGTCCACGCCGGCCAGGGCCAGCGGCGCGATGCTGCGGCGCGGGTCATGGCGCGCCTCGCCCACCCAGGCCAGCCGGTAGCCGCCCATCTCCACGACGTGGCGGCAGATGAGCTGCACCAGCTCGGCCTCGTCGGTGGCGCGCACCAGCGTCTCGTTGCACTGGCTGAGCACGCGCAGCGTGCGGTTGACGCGGCGCAGCTCGGCGGCCTGCTCGGCCTGGTCGGCCTGCGCCTTTTGCAGCGCGTCGGCCATGCGGTTGAGCGAGGCGGCCATGCTGCCGAGCTCGCTGCGGTCCTGCACCGGCAGTCGCGCCTGCAGGTCGCCCGCGGCCACGCGGCCGGCGAAGTGCATGCACGCGCGCAGGGCGCGGTCTATGCCGCGGCCCACGCGCAGCACCACGGCCGTGCCCAGCAGCAGGGCCACCAGGGCCGACGCGGCCACCGCCCACTGCGTGGCACGGCCCAAGTCGTCCAGCATGGTGTGGGTGGCCTGGTCGGCGGCGGCGGCGCGCAGCGCCAGGCGGTCCAGCAGCGGCTCCACGGTGTGCGCGGCGGCCAGGTAGCGCTGGCAGGCCTCGTCGATGGCGGCTTCCACGGCCACGTAGTCGGCGAAGCTGCGCTGGTAGTCGCCGGCCAGGCGCAGCAGCTCCTGGCGCTGCGCAGGTGCGAGCGCGGCCTGGGCCATCGCGGCCTGCAGTTGCGAGGCCAGCGCTTCGAAGCGGTCGGCCGGGATGCGCGTGTGCAGCAGGATGAAGTTCTTCTCGGCGCGGCGCAGTTGCAGCAGCAGCATGGGCAGCGGCGCGGGGCTGTCCTGCAGCAGCGCTTCCAGCGCCTGCGCGCTTTGCAGCATGCGGCCCTCCAGGCCGGCGTCGCGCCGGCCCAGCCGGCCGTACAGCTCCACCACCAGCAGGAAGCCCTTTTCGTACTGCTGCGCGGCGTTGTGCACGTCGGCGGCCTCGGCGGCCACGGCCGGGTCGCGGGTGAGCGAGCGCACCTCGGCCATGGCCCGCCCCAGGCCGGCCAGCTGGTCCTGCAGCAGCGTGGCGTAGCGCGCACGCGCCTCCTCCCAGCCGTACTCGCGCACGCGCAGCAGGAAATCCTTTTCGCTGCGCCGCGCGCGCAGCAGCTCGGCGCGGGCGTCGGCGGTGAGCTCGGCGATGCGGTTGTCGCCGTTCAGGAAGTCGTTCATCGCCCGCTGCGCATGCCGCTGGCTCAGCAGCGAGATGCCGTCGGCCGTGAGCGTGAGCAGCAGCAGCACGGCAAAGCCGCTCAACAGCCGCGCGCGCAGGCTCCAGCCGGCCACGGCGTGGCGCAAGCGGACGAGGCTTTCGCGCAGCATGGGGGGTCCTCAGTCCAGGTAGGGCACGAAGCCGTGCGCCACGATCAGGTCCGTGACCTGCGAGGACGCGCAAAACGCGATGAAGGCCTGCGACAGCGCACCGGGCTGCCCGCGCGTCACCAGCCCCAGCGGCCGCACCAGCGGGTAGTCGCCGCGCGCCACGTTGCGGCTGGTGGCGGCGATGTCCTCGTCGGCCAGCAGCCGCAAGGCGGCGCCGGCCTGGCGGCTGCGCTCGGCCTCGCCCACGGAGACGAAGGCGATGGCGTTGCGGTGCGCCTGCACCGCCTGCAGCCGCTCGGCGTTGTCGCCCACGGTGTGCTGCGCCCGGAGCTGCTCCAGCGGCAGCTTGAAATGCTGCGCCACCAGCGCCGGCGAGCCGTGCTCGCCGCGGGCCGGGGCGATGCTCAGGATGGGCTCGTCGCGCCCGCCCAAGGGCTTCCAGTTCGTCACCCGGCCGCTGTAGATGGCCGCCACCTGCGCGTGGCTGAGCGACGTCACGGGGTTGTCGGCATGGACGACCAGGGCCAGGCCGTCGCGCGCGATGGGCAGGTAGCGCAGGTCCTGCTCGTCGCCGCGCAGCATGCGCGAGACCATGGCCACCTGCGCCTGGCCGGCACGCACGTCGGCCAGCCCGCGGCCGGAGTTGCTGTCGCCGACGTCCACGCGCACGCCCGCATGCTGCTGCTCGAAGCGCCGCGCCATGGCCTGCACCAGCGGCGCCATGGTGTTGGAGCCGCTGACCACCAGCACGGCGGGCGCCGGGCGCGGCTGCGCCTCGCCGGCACCGTGCCGGGTGAACAGCAGCAGCCCCGCGAGCAGGGCTGCGGCAAGCAGGAGAAGCTTTTTCATCCCTTTTCGTTGTTGTTGGTGGAGGCTCGGCCCGTCAGGCCTAGCCGGGGCAGCGCTGTGCCTGGAAACGGACACACCACGGCGGCCCCGATATTCCGGGCCGCCGCAGGCAAATTCGTTGCAGCATCGTCAACACCGGGCTTCGGGGGGCAATAAGTCACGCGCCTGCCGGGAACCACGCCGGCCCATACCTCGTCACGAGACAGGCCCGGGAAATGCCCTAATGGCCAGGATAAAACCCCGGGCAACACGTTGCGCCTTATTAATAAGCGTCAAACACAAACCATTTCCGAGCGGGTAGAAAAATTCCGTCAAGGATGAATTTGATTGTTTTGAAACCGTTTGTCCCGTGATTTAAAAAATATGCTTCAAGTATTTTGACTGCGGCGCGAGAACAGGTTTTCATTGACAAATAGGAGGCGGCGGCAGCCAATCAGCCCGCCCAAGCATGGTGCGGCGTGCTTGCGGATTCACAGACAAAAGACCCACAGGGATGCAGCGCAAGTTCAATGCGAGGAGACGTCATGTCCAATTTGCAGCTTGAATCCTGTCGGTCCACTATTTACATCCGTCCGCTGGCGGCGGGGTCGGCGATGTTGTGCGCGGCGGGCCTGGCGGCCGGCCTGGCCGCATTGCCGGCGGCCGCGGCACCCGGCGAGCAGGGTATGGGGGCCGGGGTGCGTTCCGAAAGCACGGACACATATTATGTGTATCCCGGACGGCCGCGCGTCTGGCTGTCGCGCCACGGCAATCTCACCCGTTTCGAAGGTCCGGCCGGTTATGACCATATTGGCGGCGGCACGGTCGGCGAGGGTTATGTGCTTTGCTACAACAGCCGCATCGCCTACGACGTGGGTTATACCGAATCGGGTTTCGGCACTTCCACGGCCAGTTGCAGCGGCAGTACCTGCACGGTGACGCGCACCACCACCGATGGTTTGTTCCGGCTGCGCCAGGTCATTTCCAAGGACACGGTGCAGCGGGCGGTCACCATAGAAATGACCTTGACGAAACTGGGCCAGACCACGGCCAGCAACGTCACCCTGCGCCGCCAGGTCGATTTCGACGTTGACGCCAGCGGCAGCCTGGGGTCGAACAATTTCACGAGCTGGTTTGGCGCCACGGAGCGCGAATCGGCATTTGCCTGGAATCCGGCCAATTACACCGCCAACGAGGGGCACATGATCATGCTGCGGCACCTGGAGCGCGTCCCGTCCTACGTGCCCTACACCGCCAAGGTGACCTTCTCCATCCTGGACACCAGTTGCAACCCGACCAACGCCGCCGCCTATGGGCCGGTGGAAGGCGACTACGGCGCCACCATCCAATACAACGTGGGCTCCATGGGCCAGGGCGCGGTCTTCACGGGCCGGGTGCAGTACCTGCGCAACTGAGGCCGCAAGCGGCCGGCGCGCCGGGCGCCGGCCCCGTTGCCCCAACAGTGGCAACAAAAGGTGTGGCCTGCGCCATAAGCCACGCTTGGCGCCGACGGCGGCCAACGGCAAGAAGAAAAACGCCGCCGGCTGGAGAGAATCCGCGCTCCCTACCGGCCCCGGGCCCGCCAGGAGCCGATTTGCCCCTCCCGACCCTCAACGAATCCGAACGGCTGCGCGCGCTGCGCGAGCTCGACATCCTGGACTCCGCCCCGGAGCGCGAGTTCGACGCCCTGGCCCAAGCCGCCGCGGCGGTGTGCGACGTGCCCGTCGCCCTGGTCACGCTGGTGGACGCGCACCGCGTGTGGCTCAAGGCCCGCGTGGGCCCGGTGCAGCTCTGCGAGCTGCCGCGCGGGCAAAGCGTCTGCAACCACACCATCGAGCAAGGCGGGCTGCTGGAGGTGGAGGACACCGCGGCCGACGAGCGCTTTGCCCGGCTGCCCCCCCTCAACACCGGCAAGGGGCTGCGCTTTTACGCCGGACTGCCGCTGGAGCTTGACGGCGGCGAGCGCGTGGGCGTGCTGTGCGTGCTGGACGAGCGCCCGCGCCGCCTGAGCGCCACGCAGCGCGAGGTGCTGCACCACCTGGCCACGGCGGTCTCGCGCGCGCTCAAGGGGCGGCGCGCGCTGCTGTCCGAGCGCGCGCTGCGCGAGCAGGCCTGGCATGCGCAGGCGCTGCTGCAAAGCAGCCTGGACGCCATCGTCGCGCTGCGGCTGGACGGCACGGTCATGCACTGGAACGAGGCGGCCACGCGGCTGTTCGGCCACGCGGCGGCCGACATGCTGGGCCAGCCCATCGCCCGCATCGTCCCGGCCGACCGCGCCGGGGAGCAGGCCGACCTGGCGGCGCTGCTGCGCGAGCACCCCGCGGGCCAGCAGTACGAGACGCAGCGGCTGCACCGCGACGGGCAGCCCATCGCCGTCTCGGTGAGCCTGGCGCCGCTGCGCGACCCGCAAGGCGTGCTGGTGGGCGCTACCAAGATCATCCGCGACATCCGCGCCCAGGCCCGCGCCGCGCAGGAGCTGCAGGACGAGCGTCGGCGGCTGGCCTGGATCATCGAGGCCACGGCCGCGGGCACCTGGGAGTGGAACGTGCAGACCGGCCAGACGCGCTTCAACGAGCGCTGGGCCGGTATCCTGGGCCGCACGCTGGACGAGCTGGCCCCCATCTCCATCCAGACCTGGCTGGACCACGCCCACCCCGAGGACCTGCAGCGTTCCGCGGCGCTGCTGCAGCGCCACTTCGACGGCGAGACCGAGACCTACGACTGCGAGGCGCGCATGCGCCACCGCGACGGCCACTGGGTGTGGGTGCTGGTGCGCGGCCGCGTCATGACGCGCACGGCCGACGGGCTGCCGCAGTGGATGTTCGGCACGCACGTGGACATCACCTCGCTGCACCGCCTCAACGAGGAGCTGCGCCACCGCGCCGCGCACGACGCGCTCACCGGGCTGCCCAACCGCACGGAGTTCGAGACGCGGCTGCAGCGGCTGCTGCACCGCTGCGCGGGCGACGGCACGCGCCACGCGCTCATGTACCTGGACCTGGACCAGTTCAAGCTCGTCAACGACGCCTGCGGCCACGCCGCCGGCGACCGGCTGCTGCAGCAGGTGGCGCGGCTGCTGTCCGGCTCGATGCGCTCGCGCGACACGCTCGCGCGCCTGGGCGGCGACGAGTTCGGCCTGCTGCTGGAGCACTGCGACGAGGCGCACGCGCAGCGCGTGGCGCAGCAGATCTGCCAGCGCATGGACGACTTCCGCTTCAGTTGCGAGGAGCAGCGCTTTCGCATCGGCGCCAGCATCGGCCTGGTGCCGGTGGATGCGCGCTGGGGGTCGCTGGCCGCGGTGATGCAGGCGGCCGACACCTCCTGCTACGCGGCCAAGGAGGCCGGGCGCAACCGCGTGCACCGCTGGCACGACAGCGACGCGGCGCTGCGCGCCCGCCAGGGCGAGATGCAACTGGCCACGCGGCTGGAGCAGGCGCTGGACGAGGACCGCTTCGTCCTCTACGCCCAGCGCATCGAGCCCTTGGGCGAGGCCGGGCCGGGCGGCGCCCTGCATGCGGAGCTGCTGCTGCGGCTGCTGGAGCGCGACGGCACGGTGGTGGCGCCGGGGGGCTTCCTGCCGGCGGCCGAGCGCTTCCAGCTGGCGCCGCGCATCGACCGCTGGGTGCTCACGCGCACGCTGGCGCTGCTGCGCGCGCTGCCGGACCTCTCGGTGGTGGACATGCTGTGCGTGAACCTCTCCGGGCAGTCGGTGGGCGACCGCGCCTTCCAGGGCGACGCGCTGGCGGCGCTGGAGGCGGCCGGGCCGCTGCTGTGCCGGCGGCTGTGCCTGGAGATCACGGAGACGGCGGCCGTGACCAACATCGCCGAGGCGTCGGCCTTCATCGCGCAGGCGCGCGCGCTGGGCCTGCGCATCGCGCTGGACGACTTCGGCGCCGGGGCCTCGTCCTTCGGCTACCTGAAGTCGCTGCAGATCGACCTGCTCAAGATCGACGGGCAGTTCGTCCGCAACCTGGTGGACGACCCGCTGGACGACGCCGCCGTGCGCTGCTTCCAGCAGGTGGCGCGCGTGGTGGGCGTGCAGACGGTGGCCGAGTTCGTGGACAGCCCGGCGGTGCTGCAGCGGCTCCAGGAGATAGGCGTGGACCACGCGCAGGGCTATTTGCTGCACAAGCCGCAGCCGGTGGCGCAGGTGCTGCAGGGCGGGACGTCGGCCCCTGCCTTGTAGGCAGCCCCCGCGTACACGGTGTTAGACGGTCTAACACCTGCCGTTGGGCGCCGCCGCGCCGCCGGGTGCAAACGGTCCAGCTGCTCCCGCTCCATGCCTCCAAGGCATGAACTGCAACACCATTGATATTGGACAGGCCAGAGGGCGGCGACCAACATGGCGCCCTCGTTCAGCCATACCTGCCATGCATCCAGCCCCAGCCTTCGTGACGCCCCGCGTGCCGCTTCCCGGCCGCCCGGGGCCGCGCCGGCCGCTGCGCAGGGCAGCGCCGCCGCACCCACGCAGCGGCTGAGCTGCCCGCAAGCACCAGGCCCTTTCACCCGTGCCGCGGCCCCGGGTGCGCCGCCGCATGGCCGACCCGCGCCATTCACCAGGAGACAAGCCATGACAACGACCCCCTGCATCATCACCGTGGCCATCACCGGCTCGCTGCCGCAAAAGCGCGACAACCCGGCCGTGCCCATCACGGTGGCCGAGCAGATCGAGTCCACGCACGAGGCCTTCGAAGCGGGCGCCACCCTGGTGCACCTGCACGTGCGCAACGACGACGGGACGACCACCTCGTCACCCGAGCGCTTCGCGCAGGTGATGGACGGCATCCGCCGCCACTGCCCCGGCATGATCGTCCAGTTCTCCACGGGCGGGCGCTCCGGCGCCGGGCGCGAGCGCGGCGCGCACCTGGCGCTGCGCCCGGACATGGGCTCGCTGGCCACCGGCTCGGTGAACTTCCCCACGCGGGTCTACGACAACGCGCCGGACCTGGTGGAGTGGCTCGCCACCGAGATGCGCGAGCACCACATCAAGCCGGAGATCGAGGCTTTCGACCTGTCCATGGTGTTCCAGGCCGCGCGGCTGCAGCGCGAAGGCTTCATCCGCGGCCTGCTGCACGTGCAGTTCGTGATGGGCATCAGGAACGCCATGCCGGTGGACCGCGAGGTGCTGGAGTTCTACGTGCGCACGCTGCAGCGCGTGGCCCCGGGCTCGACCTGGACGGGCGCGGGCATCGGCCGCGACCAGATGACGCTGGCGCGCTGGTCGCTGGAGCTCGGCGGCCACTGCCGCACCGGCATGGAAGACAACGTGCGCCTGGACAAGGACACCCTGGCCCCCTCCAACGCCGCGCTGGTGCGCGCCGTGGTGCAGCTGTGCGAGGAGCACCACCGCCCCGTGGCCACGCCGGCACAGGCGCGGCAACTGCTGGGCTTGAGCTGAAGCCGCGCCCTCGCCATGAGCAGCACTTTTGAATTCACGCGCAGCCTGCCGCGCCTGCACTACCGGGTGCAGGGCCCGCGCGCGGGCGGCCTGCCGCAGCAGACCTTCGTCCTGGCCCACGCGCTGGGCTGCGACCTGACCCTGTGGGACGCGCTGGCCGACCACCTGGCCGAGCACGCCTGCGTGGTGCGCTACGACCAGCGCGGCCACGGCGCGAGCGACGCGCCCGCCGGCCCCTACGCCATGGCGCAACTGGCCGACGACGCGGCCCGCCTCATCGCCGAGCTGGCCCTGGGCCCGGTGACCTGGGTGGGCCTGTCCCTGGGCGGCATGGTCGGCCAGGAGCTGGCGCTGCGGCACCCGCAGTGCGTGCAGGCGCTGGTGCTGGCCAACACGACCTCGTCCTACCCGGCCGAGGCGCGCGCGGGTTGGGCGCAGCGCATCGCCGGCATACGCGCGGGCGGGCTGGAGGCCATCGTGGACGGCGCGCTGCAGCGCTGGTTCCACGCGGACTTCCATGCCGCGCAGCCCGGCGTGGTGGCGCATTGGCGCGAGCGCGTGCTCGGCTGCGACGCGGCGGGCTACGTGGCCTGCTGCCAGGCCATCGCGGCCGTGGACACCACCGCGCGGCTGCCGCGCATCGAGGTGCCCGCGCTGGTGATGGCCGGCGCGCTGGACCAGGGCACGCCCGTGGCCATGGCCGCCACCATCGCGCGCGGCATTCCCGGCGCGCGGCTGGTGGTGCTGCCGGACGCCTCGCACCTGAGCGTGCTGGAGCAGCCGGTGGCGTTCAAGGAAGCGCTGCAGGACTGGCTGCAGGCCGTGGCGGCCTGAGCGCCCTGCCCGCCCCCTGTGCTTTCCAACGCCCGCCCCGCAGCGGGCGTTTTCGCTTGCGCTCGCGGTTGCCGTTGCAAGCTGCTGGAGGATGAAACCATGCCCGGACGCGACTGGTCCGTTTCCGCCGTCACGGCGGGTTTCCTGGCGGTGCTGATTTCCTACGCCGGCCCGCTGCTGATCTTTTTCCAGGCCGCGCAGGCCGCGCATGCGCCGCCCGCGCTCACGGCCTCGTGGGTGTGGGCCATTTCCATGGGCGCGGCCGCGGCGGGCATGGCCTTGAGCTGGTGGCTGCGGGTGCCGGTGATCACGGCCTGGTCCGCGCCGGGCACGGCCTTGTTGATCACGCTGTTCCCGGCGCTGCCGCTGGCCGAGGCGGTGGGGGCCTACCTCACGGCCGCCGCCATCGTGGTGGCGGTGGGCCTCACCGGCAGCTTCGACGCGCTGATGCGCCGCATCCCGCGCGGCGTGTGCGCGGGGATGATGGCCGGCATCCTCTTTCCCTTCGGCCTGCGCGCGTTCAAGGCGGCGGAGTCCATGCCGCTGCTGACGCTGTGCATGCTGGCGGGCTTCCTGCTGGCGCGGCGCTGGTGGCCGCGCTACCACCTGGTGGCGACGCTGGCGCTGGGCGTGGCGCTGACGGCGGCGCTGGGCGAAGGCGACTGGTCGGCGCTGCGGCTGGAGCTGGCCCACCCGATGTTCACCGCGCCGGCGTGGAGCTGGGCCTCGACGCTGAGCCTGGCCTTGCCGCTGGCGATGGTGAGCCTCACGGGGCAGTTCCTGCCCGGCATGGTCATCCTGCGCGGCGCGGGCTACGCCACGCCGGCGCGGCCGGTGCTGGTGGCCACGGGCCTGGCCTCGCTGGCCATGGCGCCGTTCGGCGGCATCACCACGGTGCTGGCGGCCATCACGGCGGCGCTGTGCACGGGGCGCGAGGCGCACGAGGACCCGGCGCGCCGCTGGGTGGCGGGCGTGGCCAACGGGCTGTTCTACCTGGTGGGCGGCACGCTGGCGGGCAGCATCATCGCCCTCTTCACGGCACTGCCGGCGCAGTTCGTGGCCGTGCTGGCGGGGCTGGCGCTGCTGGGAGCCATTGCCGCCAACGTGCAGGCCGCCATGGCCGACGCCCAGCAGCGCGAGGGCGCGCTCGTGGCCTTCCTCGCCACGGCGTCGGGCCTGACCCTCTTTGGCCTGGGCTCGGCCTTCTGGGGCGTGGTGCTGGGCGGCGCCACGCACGCGGTGCTGCAGTGGCGCCGCCCCGCCGCCGCGCCCGCCTTGCCGCCCACGCCGGCGGCACCCGCGAACGCCGCCCTGCCCTCGCCGGGCCCGGCACCGCTGAGCCGCTGAAGGCCTCGGGCCGCGGCGCGCGCGCCGTCACGCCGGGTGCGGGTCAGGGCCGGTGGCGTCCTGGCCCGCGTCGCCGGCCTCCGCGGCCTGCGCGCTCACCGCCGCCCAGGCCGCGGCCTCCACGCGACGCCTGGCCTCGGCCTGCTCGCGGTAGATCTGGTCGATGAGCGAGCGCAGCAGCACGATGTCCTCGTTCTGGTCCTGCGCCCGCGTGCTCATGACGATGGGCGACACCGCCTGCTCGTCGGACAGCGGCCGGTACACCACCTCGTCCGGCCGCAGCCGGCTCACGCCCGTGGGCACCACGCACACGCCCATGCCCGCGGCCACCAGGCCCAGCGCGGTTTGAATCTCCTGCACCTCGTGCACCGTGCCGGGCTCCAAACCCTGGTCGCGGAATAAGGACAAAACCTGGTCGGCATAACTTGGACGTGGAGATTTAGGGTAAACCAGAATATCCCGATGCGCCAACGCGGCCAACAGCAGCGGCATGTCGGGGATGGCCAGCTCATGCTCCATGGGTATGGCCACCACCAGACGCTCCATGCGCAGCACCTCGCGCTTGATGGCCGGGTCGTCCAGCTTCAGCCGGCCGAAGCCCACGTCCACGCGGCCGGCCTTGAGGGCCTCGGTCTGGTCCAGGGTGGACATCTCCACCAGGGAGAGCTCCGTCTGCGGCCGCGCCGCGCGGAACAGCCGCACCAGCCGCGGCAGCGCGCCGTACATGGTGGAGGCGACGAAACCGATCACCAGCCGCCGCTCCATGCGCGCGATGCGCCGCGTGGCCCGCTGCGCCTGCGCCGCCTGCTCCAGCAGCCGCGTCGCCTGCCCGTAGAAGAAGCGCCCGGCCTCGGTGAGCTTCAGCGGCCGCGATCCGCGCTCGAACAGCGGCGTGCCCAGCTCCTCCTCCAGGTCCTGGATCTGCCGGCTCAGGGGCGGCTGCGAGATGTGCAGCCGCTCGGCGGCCCGGGTGAAGTTCTGCTCGTCGGCCACGGCGACGAAGTAGCGCAGGTGACGCAGTTCCATTTGCATGCCTTCAAGGTATGAAAGCAGTCTAAAAGCGTCTTGGACTGGCGGCAAGCGGCTGCCTAATATTCACGGCATTCAAGGCAGACATTAAAAACCAAGCAGCCCGGGATATTTACCTCAGAAGGCTCGCCTGGATTTTCAAATCCGCCTCTCAACTGTTTGGCCAAGCCATGGGGATATTCCCCCGAGGGGTGGCCATGGAAATGGCGCAAGCCGCCGGGAATTGAAATGAGCTCTCAACTCAGTATTGTTTCGGTCGAGACGCTGCTGGTGGACGTGCCCACCATCCGGGCCCACAAGCTCTCCGTGGCGACCATGAACCACCAGACGCTGGTGCTGGTGCGCATCACGGCCAGCGACGGCATCGTGAGCTGGGGCGAAGGCACGACCATAGGCGGCCTGGCCTACGGCGAGGAGAGCCCGCAGAGCATCAAGGTCAACGTCGACACCTACGTCGCGCCCCTGCTCGTGGGCGAGGACCCGCGCGCCGTGGCGCGGCTGATGGCGCAGGTGAACCAGCGCATCCAGGGCAACCGCTTCGCCAAGTGCGCGGTGGAAACCGCGCTGTACGACGGCCAGGCCAAGCGGCTGGGCGTGCCGCTGAGCGAGCTGTTCGGCGGCCGGGTGCGCGAGAGCATTCCCGTGGCCTGGACGCTGGCCAGCGGCGACACCCGGCGCGACATCGCCGAGGCCGAGCGCATGCTGGAGCTGCGCCGCCACAACGTCTTCAAGCTCAAGATCGGCCTGCGCAGCGTCAAGGACGACGTGGCCCACGTGGCCGCCATCAAGCGGGCGCTGGGCGACATGGCCAGCGTGCGCATCGACGCCAACCAGGCCTGGTCGGTGACCGAGGCGCTCGAAGGCCTGCGCATGCTGGCCGACGCGGGCATCGACATGGCCGAGCAGCCCATCGCCGCGCACGACAAGCTGGGCCTGCGCCGGCTCACGCAGGCCAACATCCTGCCGGTGATGGCCGACGAGGCGCTGCACGGCCCGCGCGACGCCTTCGAGGTGGCCAGCACGCAGGCGGCCGACATCTTCGCCGTGAAGATCAACCAGTCCGGCGGCCTGCGCGGCGCGGCGCAGGTGGCGGGCATCGCCCAGGCCGCGGGTATCGCGCTCTACGGCGGCACCATGCTCGAAGGCGCCGTGGGCACCCTGGCCTCGGCCCAGGTGTTCTCCACCTTCCACGACCTGGCCTGGGGCACCGAGCTGTTCGGCCCGCTGCTGCTGACCGAGGAAATCCTCGTCGAGCCCCTGCCCTACCGCGATTTCTCGCTGCAGTTGCCCACGCGCCCCGGCCTGGGGATCGAGATCGACGAAGCCAAGCTCGCGCGGCTGCGCCGCGACCGCTGAGCAGGTCTTCCTTCAGGCCCCACCGACCCTTTTCAAACCCGGCCTCCCGAGCCGACACCGCCCACCCTTGCTCATTGCAAGCACCCCACGAGGAGACATCCATGGACAAGAAGACGATTGACGCACTGATGACCCGCTTCGAGACGACCGGCGTCGTCGGCGAGGGCAACCCCCGCACCAAGGCCATCGTCGGCCGCCTGGTGCGCGACCTGATGCTGGCCATCGAGGAGCTGGACATCAGCGCCGCAGAGTTCTGGGCCGGCCTGAACTTCCTGAGCGAAGCCGGCCGCAACAACGAGATGGGCCTGATCGCCCCCGGCATCGGCATCGAGCACTTCCTGGACCTGCGCATGGACGAGGCCGAGGCCCGCGCCGGCCTGAAGGGCGGCACGCCGCGCACCATCGAGGGCCCGCTGTACGTGGCCGGCGCCCCCGTGGTGCAGGGCGAGGCGCGCATGGACGACGGCCAGTCGCCCGGCGAGGTGGTGGTCATGGAAGGCACGGTGCGCGGCACCGACGGCCAGCCCATCGCCGGCGCCAAGGTGGAGGCGTGGCATGCCAACCACCTGGGCAACTACTCCTTCTTCGACAAGACGCAAAGCGCCTTCAACCTGCGCCGCACCATCGTCACCGACGCCCAGGGCCGCTACAAGTTCCGCAGCATCATGCCCGTGGGCTACAGCTGCCCTCCCGGCGGCTCCACCGAACGCTTGCTCACGCAACTGGGCCGCCACGGCCACCGCCCCGCGCACATCCACTTCTTCGTGAGCGCGCCGGGCCACCGCAAGCTCACCACGCAGATCAACATCGAGAACGATCCGCACCTGTGGGACGACTTCGCCTTCGGCACCCGCCAGGGCCTGGTGCCGCCCGTGCACACCAACAACGACGCGGCCGCCATGCAGGCGCTGGGCGTGGACAAGCCCTTCTACGAGATCAAGTTCGATTTCACCCTGCATGCCGAGCAGGCCGGCGCCCCGGCGACCGATTTCGCCCGCCCCCGCGCCGCGGCCTGACCAGGCCCCCCGCCTTCCGCTGAAAAGAGGCTGACTGTTCACCCGGGCGCGCCGCCAGGCGGCCCGGGCTGGGCGAAGCCTTGCCCGACTTTCATTGCCCGCGGCTCCGTGCGGGCCTGGAGACAAGCATGAGCACTTCCGCACCCCTCGCCGACGTCAAGAAGCGCCTGGCCGGCATGCTGGTGGAGGACGCCGACCGGCACGTCTACCGCCTGCACCGCAGCGCCTTCACCGACGAAACCCTGTTCGACCTGGAGATGAAGCACATCTTCGAGGGCAACTGGATCTACCTGGCCCACGAGAGCCAGATCCCCAACCCCAACGACTACCTGACGACGACCATCGGCCGCCAGCCCATCGTCATCACGCGCAACAAGGCCGGCGAGCTCAACGCCATCATCAACGCCTGCTCGCACCGCGGCGCCACGCTGTGCCGCCACAAGAAGGGCAACAAGGCCAGTTTTACTTGCACCTTCCACGGCTGGACGTTCAACAACTCGGGCAAGCTGCTCAAGGTGAAGGATGCGAACGGGGCGGGCTACCCCGACACCTTCAACAAGGACGGCAGCCACGATCTCAAGAAGGTCGCGCGCTTCGAGAGCTACCGCGGCTTCCTGTTCGGCAGCCTGAACCCCGACGTGCCGCCGCTCACCGAGTTCCTGGGCGAGTCCACCAAGATCATCGACATGATCGTGGACCAGTCGCCTGAAGGGCTGGAAGTGCTGCGCGGCTCCTCCACCTACACCTTCGACGGCAACTGGAAGCTGCAGGCCGAGAACGGCGCCGACGGCTACCACGTCAGCTCCGTGCACTGGAACTACGCGGCCACCACCAACCAGCGCAAGCTGGCCGCCGCGGGCGACAACATCAAGGCCATGGACGCGGGCAGCTGGGCCAAGCAAGGCGGCGGCTTCTACTCCTTCGAGCACGGCCACATGCTGCTGTGGACCAAGTGGGCCAACCCCGAAGACCGGCCCGCCTACCCGATCCGTGACCAGCTCGCCGCGCAGCACGGCGCGGCCAAGGCCGACTGGATGATCGGCCACTCGCGCAACCTGTGCCTCTACCCCAACGTCTACCTGATGGACCAGTTCAGCTCGCAGATCCGCGTGCTGCGCCCCATCGCCGTGGACAAGACCGAGGTCACCATCTATTGCATCGCCCCCAAGGGCGAGTCGGCCGAGGCGCGCGCGCGCCGCATCCGCCAGTACGAGGACTTCTTCAACGCCACCGGCATGGCCACGCCTGACGACCTGGAGGAGTTCCGCGCCTGCCAGCAGGGCTACGCCGGCATCGCACTGGAGTGGAACGACATGTGCCGCGGCGCCAAGCAGTGGGTGCAGGGCCCGGACGACGCCGCCAAGGAAATCGGCCTGAACCCCACGCTCTCCGGCGTGAAGACCGAGGACGAGGGCCTCTACACCGAGCAGCACCGCTACTGGCTGCAGACCATGCAGCGCGCCGTCGAGACCGAGGAGGCCCGCGAGGCCGCCGGCGTCGAGCACGTCGTGTGCGGCCACCAGCACGCCTGCGACCACGCCTGAGGGAGAAGCCGACATGATGACCATTGAACAAGTCCAGGCCTTCCTGTTCCGCGAAGCCCGGCTGCTGGACGACAAGCAGTGGGACGAGTGGCTCACCTGCTACCACCCCGACGCCGAGTTCTGGATGCCCGCGTGGGACGACGACGACGAGCTCACCCGCGACCCGCAGCGCGAGATCTCGCTGATCTACTACCCCAACCGCGGCGGCCTGGAAGACCGGGTGTTCCGCATCAAGACCGAGCGCTCGGCCGCCAGCACGCCGGACCCGCGCACGGGGCACAACATCCACAACGTGGAGATCGTGTCGCAGCAGGGCGAGCAGCTGGTGGTGCGCTTCAACTGGCACACGCTGAGCTACCGCTACCACACGACCGACAGCTACTTCGGCACCAGCCACTACACGCTGGACCTGACCAGCGGCCAGCCGCTGATCAAGCGCAAGGTCGTGGTCCTGAAGAACGACTACATCCACCACGTGGTGGACGTCTATCACATCTGAGACAGCGGCCCGCGAAAAGTGCCTGCCCGGCGGGCACTTTTCGTCAAGGCCACGCACAGGAGACAAGCCATGCCCCACCAGATTGCCCTCCAGTTCGAGGACGGCCTCACCCGCTTCATCGAGGCCAACCCGTCCGAAACCGTGGCCGACGCCGCCTACCGCCAAGGCGTCAACATCCCGCTGGACTGCCGCGACGGCGCCTGCGGCACCTGCAAATGCTTCGCGGAGGCCGGCCGCTACGAGATGGGCGAGTACATCGAGGACGCGCTCAGCGAGGACGAGGCCGCCCAAGGTTTCGTGCTCACCTGCCAGATGCGCGCCCAAAGCGACTGCGTGGTGCGCGTGCCCGCCTCCTCGGCCGTGTGCCGCACGCAGCAGGCCTCGTTCGATGCCGCCATCAGCGAGGTGCGCCAGCTCTCGCCCAGCACCATCTCGCTGACGGTGCAGGGCGAGTCGCTGAACAAGCTGGCCTTCCTGCCCGGCCAGTACGTGAACCTGCAGGTGCCCGGCAGCGCCGCCACGCGCGCCTACTCGTTCAGCTCGCTGCCCAAGGGCGGATCCGTGTCCTTCCTCATCCGCAACGTCCCCGGCGGGCTGATGAGCAGCTTCCTCACCAGCCTGGCCAAGGAGGGCGACCGCATGACGCTCACCGGCCCGCTGGGAAGCTTTTACCTGCGCGACATCCAGCGGCCGCTGCTGCTGCTGGCCGGCGGCACGGGCCTGGCGCCCTTCACCGCCATGCTGGAGAAGATCGCGGCCGGGGGCAGCGCGCATCCGCTGCACCTGATCTACGGCGTGACGAACGACGCCGACCTGGTGGAGATGGACAAGCTGCAGGACTTTGCCGCGCGCATCCCCAACTTCACCTTCAGCGCCTGCGTGGCCAGCGCCGAGAGCGCCTGGCCGCGCAAGGGCTATGTGACGCAACACATCGAGCCGGCGCACCTGCACGACGGCGAAGTGGACATCTATCTTTGCGGCCCGCCGCCCATGGTGGAGGCGGTGAGCCGGTTTGTTCGCGAGCAAGGTATAGAGCCCGCGAATTTCTACTTTGAAAAGTTCGCGGCCAGCGCCTGAGGAGAACACGACCATGAGCCAACGTTTCAAGGACAAGGTGGCCGTCGTCACCGGCGCGGCCCAGGGCATAGGCCGCCGCGTGGTGGAGCGCATGCTGGAGGAAGGCGCCCGCGTGGCGGCGGTGGACCGCTCGGAGCTGGTGCACGAGCTGGCCTCGCTGCCCAACGCGGCCGAGCGGCTGCTCACGCTCACGGCCGACCTGGAGCGCAACGCCGACGCCGAGCGCGTGATGGCCGACACCGTGGCGCGCTTCGGCCGGCTGGACGTGCTGGTCAACAACGTGGGCGGCACGATTTGGGCCAAGCCCTTCGAGCACTACCGCGAGCACGAGATCGAGGCCGAGGTGCGACGCTCGCTCTTCCCCACGCTGTGGTGCTGCCACGCGGCGCTGCCGCAGATGATCGAGCAGGGCAGCGGTTCCATCGTCAACGTCTCGTCGATTGCCACGCGCGGCGTCAACCGCGTGCCCTATGGCGCGGCCAAGGGCGGCGTCAACGCGCTCACGGCCTGCCTGGCCTTCGAGAACGCGCAGCGCGGCATACGCGTCAACGCCACCGCGCCGGGCGGCACCGAGGCACCGCCGCGGCGCATTCCGCGCAATGCGCAGCAGCCCACCGAGCAGGAAAAGGCCTGGTACCAGCAGATCGTGGACCAGACCGTGCAGTCCAGCCTGATGAAGCGCTACGGGACGATCGAGGAGCAGGTGGGCGCCATCTTGTTCCTGGCCTCCGACGAGGCGGCCTACATCACCGGCGTGACGCTGCCCGTGGGCGGCGGCGACCTGGGCTGACGCGCCCGGCGCCAGCCCCCTTCCCGGGCGCCAGCCGGCGCCCGGCCCGCGCAAGGCGGGCCACCGGAGCGGCCGCAGAGCCGCCGTCCACATCGAATTCCTAGGAGACTCCCATGAGACACATCGACGTCCACCAGGTGGCCGACGAGGCCCGCTTCAACCGCTTCCACGGCCTCGTGCTGTTCTGGTGCGCGCTCATCATCATCTTTGACGGCTACGACCTGGCCGTGGCCGGCATCGCGCTGCCGTCCATCATGAAGGAGATGGGCGTGGACCCGACGCGCGCGGGCTTCATGGTCAGCTCGGCCCTCTTCGGCATGATGTTCGGCGCCATTTTCCTGGGCACCATCGCCGACCGCATTGGGCGGCGCTGGGCCATTGCCATCTGCATCGCGCTCTTCAGCGTGTTCACGGCGGCGGCCGGCACGACCAGCGACCCGGTGATGTTCAGCGCCACGCGCTTCCTCGCCGGCCTGGGCATAGGCGGCGTGATGCCCAACGTGGTGGCGCAGATGACGGAGTACGCGCCCAGGCGGCTGCGCGCCACGCTGGTGACGCTGATGTTCAGCGGCTACGCGGTGGGCGGCATGCTCGCGGCGCTGCTGGGCAAGGGCTTGATTGAAAGCTACGGCTGGCAGTCGGTGTTCGTGGCGGCGGTGCTGCCGGTGGTGCTGATCCCGTTCATCCTGCGCTCGCTGCCGGAGTCCATGCCTTTCCTGCTCAAGACGGGGCGGCATGAGGAACTGAAAGCCATCGTGGCGCGGCTGGAGCCGTCGCTGCGGCCCACGGAAGCAGACCGCTTTGCGATGCCTGAAGCCGCCCGTGCCGGCAGCGCGCCGGTGCGCGACCTGTTCCAGGAAGGGCGCGGCTTCAGCACGGCGATGTTCTGGGTGGCCTTCTTCATGTGCCTGTTCATGGTCTACGCCCTGAGCTCCTGGCTCACCAAGCTGATGGCCGGCGCCGGCTACAGCCTGGGCTCGGCGCTGACCTTCGTCCTGACGCTGAACTTCGGCGCGGTCATAGGCGCCGTGGGCGGCGGCTGGCTGGCCGACCGTTTCCACATCAAGTGGGTGCTGTGCTCCATGTACGTGCTGGCGGCCGTGTCCATCACGCTGCTGGGCACGCCGCTGCCGACGTGGGCGCTGTTCGTGGTGGTGGGCCTGGCCGGCGCCTCGACCATAGGCACGCAGATCGTGACCTATGCCTACGCGGGGCAGTTCTACCCGACGGCCATCCGCTCCACGGGCATTGGCGTGGCGTCCGGCGTGGGCCGCAGCGGGGCCATCCTGGCGCCCATCGTGATCGGCTCGCTGGTGAGCATGGCGCTGCCGCTGCAGCAGAACTTCGTGGCCATCGCCATCCCGGCGGTGATCGCGGCGGTGGCGGTGGCCATGATCCGGCACGGCCGCTCGGCTTCGGCGCGGCAGCCTGCCGCAGAGCCCGTGGCCAATACCCGTGCGGTGGCCGCCGGCAACAACGCCTGATCGGCCTGGCCTGGAAACATTCACCGCAGCGCTTGAATATTCAGGACATCAGGGCGGCGGGCCCTGGCGAAGCCTGAAATTCAAGCCGCGGCGGGTTCAAAAGGCTTTTTGAATTCGTCTCCGTGCGATGGCGCCGCCGTAAGGCGCTTTCTTGCCCGACGCTGCCCAGCCCTGCGCCCCAACGCAAGGCTGGGCGGGGTCGGGATTTTTTTGTTTTCTCAGCCCAGCAGTTTGCGGTACTGCAGGAAACCCGATTTGTCGGCGATGCGGTCATAGAGCTTCATCGCGTTCTCGTTGGTTTCGTGCGTGAGCCAGTACACGCGCGCGGCGCCCGCCGCGGCGGCCTGGGCATACACGTGCTCGATCAGCGCCCGGCCGATGCCCTGGCCGCGCCTGTCTTCCGCAGCGTACAAATCCTGCAGATAACAGTAATTGCCCGTGGTCCAGCAACTGCGGTGGTCGATGAAATGGACCAGGCCGACCAACCGGCCTTCGTCCTCGGCCACGGCGCAGTGCATGGGCTCGGCGGCGTCGTGGAAGCGCGCCCAGGTCTGGTCCGTCACCGCCTGGGGAATATCGGATTTGTAAAACCGTTGGTAGGCCTGCCACAGCGGCAGCCATTGCTCGTAGTCGCGGGGTTCGGCGGCGCGGATCAGCATGGGGTTTCCTCGTTCAAAAGGCCGCGAATTACAACATACACGAGTAAGCACTTTCCCAAGCACACCACGCCGGCCTGCGATTTCCCGGTTCCAAGCCTGGTGCACTGGGCAGCGTCAGGACAGTGAAAGCCATTGGGAGGTGAATTCCAGAATTCAGCCGAGCCATCAAGGTGGCGGGGAACAAATCCGGTGCTGTATTTGTCTGGATGCATCGTGTATGTGTCGTGCAAATGCACATGAGCGGCTCAAGCTGTTTTGAAAAAATGCAGCCGCCGTATTGGCCCGTGAGCCGCGCCCGCGCGCGGCGCTGTTGTGGCAGGCCGACGTTTGAAATGGCCGGCGTGGCGGCAGCCGACAATGCGGCCACCGAAGTGAGTTTGAAAACGGAATTTCGCCATGCTTGCCCCGCTGCCCGCCGGACCCCTGGACATCGTGGGCGACATCCATGGCGAGCACGACGCGCTGTGCGCACTGCTGGCGGCGCTGGGGTATGACGAGGCGGGCAGGCACCCGCAAGGCCGGCGCCTGGTGTTCGTGGGCGACCTGTGCGACCGCGGGCCGGACAGCCCGGGCGTCGTGCGCCGCGTGCGCGAGCTGGTGCGCGCCGGCCGCGCCCATGCCGTGCTGGGCAACCACGAGCTGAACCTGCTGCGCGGCGAGCGCAAGCAGGGCAGCGACTGGTTCTGGAACGAGGGCGCGCACCGCGACGAGCGTTTCCGTCCCTACGCCACCCTCGGCGGCGAGGCCGAGCGTGCCGAGGTACTGGCCTTCTTCGAGGAATTACCACTGGGCCTGGAGCGCGACGACCTGCGCGTGGCGCATGCCGCCTGGCACGCGCCCTCGGTGGCGCGGCTGAAGGCGCTTTCCAACGGGGACGGCCTGGGAGCGCTGTTCGAGCGGCTGGACGACGAGGCCGGCGCCCTGCTGTTGGGCGAAGGCTGGCGCGCGGCGGCCCGCGCCGAGAAGGCGCCCTGGCGCCATCACTTGGGCGACCCCACCGCGCCCGTGCCCATGCTGGAGGCCGTGGCCCATTGCGACGAGGCGCGCCAGCACCTGAACCCGCTGCGCGTGCTCACGCTGGGCCTGGAGCGGCGGGCCGAGGCGCCCTTCTTCCACAACGGGCAGTGGCGCTTCACCGAGCGCGTGCGCTGGTGGCAGGACTACGCCGAGGACACGCCCGTGGTCGTGGGCCATTTCTGGCGCCATTTCCCCCCGCTGCAGCGCGCGCACTTGGGCCGTGGCGGCCCGGACCTGTTCAGCGACGTGCCGCACCACGCCTGGCTGGGCCCACGCGGCAAGGTGTTCTGCGTGGATTACGCCGTGGGCGGCCGCTGGCTGGAGCGCCGCGGCGAGGTGCCCGCCGGCTACACCCG
The DNA here is from genome assembly GCF_001571085.1 of Azohydromonas lata NBRC 102462. GTDB lineage: Bacteria > Pseudomonadota > Gammaproteobacteria > Burkholderiales > Burkholderiaceae_C > Azohydromonas > Azohydromonas lata. The sequence goes on from NZ_BCTC01000062.1 coordinate 30,243, forward strand.
GCTGGCCGCCCTGCGCTGGCCGGAGCGCACGCTGGTGCTGGAAGACGGCAGCACGCTGGCGACCACGGCGTTCGACAGCAGCCCCTGCGCCGAAGCGGCGCAGTAAATCAATAGCCCGATATTATTTTTGGATTTAAAACTCCGAAAAATCCTTCAAATCGGACCCGGCCTGGTCGCTGGGCAATTTGCTGGGCGAATCCAGGTACCTGTCCAGGATTTCGAAAAACCGGTCATAAAACCGCGGCGCGGTGACGGTTTCGCTGGCGACTTTCACCATGGAATCCGTGCCCGTGGAAAACGGCAGCGACAGCGAGCCCAGCGCGCCCACGCCCACGCTGGCGGAGTTGCTGCTTTTCTTGAGCTCGTAGTGCTCCTGCACGGCGCTCACGAACACCACGGCGCGGTGCTCGGCATCGGCGCGCGCGGCCTCGGTGCACACCACGCGGATCTCCATTTCCACATGGTGGCCGCTGGGCATCTGGAAATTCTTGCGGCCGCGCATTTCCGTGGGCTGCACGGTGGCCACCACGTAACCCTGGCTCAGCAGCGCCTGGCGCGAGGCCTCGCACGCATTGGCCGGCTCCACGGCCACGGTGCGCGAAAAACGGTCGGTCGCGTCGAAATTCTCGACCAGCTTGCCGCTGGGCGGTTTCATGGAGCCGCAGCCCGCGAGCTGCAGCAGCAATAAAGCGGCAACAAATACTTTTGCCGCCGGAAATTGGGATAACCAACGCATGCCGGGATTATCCCGGAAGGCCTGAATGTCCCCCTATCACGCTGCGGCGCCCGGCGGCGCCAGCCCCCGCGCGGCCTCGCCCATGAGCGCGCGCAGCCAGCGGTGCGCGGGCGCGGCCTGCGAGCGCTCGTGCCAGAGCTGGTAGAAGCGCATGGCCGGAAAGTCAAAGGGCGCGGGGACGATGGCCAGCGGCAGCAGCCCCGCGTAGTGCGCGGCGAAGTGCCGCGCGGTGGTGAAGACCAGGTCCGTCTCCACCAGCAGTTGCGGTGCCAGCTCGAAGTACGGCACCGCCACGCGCGCGTCCCGCGACAGGCGCAGCCCCGCCAAGTGCGTCTCCACCAGCCCGCGCTGCGCGGCCGAGTACGGCAGCGGCACCAGGTGGCGCGCGGCCAGGTACTGCTCGCGCGTGAAGCCGCCGGCCGCGCGCGGGTGGCGGCGGCTCACCAGGCACACGACCTCGTCTTCCAGCAGCAGCGACAGGTGCAGCGAGGGCGGCGGGCTGGGCCAGTTGCCGATGACCAGGTCCAGCTCGCCCTGCGCCAGCGCCTGCTCCACGTCCACCGACGCACCCAGCGGCCGCACCTCCAGCCGCGCGCGCGGCGCCTCGCGGCAAAAGCGCGCGACCACGGCGGCCAGGAAGGGCGCGGCCATGAAGTCCGGCGAGCCGATGCGAAACGTGGCCTGGCTGGCCCCGGGGTCGAAGTGCTCGGGGCCGGACAGCATGGCGTCCATCTCGCCCAACGCGCGCCGGGCCTGCTCGCGCAGCAGCAGCGCGCGCTCGGTGGGCGCCATGCCGCCCTTCTCGCGCACGAGCAGCGGATCGTTGAAGAGCTCGCGCAGCCGCTTGAGCGCCGTGCTCACCGCCGGCTGCGACTGCCCAAGCCGTATGGCCGCGCGCGAGACGTTGCGCTCGTTGACCAGCGTCACCAGCACGCGCAGCAGGTGGCTGTCCAGGGGATCGCGGTTCATGGCGGCAGGCGACCCTTTATTCGGTTTTCCGAATGGCGCTTATAGCAGCGCCCGTGCGCCGTGCCGCGCCCGCGCCGGGACACTGCGCCCACTGCGGACACACCCCCTTGTCCCTGAACCGGCGAGCGGCGCGACGCGCCCGCCGCCTTCCACCACCGACCACCGGCCGCAACGCCCCCGCGGCCCAGGAGACCGGCCCATGACCACCGCAACCCGCGTTGCGCCCGCCTGCGCGGCACCCCTGGCCGCCCCCGGCGAGCTCGACGGCATCTACCGCAAGATCCTCAAGCGGCTCATCCCATTCCTCATGGTGCTGTGGGTGCTGGCGTGGATAGACCGCGTCAACATCGGCTTCGTCAAGCTCACCATGCTGGACGACCTGAAGTGGAGCGAGGCCATCTACGGCTTGGGCGCCGGCATCTTCTTCCTCGGCTACTTCTTCTTCGAGGTGCCCAGCAACCTGCTGCTGCAGAAGATAGGTGCCAAGAAGACCATCATGCGCATCACCATCGGCTGGGGCCTCACCAGCATCGCCATGATGTTCGTGACCACGCCGGGGATGTTCTATTTCCTGCGCTTCCTGCTGGGCGTGTTCGAAGCCGGCTTCTACCCCGGGATCATTCTTTATCTGACCTACTGGTTCCCGGACCAGCGCCGCGCCAAGGCCTTCGGCCTCTTCATGTCGGCGTCGGCCCTGGCGGGCGTGATCGGCGGGCCGCTGGCCGGCACCATCATGACCACGCTCAACGGCGTCAACGGGTGGCAAGGGTGGCAGTGGGTGTTCCTGCTGGAAGGCATCCCGTCCGTCATCGCCGGCGTGGTGACCTGGTTCTACCTGACCGACAAGCCGTCCCAGGCGGCCTGGCTCACGCAGCGCGAACGCACGCTGGTGCAGGCCGACCTGGAGCGCGACCAGCGCGCCCTGGGCCATCGCGAGCACAGCCTGCTGGCCTCGCTCAAGGATGGGCGCATCTGGCTGCTCATCCTGGTCTTCTTCTGCATCATCGCGGCCAACTCCTCGCTGACCTTCTACGGGCCGACGCTGGTCAAGGAAGTGGGCTTCACCAGCCCGGCGGCGGTGGGCTGGATCATGTCCGTGGCCTATCTCTTCGGCGCGGCGGGGATGATCCTCAACGGCGCCCACTCCGACCGCCACCAGGAAGCCCGGCTGCACTGCGGCCTGGCCGCCGCGCTGGGTGCGGCCTCGCTGCTGGCCATGGCGCTGCTGCTGCCCTTGGGCGCGCTGCCCACGCTGGTGGCGCTGACGCTGGCCATCGTGGGCACCATGAGCGCCATCCCCGTGTTCTGGCAAATGCCCAACCGCGTGCTGGCCGGCTCGGCCGCGGCCGGCGGCCTGGCCCTCATCAACTCGGTGGCCAACCTCGCGGGCTTCGGCGCGCCCTACATGCTGGGCCTCATCAAGACCTCCACCGGCAGCCTCACCACCGGGCTGTACGTGGTGGCGGCCGTCGAGATCTGCGCCACGGCGCTCATCCTGGCCTTCGTCCCGCGCCTGTCGCGCGCCCCGCTGCCGGCCGCGCAGCCCGCGCACTGAAAGCACCCCGGTTTCACCCTCAACCTCCCGACGCCATGACGACCCTGACCACGCCCCTGTCGCTGAACGACATCAACGCCCTGGACCGCGACGCCTTCGTCGCCGCGCTGGGCCGCAGCTTCGAGCACTCGCCCTGGGTGGCCGAAGGCGCCTGGTCCGCACGGCCCTTTCGCAGCGTGGAGCAGCTCCACGCGGCCCTGATGGACGTGGTGCGCCGGGCGCCGCGCGAGCGCCAGCTCGCCTTCCTGCGCGCCCACCCCGAGCTCGCCGGCCGCGAGGCGCAGGCCGGCACCATGACGGACGAATCCGTCGCCGAGCAGTCCAGCGCCGGCCTCGACGCGCTGAGCCGCGAGGAGTTCCAGCGCCTGAACGCGCTCAACGGCGCCTACCGCGAGCGCCACGGCTTTCCCTTCATCATCGCGGCGCGGCGCCACGGTAAGGCGCAGATCCTGGCCGAGCTGCAGCGGCGCACGCAGCGCGACAGCGAGCAGGAGCTGCACGAAGCCCTGGCGCAGATCGCCGACATCAGCCGCCTGCGCGTGGACGCGCTGGCCCGCGCCGCTTGAGAGTCCGGGAGCACGCCATGCCCACCCTGATCCAAGACCCGGCGGCGCGCCGCCGCTTCCTGCGCACCGGCCTGGCCCTGGGCGGCGCCGCGCTGCCCGCGCTGGGCGCGGCAGCCGCCGAGTCGCCGGCCGGCCTCACCGCCGCCCCGCGCTCCCAGGCCGGCGCCCCGCCGCGCCTGACCGTGCACGCCATTGACGGCTACCACGGCGCCACCGGCGCGGGGCTGCTGATGACGCTCTCCCGCTTCGAGGACGGCAAGGGCTGGCAGCCGCTCGCCACCGCCCGCACCGTGGCCGGCGGCCGCACCGCGCAGCCGCTGCTCGAAGGCGAGGCCTACCGCGCCGGCCGCTACGAGCTGCTGCTGCACTTGGGCGACTATTTCAAGGCGCTGGGCGCGAAGCAGGCGCAGCCGGCCTTCCTGTCCGAAGTGCCGCTGCGCTTCGTGGTGCGCGACGCGGCCGAGCGCGTGCACCTGCCCGTGCTGTTCTCGCCTTGGGGCTACTCGTACTACCGCGGCAGTTGAAGTCGGCGCCACCCACAACCCACAGAAGGAGACACCCCATGGCCGGCATTTCCACCCATGTGCTCGACAACCACGGCGGCCGCCCGGGCGCGGGCATGCGCATCGATTTCTCCATGCGGCGCGACGGGCGCTGGCAGCTCGTCAAGACGCTGCGCACCAACGCCGACGGCCGCACCGACGAGCCGGTGCTCAGCGCCGACGCCGCCCAACCCGGCGAGTACGAGCTGAGCTTCCACGTGGCCGAGTTCTACGAGCGCCAGGGCCTGCGCGCGGACGAGGCCCTGTTCGTGGACCAGACCGTGCCCGTGCGCTTTGCCATCGCCGACGTCCAGCAGCACTACCACGTGCCGCTGCTGTGCACGCCCTGGAGCGCCTCCACCTACCGCGGCAGTTGAAAGGACTTCTCCCAATGACCCTGGACGACACCACCGCCATGCAGCGCGCCATCGCCGCCTCGCGCCGCGCGCTGGCCGCGGGCAACCGGCCCTACGGCGCCGTGCTGCTCTCCCCCGAAGGCCGCCTGCTGCACGAAGCCTGCAACCGCCAGGAGACGGACGCCGACGACACCGCCCACGCCGAGCTGGTGCTGGTGCGCGAGGCGCAGGCCCGCCTGGGCCGCGACGCGCTGCGCGGCGCCACCGTGTTCGCCAGCGGCGAGCCCTGCGCCATGTGCGCGGGCGCGATGTTCTGGGCCGGCGTGCGCCGCATCGTGTGGGCCGCCTCCAACCCGCTCATGGCCGAGCTGTTGGGCGGCGAGCTGTTGGGCGGCGAGCTGCTGCCCGCGCGCTGCGCCGACGTGCTGGCGGGCAGCCGGCCGCCCGTGCTCGTGGAAGGGCCGCTGCTGGAGCGGGAAGCGGCCGAGGTGCTGCGCCAGGCGCGGCCGGCCCCCTGAGTGGGCCGCGCGCCCCCCGCGGCAGCGCCTCAGCAGCGCATGTCCTCCAGCGCCGCCAGCGCGCCGCGGTAGAGGGCGCGGCGCTCGTAGAGCCCGCACATGGGCGAGACCTGCTCGTGGGCGAAGCGGGTGATGGCGTCGAACTGCAGCCGGTCGGCCATCTCGTTGAAGCCGCGGCGCTGCCAGAACCAGGCCGCGGCCAGGCAGGCGTCGGCCGGGCGCGCCACGAGGTCCGGCAACGCCTCGTAGGGGCGCTGCAGCGCGGCACCGGCCTCGCAGTAGCTGGCGCGGCCCAGCAGCCGGATCAGCCCGCGCCCGCGGTAGCGCCAGCCGTCACCGCTGGCGGCGTCGCCGTTGCCGTGGCGGCCGGCAAACACCTGGTTGGCCAGCGCCTGCGGCGCGCACACCAGGCTTTCGGCGGCGTCGAGGTCAGGCACCCTGTCCGGCCACATCACGCAGATGCGCTCCGGCGTGCGAAACACCATGCCCTCCTCCAGCGCCACCAGCCCGCGGCTTTCGAAAGCGCATTGCGACACGAAGGCGGCAATGCGCGCCGGCGTGCGGATGTCGAACCGCTCGCAGGCCTGCGCCAGCAAGGGGGTGAAGGTATCGGCAACCCGCGGCGAGATGCCCGCGGCGGCCAGCGTGGCGTAGGTCAACATGCCGGGTCCCGGAAATTCCTGACGACGCTCACTGTTCCGCCCCACCCCGCAGCTGGGTAGGGCGCCCCAAGGCGACGCCTGATCACGGGGGTGGTCAGGGCCGCATGAAACAAGTTTGCGCGCTGCAGCAAAGCCCGGCGAGGGGCAAATGCACGCTCGGCCGGCCCGGATTGCATCCGGGCGTATCCAATCGGATCACCTTCGCGCCCAGGGCTTTCCCGGGAATACCGGCCATGCCCCGGGGGCGTGCTCCGGGGATGGACAAGGCACGATGAGCAGTCTTCGCGCGGTTCTAGAATTGATTCGAAACAAGTTGGAGAAGCAGATGCAGCGTCGCGTGTTCCTGGTGGCCATTCCGGTGGCCTGTGCGGCGGGCGTGCCGGGCCTGGCGCAGGCAGCCGTTTCGTCGGCGGACGCCGCCACCGGCATACGTGCGGCGCTGGAGCGGGGCGCGGCCAGCGCGGTGGCGTTGTTGGGCCGCCCGGGCGGCTTTCTGGACAACCCCAAGGTGCGCATCCCGCTGCCGCCGGCGCTGGAGCAGGCCTCGGGCGTGTTGAAGCTCATGGGGCAGCAGCGCCGGGTGGACGAGCTCGTCACGGCCATGAACCGCGCCGCCGAGGCGGCCGTGCCGGAAGCCAAGGCGCTGCTGGTGGAGGCCGTGCGCTCCATGTCGGTGGAGGACGCCCTGGGCATCGTCCGCGGCGGCGACACCTCGGTGACGGACTTCTTCGCCTCGCGCACCCGGCAGCCGCTCACGCAGCGCTTCCTGCCCATCGTCACCCGCGCCACCGAGAAGGTGTCGCTGGCCCAGAGCTACAACGAGCTCGTGGGCAAGGCCGGCGCCATGGGCTTGGTCAAGGCCGAGGATGCCAACTTGGAGCGCCACGTGACGGCCAAGGCGGTGGACGGGCTGTACCTGATGATCGGCGAGGAGGAGCGCCGCATCCGCCAGGACCCCATCGCCACGGGCAGCGCCATCCTGCAAAAGGTTTTCGGCAGGTGAGCAAACCTTCACGCTGCCGTGCACGCCAGCACCGCGTTTGTAGCCTCCTGACACAAATAATCTGACTTCACGCAAACACGGGCTTGACTTGGCACAGATCAAGTTGGCCCGTCCTGCTGCAAAGTCCGCCGCGGAAGTACCGCCGCAGCATCCGCGGTCCGGAGGAGAGGAACAGCTTTCATGAAACTTGCCGACTTCAAGATCGGGCTCCGTTTGGGCACGGCCTTCTGGCTGATCATGCTCATGTCTTTCGCATCTTCCGGTCTGTCGCTCTACAAGCTGTCGGAAATCCAGGAGAACCTGGAAGTGGTGGTGAAGAAGAACAACGTGGCCAGTGCGTATGCGCACACCATGAGTGACGCCATCCACAACGCCAACCGCATCCTGCCGACGCTGGTGCTGGTCACCGACGAGGCCGAGCGCGGCAAGCTCAAGGAAGAGCTGGAGAGCAACGCCAAGATCTACGACGTCTCGCGCGAGGCGCTCAAGGACATCCACACCTCGCAAGAATTCGACGCCCTGCTCAAGCAGCTCGACGACGCCCGCTTTGCCGCGCGGCCGATCAACGAGGAGCTGTACAAGCTGGCGATGATCGACCACCGCGATGAGGCGATGACGCTGCTCATGACCAAGGCCCGCCCGCTGAACCTGGCCTGGCAGGCCCTGGTGGAAGAGACCATCCGGCTGCAGGACGCCGCCAACTGGCAGACCTACGAGCATGCCGAGGCCACCTACGCCGGCGCGCGCAACCTGCTCATAGGCTGCACCGCGGCCATGATGGCGCTGTCCATGCTCATGGGCCTGCTGATCACGCGCTCCATCACCCGTCCGCTCAAGCGCGCCTGCGATGTGGCGCTGCGCGTGGCCGAGGGCGACTTGGGCGCGCAAGTGGTGGTCGAGGGCAGCGACGAGACCGCGCAGCTGCTGGGCGCGCTCAACACCATGCAGGACAAGCTCACGGTCACGGTGGCGCGCGTGCGCGACAACGCCGAGGGCGTGGCCACGGCCAGCGCGCAGATTGCGCAAGGCAACCTGGACCTGAGCCAGCGCACCGAGCAGCAGGCCACGTCGCTGGAGCAGACGTCCGCGGCCATGGACCGGCTGGGCGCCACCGTCAAGCACAACGACGACAACGCCAGCCAGGCCAACCAGCTCGCCGTGGGCGCCTCCTCCGTGGCGGCCAAGGGCGGCACGGTGGTGGCGCAGGTGGTGGAGACCATGCGCGGCATCGAGGCCAGCTCGCACAAGATCGCCGACATCATCGGCGTGATCGACAG
>NZ_BCTC01000063.1 GCF_001571085.1 Azohydromonas lata NBRC 102462
CTTCACCATCACGCGCCAGCACGTGGGTGCCGACGCCACCGACAACGACGCGGACGCGACCGGCTTTGCCGGCCGCTACACGCTGGCCTCCGGCGACGCGGTCACGACCGTGGACGCCGGCTTCTACCGCCCCGCCAGCTATGGCGACCGCGTCTGGCTGGACCTCAACGGCAACGGCCAGCAGGACGCCGATGAAGCCGGCGTGGCCGGCGTGCGCGTGACACTGCTGGACGCCACCGGCACGGCCATCGGCAGCCCGCAGCTCACCGACGCCAACGGCAACTACGCCTTCACCGGCCTGGCGCCCGGCGTCTACAGCGTCAGTTTCGACCCCGCCACGCTGCCCGCCGGCTACAGCGTCTCCTCGCGCGCCACCACCTCCGGCGGCCCGGACGGCATCACCGTCCAGGCCGAGCTCGGCTCCGGCCAGGTGAACCTCAGCGGCGACCTGGGCCTCACCGGCCGCGTCGGCCTGGACATCGAGAAATACGTCCACGGCGAGGTGCTGCAGCAAAGCTACGGCTTGGGCGGCGAGGGCCTCACGCCCGGCTTCTGGAAGAACCATACCGGCGACGGTGGCGCGCCCCTGAGCGGCTGGCCGGAAACCGGCCTGGTGCCCACCGACAGCTTCGAAAGCCTCTTCGGCGTGGACGTCCCCGGCTCGGCTCCCACGCTGCTGCAGGCCCTGTCCACCAACGGCGGCGGCGTCAGCGCGCTGCTGCGCCACGCGTCGGCCGCGCTGCTCAATGCGGCCAACCCCAACGTCGACTACTTCTACAGCCGCGAGCAGATCGTCACCCTGGTCCAGCAGGCCTTCGCCAGCGGCGACTACGAAGCGGCCAAGAACCTCTTTGCCGCGCAGAACGAGTTGGGCGCCGACCTGAGCACCCCCGCCACCGCCACCGGCAGCACGCTGCTGGTGTCGCCGGACGAGGACGCCGACACCCTGGCCACCGCCCCCGTCATCGCCGCCGGCGGCCAGGCCGTGTTCACCTACGAGGTCACCAACACCGGCACCGTGGCGCTCAGCGACGTGCGCGTGAGCGACGACCGCATCGCCGCCGTGAGCTTCGTCGGCGGCGACGACGACCACGACGGCCAGCTCGACGTCGGCGAGACCTGGATCTACACCGCCCACGAAACCGTGCAGGCCGGCGCCGTGGTCACCAACGTCGGCACCGCCACGGCCCGCGACGCCGTCTCCGGCCGCACCGCCAGCGACATCGACGTGGCCATCTACACCTCCACCGGGCTGAGCCAGTCCGTTGGCGACCGCGTGTGGCTGGACGCCAATGCCAACGGCATCCAGGACGCGGGCGAGGCCGGCTTTGCCGGCGTCACCGTGCAGCTCAGGAGCGCCACCGGCACGCTGCTGCAGACCACCACCACCGACGCCGACGGCAACTACGCCTTCAACGTCGCCGCCGGCAGCTACCAGCTCGCCGTCGTGGCGCCCACCGGCTACGTGCTCAGCAGCCGCGACCTCGGCGGCAACGACGCCACCGACAGCGACTTCGACCCCGCCACCCACGCCACCACCACTGTCACCGTGGGCGCCGGCCAGCAGGTGCTGACGGTGGACGCCGGGCTGCACGTGGCCGGCACGCCGGGGCTGGACCTGGAAAAGCTCGTCCACGCCGAGTACTACAACCAGCAGGCCGGCGGCGGCGAAGGCCTCACGCCCGGCTTCTGGAAGAACCACACCGGCGACGGCGGCGCGCCCTTGAGCGGCTGGCCGGAAACCGGCCTGTCGCCCAACGCCAGCTTCGAGGCGCTGTTCGGCGTGGACGTGCCGGGCAGCGCGCCCACGCTGGTGGACGCGCTCGCCACCAACGGCGGTGGCGTCAATGCGCTGCTGCGCCACGCCGCCGCGGCGCTGCTCAACGCCAGCGATCCCTACATCGATTACCTCTACAGCCGCGAGCAGGTCGTGAGCCTGGTGCGCCAGGCCTTTGCCAGCGGCGACTACGAGACGGCCAAGAACCTCTTCGCCACGCAAAACGAGTTGGGCGCGGACCTCGCCACGCCGGCCGGCAGCGTCTCCACCCTGGTCGTCACCGCGGACGTGGACGCCGACACCGCCGCCGGCGCGCTGGTCATCCCCGCGGCCGGCACGGCCCTCTACACCTACGTGCTCACCAACACCGGCAACGTGGCGTTGAGCACCGTCAGCGTGAGCGACGACCGCCTCGGCGGCATCACCTTCGTGGGCGGCGACACCGACCGCGACGGCCAGCTCGACGTGGGCGAGACCTGGACCTACACCGCCCGCGAGGCCGTGGCCGCCGGCGCCACGCTCTCCAGCACCGGCACGGCCAGCGGCCGCGACGCCGCCGACAAGGTGGTGAGCGACAGCGACGCCGCCCACGTCAGCTCCAGCGCCCTGGTGCAGACCCTGGGCGACAAGGTCTGGCTGGACGCCAACGGCAACGGCGTGCAGGACACGGGCGAGGCCGGCGTCACCGGCGTGACCGTGAAGCTGATGGATGCCACCGGCAGCACCGTGCTCGCCACCACGACCACCACCACCGGCGGCGCCTACGCCTTCAACGGGCTGGCGCCCGGCGACTACCGCGTGCAGGTGGTGCGGCCCAGCGGCTACCAGGCCTTCACGCGCGCCGACCAGGGGACGAACGACTTGGCCGACTCGGACGTGGACGCCAACGGCCTGTCCGGCGTCGTCCACCTGAGCTCCGGCACGGCCAACGCCGGCGTGGACGCCGGCTTCGCGCCCAACACCGTGACGCTGACCTACAGCTTCGACGGCAACACCGCCGTGGACGGCACCGACGGCAACACCCGCAGCTACAGCGTGGGCGGCGTCAGCGTGACCGCCAGCGCCTTCAGCCGCGATGCGGGCGGCACCTGGAGCAAGGCCTACCTCGGTGCCTACACCGGCGGCCTGGGCGTGACCGACGCCAGCGAAAACGGCTCCGGCGCCACCCACACCCTAGACAACGTGGGCCGCCTGAACTTCGTGGTGCTGCAGTTCTCGCAGAACGTGGTGGTGGACAAGGCCTACCTCGGCTACGTCTACGGCGACAGCGACCTCACGGCCTGGATAGGCAGCAGCGCCACCACGCTGACCAGCCTGAGCAGCTCGGTGCTGGGCGGCATGGCCAGCGAGGCCAACGACACCATCTCCACGACCACGCGCTGGGCCGACCTCAACGCCGGCGCGCGCGAAGGCAACGTGCTGGTCATCGCCGCCAGCGTCACCGACACCAAGCCGGACGACTACTTCAAGCTCGGCCAGCTCGTGGTCAGCACCAAGTCCACCACCATCACGCCGCTGGCGCTGGACCTGGACGGCGACGGCGTGGAAACGGTGGCCCGCGCCGACTCGGCCGGCAGCTTCGACCTGTTGGGCAACGGCCACGCGGTGGCCTCCGGCTGGATCGCGGCCGACGACGCGCTGCTGGCGATGGACGTGAACGGCAACGGCCGCATCGACGACATCCATGAGCTCTTCGGCGGCACGGGCGACGGCGCCGGCTTCACCCGTCTGGCCGCGCTGGACGGCAACGGCGACGGTTTCATCGACGCCCGCGATGCGCACTTCGGCGAGCTGCTGGCCTGGCGCGACCTCAACGGCGACCATCAGAGCAGCGCCGATGAGCTGATGACGCTGTCCGAGGCCGGCATCGCCAGCCTGTCCGTGGGCTTCAGCGTGCAGGCCTTCTACGACGCGCAGGGCAATCTGCACCAGGAGCACGGCGTGGCCACCCGCGCCGACGGCAGCTCACTGCAGGTGACGGACGTGCACTTCGACACCGGCCTGGGCTCGGTGGCCGCGGCGCCGGCCGCCGTGGAAGAGGGCGGCGACCTGCTGTCGCTGCTGGGCACCACGCTGCACACGAGCGCGGCGCTGCACGCGCTGGCGGTGTGAGCAGAAGACGAATCCCGGTGGCCCTGTGGCCGCCGGGATTGTTTCGCTGCATCAGACGTTCAAGCCCGCTTGCTGGAGTCAAGCGGGCCGAAGGAAAAGACGTCGTCATGCCCGCGAAAGCGGCCATCCACGAATGCCGAGGTGTGGCCTTTGAACGGCGGCGCCCGGATGTGGCGTTGGCGCGCCGGCATTTCGGCCGGCGTGGATGCCCGCTTTTGCGGGCATGACGGGTGGGGGTGCGAAACGCCCTTGAAACGCAAAAGGCGGCCCGCGGGCCGCCTTTCTTTTCATCTCCGGCGCGCCAGCGCGCCGTGCGCGCTTCAGCGCCGCGAGGTGCTCTCGCGCGCCTCGGCCACCTTCACGTTGCCGGCGCTGCGGCCGGCTGCGCCGCGCGGGGCGGGCGTGGGGGCGGCGGGGCGGGCGGCCGCCACGCGCTTGGCCGGCTCGCTGCGGCTGGCCACGGCACGCTTCTGCGGCGTCGCCGCGCGCGCCACGCTGCGCTGCTCGGCCGGCTCGGCCTTGACACGGCCCTTGGCCGCCACCTTGGCCACCGGTTCGGGCTCGGGCTCCGAGTTCATCGCCACCTGCGCCGCCTTGGCCTGCAGGTACATCACCACGGGCGCCCCCGGGCCGAAGCGGCTGCCAGCGGACACCTTGTTCCAGGCCGAGAGCTGTGCCACGGTCGTGTGCGTGCGGCGCGCCACGGCGGCCACGGTTTCACCCCGGCGCGCGGCCTTGATCACCACGCGCTGCAGCGGCGGCACGTCCGGCGCCAGCGCGATGGAGGCGTTGTCGGCAATGTGCTCGGCCACGTCGCGCGCCACCTGCTCGGTGCGCGGGACGATGAGCGTGGAGCCCGCCTTCACCAGCATGCGCAGCGGGATGCGGTTGACGTCGCGCAGCGTGCTCTCAGGCACGTCCAGCTCCTTGGCCACGTCGGCCGGGCGCATGGTGCGCGGCACCACCCAGGCCGTCCAGCTCGCGAGCTGGCCGCGGTAGCGCGAGAGGTTGCTCACGAAGGTGCTGGCGTTGTCGTAGGGCAGCAGCACCTGCGGCGTGCCCGCGGCCAGGATCACCGGCTGGTTCATCTGCGGGTTGAGCTGCTTGAACTCCTCCAGCGACAGCCCGGCGAGCTTGGCGGCCAGCGCCACGTCGATGTCGCGCTCGATGGGCACGCCCAGGAAGTACGGGTGGTTCTTCAGGTCAGGCAGCGCCAGCGCGAAGGCATCGGGCTTGATCACGATGTTCTTCACCGCCTGCAGCTTGGGCACGTAGTAGCGCGTCTCCTCGGGCATGCGCAGGTTCTCGAAATCCGTCGGCAGCCCGGCCTTGGCATTGCGCGCCACGGCGCGCTGCACGTTGCCCTCGCCCCAGTTGTAGGCCGCCAGCGCCAGGTGCCAGTCGCCGAACATGCCGTACAGCCGCGTGAGGTAGTCCAGCGCGGCGCGGGTGGAGGCCAGCACGTCGCGGCGGTCGTCGCGGAACATGTTCTGGCGCAGCTCGAAGTCGCGCCCCGTGGCCGGCATGAACTGCCACATGCCCGACGCCTTGGCGGTGGACAGGGCCTGCGGGTTGAAAGCGCTTTCGATGAAGGGCAGCAGCGCCAGCTCCGTGGGCAGGCCGCGGCGCTGCACCTCTTCGACGATGTGATAGAGGTAGCGCCCGCCGCGCTCGGTCATGCGCTGCACGTAGTCCGGGCGCTGCGAGTACCACTGCTCGGCGCGGCGCACGTAGTCGTTGTCCAGGTCCGGCACGGTGAAGCCGGAGCGCACGCGCGACCACAGGTCCACGTGCGCGTTGCCCGCGTTGAGGTCCACCGACTCGTCTGGGCGCAGCGGGTCCACGGGGTTGGCCACCGGCGTCTGCGCCACGCTCGCCATCGCGGGTGCGGCGGGCGTGACGGCGACGTCGGGGGCCATGGACGGTTTCACCGGCGGCGCCTTGGCCACGTCGGCCGCCGTGACGGGTCCGGTGGCTTGCGGGCCCGGCGCGGTGGCGCAGGCGCTCAGCGCCGCCGCGGCGGCCAGGGAGAGCAGGCTTCGCCAGAACGGCGGCAGAGGGGACGCGATTTTTTTCATTGGAAACCGTTCTTCCATTCACGCAGCGCCGCGAGCACCGCCACGTCGCCAAGCGCCCCAGGGTTGCGCTCTTGGGCGGCGCGGACGACGTCCGGCTGCGACGTGCGCAAAAAGGGGTTGATCTGCTTCTCCAGCCCAATGCTGGAGGGCAGGGTGATGCCGCCGTGTGCGCGCTGGTTCTCGCACCACGCGCGGTGCTGCGCGAGGGTGCTGTTGTGCGGCTCCACGGCGGCGGCAAAACGCAAGTTGGACAGGGTGTACTCGTGTGCGCAGCACACACGGGTGTCGGCCGGTAACGCGGCCAGGGCGGAAAGCGACGACAGCATCTGTGCCGGCGTGCCTTCGAAAAGCCGCCCGCAGCCACCGGAAAACAGCGTGTCGCCGCAAAACAGCACGGGCGTGCCCTGCGGCCCGGCGGGCAGGAAATAGGCGATGTGGCCGGCGGTGTGGCCGGGCACGTCGATGACCTGGAAGCGCAGGCCCAGCAGCTCGGCCGTGTCGCCGCCGTTCAAGGGCGTGCAGGGCTGCGGGATGCTCTCGCGCGCCGGGCCGAACACGGGGCCCTGCAGCAGCGGCCGCAGCGCATCCACGCCCCCGACGTGATCGCCGTGGTGGTGGGTCACTAGAATGCCCGCGAGCTTGAGCCCGTGGGCCTGCAGCGCCGCTTGCACAGGTTCAGCTTCGCCGGGGTCGACGACCAGTGCCTGTTTGCCGTCGTGCAGCATCCAGATGTAGTTGTCGGTGAAGGCGGGCAGGGCGAGCAATTGCATGGCGCGCGGATTATAGGAAGGCCCCCAAGTGAAAACCCTGTGCCGGCGCAGACGATCGTCATGGACGACCAGCGCCTGACTCCTTTGGCCTCGCGCGCGCAGTCACGCCACGACGCCTTGAGGCGCTGGCTGACCACGCCCCCGGGGCGCTACTTGCTGGCCTGGGAGCAGCAATGCATGGACCAGGCGGTGCCGGATCTCTTCGGTTTCCACGCCCTGCAGTTGGGCCTGCCGGAGCTGGACGCGCTGCGCATGAACCGCATGCCGCACCGCTGGTGCGCCAGCGACGAGCCGCCGTCCGACGGCCCAACCCACCTGGGCATGAGCCTGCGCGCGGCCGTCATCGGCCTGCACTGCGAGGCCGACGCACTGCCCTTTGCCAACGCCAGCCTGGACCTCGTGGTGCTGCCGCACACGCTGGAGCTGGCCGCCGACCCGCACCGCACGCTGCGCGAGGTGGAGCGGGTGCTGATGCCGGAGGGGCGCGTGGTCATCCTGGGCTTCAACCCGCTGAGCCTGTGGGGCATGCGCCAGCGCGTTGGGCTGTGGCGGCGGCGGCTGGGTTCGCGCGGGCCGCTGTTTTTGCCGCAAGCGGGCGAGACGATTGGTTATTGGCGGCTGCGCGACTGGCTGCGGCTGCTGAGTTTCGAGGTGGAGGCGGGGCGCTTCGGCTGCTTTTCGCCGCCGCTGAGGAGGTATCGCTGGCTGCAGCGCTTCGCCTGGATGGAAGACCGGGGCGACCGCTGGTGGCCGGTGTTTGGCGCCGTGTACTTGCTGGTGGCCGTCAAGCGCGTGCGCGGCATGCGGTTGGTGGGACTGGCGCGGCGCGAGCGCGTGAAGGCCAGCAAGGCCACGGCCGTGGTGGCCAACAAGGAAGGACTGGAAGTTGAGTGATTCGAGTGCAGCGGCCGCAGGCCGTGAGGGCGGCGCGGCCGCCACGGCGCAAGTGGCGGCACCGGCCGCGGTGACCGTCTACACGGACGGCGCCTGCAAGGGCAACCCCGGCCCCGGCGGCTGGGGCGCGTGGCTGCGCAGCGGCACGCATGAAAAGGAGCTGTGGGGCGGCGAGCGGCTGACCACCAACAACCGCATGGAGCTCACCGCGGTGATCGAGGCGCTGTCGGTGCTGAAAAAGCGCTGCAGCGTGGACATCCACACCGACAGCGAGTACGTGCGCAACGGCATCACCACCTGGATTCACAACTGGAAGAAGCGCGGCTGGACCACGGCCGACAAGAAGCCGGTGAAGAACGTGGAGCTGTGGCAGCGCCTGGACGAGCAGGCCCAGCGCCACGACGTGCGCTGGCACTGGGTCAAGGGCCACTCCGGCGACCCGGGCAACGAGCGCGCCGACCAGCTCGCCAACCGCGGGACGGCGGAAGTGATGCGCTGAAGCCCCGGCCGCACCCCCAGCGCCCATGAGCCAGTACGACGACCGTTTTACTTCCGCCCTGCAACTGGCTTTCGACGCGGCCATGCAATACCGCCGCGGCGTGCACGACACCCCGGCGCAGCCCGTGGACAGCTACGCGCAGCAATTGCAGCGCTGGGAGGGCGTGGCGCTGCCCGCCCAAGGCCTGCCGCCTGAGCAGGCCGTGCAGGCCCTGCTGGAGCGCGCCCGGCCGGGCCTGCGCGCCATGACGGGCGGACGCTTCTTCGGCTGGGTCAACGGCGCCTCGCACCCCGTGGGCCTGGCCGCGGACTGGCTCACCGCCGCCTGGGGCCAGAACGCCGCCAACCACCTCGCCGCACCGGCCGCGGCTGCGGCTGAAACCGTGGCCGCGCGCTGGCTGCTGGAGTTGCTGCGCCTGCCGCCAGAGTGCTCCGTGGGCTTCGTCACCGGCGCCACCATGGCCAACTTCACCGCGCTGGCCGCCGCGCGCAGCGCGCTGCTGGCGCGCGAGGGCTGGGACGTGGAAGCCGACGGCCTCTACGGCGCACCGCCCCTGACCGTGCTCGTGAGCGAGGAGGCGCACGTCACCGTCTACGCCGGGCTGCAATACCTGGGCTTGGGACGCCGCCGCGTGCGCCGCGTACGCGCCCAGGCGGACGGCAGCATGGACGCCGCCGATTTCGAGCGCGCCCTGGGCGAAGCCGGCGTGGGCCCGCTGCTGGTGCTGCTGCAGGCCGGCCACGTCAACACCGGCGCCTGCGACGACTTCAGGCGCCTGATTCCCCTGGCCCGCGCCCGCGGTGCCTGGGTGCACGTGGACGGCGCCTTCGGCCTGTGGGCGCGCGCCTGCCCCGGCCGCGCCGCGCTGGTGGACGGGGTGGAGCAGGCCGACTCCTGGGCCACGGACGGCCACAAGTGGCTGCAGCTGCCCTACGACAGCGGCTTCGTCATCGTCCGCGACGCCGACGCCCACCGCCGCGCCATGACCGCCGCCGCCAGCTACCTGCCCGCCGCGCAGGCGGCCGAGCGCGACCCCACGCAGTACGTGCCCGAGCTTTCGCGCCGCGCGCGGGGATTCGCCGCCTGCGCGCTGCTGCTGCACCTGGGCCGCGACGGCGTGGCGGCCATGGTGCAGCGCCACTGCGAGCTGGCCCGCGACATGGCCGACGCGCTGGCGCGCGAGCCCGGCGTGGCCGTGCTCAACGCCGTGGTGCTCAACCAGGTGCTGGTGCGCTTCAGCGCGGGCCACGCCGCCCCCGGCGCCCCGCGCGGCGGCGAAGACGCCGGACAGGTCGACGACGCCCTGAACGCCGCCGTCATCGCCCGCGTGCAGGCCGACGCCACGTGCTTTGCCGGCGGCACGCGCTGGCACGGCCGCTGGGTGATGAGAATCTCGGTGATCGGATTTTCGGCCGACCCCGACGATATTCAGCGCAGCGCCGACGCCATTCGAAAAGCCTGGCGCGCCGTGCGGCGCGAAGAAAATATTCAGTTTTCCTGATAAACGCGGTAGCGCGCGAGTTTGCCTCTTGCCGCGCTGTCCACGGGTTGGGCTGGCACGGCAATGACATTCAATTGCTTGAAAATTTATCTGTCCGGCAATAAATGTTGTGCGAAGAACTCGGCGATGGCCTGGTGTATCTGATTCACCCTTGTGGCACGCTGAAAATTGGGCGGATCGCCCAGCAGCGCGAACTCG
Source organism: Azohydromonas lata NBRC 102462 (assembly GCF_001571085.1). Classification (GTDB taxonomy): domain Bacteria; phylum Pseudomonadota; class Gammaproteobacteria; order Burkholderiales; family Burkholderiaceae_C; genus Azohydromonas; species Azohydromonas lata. Next base: position 9,830 of record NZ_BCTC01000063.1, read on the forward strand.
ATGCTGCCGGGCGCAAGAGGCGGCATGGGTGACAGCATGGCGCCGTGTCCGGCGTCCGCCAGGCGCAGCAGCACTTCACAGCGTGGTTCGCAGGCTTGGGCGATGGCCTCGGCGTGGAATTTGGGAATCTGGTTCACATCCCGCTCGGCAATGATCAGGCCGAGCGGTATTTTGGGCTTGGCCAGCGAGGCGGGCAGAAAATCCGCGGCAAACGGCACCATGGCCACGGCGGCGCGTATGCGGGCATCCGTGTAGCGTTGAGGCGTCGGGTCGGAGAACCGCCACGCAATCACCCGGCGCGCCAGCCACAGTTTCAAATAGTCCAGGGCATTGCCGCGCAGCCGCGTGGTGAAGCCTACGCAGGAATTGAAATCCTCTTCCAGGTGCTGCTCGCAATGGGCCTTGAAGCGGTCCGGCGACCATTGGCCGCCGGCCAGTGTGAGGGCCGTATGGCCGCCGGCCGAGCCGCCAAATATGCCCACGCGGTCGGTGGAGACGAAATTCTGCAGTGGCGGATAGGAGGCCACCGCGTCTATGGCGCGGCTGATTTCCAGCGGCCGGCGGGCCCAGCTTTCCGGTCCGGGCCGGGAATGGTCCTGATCATTGTCGCCCTGGTGCTGCGGAATGGCCACGATAAAGCCGCGGTGCACCAGCGTGCGCGTCAAATCCATATGCACCCAGGGCGAGCCGCCGGAGCCGTGGGAAATGACGACGAGGCGGCCGTTGCTGAAGGAGGGCGGCGCATCGGCCGCCCAGGAGAATTCAAAAGGGCCTTGGCGGACGGCCGTTTCCTCGGCCAGCGTGGGATAAAAGAGCACGGTTTTGCCGCCGTCGAGCTGCGGCAATTCGGCATATCCCAGGTGGCCAAATTGAGCGTTGGCGGTGCCGGCCAACAGGGTGGCCAGGAACGCGGCGGCTTGGAGCAGGTATTTCTTGAGTTTTTGCATCAAGCGGTTTTGATGAACCGGTCCAAAGTCGTTGGGCTGGAGGTTTCACCCTGGTGGCGCCGCATGGTGGCCAGGGCCGAGACCAGCATTTTCTCCGTGACGCTGTCCTGGCGGAGATGGGCATCGCCTATGCCGGTTTGCGCTACCTGGAGAAAATCAATCCGCTCGGTACCGTTGATGTCCAGCGGGGTTGTATCGCCGGCATTCACCGGTATTTGCATGCTCATGCCCATGCCGCCGCTGACGCTTCGACGAGCGACGCCGAAAACGATGCGCCGCTGCCCACACGGGCATTTTGGTTGGTTGCGCGTTGGTCGGCGAAAATTCTGGTGCTGCTGGCGTCAATGACCATGGCTTGCCTTGTGAAGAGCTTGTTTATAAAGGCCTGCTACGGATGCTGCAGTTGCTGTGCCTGGCTTATTTCTTTCGGGCTTTTCCGGGGCGGGACAAAGCCCGTCACCCTCTCACGAACGAATACGCTGGTCAAGCTGGATGTCCGTTTTCCTGGCGGAAGTGTCCGAATTTAAATTCAAGCCGTGGTGGCTGCGCATGAGCTTTTCAGCGTCACTTGCTCCTGTAAAACTCCGCAAAGCACCATTTAAAATCCTCAGCCGTGCAGAGCAGGAATTTATCTTTACTGGGGTGCAGCTTGATGTAGTTCACCGCCACATGCCCGATTTCCACCTGGTGCCCTGAGCAGTCCGGCTGTCCGTTGGATTTGGTGAGTTTATCGACCCACTTGTAAAAGCCCTTGTCGCTGGGCCTATCGGAGAGGGTGAATTCCGACTCGTTGCGCTCCTCGCCGGACATGGAGTATTTCATGCCGTCGGCGCGCAGCTCATATTCCTCGAAGCATTTTAAATCCGGCAATTCGATGCGCCAGGTGCCAATCAAAGGATGGTCAGGCGGCAAGGGTTTTCGAACGACATCCTGCGCACTGGCTGAGAAACATAGCAGGGTGCCAAGAAGGAGTGCCGTGAAAAATCGAGTGAAGGCCTTCATGGGTATAACGATGGAATAGCGAAAATCATATCTTAGGCGCAAATTTCGTCTGTGCCAAGAAATATGGGCGTGAAAAAAGCCGCCCTGATGGCGGCTTTGCATCGGCATGTGCTGCTCTGAAATCTACTTAAACTAATCCCTCAAACGGCACCACATCCACCAATTCCCCAGCAGCAATATTCCCCTGCTCGTGCCCCAGCACGATGAGCCCATTGGCCTCGCTCATCGAGCGCAGCACGCCGGAGCCCTGGCTGCCGGTGATGCGTACCGACCAGTTGCCATCGGTCCCGCGCTCCACGATCCCGCGCTGGTATTCCGTTCGCCCCGCCTTTTTCCGAATGGACGTCGCGCTGGCCGCGCGAATCACCGGCAGCGGTGAATTTCCGGCGCCCGCCATTTGCAGCAGCGCATTCCGGACGAAGGCATAGAACGTCACCATCACCGCCACCGGGTTGCCCGGCAGGCCGAACAGCACGGCCTGTTTTCCAGGCTCGCCGATGCGGCCAATGGCCATGGGCCGTCCGGGGCGCATGGCGATCTTCCAGAACAGCACCTCGCCCAACGACGCCATGACCTGCTTGGTGTGGTCGGCCTCGCCCACGCTCACGCCGCCGCTGGTGATGACGGCGTCCGCACAGGCCGCCGCCTCGCGGAAGGCGGCTTCCAGCGCGGCGGGATCGTCGCGCACCACACCCATGTCGATCGCGTCCACGCCCAGGCGCTGCAACATGCCCCAGATCGTGTAGCGGTTGCTGTCGTACACGCAGCCGGCGTCCAGCGGTTCGCCAATCGACCGCAGCTCGTCCCCGGTGGAGAAGAAAGCCACGCGCAGCCGCCGCAGCACCGGCACCTCGGCCTGGCCCAGCGAGGCCAGCAGCCCCAGGTCCGCCGGGCGCAGCACCCGGCCGGCCTGCAGCGCCGGGGCGCCGCGCTTCAAATCCTCGCCCGCGAGGCGGCGGTTGTCGCCGGCGCGCACCACGCCGGCCGGAACGATCACCCGGCCGTCCACCGTCCTGGTGAACTCCTGCGGCACCACCGTGTCCAGCCCGGCGGGCATGACGGCGCCGGTCATGATGCGCACGCACTGGCCTGTGGTCACTTCGCCCTCGAACTGCGCGCCCGCGTAGCCCGTGCCGGCAATGTCGAACGCCGTGTCGGCGCCGGCCGAGAGGTCGGCACTGCGGAAGGCGAAGCCGTCCATGGCCGAGTTGTCGTGCGCGGGCACGTCGATCGGAGAGATCACGTCGCGCGCTAGCACGCGCCCAAGCGCGGTGCGCAGGGCCAGGCTTTCCACCGCCTGCACGCGCGGCACCATTTGCGCGATGAAAGCCTGGGCCTTCTCGACGGGCAGGGCGTTGGGGTCGTAGCCGCTGAGGCAGGAGGCGATGTCGGCCAGGGAGTTGTTGTTCATGTTCGGTCGGGTCGGTCAGGCGCCTCGGCCGCGTTGGGCGGCCCGGCGGCAGGCGAAATCAGGGCTCCAGCCGGCGCAGGTCGGCCAGGGTGTTGGCGTTGAAGAAGGCCTCGGCGTCGTCGAAGGGCACTTCCACGTGGCGGTGCTGGCCTATCCAGCGGTCGATCTTGCGGCCGCCTTCGCTGGTGAAGCGCACCAGGCTTTCCAGCAGTGACGCCTTCATCAGGCAGAACACGGGCTGCACCTGGGGGCGGCCGTCTTCCTCGGTGATGGGCAGGGCCACGTCGGCGCCGGCCTCGTCCGCGGCGGCGGCCAGGCGCGCTACCAAATCGGCGGGGAAGCGCGGCGTGTCGCAGGGCACCGTCACCAGCCACGGCGTCTCGCAGTGCTCCAGCCCGGCCATGAAGCCGGCCAGGGGGCCGGGGAAGTCCGGCAGCGCGTCCGGCCACACCGGCACGCCGAAGGATTCGTAGGCCGCGAGGTTGCGGTTGGCATTGATCAGCACGGCGCCCACCTGGGGCTGCAGCCGCAGGAGGGCGTGCATCGCCATGGGCAGGCCGTTGAGGTTTTGCAGACCCTTGTCGACGCCGCCCATGCGGCTGCCGCGTCCGCCGGCCAGGATCAGGCCGGTGATGTCTTGGGCGTCGATCATGGGCGGCGGGCGTCCTCGTCCGGCATGGGGTAGTCGTCGGCGCGGCGCTGCGGGCCCTGCATGACGGTGCGCATCCAGCAGCCCAGGCCTACGGTGAGCATCATGGTCAGGCCGAACACCAGCGCGCCGATCACGATGTAGTCGATCAGCAGCGTCTGCCGCGCCGGGTCGTTGGTGAGGCCGGGCTGGAAGAACTGCTTGGCGAACTCGCCCGCCATCCAGGGCAGGACGAGGGTGGCCGCGGCCGTGAGGGCCAGCAGCCGGCGGCAGGAGCCTTGGGCGGGAAGGAGTCCCATGGTGCTTGTCAGCCTCCGATGTAGTGCATCTCGACGCGGCGCCGCCCCGAGCCCGCGTCGGCCTGCTGCGCGCCGCGCAGCTCCGAGTAGCGGTCGCCGCGCTCCTGCCAGATCAGGCCGATGGCGGCGGCGATCTGCTCGTCGCTGGCGCCGCCGCGCAGCAGCGAGCGCAAGTCCTGGCCCTGCGAGGCGAACAGGCACAGGTACAGCCGCCCCTCGGTGGACAGCCGCGCGCGGTTGCAGTCGCCGCAAAACGCCTGGGTGACGCTGGAGATCAGGCCGATCTCGCCGCGCCCGTCCGCGTAGCGCCAGCGCTGCGCCGTCTCGCCCACGGCGTTGGGGGCGGTGGGCTCCAGCGGGAAGACCTCGTGGATGCGCTCGCGCACCTGGGCCGAGGGCAGCACGTCGTCCATGCGCCAGCCGTTGGAGGCGCCCACGTCCATGAACTCGATGAAGCGCAGGATGACCTGGCCGTCGTAGTGCTCCCGGAACCAGCGCGCCATGGGCACGATCTCGTGGTCGTTGGTGCCGCGCTTGACCACCATGTTGACCTTCAGCGGCCCAAGTCCCACGCGGCGCGCCTCCTCGATGCCGGCCAGCACGTCGGCCACGGGGAAGTCCACGTCGTTCATGCGGCGGAAGACCGCGTCGTCCAGCGCGTCCAGGCTCACCGTCACGCGCTTGAGGCCGGCGTCCTTGAGCGCCTGCGCCTTGCGCGCCAGCAGCGTGGCGTTGGTGGTGAGGGTGAGGTCCAGCGGCTGGCCCTCCGGCGTGCGCAGCGCGGAGAGCATCTCGATGAGCTTTTCCACGTTCTTGCGCAGCAGCGGCTCGCCGCCGGTCAGGCGCAGCTTGTGCACGCCGTGAGCCACGAAGATGCGCGCCAGCCGCGTGATCTCCTCGAAGCTCAGCAGCGACGACTGGGGCAGGAAGCCGTAGTCGTTGGTGAAGATCTCCTTGGGCATGCAGTAGCTGCAGCGGAAGTTGCAGCGGTCCGTCACGGAGATGCGCAAGTCGTGCAGCGGGCGGCCGAGGCGGTCGGCCAGCAGGCCCGACGGCGGGGTCAACTGCTCAGGAATGCGGGGCGTCGCCGCGGCATAGCGCAGGTCGGCAATGGGAATCGCTCGTTCGGCCATCCCTCGATTGTGCCGTTCCCTTCACAAGAGGGACTTGAAGCAGGTTGCCTTGCGGGCCCGCAGCTTGGGCCGGGGCACGGTGCGCTTCAGCGCGGCTGCGACATGCCGGCTTCGCGCATCAGCTCGTTGCCGTCGTTGACGCCGGGCACGCGGCGGCCGCCGGTGAAGCGGTGCGTCCAGTAGGCCTCGCGCATGTCTTCCACGCGCACGTTCTGGCCGGTGCGCGGGGCGTGGATGAACTTGCCGTCGCCCACGTAGATGCCCACGTGCGAGAAGGTGTGGCGCAGCGTGTTGAAGAACACGAGGTCGCCGGGCTTGAGCTCGTCGCGGCCCACTTGCTGCAGCCCGTCGGCCTTGGCCTGGTCGTCGGCGCGCCGGGGCAGCACCAGGCCCAGCGTGCGTTCGAACACGTGGCGGGTGAAGCCGCTGCAATCGAACCCCGTCTCTTCCGAATTGCCGCCGCGGCGGTAGGGCACGCCCAGGAAGTCGAAGGCGGAGATCACCAGGTTGGACGCCTTGTCCCTCATGTTCTGCACCAGCGGCGCGGCGCCGGCAGGCAGCAGGCCACGTTCGATGAGCAGCTGCGTGACGCCGTCCGGCATGGGCGCGGCGGCAGTCGCAGGGGCAGCGGCGGGCGCGGTGGTGAGGGTTGTGGGGGCAGCGGTGGCGGTTGCTGCAGTGGCAATGGCAGCCGTGGCGGCCGTGGCCGCAGCGGCAGCTGCTGGCGCAGTCTTGGCGCTGTGCCTGTGCGGGTGTGATTTCGAACGCGGCGCGGCTTCCGCACCGACTGTTGCGAAAAGCACACAAGTAAGCAGCAGGGAAGGTAGGGCTTTCTTCACGGGCGCGGAGAGTACCATGTTCGAGGGGGGATTAACCCAGCCCAATGGCCTTATTAGCGCCAAGTCAATGCGTCAGCATGCCGTCAGCGCATGCGCATGCAATCCAGGCCTAACACAAAGCCGCCGGCCAACGGTCCCGGCAGCGCCTGGAGACACCCCCAAGATGTTCAGTGCCCTGTACCTGCAGAAGGACGCCGGCGGTTTCAGCGCCGACGTGCGCGAGCTGCCGCCGCTGGAGCCGGGCGAGGGCGAGGTGCTGGTGCGCATCCAGCACTCCACGCTGAATTTCAAGGACGGTCTGGCCATCACCGACCGCTCGCCTGTGGTGCGACGCTTTCCCATGGTGCCGGGCATAGACGGCGCGGGCGTCGTCATCGCCAGCCGCCACCCCGGCTTCCAGCCTGGCGACCGTGTCGCCAGCACCGGCGCCGAGGTAGGAGAAACGCGCTGGGGCTGCCTGGCGCAGCAGGCCGTGCTGCCGCCGGACGGGCTGGTCAAGCTGCCCGCGGGTTTCTCCACCGAGCACGCCATGGCCGTGGGCACGGCCGGCTTCACCGCGGCGCTGGCCGTGCTGGCGCTGGAGCGCCACGGCCTGAAGCCGCAAAGCGAAGTGCTGGTCACGGGCGCCACCGGTGGCGTGGGCAGCATCGCCATCGCGCTGCTGGCGCGCGCCGGGCACCGTGTCACCGCCGCCACCGGCAAGATGGCCGAGGCCGATTACCTGCGCGCGCTGGGCGCCGCCGACATCCTGGACCGCCGCACGCTGGAAGCCGCTGGAAAACCGCTGCAGAAGGAACGCTGGGACGCCGTGGTGGACGCCGCGGGCAGCCACACGCTGGTCAATGCGCTGGCGCAAACGAAGTGGAATGGCACCGTGGCAGCCTGCGGTCTGGCGCAGGGCGCGGACCTGCCCGGCTCGGTGATGCCCTTCATCCTGCGCGGCGTGACGCTGGCCGGCATCAACAGCGTGTGGCCGGCGCGGCCGCTGCGCGAGGCGGCGTGGCAGCGCATCTTCGAATCGCTTGATACCGGCTTGCTGGACGGCCTCACGCAGACCATCCCGCTCGCGCAAGCGAGGTGGGGCGCGCAGGCGCTCATGGACGGCAAGGTGCGGGGCCGCTTCGTGGTCCGCATCGACTGACCCCACAACCCCAACAACAAGACAGCAGGCGGCCAGGCCACCCCGGACCTTCAGGATCGCCAAATTTTGAATTCATTATTTCGCATGCAAGCAGGAGCCTAAAGCATGAGCTACGCGGACTTTCACAAGCGCTCGGTCGAGCAGCGTGAGGATTTCTGGGCCGAGCAGGCCAAGTTGATCGAATGGAACAAGCCGTTCGACCAGGTTTGCGACTACAGCAAGGCGCCGTTCGTCCGCTGGTTCCCGGGCGGGGAGACCAACCTTTGCCACAACGCGGTGGACCGCCACCTCAAGGACCGTGCGGACCAGAACGCGCTGGTCTGGGTGTCCACCGAGGTGGACAAGGAGCAGATCTACAGCTTCCGCGAGCTGCACGCCGAGGTGCAGCGCATGGCGGCGGTGCTGCAGTCGCTGGGCGTCAAGAAGGGCGACCGCGTGCTGCTGTACATGCCCATGATTCCCGAGGCCGTGTTCGCCATGCTGGCCGCGGTGCGGCTGGGGGCCATCCACTCCGTGGTGTTCGGCGGCTTTGCCAGCCACAGCCTGGCCAGCCGCATCGACGACGCCGCGCCCACCGTGGTGGTGAGCGCCGACGCCGGCTCGCGCGGCGGCAAGGTCATCGCCTACAAGCCGCTGCTGGACGAGGCGCTGCGCCTTGCGAGCCACAAGCCCGCCAAGGTGCTGCTGGTGGACCGCGGCCTGGCGCTCATGGAGCGCACCGAAGGCCGCGACGTGGACTTCGCCGCGGTGCGCGAGCAGTTCACCGGCACCGAGGTGCCTTGCGAGTGGGTGGACGCCACGCACCCGAGCTACACGCTCTACACCAGCGGCACCACGGGCAAGCCCAAGGGCGTGCAGCGCGACACCGGCGGCTACACCGTGGCGCTGGCCGCGAGCCTGAAGCACATCTTCCAGGGCGACCCGGGCGAGACCTTCCTGTGCACCAGCGACATCGGCTGGGTGGTGGGCCACAGCTACATCGTCTATGGGCCGCTGATCGGCGGCATGGCCACGGTGCTGTACGAAGGCCTGCCCACCACGCCGGACGCGGGCGTGTGGTGGAGCCTGGTGGAGAAGTATAAGGCCACCGTGATGTTCAGCGCCCCCACGGCCATTCGCGTGCTCAAGAAGCACGACCCGGCGCTGCTGAAGAAGTACGACCTGTCCACGCTCAAGGCGCTGTTCCTGGCCGGCGAGCCGCTGGACGAGCCCACGGCGCGCTGGATCAGCGAGGGCCTGGGCTGCCCCATCATCGACAACTACTGGCAGACCGAGACGGGCTGGCCCATCCTGTCCATCGCCAACGGCGTGGAGAAGCAGCCCAGCAAGTTCGGCAGCCCCGGCGTGCCGACCTACGGCTACGACGTGAAGCTGATCGACCAGCAAAGCGGCGAGGAGCTCAAGGGCGCCGACCAGAAGGGCGTGGTGGTGGTGGAAGGCCCGCTGCCGCCGGGCTGCCTGCAGACGGTGTGGGGTGACGACGACCGCTTCGTCAAGACCTACTGGCAGAAGGTGCCGGCGCTGGACGGCAAGCCGGAGCACTGGCTCTACAGCACCTTCGACTGGGGCATCCGCGACAAGGACGGCTACTACTTCATCCTGGGCCGCACGGACGACGTGATCAACGTGGCCGGCCACCGCCTGGGCACGCGCGAGATCGAGGAGAGCATCTGCAGCCATGCGGCCGTGGCCGAGGTGGCGGTGGTGGGCGTGGCCGACCAGCTCAAGGGCCAGGTGGCCATGGCGTTTGCCGTGCTGCGCGACGCCACGGCGCTGGGCGACGAGGCCCGCATGAAGCAGCTCGAAGCCGAGATCCTGAAGACGGTGGACGCGCAGTTGGGCGCGGTGGCGCGCCCGGCGCGCGTGCGCTTCGTGAGCGTGCTGCCCAAGACGCGCTCCGGCAAGCTGCTGCGCCGCGCCATCCAGGCCGTGTGCGAACAGCGCGACCCGGGCGACCTGACCACCATGGAAGACCCGGCCGCCCTGCGCCAGATCAGCGACCTGGTGGGCGCCAAGTAAGGCAACGAATAAAAGAGGGAGCGCGAGGGAGGAGGGGAAGGGGCCGCGCAAGCGGCCCCTTTTCTTTTTTCTTCCAGCGCCTCAACAGCACTTCCCCGTTCCCCCGCCATACCGCGCCTGCTGGCGATCCCGAAAGAACGCCTCGTAGCTCATGGGTTCCTGGTCGGGGTGGGTGCGCTTCATGTGCTCCAGGTAGCCGCCGTAGTCCGGCAACCCGACCATGAGGCGCAGGCCCTGCGCGAAGTAGCGCCCGGCCTGGCCCAGCTGGGCCAGGCGGGAAGCCTTGGTTTCAGCTTCAGGCATGGGCCGCGGCCTGGGCGTCGGCGGGCAGCCGCTCGTAGGCCATCTCGCGCGTGGTGGGCGCGCGGCTGGCGCGGGCGGCCAGCACGCTGCGCACGGCATACACCAGGATGCTCGCGACCACGAACATGAACAGGCCGCACAGCGCCGCGTCCAGCCGGTCGTTGAAGATTACGCGCTCCATCGCCTCCAGGCTCTTGGCCGGGGCCAGCACCTTGCCTTGCGCCAGCGCGTCGGCGTACTTGCCGGCATGGGCCAGGAAGCCCACGCGCACGTCCTCCGAGAAGATCTTCTGCCAGCCCGCGGTCAGCGTGCACAGCAGCAGCCACACGGTGGGAACGATGGTCACCCAGGCGTAGCGGTCCTTCTTCATGCGGAACAGCACCACCGTGCCCAGCATCAGCGCCACGGCCGCCAGCATCTGGTTGGCAATGCCGAAGAGGGGCCACAGCGTGTTGATGCCGCCCAGCGGATCGACCACGCCCTGGTACAGGAAGTAGCCCCAGGTCGCCACGCACAGGCCCGTGGCCAGCAGGTTCGCGGGCAAGGATTCCGTGCGCTTGAGCGCGGGCACGAAGCTGCCCAGCAGGTCCTGCAGCATGAAGCGGCCGGCGCGCGTGCCGGCGTCCACGGCGGTGAGGATGAAGAGCGCCTCGAACAGGATGGCGAAGTGGTACCAGAAGGCCATCATGGCCTTGCCGCCCACGACCTGGTGAAGGATGTGGGCCATGCCCACGGCCAGGGTCGGCGCGCCGCCGGCGCGGGCCAGGATGGTGTTCTCGCCCACGTCCTTGGCGGTCTGCACCAGCATCTCCGGCGTGATGACGAAGCCCCAGGTGGAGAGCGTCGCCGCCACGGCCTCGGGCGTCTTGCCCACCAGCGCGGCCGGGCTGTTCATGGCGAAGTACACGCCCGGCTCGATGCACGAGGCCGCCACCAGCGCCATCACCGCCACGAAGCTCTCGGCCAGCATGCCGCCGTAGCCGATGTAGCGGGCGTGCGATTCGTTCTCCAGCATCTTGGGCGTGGTGCCCGACGAGATGAGAGCGTGGAAGCCGGACACCGCGCCGCAGGCGATGGTGATGAAGAGGAAGGGGAACAGGTTGCCCGCCCACACCGGGCCGTTGCCGGCCGCGAACTGCGTGAGCTTGGGCATCTGCAGCGAGGGCGCAACGACCACGATGCCGATGGCCAGCGCGACGATGGTGCCGATCTTGAGGAAGGTCGAGAGGTAGTCGCGCGGCGCCAGCAGCAGCCACACCGGAATGGACGCGGCGACGAAGCCGTAGCCGATGAGCAGCCACGTCAGCGCCTTGCCGTCGAAGGTGAAGAGCGGCGCCAGCGTGGGGCTCTCGTGCACCCACTGCCCGCCCAGGATGGCGGCCATCAGCAGCACGAAGCCGATGACGGAGATCTCGCCGATGCGCCCGGGCCGGATGAAGCGCAGGTACACGCCCATGAACAGCGCCACCGGAATGGTGGCGGCCACCGTGAAGGTGCCCCACGGGGACTCGGCCAGCGCCTTCACCACGATCAGCGCCAGCACCGCGAGGATGATGATCATGATCATGAAGGCGCCGAAGAGCGCGATCAGCCCCGGCACCGTGCCCATCTCCTGCTTCACCAGGTCGCCGAGCGAGCGCCCGTCGCGCCGCGTGGAGATGAAGAGCACGATGAAGTCCTGCACCGCGCCGGCGAAGACCACGCCCGCGAGGATCCACAGCAGCCCGGGCAGGTAGCCCATCTGCGCCGCCAGCACCGGGCCCACCAGCGGGCCGGCGCCCGCGATGGCCGCGAAGTGGTGGCCGTAGAGCACGTGCTTGTTGGTGGGCACGAAGTCCAGGCCGTCGTTGTATTTCCAGGCCGGCGTCTGGCGCGTGGGGTCCAGGCCCAGCACCCGTTGCGCGAGGAACAGGCTGTAGTAGCGGTAGCCGATGAGGTAGACGCAGACCGCGGCGACCACGATCCACAGCGCGCTCACCGCTTCGCCGCGCGCCAGGGCCACGTAGGCCAGCGAGCAGGCGCCCAGGACGGCCACGCCTGCCCAGGGCAGGTGGCGACGGATGAAAGACATAGGGTTGGCTCCTGCGGCGCGCTTCAGCCGGGCAAGCAGCCGGCCCCTGCGCGATGGGTGTTGGACAGGGGCGTCATGGTCGGCGCTGGAGGCAACGCAAACATCCGTCGCGGCTACGGGGGCGCTTGCGTGGCGCCACCTAGGGGTCAACCCCAGGTTTGAAGGTGCGGGCGCTGGAGCGGCAGCAGGCGTCAGGGGTTGCGCGCGTGTTCGAGCGCGTAGCGCATGAGCTCGGCCGGGCTGTCCAGCTCCAGCTTGCGCTTGATGTTCTGGCGGTGCGTCTCCACGGTGCGCACCGACAGGTCCAGCGCCCGCGCGATCTGCTTGCTGCTCTCGCCGCGGGCCAGGGCGCTCAGGATCTCGCTCTCGCGCGGCGTCAGGATGGGCTTGGGTGCCTGCGCGCGGAACATGCGCCGCGTCACGCCCGGGCTCAGGAAGGTGCCGCCGGCGCGTATGGCCTCTATGGCGGCCAGCAGCTCGTCGCCGGAGGCGTCCTTGAGCACGTAGCCGCGCGCGCCGGCCTGCAGCGCGCGCTGCACGTACTCGGGGTTGTCGTACATGCTGAACATCAGCACGGCCAGGCCCGGGCGGCGCTGCAGCATCTGCGCCGCCAGCTCGATGCCGTTGGTGCTGCTGCCCTTGAGGCCCACGTCCATGAGCACGAGGTCGGGCTGGTCGCGCAGCAGCGCCTGCATGGCCGACTCCGGCGCGCCGGCCTCGGCCGTGACCACGTAGCCGTCGGCCTGCAGCCGCGCGCGCAGGCCGTCGCGCACCAGCGGGTGGTCGTCGACGAGCAGGATGCGAAGCGGGGAGGTACTGCCGGCGGTCATGGCGCGGGATTGTCGCGCGCCAGCCGCGCGAGCTGCGCGGCGGCAATGACGGCCTCGATCTGTGTGCCGTGGCCGGGGCGGCTTTGCACCTCCAGCAGCCCGCCAATGGAGACGAGGCGCTCGCGCATGTTGCGCAGGCCGATGCCGGGGCCGGAGGCGTCCTGCGCGGCCTCGGCGTCGAAGCCGCGGCCGTCGTCGAGCACGCGCATGGCCACGCCGCCGGCCTCGGGGAACTCCAGCGCCAGCGCCAGGTGTTGCGCCTGCGCGTGCTTGGCCACGTTGGTCAGCGCCTCCTGCGCCACGCGGAACAGCACGGTGTTGACGACTTCCGGCAGCGGCTTGGGACTCCCCTGCACGGTGGCGCCGGCCTGCACGGCGCCGCTTTCGGCGAACTCCTGCGCCAGGTGGGCCAGCGCGGCGGGCAGCCCCAGGGTGTCCAGCAGCGCGGGGCGCAGCCGGTGCGAGATGCGGCGCACCTCGTTGAGGCTGTCGCCCAGGCGCTGCGCGGCCTGGCGCAGCACCTCGGCGCGGCCGTCGCGCTGGGCCGACTCCACCAGCAGCTTGATGGCGACCAGGTGCTGGCTCAGCCCGTCGTGCAGCTCGCGCGCGAGGTGGGCGCGCTCGTCCTCCTGCAGCCGCACCACCTGGTGGGCGAGGGCGCGCAGCTTGTGCTCGGCCGCGCGCTGCTCGCTCAAGTTCAAGGCCAGCCCGCTGGCGCTGATGAGCAGCAGCGCCACCAGCGCGATGCCGCCCATGAGCCATAGCGTGCGCGCCACGTTGCTGCGCGACTCCTGCTCCAGCTGGCCCAGCGCGGCCTGTATGCCGTCCAGGTACAGGCCCGTGCCCAGCATCCAGTTCCACTGCGGCAGCGCCACCACGTAGCCCAGCTTGGGCGCCATGCGCTCGCTGGAGGGCTGTCGCCACAGGTATTCGACGTAGCCGCCGCCGGCCTTGGCCTGCGCGATGAGGCGCTGGATGGTGGGCGAGCCGTTGGGGTCGCGCAGCTCCCACAGGTTGCGGCCTATGAGCTCCGGCTGGCGCGAGTGCATGAGCACGCGGCCTTCGAGGTCGTAGACGAAGAAGTAGCCGTCGGCGCCGTAGTCCAGTTGCGCGAGCTGCGAGAGGGCCTGCACGGCGGCGGCGCGGCGGCTGGCTTCGTCCTGCTGCGCCGAGCGTTCGTAGAGCGGGCGCACGTTGCTCATGGCCAGCTCCACGTAGTGGCGCAGCTCGTCGCGGCGCGCGTCCATGTAGGCACGTTGCACGGCGGCGCGCTCACGCGCGAGCAGCTCCTTTTCCTGGTGCACCACGGCCCAAGCGATCAGGCACAGCGCCGCCACCAGCGGCAGCAGCGCCAGCAGCAGGATTTTCAGACGCAGCTTCATAGGCGGGCCGCACTGTAGCGGCGGCGCGGGGCGAGTCGTTGCGGCAACGAAAAAGGGCTGCTTGCGCAGCCCCTTTGGGCGGTAGGCGTGAACCCGGCCGGCGTTACAGCACTTCGGAAGCGAAGTCCGCCAGGCGGGAGCGCTCGCCGCGGGCGAGCATGACGTGCCCCGAGTGCGGCCAGCCCTTGAAGCGGTCCACTGCGTAGGTGAGGCCGGAGCTGCCTTCGGTGAGGTAGGGCGTGTCGATCTGCGCCAGGTTGCCCAGGCAGACGATCTTGGTGCCCGGGCCCGCGCGGGTGATGAGCGTCTTCATCTGCTTGGGCGTGAGGTTCTGGGCCTCGTCGATGATCACGAACTTGTTGAGGAAGGTGCGCCCGCGCATGAAGTTCAGGCTCTTGATGCGGATCTTGCTGCGCACCAGCTCGTTGGTGGCGGCGCGGCCCCACTCGCCGGCGCTGGAGTCGCTGCGGGCCAGCACCTCCAGGTTGTCGTCCAGCGCGCCCATCCACGGGCCCATCTTCTCTTCCTCGGTACCGGGCAGGAAGCCGATGTCCTCGCCCACGGGCACGGTCACGCGGGTGACGATGATCTCGCTGTAGCGGCGGTCGTCGAGCACCTGGGAGAGGCCCGCGGCCAGCGTCATCAGCGTCTTGCCCGTGCCGGCCGTGCCGGTGAGGGTGAGGAAGTCGCACTCCGGGTCCATGAGCAGGTTCAGCGCGAAGTTCTGCTCGCGGTTGCGGGCGGTGACGCCCCACACGGCGTTCTTCTGGTGCGTGTACTCCTTGAGCGTCTTGAGCACGGCGTTCTTGCCGGTGATCTCGGCCACGCGGGCGTACAGCGGCGCGGCGCCGGGCGTCTCCAGGTACACGAACTGGTTGACCAGCAGCGCGGGCACCAGCGGGCCGCTGATGCGGTAGTAGGTGTGGCCGCCTTGCTGCCAGCTCTCCATGGTCTTGCCATGGCGCTCCCAGAAGTCCGCGGGCAGCTGCAGCACGCCGGTGTAGAGCAGGTCTACGTCGTCGAGCGTCTTGTCGTTGAAATAGTCCTCGGCGGCCAGGCCCAGCGCGCGGGCCTTGATGCGCATGTTGATGTCCTTGGACACCAGCACCACTTCACGGCCCTGCTGTTGCTCGCGCAGCGACTGCACCACGCCCAGGATCTGGTTGTCGGCCTTGCCCTGGGGCAGCCCCTGGGGCAGCTTGGTCTCCAGCAGCTGGGTCTGGAAGAAGAGCTTCCCAAGCGCTTCCTTGTGGCCGGTCTTGGCCAGCGCGATGCCCTCGGCCGGGTCGAGCTTGGCGGCGTCGGGGCCGCCGGCCAGGGCGTCGAGGTCGCGGCTGACCTGGCGCACGTTGCGCGAGACCTCGCTCATGCCCTTCTTGTGGCCGTCGAGCTCCTCGAGCGTGATCATCGGCAGGTAGATGTCGTGCTCGTCGAAGCGGAACAGGCTCATCGGGTCGTGCATGAGCACGTTGGTGTCGAGCACGAAGAGCTTGGCCGGCCCGGTGCTGCGCGGCTTGCGCGGGCGCGGGGCGGCCCTGGTGTTGGGCGAGGCGGGCATCGCGCTGGGCGCGGCCGCGGCGGGCGGGGTGACTTCCAGGGGAGGAGCCGCGGCCTCGGCGGCGTCGTTGCGCAGGTCCAGCAGTGCCGGCTCGGCCTCCGCGGCAGCAGCCCGTTTCAACCCGCGTTTGCCGCCTTTGGGGGCAGCCTGCGACTCGAAGTCGGCAGTCGTGAGTTGGGCAGCTTTGCGTGCAGGCGGCTTGGGAAGGGGCATGAAGGTCCTCTGAAGAAGGCGTTTGCAAAGGCCAGAAACGCCGAAGCCGCACAGTCGCCAGGGACGGTGCGGCTTCGGTTCGATGCGCGCTGAGGCTTCAGGAGCATGCAGCCATCATAGCCCGCTTGAAAGAGGGGGTAAGAGCTGCTGCAACAAGGCCAAAGCGCCATGACGCATTTCTAGCAGCTTGCATGCCCAGCACGGCATGGAAAATCACGGAGCGGGGTTGTCATGAGCACGTAAAAAAAGCCGGCGCTGGGCCGGCTCTTCGTGTGTGGCGCACCGTACTGGTGCGCGGCGTAGACAGCGACGGCGATCAGGCCGTGGTCTTGAGCGCCTTGACGGCCTTGAGCACTTCGTCCACATGGCCGGCGACCTTGATGCCGCGCCACTCGGCACGCAGCACGCCGCCGGCGTCGATCAGGAACGTGCTGCGCTCGATGCCCTTGACCTTCTTGCCGTACATGATCTTGTTCTTGACCACGCCGAACATGTGGCAGAGCTTTTCTTCGGTGTCGGCGATCAGGTCGAATGGCAGTTCCAGCGTCTGGCGGAACTTATCGTGCGAGGCCATGTTGTCGCGCGAGACGCCAAAGACGACTGCGCCGGACTTCACGAATTCCTTGTGTTGATCACGGAACTGCAGTGCCTCGGTGGTACAACCCGGGGTATTGTCCTTGGGATAGAAATACAGCACCACGATCTGCCCCGCAAAGGCGGCGGGCGTGAATTTGATGCCGCTCGTGGCGAGCGCTTCGAATTCAGGAAGGGGTTTGTTCAGGGCAGGCGTCATGGAGGAGTGTTTCTCTTCTCGCTATGGGGCCGGGCGGCAGCGCCGGAGCAACTATTTATTATAGCCCGTCACGGGTAGGGCTTGCCCGTGTCCGGAATTGGCCTGAACCGGTTTCCCGGCAGGTATTGACGCCGCAGCGGCGTTTCATCACGAAACACCCGCCGCCGGCTTTCCCAAGCTGAGGGCGGCGCGCGGTAATGCAAGCCCCCACCGCGCACGGTGCGGGCTTCTTTTCAGGATTGCCGACGGCGGCCGGCTCGGCACGCTGCCGCGTGCAGCCGCTTTCAGCCGCCCTCAGTCAGGTTCAGCCGCGCTCCAGCAGCAGCGCCGCGGCGACGATGCGCCCCTCGCTGGCCAGCACGTTGTAGGTGCGGCAGGCCGCGGCCGTGTCCATGGTCTCCACGCCTATGCCGGCCGTGATGAGCGAACGCAGCAGGGCCGGCTTGACAAAACGCAGGCGCGGGCCCGAGCCGAAAATCACGAGCTCCGGACGCAGTTGCAGCAGTTGGGCAAAGTGCTCCTCGGTCAGGGCTTCAAAGCGCTCCACGGGCCAAGGCTGAACCTCGCCGCGCACGGGCACCAGAACGCTTTGCCCCCATTCGGTGGTGTTGACCCACAAGCGCTGGGGCTCGTGGCGGGAAATGGCATTGACGCCTTCGAGTCGATCGGGCTGGAACTTCACGTGGATAATTCTAGTTTTCGCGCGCGCCGGAGTGGCGTGCGTTTCGCCGGAGACCCTTCTTGAAGCCGATTTCCAAGTCCAGCAAGCTTGCCGACGTCTGTTACGACATCCGTGGCCCCGTGCTGGAAAAGGCCCGCCAGATGGAAGAGGAGGGCCAGAAGATCATCAAGCTCAACATCGGCAACCTCGCCGTGTTCGGCTTCGACCCTCCGGACGAAATCGTCCAGGACATGATCCGCAACCTGTCCGCCGCCGCCGGCTACACCGACAGCAAGGGCCTCTTCGCGCCGCGCAAGGCGGTCGTGCACTACACGCAGGAGAAGCAGATCCCCGGCGTGTCCGTGGACGACGTCTACCTGGGCAACGGCGCCTCCGAGCTCATCGTGATGGCGCTCAACGCGCTGCTGGACACGGGCGACGAGGTGCTGGTGCCCGCACCCGACTACCCGCTGTGGACCGCGGCCGTGTCGCTTTCCGGCGGCCGCCCCGTGCACTACGTCTGCGACGAGCAGGCCGACTGGACGCCCGACCTCGCCGACATCCGCAGCAAGATCACCGCCAACACCAAGGCCATCGTCGTCATCAACCCCAACAACCCGACGGGCGCGCTGTACCCGCCGGAGCTGCTGCGCGAGATCCTGGAGATCGCCCGCCAGCACCAGTTGATCGTGTTCGCCGACGAGATCTACGACAAGACGCTCTACGACGGCGCCACGCACACCTCCATCGCCTCGCTGGCCGAGGACGTGCTCTGCGTGACCTTCAACGGCCTGTCCAAGAACTACCGCTCCTGCGGCTACCGCGCCGGCTGGATGGTGGTGTCGGGCCCCAAGAAGCACGCCCGCGACTACATCGAAGGCCTGAACATGCTGGCCTCCATGCGGCTGTGCGCCAACACGCCGGGCCAGCTCGCCATTCAAACGGCCCTGGGCGGCTACCAGAGCATCAAGGACCTGGTGGCCCCGGGCGGGCGCCTGGCGCGCCAGCGCGACCTGGCCACCGAGCTGCTCAACCAGATTCCGGGCGTGAGCGTGGTCAAGCCGAAAGCGGCGCTGTACATGTTCCCGCGCCTGGACCCCAAGATCTACCCCATCGCCGACGACCAGCAGTTCGCCTACGAGCTGCTGGCCGAGGAGAAGGTGCTCATCGTCCAGGGCACCGGCTTCAATTGGGCCACCCCCGACCACTTCCGCCTGGTCTTCCTGCCCAATTCCGACGATCTCGCCGACGCCATTGGGCGCATCGCGCGCTTCCTCGACCACTACCGCAAACGTCACTCGTTCTGACTGAAACCCCCCTCCTATGAAACCCATACAGGTCGGCCTGCTCGGCATTGGCACCGTCGGTGGCGGCACGTTCAACGTGCTCACGCGCAACCAGGAAGAAATCCGCCGCCGCGCGGGTCGCGGCATTGAAATCGCCATGGTGGCCGATCTCGACGTCGAGCGCGCCCGCGCCGTCGTGGGCGAGCACGCCAAGGTCGTCGCCGACGCCCGCGAAGTCATCGCCAATCCCGACATCGACATCGTGGTCGAGCTCATAGGCGGCTACGGCGTGGCCAAGGCGCTGGTGATGGACGCCATCGCCGCCGGCAAGCACGTGGTCACCGCCAACAAGGCGCTGCTGGCCGTGCACGGCACGGAAATCTTCGAAGCCGCCCGCGCCCGCGGCGTGATGGTCGCCTTCGAGGCCGCCGTGGCCGGCGGCATTCCCATCATCAAGGCGCTGCGCGAAGGCCTCACCGCCAACCGCATCGAGTGGATCGCCGGCATCATCAACGGCACCACGAACTTCATCCTCTCGGAGATGCGCTCCAAGGGGCTGGACTTCGAGGTGGTGCTCAAGGAAGCCCAGCGCCTGGGCTACGCCGAAGCCGACCCGACCTTCGACATCGAGGGCGTGGACGCCGCGCACAAGGCCACCATCATGGCGGCCATCGCCTTCGGCGTGCCCGTGCAGTTCGACAAGGCCCATGTGGAAGGCATCACCAAGCTGCAGGCCGCGGACATCCGCTACGCCGAGCAGCTCGGCTACCGCATCAAGCTGCTGGGCATCGCGCGCCGCCAGGAAAGCGGCATCGAGTTGCGCGTGCACCCGACGCTGATCCCGGCCAAGCGCCTGATCGCCAACGTCGAAGGCGCCATGAACGCCGTGGTGGTGCAGGGCGACGCCGTGGGCACGACGCTGTACTACGGCAAGGGCGCCGGTGCCGAGCCCACGGCCAGCGCCGTGATCGCCGACCTGGTGGACGTCACCCGCCTGCACACCGCCGACCCCGGCAACCGCGTGCCGCACCTGGCCTTCCAGCCCGAGGCGCTGTCGGACATGCCCATCCTGCCCATCGACCAGGTGCGCACCGCCTTCTACCTGCGGCTGCAGGTGGCCGACGAGGCCGGCGTGCTCTCGCGCGTCACCGGCATCCTGGCCGAGCACGGCATCAGCATCGACGCGCTGCTGCAGCGCGAGTCGGCCGAGGGCGAGAAGAACACCGACGTCATCATCCTCACGCACGACACCATCGAAGGCTCCATGCGCAAGGCCATCGCCCAGATGCAGGCGCTGCCCACGGTGCTGGCGCCCATCGTCAGCCTGCGCAAGGAAGAGCTGGCCTGACGCGCTGGCCGGACCATGGCCTGAGGCCAGGGCTGCGCGCCGCACCGGTTGCGCGCGCAGCCTTCGTGACTTGAACCGCACGCCGGGGCTTCAAGCGGCCGCCGGCGGGAGACTCCCGCATGAAGTACCTCAGCACCCGCGGCGACGCCACGCCCCGCGGCTTCTCCGAGATCCTGCTCGAAGGCTTGGCGCCGGACGGCGGCCTGTACCTGCCGACCCAATACCCCAAGGTCGACGCCGGCACGCTCGCGCGCTGGCGCGGCCTGGCCTACGCGGACCTGGCGTTCGAGATCCTGTCGCTCTACATAGCCGACATCCCCGCCGACGACCTGCGCAGCCTCGTGCGCAAGACCTACACCGAGGAAGTCTTCGGCACCAGGGAAATCGTCCCCCTGAAACCCCTGGAGCCCGGCCTGGTGCTGGAGGCGCTGTCCAACGGCCCAACGCTGGCCTTCAAGGACATGGCCATGCAGCTCCTGGGCAACCTCTTCGAGTACGAGCTCGCCCGCCGCGGCCAGGAGCTCAACATCCTGGGCGCCACGTCGGGCGACACCGGCAGCGCCGCCGAGCACGCCATGCGCGGCAAGAAGGGCGTGCGCGTCTTCATGCTCAGCCCGCACGGCCGCATGAGCCCCTTCCAGCAGGCGCAGATGTTCAGCCTGCAGGACGACAACATCCACAACATCGCCATCGAAGGCGTGTTCGACGACTGCCAGGACATCGTCAAGGCCGTCAGCAACGACCTGGAGTTCAAGCGCCACTGGCGCATCGGCACCGTCAACTCCATCAACTGGGCCCGCCTGCTGGCCCAGGTGGTGTACTACTTCGCCGGCTACTTCCAGGCCACCCAGAGCAACGACGAGCGCGTGAGCTTCACCGTGCCGTCGGGCAACTTCGGCAACATCTGCGCCGGCCACGTCGCCCGCATGATGGGCCTGCCCATCGCCCAGCTCGTGTGCGCCACCAACGAGAACGACGTGCTCGACGAGTTCTTCCGCACCGGCACCTACCGCGTGCGCAAGGGCGCCGAGACGCACGAGACGTCCAGCCCCTCCATGGACATCTCCAAGGCCAGCAACTTCGAACGTTTCATCTTTGACCTGCTAGGCCGCGACGCCGCCCGCACGCAGCAGCTGTTCAAGGATGACGTGGACAGCAAGGGCTATTTCACGCTCACGCCTGAAGAGTTCGCCCGCGTCGCCGAGTTCGGCTTCGTCTCCGGCCGCAGCACGCATGCCGACCGTGTCGCCACCATCCGCGACACGTTCGAGCGCTGCGGCGTGATGATCGACACCCACACCGCCGACGGCGTCAAGGTCGCCCGCGAGCGGCTGCAAAGCGGCACGCCCATGATCGTGCTGGAGACGGCGCTGCCGGTGAAGTTCGCCGCCACCATCGTCGAGGCGCTGGGCCGCGAGCCCGAGCGTCCCGCCGCGCACGTGGGCATCGAAGCCTTGCCCAAGCGCTTCATGGTGCTGCCGGCCGACGCCGAGAAGGTCAAGGCCGTCATCGAGCTTGAGTGCGCGGTCGACTGAGCCGCGCGCCGCAGTGATGAAAGTCGTGGGCTTCGCCGGCCCTTCCGGCGTGGGCAAGACCACGCTGCTGGAGGGCGTCATCGCCGCGCTGCGCGCGGCCGGCTGCAGCGTGTCGGTGATCAAGCACACCCACAAGCGCTTCGACATCGACCAGCCCGGCAAGGACAGCTGGCGCCACCGCCAGGCCGGTGCCGGCGAGGTGCTGCTGGCCTCCAGCCACCGCCTGGCCCTGCTGCGCGAGCACCCCATGGACCACGAGCCGCAAATCGGCGAGCTGATCGCCGAAATGCGGCCCGTGGACTGGCTGCTCGTCGAGGGTTTCAAGCATGCCGCGCTGCCCAAGGTGGAAATCTGGCGCGCCGCGCTGGGCCAGGAGCCGCTGTACCCGGCGGATGCGCACGTGGTGGCCATCGCCACCGACACGCCGGATGCGCTGCCCGCGCCCCCCGGCGCGTTGCCGCTGCTGGACCTGAACAGCCCCCGGGCCGTGGCCGAATACCTGCTCGCCCAAGGCGAGCGTTTTAACTATGCAGGAGACACGCATGGCTGAACGGCCTCCGCTGCTGAGCCTGGATGAAGCCCAGGCGCGACTGGTGCAAGGCGCGCTCTTGCAAGCCCTTCGCGAGACGGAAGAGCTCGCCACCTTCGACGCCCTGGGCCGCGTGCTGGCGCAGGACGTGATCTCGCCCCTGGACGTCCCGCCCGCCGACAACAGCTCCATGGACGGTTTCACATTGCGTGCCGCCGACGTGGTGCCCGGGCAGCCCATGCCCGTGTCGCAGCGGATTCCTGCGGGCCATGTTGGTCAGCCTTTGCAGTCCGGCACAGCAGCCCGCATCTTCACTGGCGCGCAACTTCCCGCCGGTGCCGACGCTGTGGTGATGCAGGAGGATTGCACTGTCGAAGACGGCATGGTTCGCATCAACGTCGAGGTCAGCGCCGGCCAATGGGTGCGCCCGCGCGGCGAGGACGTGCGCACCGGCGCCGTTGTCCTGCCCAAGGGCACGCGCCTCACGCCGCAGGCCCTGGGCCTGGCCGCCACCGTGGGTGCCGCGCGGCTGACCGTGCTGCGCCGCCCGCGCGTGGCGCTGCTGTCCACCGGGGACGAGCTGGTCATGCCCGGCGAAGTCGCCCCGCAGGACTTACCGGCCGGCGCCATCTACAACTCCAACCGCTTCACGCTGCGCGGCCTGCTGCAGGCCGTGGGCTGCGAGGTGGCGGACTTCGGCATCGTCCCCGACAAGCTCGACGCCACGCGCGAGACGGTGCGGCGCGCCGCCGCCGGCAACGACCTCATCATCACCACCGGCGGCGTGTCCGTCGGCGAGGAAGACCACGTGAAACCCGCCGTCGCATCGCTGGGCCGGCTGGACATGTGGTCCATAGGCACCAAGCCCGGCAAGCCGCTGGCTTTCGGTGCGGTGAAGCGCGAAGGCGAGGGCGCGGGCGAGGCCCTTTTCATCGGCCTGCCCGGCAACCCCGTCTCCACCTACATCACCTTCTTCCTGGCCGTGCGCTCGGTGCTGTGCGCGCTGCAGGGCCTGCCCACGGCCTTCCCGCGCGGCCTCACGCTGCCGGCCGGGTTCGACCTGCCCAAGCCGGACCGGCACCGCCGCGAGTTCATGCGCGTGCGCGTGGGCGCCGACGGCGCGCTGGAGCTGTTCCCCAACCAAAGCTCCGGCGTGCTGACCTCGGCCGTGTGGGCCGATGGGCTGGTGGACAACCCGCCCGGCAACGCCATACGCCGCGGCGACCTCGTGCGTTACCTGCCGCTGTCCGAACTGCTGTCCTGCTCGTGAACGTGTCCATGAACGTCCAAGTCCGCTACTTCGCCTCGCTGCGCGAGACCCTGGGCTCCGGTGAAACCGTGGCCGACCTGCCGCCGGGCAGCACCCTGGCCACGCTGCGCGACGCCTTGATCGCCCGCGGCGGCGCCCACGCCACGGCGCTGGCGCGCAGCCGCAGCGTGCGCTGCGCGCTGGACCAGAAGATGAGCGAGGAAACGGCCGCGCTGCGCGACGGCGCCGAAGTGGCCTTCTTCCCGCCCGTGACGGGGGGCTGAAGCCGGGGGGCGGCCCCAGGGCGAGCGCATCGCCTCGCGGGCCGCTGAACGCCGAATGGGCCCTGTGGCGCAGGGCAAGCGGGACTCTCCCGCGCTGTTGTAAACGCCGCCACGGCCGACACGACTTGCAACCGGACGGGCGCGCGCCGGGGCAGATAGTGCGGCCATGAAGTTGCATGACCCCACCACGCCGCCGCCGGGTGGTGCCGCCCGCGCGGTGGGCTCCCCGCTGGCCGGTTGCAGCATCGAAGCCGTACTGCACGCCGGGCCCGTCTTCACGCTGTACCGCGCCGTGCAAGCCTCCGGGCGCGAGCGCGTCGTCATCAAGGAATACTGTCCCCAGTCGCTGTGCGAGCGC
Organism: Azohydromonas lata NBRC 102462; assembly: GCF_001571085.1. Lineage (GTDB taxonomy): Bacteria > Pseudomonadota > Gammaproteobacteria > Burkholderiales > Burkholderiaceae_C > Azohydromonas > Azohydromonas lata. Next base: position 33,670 of record NZ_BCTC01000063.1, read on the forward strand.
GGCCCTCACGGCGCGCCGCTCTTGCGCGACCCGGACGACGCCGGCGCCTTCGCCGCGTTCGAAACCGGCCGCGCCGCCTTCGTGGACGAGCTGCACATGCTGCAGCCGTTGCGGCTGCCAGGGCTGGTCCAGGTGCGCGGCATCCTGGAGACCGAAGGCAGCCTGTGCGCCGTGCTGCCGCTGCTGCCCGGCGTGACGCTGGCGGAGGTGCCGCTGCCGCCGTCCGACGCCGCGCTGCACGCGCTGCTGCTGTCGCTGCTGGAGCCGCTGGCGCAGTTGCATGCCGCGGGCCTGGTGCATGGCGCGTTGCATGCGCGACAACTGTTGTGGGCCTCCGGCCACATGCCGGTGTTGCTGGGTTTCAGCATGGCCGCGCAGGCGCTTGGGCTGCCGCCGCCGCAGGACGTTGGGCGGCCGCCTGAGCTGGACCCGCGCAGCGCCCATTTGCCCCGCGGCGCCTGGACCGACGTGTACGCCCTGGCCGCCCTGGTGATGGGCTGCCTCGCCGGCCGTCCCTGGACGCAACTGGACCCGGCCGACGCGGCGGACGGCGTGGCCGCGCGCCTGGAACAGGCCCTGGGCCCGGCCGCCGAGCCGCTGCAGCGCCGCGTGCTGGTCAAGGCTTTGTGCGCCGCGCTGGCCGCCGCGCCGGATGAGCGCCCGCCGCACGCGGGTGCGCTGCGCGAGCTGTTGGGCGGCAGCGCGCCGCTGTGGCAGGCCGGCCGTGAGCACGAGGACGAGCGGCGCACCGCCCCGCGCGGCGCCACCGGGGCGCCGGGGCAGGGTGGCGGCGCGTCCGCTGCGGCCGGTCCCCGCACCCGCTCCCAGCCGGAGGCGCCCTGGCCCGGCATTCACCATCCCGAGGCCGGCCGCGCCGACCCCGAGCCCCCGGGCCGCGCCGCGGGCGCGCCGCCGCCGCAGCGGCCCGCGCGCCTGCCCGGCCACGGCGGCGCTGCGGGCTGGGAGCGCAGCGTGCCCGCCTTCCGCCAGGGCGACGCCTTCGTGATGCTGGAAACCCCGCGCCAGCGCAACGACAGCCTGCGCATCCTGGCGCTGACGCTGGCGGTGGGCCTGGTTTGCGGTGCCATGGGCTGGTGGGTGCACGGCGTGTGGCAGGACGAAAGCGAGCGCCACCGCATCAACCAGTTGATTGCGCAGGCGGCCACCCGCGCCCCGGCCACGCCCGGCTGGAGCGCCGACGAGCCGTCCTCGCTGCCGGCGCTGGCACCGCCGGTCGAAGCCCCGGCACTGGCGGTGGAACCCCCGGCGCAGGCACCTTCTCAGGCGCCGCCGCAGGCAACGGCCCGCGCGGAGCCGTCCGCGGCGGAGCCGGTGCACGCGCCGCCGGCCGAGCCGACGGCGCCGGCTCCGGCTCAAGCAGACGGTGCGGGTCAACCGGCCGCCGTGGCCGAGGTCGAGCCCAAGGCGCAGGTGCTGCCCACGCCGGCGCTGCTGCCCAGGATGGACCTGTCGCCCGCCCCCCTGCCGTCGCGCGTGGAGCCCGCGTCGCGGGCGGATGCGGCCGCTTTGCCGCTGCCGGTGGCGCAGCCCGCGGTGGTGCAAGCGCCAGCCCCAAGCGCGCGGGCTGCTGCCGTGCCGCGCCCGGAGCGGGCCGCGGTGGCGCAGGCGCGCCCTGATCGTGCGGAGGCCAAGCCCGCGCCGCGGCCCGTGTCGGCGCGTGCGGACACGCCGCCCGCGCGTGCCGCCGCCTCGCCGCGCAACACCTGCGGCGCGTTGTCCAAGTACGCGCTGCTGCAGTGCATGCAGCGCCAGTGCGTGCAGCCCTCCCAGCGCAAACACCCGCAGTGCCAGCGGCTGCTCAACGACAACGTCCTGACCTCCTGAGCGATCAGTCCGGCTTGGCGACGTGTTTCAGCCCAGCCCGAGACCATCGTTCCTTTGGCAACAACCATTCCGAAAGCCGTCTCTTGCGCCGCCGAAGTGCAAGCGATGGCATCCGTTTGCATCCGCGGCGCCGCTTGACGGACAGCCGGTGAAGGCGGGTTTTCCCGTCACGCCGCGTTGTGCAATGGACCGGCGGCGCGCCTGAACCATCCGGACACGCCTTGCAACCCCCTGGGCATGGCAGGCGCGGCCATAGTGGGGGCATGACCCCCTCATTCAGTGACGCGTGGCCGTTGGCCGCGCGGGCGGTCGGTTCCGTGCTGGCGGGATGCCGCATCGAAGCCGTCCTGCACGTGGGCCCGGTCTTCACCGTCTACCGCGCCGGCGATGCGTTGGGCGGCGGCCGCTACGCCCTCAAGGAATACGCCCCCTCCAACCTCTGCGAGCGCGATGCCCAAGGCGCACCGCGCCTTCCTCTGCGAGCGCGATGCCCAAGGCGCACCGCGCCTTCGCGATGCCTCGGACGCCGCCGCGCGCACCGCTTTCGACGCCGGCCGCGCCGCCTGCCTGGAGGAATGGCGGCTGCTGGCCCGCTTGCGGCTGCCCGGCCTGGTGCCCGTGCTGCAGGCCAGCGAGGAGCAGGCCTGCCCCTGCGCCCTCATGCCGCTGCTGCCCGGCGTGCCGCTGTCACGGTGCGAGCCGCCGCGCGACGACGCGGCGCTGCGCGAGCTGTTCACCACGCTGCTGGAGCCGTTGTCCCAGGTGCACGCCGCCGGGCTGGTGCACGGCGGGCTGCATGGCGAGCAGCTGCTGTGGGCGCCCAACCAGCGGCCCGTGCTGCTGGGCTATGGATACGCGGCGCGCGCGCTGCGCCTGCCGCAGGCACTGGAGCAGGCCGCCCCGGAGCTGCGCCCCGAGGGCGCCCACCTGCCGCGCGGCCCCTGGACGGACCTGTACGCGCTGGCCGCCACGGTGCTGCACCACGCCACGGGCCGGCCGTGGGACGGCCCAACAGGCCCGGCCGACATCGCCGCCGCGCTCGATGCCGCACTGCCCACGCCCGCCGGGGCGCTGCGGCCGCGGCTGGTGCAGGCGCTGCACGACTGCCTGAGGCCGTCGCCCACCGGGCGCCCGGATGGCGCGCTGGCGCTGCGCGCGCTGTTGGGTGGCGGGCCTGGACCAGGGCCTGTGCAGGCCGCGGCGGGCCGTGCGCCGTCCGCAGGTTCGGCCGGCGTACCGCCGCCGCTGCGCGAGACGCCGGGGCCGCGCGTGGCCCCAGCGCCGGCCACCACCGCACCCGTCGCCAGGCCGCCCGCGGATGCGAAGTCGCCGGCCTTTGCCTTCATGTCGCCTGCGCAGGCCGCCGAAAACCTGGCGCAGGGCCGCCCTGGGGCGTTCCCGGCCGGTGAGCCTGCCCGTGACGGCGCGACGGGCCGCGCCGAGCCGGGCGCGGTGCCGGCGCCGCCCAGTGGCGTCGAGCCGGCGGGCCTGTCCGGCGCCTTGGCTCCGGCAGACGCCGGCCTGGGCCCGGACTTCACCGCCGATGCCGGCCTGCGCGCCGCGCATCCCGTGGGTGCGCCGCCGCGCTCCGAGCGTCCCAGCCCGCGCGTGCTGGCGGCTTGGTCCGCCTCGGCACTGGTGCTGGCCGCGGGCCTTGGCTTGGGCGCGTGGTGGGTGCAAGGCCTGTGGCAGGCCGAGCAGGAGCGCGAGCACTTGGGCCGGCTCATGGCCGAGGCGGCCGCGCAGGCGTCGGCTTCGGCGCCCGCAGGCGGGGCCGTACAACGACCGGGCACCGGCCTGGGCATGGCCGAGGACGGGCCGGGCCTGGAGGCGCCCCCCGGTGCGGGCCGTGGTCCGCAGGCGTTGGCCGGTGGCGTTGCCTCCACCACCGGCAGTGGCTTGCCGGCAGCGTCCAACGGTGCGACGGCGGGCGGCTGGCCGGCGGCGCCGGCAGCCCTGGGCCTGCCGCGCGGTGCGACGGGGCCGAGTGCGGCGGGTGCGACGGCGCTCTCCGCGCCGCGCTCGGCCGCC
>NZ_BCTC01000064.1 GCF_001571085.1 Azohydromonas lata NBRC 102462
TCGGCGGACATCGCCAACTTCGTGACGCTGTCGGGTGACCTCGGCTTTGCCAAGCAAGGCAGCACTTTGGTCGCCGTGGGCTCCAAGGTCAGCGCAGCGTTGACCGCAGGATCGGTCGCTTCACTCTCGCTCAAGGACGCCAACTTTGGTCTGCGCGCTGCCGGAGCCGGCGCCACCGTGTTCGAGCTTTCCGGTGGCACGCTGGCAGCCAACATCGGCAGCTTGGCTGAGGTCAAAGCCAACTCCGCGCTCGTGCAGTACACGGGTTCGGCCGGCGCCGTTGCAGCAGGCGACAAGCTGTCTGTCGGCAGCCTCAACTACACCTTCGGCCAGACCATCGGGGCCAACACGGCAACCTTTGCCGTCAGCGGCTTCAGTGCCAACGTGGCGAATTTCGTCACCATCAGCGGTGACGTTGGCATCCGCAAGACCACCCAGAAGGTCACACTCGCCAAGACGGGCGGCGCAGCCACCGGTGAGCAGGTGGACGTGGACGTGCTCAGCCTCGGCGGCCACAACCTCACGGCATTCGCAGGGCTCAATGCCAGCAGCGCCGACCGGCTCGGCCTAGAAATGAGCGGTGTCGATTTCGGCTTGGCCCTGTTGTCCGAGAAGGGCGGCAGCGCACGCAAGTGGACGACGCTGCAAGCGACTGCCGCCAAGGTGGGCTTCGTTGGTCTGGGCAATGACCTGACCATCGCCGCCAGCGGCGTGAACGTGGCGGTCAACCAAGCCGACGGTGCAGCCACCACCGTTGTCGATTACGCCACCGGCGCCACGTCGCTGAACGTGATCACGGGCGCGGCTTCCTCCATGAAGCTGAGCCTGGAGGGGACCAAGGGCGAATTGCTGCAGGCCAGCGGCACGCTGACCGTGGACGTCTTCGGCTTCGTGCATGTCAGCGGCAACCTGGCGGTCAGCAAGAGCGACCAGACCGTGACGCTGGCCAAGAAGGCGGGTGCCACCAGCGCCGAGCAGGTGCAGGTCAGCGCACTGACCATTGGCGGCTCCAACCTGGACGTGTTCGCAGGCGTCAACGGCGGTACGAACGACGCCGTGGGCCTCAAGCTGGAGCACATCGATTTCGGCTTGGCACTGCTCAGCGCCAAGAGCGACGCCAGCCGCAAATGGACCGCCCTGAGCGCCAGCGCCTCCAGCGTGGGATTCGTCGGCCTGTCCGACCTGGTGCCCACGGTCCGCAACATCAGCGTTGAGGTCAACCAGGCCAGTCGCGCAGGCGACCAGGTGGTCGACTTCGCAGCCAAGAACTTCTCGATTGCCACCGGCAGCGGCAGCTCGACCGTGCTCAAGATCGCCGGCTCTGCCGGCGAGCTGGTGCGCGCCGAAGGCGACGTCACGCTCAAATTCTTCGACTTTGCCTACGTCAGCGGACGCATAGGCTTTGAGAAGTACACCCCGGCCAACCCGCTGACGGTCAAGACTTCGACCGGCGTCAGCACGGCGGTGAACGCAGGCTCGGTGCTGGCCATCACGGGCGCCAACATCACGGCCTTCGTCGGCTATGCCGACGGCGGCTTCGACACCACGAAGACGCTGGATCAACAAGCTTCCAATCTCTACGGCTTTGGCGTCAGCGGCGGCAGCTTCGGCGTCGTTGTGGCCCGCGCCGGGGGACAGTCCTATACCGCCGTCAAGGCCAACCTTGCCAAGGCCGCCATCTACGGCTTCGATCCCAGCGTCTTCGAGCTGTCCGCTCAAGACCTGAGCCTGGAGATCAACTCTGCCGCCGCCAACGGCAGCACGGTGGACTTCAAGACGTCCTTCAACGGCGGCCTCACGCTGGGCTCCACGGGTGCCGTGACGCTGGACTTCGCCGGTGGCCGACGCATGGGCGTCTATGCCCAGCGCGCCACGCTGGCGATCTCGAAGTTCATGTACTTCAGCGGCTCCATCGGCTTCGAGAAGTTCGACGATGCGGGCACCGCGCTCAAGGCGGGTGCCACGCTGCCGACGGCGGTCGTGGGCGCCAAGGGCTTCTCCATCGGCGGCAGCAACATCACGGCCTTCGTCGGTTACGCGGAAAACGGCATCGATCCCACGAAGACGCTGGAGCAGCAAAAGAGCGGGCTCTACGGTTTCGGCGTCGACGGCCTGTCCTTCGGACTGCTCAACCTCAAGGACAGCAGCGGCACGAGCTACCGCGCGCTCAAGGCGCACGCCGACAACATGGCCGTGTACGGCTTCGACTCCGCTGACTTCCAGTTGTCGGTGTCGGACCTGAACCTGGAATACAACAGCGCCAGCGTTGCCGGCCGTGAGCTGAATTTCACCGCCAGCGGCGGCGGTGCCAAGCAACTGGCCACCGGTGGCCAGCCTGTGACCCTGGACTTCAAGGGCAACCGCCTGGGCGTGTTCGCCGGCAAGGCCACGCTGCAGATTTCCAGCTTCTTCTACATCCAGGGCGCCATCGGCTTCCAGCAGGGCGATTTCGGCACCCTCAACGCCGGCGGCGTGCCGGTGCCCAATGCCAAGGGCTTCGCCATCGGCGGCTCCAACATCGATGTCTTCGTCGGCTACGCCAGCGAAGGTTTCGACCGCACCAAGAAATTCTCCGCCCAGGCCAGCTCGCTCTATGGCTTCGGTGCCGAAGGCATCGACTTTGGCGTGCTGCAGGTCAAGAGCTCCACCGGCATGAGCTACACGGCCGCCAAGGGCCATGCCGACCTCGTCAAGATCTACGGCTTCGATCCCAAGGACTTCGATCTCTCGGTTGCGGGCATCGATTTCAAGCTCAACCTCGCCAAGACCGGCCCGGCGCTGAACCTGAAGACGAGCTTCGCCTCGACCGGCGGCTTCCAGGTCAACACCGGCGCCGGGAACGTCCTGCTGGACATGACCGGCCAGACCATCGGCGCCAGCTTGAACCGCGCGACGCTGAAGATCTCCGATTTCGTCTATGTGTCGGGCTCGTTTGCCTTCGAGCAGAACGGCAGCTCCACGCTGCTGAGCGCCAAGACTGTTGCTGGGCTCAACGTGCCCGTGGTGGCCAAGGGGTTCACCGTCGGCGCGGCGCATGTGCAGGCCTTCATCGGCACGGGTGGCCCGTACCGGACGGACTCCAACGGCGACGGCCGCATCACCACGGCCGACGCCGTGGCCCACCCGGACGCCGTCGGCCTCGTGGTGGACGACTTCACCTTCGGCCTGGCACTGTTCCAGGACCGGGTGATGAACACCAAGTTCATCTCCCTCAAGGCCAGCGCGAACCAGGTAGGCTTCATCGGGTTTGGCGACGTCATCCAGTTCAGCCTGAAGGACGTGCAGGTCGCCATCAACACCAGCACCAACCCTGCCTTCGTGCTCGACTACACCCATGATGCGTTGGGCAAGTCGGTCAGCGGCATGAGCATCGCCACCGGCGATCCTGCCTCGCCGGTGCTGTTGAACTTCAACAATGCGGTCATCGAAGCCAGCGTGGGCTTGGCCACGGCCAAGATCGCCGGCTTCCTGTCGCTGGAAGGCGGCTTCGCCTTCCAGAAACGCACGCTGGACAGCGTGGGCTTCCACGGCCTGGGCATGAACTTCACCACGGCCGCCGATGCGCTGGTCGTGGCCGGCAAGGGCGTGCAGGCCTTCGCGGGCTTCAACGGCCCGTATCGCACGGACAGCAACCACGACGGCAAGATCGACGCCGCCGACGGCGTCAACGACAAGTCCATCGGCCTGGCCGTGGACAGCCTCGACTTCGCGCTGGCGATGGTCCAGCCCACGCTGGGCGGCGGCATCAATTTCCCGCTCCACTTCTTCGGTCTGAGCGCCAAGGCCAACAAGGTCGGCCTGGTGGGTACGGACCCGTACCTGACGCTTGACGCGCAGGACGTGAAGTTCCAGTTCAACGGCGCGGTGACCGGTGCGGGGCTGCCCTTGCCCTCGGTGTACGCGGACTTCTCCACCATCAATGGCGGCAAGGGGCTGGACATCGCCATCGGCAGCGACCCGAAGGCGCTGAACCTCAGCTTCAACTCCAACTTCATGCGCGTGGGCATGACGGCGAGGCTGGGCATCTTCGACTTGCTGTCCTTCCGTACCAGCTTCGACTTCAAGTTCGAGCTGCCGCCGCTGGACCTGGGCGTGGGCTTCAGCCTGGCAGGCATCAACCTGCCGGGCTTCAAGATGCCCGACCTGCCGGCATTCGACGCCAACATGCTGCTGCCGAGCATCAGCCTGGCGGGCCTGGCCAACATGGCTGCCGATGCCATGCCCAATGCGCCGGAGTGGATTCGCAATGGCCTGAGCACGCTCAAGGACATCGACATCCGCATCGGCCTGGCCGGCGTGACGGGCTCGATCACGCTGCCCGACCTGAAGTTCGATATCGGCAACTTCGTCCACTTCCGCGGCGACTTCAAGCTGTCGCTGGGCCAGACTTTCGTGGCCGACATGGCCACGGGTGTGGACCCGATGCTGGGTGCGGGCGTCAAGGCCGCCATCGATGCGGTGTCCGGTGCCGTCCTGCCCGGCGGCATGAAGGCCACTGACATCCTGAACACGCTCTTCAAGATAGAGCCGGACTTCTCCGTGATCCACGGTGTGACGTTCAAGGGCATCAGCTTCGGTGCCAGCAACGTCAACCTGTTCGTCGGCCTGGGCAACCCCGACTTCAGCAAGCCGCTGTCGCAGCAAAGCAGCCTCGTGGGCTTTGGTCTGCAGCACCTTGACGTGGCCGTGGGCTACTTCAAGGCCGATCTGCCGGCCTGGTTGGCTGCTCAGAACGTGCTCTCCGTCAGCGCGCATGCCGACGAGTTGGGCGTCTACGGGCTGGGCGACATCCTGAAGATCCAGGGTCGCAACATCAGCGTCGATGTCAACCTCGGTGGAGACACGGCGCTCAAGCTGCCGGGCGCCACCCGGCCGCTGGTCAGCGCGCGTCCGATCTACTCCAGCGTCAAGAACAGCGACGGCAGCAAGGGCCTGAAGATCCAGACCGGCGGCACGCCGGTAACGCTCGACCTCAGCGGCAACCCCGTCATCGGCCTCGATATCGGCCTGGCCGAGATCGAGGTGGCCAAGTTCCTGTACCTGCGTGGCTCGCTGGCCTTCCGCCTGGGCGAGGTCTTCAACGTTGCCGTCGACGCCGGTGGCCTGGCGCCCATGCTCAACCAGATCGGTTCTGCAGCCGGCGTCGTGCTCAACCCGCTGCCGCTGCAAGTCACGACGCTGACGCTGGGCGGCGCCAACCTCACCGGCTTCGCGGGCATCAATGGCCCGTACCGCTATGGCGACGACCTCACCGGTCCCAATGGCGTGCCCGATGGCATCCCGGACAAGGTGAACAAGGGTGCCATCGGCGTCGAGGTGACCAACGTCGACTTCGGCGTGGCCATCATGACGCCCACGCTGGCCGACATGATTCCGGGCCTGTCGCAGTACGCGCCCAAGTTCATCTCGGCCAAGGCCAGCATGGAGTCGGCCTCCGTCGTCGGCATCCCCGACGACATCATGAAGGTGGTGGCCAAGGATGTTGAGGTCAACATCAACACCTTCGTCGTTCCCGACCCCAACATGGGGCCGGAGGTTTCCACGGCCGTGGCCGCCATCAACGCCGGGCTGCAGCTCTTCGGCCCGCCGTCGATCAACTACAAGCTCAGCCCGTCGTTCAAGGACTACACCGAGGACACCAACGGCAATGGCAAGCTCGACACCGGCGAGGACAAGAACGGCAACGGCTACCTGGACCCGGGCGAGGACACCAACGGCAACGGCACGCTCGACCTGAGCGAGGACCGCAACGCCAACGGCAAGCTCGACAAGGCCGGCTTCATGCTGCCGGCCGGTGGCAACAACGGCGTCTTCCTGGACTTCGATCAGGAGATCATCCAGGTCCAGATCGGCTACGCGCAGGTCAACCTGGGCGGCTTCCTGCAGCTCTCGGGGTCCATGGCCCTGACCAAGAAGGGCTCCGAGCACGTCACGCTCAACAATGGCCAGGACACCATCGTCACGTCGCTGGCCATCGGCATCAAGGACGCCAACGGCTTCATCGGCGTTCCCGTCGGCGGCAAGGGCTACTTCTACGACAGCAACGGCGACGGGCGCATCGACACCAAGGACGCCGTCAACGACAAGGCCGTGGGCCTGGTGGTGCGCAACTTCAACCTGGGCCTGGTCGCGGCCAAGGAACTGGTCATCGACACCACCGGCATCGCCGTGGGCGTGTACGTCGCCGGCCGTGCGACGCTGGACATGGTGGGCCTCAACGGCGTGCCCGGCGCGACCCTCAAGGCCGAAAACCTCGCCATCGAGATCAACACCGGTGCACGGCTGAAGCTGGAGCTGGGCAAGTTCACCAAGGACGAGAAGACCGGCGCCGTCTCCTACGACCTGGCGCCCAACGTCCAGTTCGGCCTGACGACCATCGACTTCTCCAAGAGCACCTGGAAGGACTCCAAGGACGTCGTGCACCAGGGCTACGGCATCCCCACGGGCAACAAGGACGCGCCCATCGTCTTGACGTACAACGAGCAGTTCCTGCGCCTGTATGGCCAGGCCGAGGTCAACCTCTTCGGCCTGACCAAGATGCATGGCGTGCTGGACTTCCGCCTCAGCGAGAGCGAGGGCCTCACCGCCTTTGCCGACGTGGAAGTGCAGATCGGACCGGACGGCTTCAACCTGAAGCGCGCCGCCAAGGGCCTGCTGGTCATCAACAGCGGCGGCGTGGCAGCGCGCCTGGACCTCAGCGGCAACCTCAGTCTGGGCCCCGTGGTGCAGCTTGATGCACAACTGCGCCTGCAGCTCAACACCTTCGGCCACGACGTGGTCTACACGGTGCCTGAGAGCTTCCGCCACCTCACCGGCTACGACACCTTCACCATCAGCGCCTACCCGCCCGGCAAGGATGCGAGCTGGACGGGCATGTACGCTGCCGTCGTGGGCAACGGCGACCTCAGCCTCATGGCCGGCGCGCTCAAGCTCAAGGGCGACTTCTCCGTCATCGCCGCACAGGTCGGCACCAAGGTCACGCTGGAGCTGGGTGCCACGGCACAGCTGAACCTGCCCGTGCTCAAGCCCCTGGGCGTCACCGGCACGCTGGGCTTCGTGCTCGACACCAACGCTTCCGGTGCCAACGAAACGGGCCTGTACGGCGCGCTGGAAGTCGGCGGCGCCAACGCCGACTCCACCATCATCGACGGCGGCAGCGTCTTCAGCGTCAAGGGCCGCTTCCTGCTGCAGATCAACACCACCAGCAGCACGCAGCGCGTGCGCGGGCGCGATCCGGTCACGGGCACGTTCTACGACAGCACCGGCAAGGCCTCGATGGTTGACGTGGCGGCCCGTTCGCTGCGCGTCTCGGGCAAGGCCAGTATCGACGTGGGCCCCATCGAGCTTCGTGGCGCGGTGGACCTGCTCATCGACAGCAAGGGCGTGCAGGCGGCGATGGACGTCACGCTCGACCTGGGCGCCTTCGGCGAAATCGGCGTGGCCGGCGCGGCCGCGTTCGGCATGGACGCCAGCAACAAGCCGTTCTTCGCCATGTTCGTGAAGACCAAGGTGGAGATGGGCGTTTCGGTGCTCAACATCAAGGCCGACGCGACGCTGCAGATCAACACCAGCTCCCACGCCTACACCACGCTGCCCGACAGCGGCGGCCGCACGCACACCATCGCGGGCAACACCTACTTCGACCTGGCGCTCGACGGCAAGATCAAGCTGCTGGCCTTCGACATCCAGTTCGCCGGCCGCATGAGCGTCGTCGACAGCGTCTTCAAGCTGGAGTTCAACGGCTCGCTGGACTTTTTCCACGCCCTCACCGTGGACGTCGGCGGCTTCGTCAGCTCCGATGGCCAGTTCGAGATCCGCGGCAAGTCCGAGCTCAACATCTACCTCGGCCCGCTGCACCTCAACGCCGGCATGAGCATGCTGCTCAGCAGCCGTCCGCGCTTTGCCGCCTCCGTCTGGGGTTCGCTGGATTTCGAGGTGGACCTCGGCCTGTTCTCCATCGACTTCACCCTTGCCGGCTTCCGCGGCGATATCGACATCACGCCGGCCAGTGCCTACCTGGCCGCCTCGGCCACGGTGATGGGCGTCACCGTGTCGGGCAGCTACATGTGGACGCTGGGCGCGCCGCCGGACATCAGCGACCTGTCCAGCGACGGCACCTTGTCGCTGCACATGGGTGACCAGTCGGGCCGCTATGGCAGCGGCAAGCTCTACGACGACATCGTTGCGGAGTCCTACAGCGTCGACACCAGCGACGACGGCAGCAGGATCTACGTGCGCTCGCTGGGCCAGACCCGCGAGTACGACGCCTCCAAGGTCAAGCGCATCGTGGGGCGTGGCGGCAAGGGCAACGACTCCATCTACGTCGGCACCGGCGTCAAGGCGGCGCTGGACTTCGACGGCGGATCGGGCAACGACAGCTTCGTGGTCCTCTCCGGCGCCGCAGGCAGCAACATCCGCGGCGGCGTGGGCAACGACGAGTTCCTCGGCGGCGCCTCCAGCGGCATCAACTTCTGGGGTGGCGACGGCAACGACAAGTTCGTCGGCGGCGAAGGTGCCGAGAACATCGACATGGGCGCCGGCGAGAACGTCATCTCCAGCGGTGGCGGTGCCGACAACATCCGTGTCAACGGCACCCTGGACACGGTTGACGCAGGGGCCGGCGATGACGTGATCACCGTCACCACCGCCGGCGTGCTCAAGCTCGTGGGCGGCGCAGGCAACGACCGCGTGGTGGTGGACAAGTTCACCTCCACCGCGCCCATCCAGCTCAACAACCGCCAGCTCGTGGTGATCACGGGCCAGGGCATCACCCGCACCGTCAACTTCGACGACAGCCTTGAGCGCGTCGAGCTCCAGGACTCGGCCTCCACCACCGCGCTGCGCACCGGCAGCAACGCAAGCTGGAACCGCACCGACCTGATTCTCACGGCCAGCGGCTTGCTGGACGTGACCCAGGCCCAGCTGGTGGCACCCAATGCGCTGTTCAGCGTCGAGGCTTCCGGCATCAAGGGCACGCTCAATACGCAACTGGCGAGCCTCACCGTGGTCAACAAGGCCACGGCCGGCGCCGGCTTTGGCGACATCGTCGTGCGCGAGGCCGACAGCCTGTCCGTCGTCGCCAGCGGACGCGTCAACGGCGGCCTCTACACCGCCAACGGCAAGATCGACGTCGAGCTGGCCGGCCGCGAAGCGCTGTTCAGCCTGGACGGCGGCATCATCAGCACCGCCCGCAGCGGCGGGGCGATCAGCCTCGTTGCCGACGACATCGACTTCGTTGCGGGCAACGACCGCGTGCTCGGTACCGGTACGCTGGCCATTCGCGCCAAGGCACAAGGCCAGAATTACCGCATCGGCGGCGCGGCCGACTCGCTGTACGGCGTGGACAACTCGCTGGCCGGCAAGTCGGGCTACCTGGACCTGGGCATGCGCGACCTTTCCGCGCTGGCCGACGGCTTCAGCAGCATCACCATCGGCCATCGCGCCGCCGGCGTGGTCATGCGCGTGGGCGATGCCATCGACGGCCGCGTGGGCCTGTACGACTTCTCGGCCCAGCTCGACGACGTGGCGGTGCTCCAGGCCGACCGCATCGAGGTCGTGGGCGACGTGCGCTCCAGCCAGAGCCTGTCGCTCAACGCACGCCTGCTCAAGGTCGAGGCGCAAAACAGCCGCGCTCCCGTCGTGACGCTCGGCGTGGGCGTGCTCGCCGGCGAGGTGCACGTGGCCGTGGACGAGCAGATGCTGGTGCAGGGCAGCGTGCGCGGCCGCTCGCTGGTGGACATCAACATCAGCGGCAGCACCGGCCGTGGCGGCTTCGTCACCTACGGCAGCGACGTCAACAGCCTGACCACCGACAAGGGCAGCTCCATCCTGACGCTGGACGCCAACAGCGTCCTCAAGATCGCCACCTCCGCTTCCATCTACAACGCCGGTGGCCTCTTTGCCGGCGTGAACGGCGGTGCCAACGCGCGCGTCGACGTGAGCGCCGGTACCGGGCTGGTATTGCTCGAAGGCGCCTCGGTCGAGACGCGCAATGCGGGTGGCGTCATCAACCTCAAGGGCGGGAAGTACATCCACGTCCTCTCCGGCAGCAGCGTGGTCTCCGGCGCGGCATTCGGTGCCGACAAGAAGCCCTACCTCACCGGTGCCGGCTCCGTCCTGGAACTCCACACCCAGGGCGAGCTGCGTCTGGCCGGCGCGCTCACCGCCGCCGGCGCGATGACGCTGGACTCCGGCGTGGTGCAGGACGATTTCGCCCAGTACTTCGACACCCTGCCGGGCAAGACCTACCAGGCCGACGGCAAGCCGGTCCAGCTCAGCGGGGCGGGCGACATCGCCGCCACGGTGGCTGACCTGCAGAAGGGGCGCGTCAGCGCCGCGCTCAAGGCGCTCATCAGCAGCGGCAAGCTCGTGCTGGGCAGCAATGCCACGGCCGTGTCGCTGGAGGAATACACGGCGTTCGCGAACCTGCCGGACAACGTCAAGCAGCAGATCGCCAACGCCAACGGCTACACCGTGTATGCCAACGGCGGCTTCTACAACGCCGCCACCGGCCAGTTCGTCGGCGGGCTCAGCAGCGGCTCGATGGTGGACGCCTCGCAGGTCGCGAGCTACCAGCGCTTTGACGGCACGGTCTACTACAACCCCAACGCGGCCGCCGGCCGCCAGGTGCTCACGGGCTTCGTGCAGGGCGTCTCGGCCGACTACAACAACGCCCAGATCGACTGGGCGGGCGCGGGCGTTCCCGCGCCCGCAGCCAACGCGAGCTTCGCGCAGCTCAGCGTCAGCCAGCGCCTGGTGGTGGCCAATGCCCTGGGCTACCGTTACGACTACGCGATGATTCCGGTGGATGCCTGGGCCAGCATCCCGCTGGACTACGCCGACATCTCCCGCGCCGACTGGATCGCCGCGTCCACGCTCAACTTCACGGTGGCCATCGCCGACGCCGACTGGACGCTGCAAGTCGGCGGCCAGACCGTCAAGGTCGACAAGCCCTTGTCCGGCACGCCGTACGCCGAGCTCACGGCGCAGCAGCAGGCCGTGGTCGATGCCCACGTGCAGTTCGTCCCGGTCCAGACCGAGCGCCTGACCTTTGGCGGCAGCTATGCCGTGGGCAACGTGGTGTCCTTGAGCATCAACGGCCGCAGCGTCAGCTACAAGGTCACGCAGGCCGATATCGGCCTGAGCGACAGCATCACCCGCAGCAACGTCGCCAAGGGCCTGGCCGAGGCCATCACCGCGCAGCAGAAGACCGATCCGGCCGGTGTCAAGGCCGGCGTCAGCACGTCGGCCTCCATCTCCACGGTGCGCCTGACCGGCAGCACCGTGCCCAATGTGGCCGCGGGCGACGGCACCCGTTTGGTGGTGTCGGACATCGACGGCGGCAAATCGGTGATGGTGCGGGGCAGCTTCAACGTCGGCGACTCGCTGACGCTGACGGTCAACGGCAGCGCCGTGAGCTACACGGTGCAGTCCGGCGATGTGGGCAGCACCGACGACCAGACCCGCGCCAACGTTGCCAAGTCCCTGGCCGCGGCCGTGCGCGCCAAGGCCGGCAGCGGCCTGCAGGTGGTGGCGCAGACGGTGGACCCGGTGACGCAGCTGCGTGTGCAGGGCCTCACCGACGCCACGCGCTTCACGCTCGCCACCAGCGACGCTCATCTCCAGCTCGAACACAACCCGTTCGACGACCTCAGCGCGGATCAGCAGGCGCTCATCGCCTCGCGCGTGCGGCCTGCACAGGAGACGCTGTTCAAGGACCTCACGGCCGCACAGAAGACCGCGGTCGTCAACGCCATCGCCGCGGCCGAGGCCGCCGGCACCGCCACGCAGTTCTACAACTACAGCGCCAAGCCTGGCCTCAAGCTGGTCGGCAGCTTCACCCAGGGTGTCGTCACCGACTACCTCAATGCCGATGTGGCCTGGGGCAGCGCCGGTGCGCCGGCGGCGGGTACGGGCTTTTCCGCGCTCACGCAGGCACAGAAGGACGTGGTGGCCCATGCCCTGGGCTACGACCGCTACGACGGCACCCATTACTTCAACGCCAATGCCGCGCCCAACCTGCGCTGGATCAGCGGCTTCACCAGCACCGGCGGCACCTACGACGTCGACGCTCTGGACTGGGGCGGCGTGGCCAAGCCCACGGACGGCACCGCGTTCGAGAACCTCAGCGTCGCGCAGCGCTCTGCGGTGCTCAAGACGCTCGGCTACGTGGCCGTGCAGCGCGAGGTCTACGTCGACGCCAGCGGCGGCACCAAGCCCGTGCGCGACGGCTTCGTCGAAGGGGCAACCGGGGACTACACGGCCTCGACCAAGGAGTGGTGGGGCAGCGTGCAGCCGGCGGCACCCGGCTCGAAGTGGGCCGACCTGTCGGTGCAGCAGCAGGACTACGTGCTGTCCAAGCTGGGCTACCGCCGCTGGAATGGCACGGCCTACTACAACGCCAGCAAGCCGCAGGCGGAGCAGTACCGGCTGACCTTTGCCGTCTCCGGTGCCCAGTACCAGGGCACCGACATCACGTGGAGCCGCGTCGCGGTGCCCCAGGCCGGCACGCCCTTCGATCAGCTCACCGGCGACCAGCAGGAGCTGATCAAGGCCCAGACGGGCTTCCAGTTCGTGGCCGGCCCGGTGTACTACAACGCCTCCGCCGCGGCGGGAAGCCAGCTCGTGTCCTCCTTCACGCTGGACAGCTCCAAGCCGGGGTCTCCGGTGGTGCCGACCAAGCGCTGGATCGTCAGTGACGGCACGCACCGCTACCTGGTCTACGCCTACGACGCCGAGAACGACGGCATCATCGACGCGCTGCAGGTGCAGCAGCCGCACGAGCTCCTGGGCCAGCGCGGCGCTGGCTTCCTGCTCACCGGCAGCATCACCACGCTGCAAAACGACGGCGACTTCAAGATCGACGTGCACGATGACGCGCTCGTGGTGGGCGGCATCATCAATCTCATGGGCCAGGGTTCGGACCTGGAGATCAAGTCCGACCGTACCGTCTACTGGCAGGGCACGGCCGAGGTCCACGGCGACATCACGCTGCAGGGCCGCGGCTCGCAGCCCAGCGGTGCGCCGCTGGCGGGCACCAGCGTGTACGTGCACGAGGCCTCCACGCTGGCCACCGGCGAAGCCCGCAGCCACATCACCATCATCGGTCGCGACGACGTCGAGCTGCACGGAGCGATCATCGCCGGCGGCGCGCGCGGCAGCTCCGGTGTCGTCTACAGCGGCGCGGACTCGACCGTGTCCGTCACGGCGGGCGAGCAGATCCTCGTCGACAACGCCATCACCGCCACCAAGTCCGTGACGCTCAGGACCACCACCGATCCGGGCGCCGACGACAACGGCAAGGGCGTGGTGCTGGGCACCGCCGCGGGCCTGACCGCCTACGGCTGGACCAGCGACGGCTCCGGCGGCCTGGTGCTCATCGACGCCCAGGGCAAGGTCGAGCTGGGCGGCATGGTGCTGTCCGGTGGCCAGGCCTCGCAGGCGTTCAACAGCGCCGGGCGCCTCACCAGCGAAACCATCCGCTGGTCGGGCGAAGACTCCACCGTGCGCATCACCGCCACCGGCCAGGTGGCGCTGGGCGTCACCACCGTCGCCCTGGACGGCACCACCGTCGAGGTGGGCGCGCGCGTGCGCGCCAGCGCGCTGATCGACGTGCGCGGCGGCGCCGATGCGGACGGCATCGGCGTATACCTGCCCGGCGCGGCCGTGCTGGCGGTCCACAATGCCAATGGCGTGCTGCAGATAGACGCCGCCCAGGACGCGTGGCTGATGGGCCAGTTGGTGGCCGGCGGCGAAGTGGTGGACAGCTACGACGCCACGGGCTACTACCTCGGCAGCAGCGTCCGCAACTTCGATGGCGACTCGGCCATCCGCATCCGCGCCGACCGGCGCGTGAGCCTGGGGCGCGACCTGCTCGCGGGCAAGACCATAGACGTGCGCGGCGGCGCCAGCACCCGCGTGGCCACGGCCGCCGATCCCTGGGCCGACGAGGGCATGGTCGTCGGCGGCAACGTGCACCTGCGCACTTGGCGCGAGAACAGCACCATCACGCTGTCGGCGGCGGGCGACATGTCGGTGCTCACGCCGGCCTGGACCCAGGAGCTGGTGGCCGATGGCTTTGCCGAGTTCGCCGACGGCCACCTCGGTGGCGCGGCCTCGCTGCGCCTGGAAGTCGAGATGGGCAGCACGGACTTGGGCGCCAACCTCACGGTGGCCGCGGGCGACCGCAGCGGCGGCAACCGCGGCTTGGCCTCGCTGCGCGATGACCTGCAAAAGGCCATCGACGCCACGGCGCTCAAGGACAAGGTCA
Source organism: Azohydromonas lata NBRC 102462 (assembly GCF_001571085.1). Taxonomy (GTDB): domain Bacteria; phylum Pseudomonadota; class Gammaproteobacteria; order Burkholderiales; family Burkholderiaceae_C; genus Azohydromonas; species Azohydromonas lata. The sequence goes on from NZ_BCTC01000064.1 coordinate 14,270, forward strand.
CCGTGCGCCTGGTGGACGGGCGCCTGATGTTCACCAGCAACTACGAGCTGCGCATCGCGCGCACCGCCACCGGCGGGGCGCAGCGCCTGGGCTTCACGCAAGTGGCCGACGCGGCCGCCACCACCGGCGCCACCACGTCCTCGCGCGCCTGGGCCATTGACGCCAGCGAGCGGGGCTCGGTGGTCAACCTGGGCAAGGCCAGCGCCCCGGCGGGCACGATCACCATCGCCGGTGCCATCCGCGCCTACAGCGGCGTGAACATGTACGCCGGCACCAGCGCCGGCGGCAGCCTGGCGGTGGACTTCCAGACCACCAGCCTCATCGAGACGCTCAGCGGCTCCATGGTGCTCAACCCGGCCGGCAAGGTCACCATCGCGGGTGACTTCGTGGCGCATGGCGCCAACGCCAACATCATCATCAACGCCACGGGCACGCTGGAGCTGCGCGGCCGCCTGACGGCGCAACACGACATCCTCATCAACGCCGGCACCAGCGCTGCCGCCGGTGAGGTCAGCCTGCGCACCTACAGCACCGCCAACTTCACCAGCCTGGACGCTGGCGCGCGCATCGTGCTGTCCGGCGTCAACGACGTGCTGATCGGCAACACGATAGGCAAGGGCTCGGACTTGTCGCTGTTGCAGATCGAGTCCACCCAGGGCGACCTGCGCATCCTCACCGGCTCCGACGATGCGTCGGGCTGGCTGGAGACGGGCGCCTCCATCGTGCTCACGGGCAGGAACGTGGACATCGCCGGCGTGGTGCGCTCCAACCGCGCCACCGCGGCCACCTACGACTACGAGCTCTCCATCACCGCCAGCCAGGACGTGCGCTTGCACGGCTCCATCGGCCTCATGGGCTCGATGCAGGTCAACGCCGGTGACGACATCGTCGTCGAGGGCATGGTGCTCAGCGCCCAGGCCCCGGGGCAGTCGCTGCAGCTCAACGCGGGCGACGCCATCACGCTCGGTACGGCCACGGCGCAGGGCGGCGCGGTCGTCATGGAAGCCGACGCGCGGCTGGAGCTGCTGGCCAAGGGCGTGGTCACGGTCTACGAGAACGCCCAGCTCTACAGCGCGGGCCACGGCAGTGCCATCACCGTCAAGGGCGCGGCGGTCTACGCGCAGGGCGCGCTGCTCGCGGGCAAGGACCATCCGTTCTTCTACAACCCCGGCATCGAGGACATGCGCTGGGACGCGGCCCAGCCCGTCGTCGTCAGCGGCAAGGCTGCCACGCTGAGCATCCAGTCGCAGGGCGAGCTGGTGCTGGGCAACATGGCCGACGGCTTCGGCGGCCAGCTCTACGCCACGGGCAGCATCGACCTGCGATCCGGCACCGCGCAATCGGGCATGGGCTTCTCCATGACCGACCGCAGCGGCATCACCGTCGACGCCACCGGTGGCGGGCGCTGGGGCGAAGCGACCATCGACGCCGCGGGCTGGCATGTCGTGGCCGGGGCCCGATACACGGCCAAGATATTCAACGACACCTTCACCGTCACCGGCATTGCGGGCGACAGCATCGATGCGCTGCTCGACCGGCTGGTGCAGGCCATCAACGCGCCGCACACCTACGAAGCCAGGCGCGTGGGCGACGCCATCACCGTCGCCGGGGCGCAAGGCGCCCAGTTGGCGCAGGCCGTCACCACCAGCACGAGCGCGGCACAGTCCAGCGCCAGCGTGGGCACCGCCGTGGACGCCAGCGGCTGGCGCCTGGTGGCCGGCGCGCGTTACTCGATCGGCGTGGGCGGCAGCCGCTATACGCAGGTCGCGACCAGCGACGACACCCTTGCGACGCTGCTGGACCGCCTTGCATCGTCCATCAACGCTGCGACGCCCAACGCCGCGCAGCGCCTGGGCAGCCTGCTCGTGGTCAGCGGCACGGCCGCGGTCACGGCCGAGACCGCCTTCACCGGCTACCTGGGCACGGCCGGCGTGACGCCGGCGCAGGGCGCTGGCGCGGCTTTCGTGGACACCACGGGCTGGGTGCCGGTGGCCGGCGCGGTCTACACCGTCAACGTCGGCGGCGTGGCCTACAGCGTCACCGCCGGCAAGGGCACGCTGGCGGACCAGCTTGCAGCGGACCTGGCGAGCCAGATCAACGCCAGCACCACGTTGTCGGCCTCCAGCGCCGGCAACAAGCTCACGATCACCAACAAGAACGGCAGTGCCTACAGCGGCGCGCTGTCCGCAACGCAGGCCGGCAACACGGGCACGGCCAGCGTGGCCACGCGTGTCGATGCCACGAAGTGGCAGCTCGCAACGGGCGCCAGCTACAGCGTGACGGTGGGCAACCAGGCCTTCACGCAGGTGGCCCAGGCCGGCGACAGCCTGGGCACGCTGCTGGACCGCCTCACGGCGTCCCTCAACAGCTCCGGCGCCTACGCGGCACAGCGCAGCGGCACCGTCATCACGTTCAGCCGCACCGCGGCGGCCATCACCACCAGCGCCGTGTTCGACGGCGCGCTGGGCAACGCCGTCACGACGGCCGCGCAAGGCGCCACGGCAGCAACGCTCAACACCGCCGGCTGGGTGCCGGTGGCCGGAGCCACCTACAGCGTCACGCTGGCGGGCACCACGTACAGCGTCACCGCGGGCAAGGGCACCACGGCCGAGCTGCTGGCTCGCGAGCTCACTCGCCAGATCGAGGCCAGCCCCACGCTGGCGGCCACGCGCGTGGGCACCATCGTGACCATCCGCCTGCAAAACGGCAGCGCCTTCACCGGGACCATGGCCACGGCGCAGAGCGCCGCACCGGGCTCGGCCCTGGTCACGGCCGCGGCATCCGATGCGCTGGCCGACGGCCGCATCACCATCGTCACCGACGGTGATCTGCTGGTGCGCGGCGCCATCACGGCGCTGGACGCGGGCAGCGACATCACGCTGCGCTCGCAATCGCTCATCGACGTGGGCGGCTTGGTGCGCGCAGCCGACAGCCTGACGCTGCGTGGCGGCATCGATTCCACGCATGTGGGCATCTACGTCCAGGAAGTCGTCGTCGAAAACGGCCAGTACAAGTCCGGCGGCACGCTGGACACCAACGCCGGCGGCTCCATCGACCTCGAAGCGGTGGACGGCATCACCGTCACCGGCGTGGTGGGCCAGCGCGAGGTGCTGGGCGCCTCGCTGGGCCAGGCCAAGGTCAGCCAGATGCGCATCGTTTCCCTCGCGGGCGACGTCAACCTGATGCGCAACGTCAACCTGCGCGACGCGCTGACGGTGCAGGGCGGCAGCGTCAACCTGCTGTCGGGCAGCTATGTCTATGCCACCGGTGCAGGCTCGGAGCTGGTGCTCACCGCGCGCAAGTCGCTGCTGCTGTCCGGACGCGCCGATCTCGCGGGGCTGGACCCGGCCATCGCCAAGGCCGATGCCTTGCTGCACCTGATGGCGCCGAGCATGACCATCAGCGGCACGGTGCAGGTCACCGGCACCACGGGCCGCGCGCTGTTCGACGCCAGCGCCACGGTGCTCATCGACGGCACCGTGCTGTCCAACGGCGATGTCACCGTGCGCGCCGGCGTGGACCTGAGCCTGCCGCGTGCGACGCTGGAGTCCACCGCGCCCAAGCTCACGGGTGGCGACATCCTGGTCAAGAACCAGGGCCTCGTGGACGCAGCGGGCACCGTGACGCTGCAAGCCGGTGCCAACGTCACCGTGGACGCCAGCGCCAACGTCGCCAGCGTCACCACGGTGCTCAAGCCCAACTACACCACCACGGAGCAAAAGGTCCAGGTGGTGGTGGGCACGGTCAAGGTGGCCGCCGGTACGACGCTGGTGCCGCAGGTCTCCTATGTGGACACCTTGGTCACCGAGCAGACCGGCACCGAGCTCGTCAAGGTCGGCAGCCGCTACGAGACGATGGACGTCGAGCTCACGCAGCTCGGCTACTACAACGCACGGCTGAACAAGTTCGTCGAGGTGCTGGTCGAGGGCGTGGACTACGTCAATGACAGCCAGTCCTCCCGCAACGACGGCACCAAGCCGGTCGTGAACTGGTACAACGCCGGCGACGGCACGGCCGCCAACAAGGATCGCCACGTCACCGGCGACGACGTGCCGACCAGCGACTTCACCCAGGTCAATGCTGCGCGCAACAAGTACCTGAGCTTCACGCAGCTCACCGACGCGCAGCGCTGGGCCGTGCTCAACGCCACCGGCTACATGCCGATCTACCAGTTCGGCTACAGCAACTGGAAGCTCAACCAGACCATCAACGGCACGGCCAGCGTGCTCAGCGAGGGCCAGGTGGGCAGCGACGGCAAGACGGTGAAGCCGTCCTGGAAGAACAACGCCCAGAAGGTGTTCTGGGTGGACGTGGACGGCTGGCGCAACAAGTACATCGTCATGCCGCAGGGCGCGCAGGACGCCATCCTCAGCGTCACGACCAAGAGCCCGACGCAATACCTGTACAACGACACCACCAAGGACGGACAGAGCAACGGCACGTGGCTGACGCAGTACGACAAGGAGCAGCGCGAGGCGCAAGGCCAAACCTTCATCGCCGGTGAGCTTGCGGGCTCCTACGTCGAGAAGGCCGACGTCCTCTACACCCAGACCAAGTCGGCCTATACCGGCGCGGGTGACATCGAGGCCGTGGACTTCGACAACTCCGCGGGCATGTGGACGGCCAGCTACAGCGCCAACGGCCAGCGCGTGTACACGCTGGCCAACGACACGGCCACGCCGGGCCTGAGCGCCATTCTCAACACGCAGTCCGCCAACGCCTACACGCTCTCCCAGAACCCGTACTGGACCTACAGCGGCTCCTCGTCCGTGACCCGCGACCTCTCGGGCACCACCGACAGCGGCAACCGCGCCACCAACTGGGTCACCGGCGTGTCCGACTATGTGGACTCGTTCCGCAACGCCAACACCACCGGCACGCTGGTGTGGAAGGCCACGCGCGACGCGGGCGTGCGCAACGTCGGCTACGCCATGGGCTTCCAGAATTCCACGGACTGGGGTCCTGACCTCAGCCGCATGAACTGGGACATCAACCTCAGCGGCGACGCCTTCCACTTCGATGCCAAGTCCGGCTACTACAGCTACGTGGGCAACCACTGGAACGACGAGGCGTCCTCGCTGTTCGTGGGCATCAAGACCTACAAGATCGTCCTGTTCGAGCACGCCAACTACGGCGGCCGCAGCGCCACCTACTACAGCACGGACTACTGGCTGGGCAGCTCCGGCGACATCGGCAACGACATCGTCAGCTCCGCCAAGCTCTACGGCAACCGCTACGAGAACTTCCAGAACTACACCTACGGCTGGACCTCGCACGTCAACAACGTCTACGACCGGCGCGAGAAGCTGAGCTACAGCGTCTCCAAGCAGTCCGAGGACGTGTTTGACTACCGCCCCGTCTACAAGACCAGCGTCCAGAAGGTCAAGGTCGAGAAGCTGCAGACGGTCACGGTCTGGAAGGAAGTGCCGGTCTACGCGGAACAGACCCAGCTCGTCACCACGGTCACCTACGACGCCGTGGTCGCGCGCGGCGTGGGCAGCGGCGATTCGCTCAGCGCCGGCAACCTCGTGATCGAGGCCGGCAGCAACGTGTCCGTCAGCGGCAAGCTGTCGGCGTCCGAGCAGATCTCCATCAGCGCCAAGTCGCAGTTGCTGCTCAGCGGCAACACCACCAGCTTCACCAGCGACGGCATCACCACGACGGGCCAGGTCGACACGCGGCTGTCGGCCAACAGCATCAAGCTGGTGTCCGGCTCGGCCCTGAGCGTGGATGACTCCGTGACGCTGCTGGGCACGCAGGTTTCCGGCCAGGACGCAGCCACCGCTTCGCTCAACGCGGGGCAGCAACTCAACCTGGGCGGCACCATCAAGGCGGCCAGCGGCGCCACGCTGGACACGGTGCTCGTCAGCTCCGACCGCAACATCACGCTCAGCGGCAGCGTCACGGCGCAGTCCGTCTCGGTCATGGCCGGCGCGGACGGCAGTCTCGGCGCCAACGCCTACACCAGCGGCACCAAGGCGCTGGACGGCAGCATCACCGCGGACCAGGACACGCAACTCGTGGCCACCAGCGGCGACTTGAAGCTCTCCGCAGGCAAGCTGGGCGGCAGCATCCGCATGGACCAGTCGGAGCTCAGCGCCGCCTCCGGCCTCGTGCAGCTCAGCGCCGCCAAGGGCTCGGTGACGCAGACCAAGCTCTCGTCCATCGATACCCACGGCACGGTCGGTACCGGCGACGACGAACAGGTCTCCGTCATCAGCGGCCTGGTCACGGCCAGCCACCTCGTCGTCACCGCCGAGACCGGCATCGTGTTGCAGACGCTGGCCGGTACGGTCGACAAGCTCGTGCTCTCGGGCGCCGGCAGCATCGAGCTGGTCAACAAGTCCGCGATGACGCTGACGCTGGCGGAAGCCCGCGATGGCGCCATCCGTGTCAAGAACTACGGCGCCCTGGACGTCGTCGCAGCGCGCACGCTGGGCACCAGCGACACCAACGACATCGAGCTGGCCACCTACCAAGTGGGTGGCTCGGCGTCGAACCTGACCGTGGGTGACCTGGTCGTGGGCTACGTCGCCGGCGGCACGCCGGTGGCCGGCGCCCGTGGCGACGTGGACCTCCACGCCGAAGGCGTCGTCTCGCAGCGCGCCTTCACCCGCATCGTGGCCGACACGCTGACGCTGTTCGCCGCGTCGCAGGCCGCTTCCGCCGGCACGCAGCTCGTGGCGCTGGAGACCAACGCCAACACCGTGTCCCTGGTGACCCGCGGGGCCGGCGACGTGAGCCTCAAGCAAGGCACGCGCCGTCTGGAGCTCACGGGTACCGAGATCGCCAACGGCGACCTCACCGTCACGGCCGGCGGCGAGCTGCAGCTCACCCGCGTGAACCTGCTGTCCAACCTCGACGCCAACGACCTCATGGTCACCGCCGCGGGCGACATCCTGGTGGGCCATGCCTCGGCGGGCATCTACCTGGCCAGCGCCACCGAGGCGCCGGTGATCAACGGCGCCAAGGCGACGTCCGTCAGCTCGGCGGGCGACATCACCCTGGTCTCCACGGGCGGGCGCATCGTCGAATCCGTCAAGGACGGCACGGCCGCGGGTTATGCCACGGTGGCGCCCTCGCAGGCCGGCACGGCGTTGAGCATCGACGTTTCCGGCTGGAGCGTGGCCGCCGGCGCCGTCTACACCATCACCGTGGGCGGCACGGCGTTCAGCGTGACGGCCTCCGCCACGGACACGCTCGGCACCGTGGCCCGTGCCCTGGCCAAGGCCATCGACGACAGCGGCAGCTATGCCGCCAACATCGCCGGCACCACGCTCAGCGTGGCCCAGCAGGACGGCAGCCGCGTCACCGCGGCCGCCACGGCCAGTGCTTCCAACGGCAGCATCCAGGTCGAGCTGTCGACCGCGACGACGCCGCTGACCATCCGCACCGCCGGCGCCAGCGTGACGGCGGGCCAGGTCTATGGCATCACCATCGGTGGCACGCTGTTCAGCTACACGGCCCAGGCGGGCGACAGCGCCACCAGCGTGGCGCAGGGACTGCGCGCGGCCATCGATGCCAGCGCCGATTACGAGGCTGCCGGCACGGGCACCAGCATCACCGTCAACACCGCGGGCGGCGGGCGCGTGAGCGCACCGGTCACCGGCGGCGCACAAACCGTGCTGGTCGCCGCTTCGACGGCCGACACGGACCTGCAGATCCACGCGGGCGGCTGGAACCCCATCGCCGGCAAGGCCTACAGCGTCACCATCGGTGGCAGCACCTTCAGCGTCACCGCGAGCAGCGGCGACACCGCTGCGTCGCTGGCCCAGGCCATCGCCTCGGCCATCGATGCCGGCAGCGACTACGCGGCATCGCTCAGCGGCACGGTCATCAGCGTCACGCGCGCAGACGGTACCCGCGTCACCGCCGCCGTCTCCACCGGCCCGGACTTCGGCGTGGACCTGGTGGCCGACCGCCTGACGCTGCGTGCCTGGAGCGGCATCGTCGGCCTGGACGTGGCCATCAACAGCCTGGATGCCGCCATCGACACCGCTTCCACGGTGGCCACGGCGGGCATCAGCGTGTCCGATGTGGACGGTGCGCTGGAGAAGTCCGTCGGCATGGACGTCGTCCGAGCCACCGTCACGAAGAGCGCCACGGCCAAGTCGCTGGCGCACGTGGTGGACCTCTCGGCCCAGTCCACGCTGCGCGTGGGCGCCGACGGCCTGGTGCGCGGCGACATGCTGCGCCTGAGCAGCGCCACCGATTCCGTGGTGGTGGTCAAGCCCACCGATTGGAGCGTGGGCCTGCCCACGGCCAACAACTCGCTGGACTACAACGGCGGCGTGGCCTTCAGCGCCGCCAAGGACATCCAGCTCTACCAGTTCTTCAACGCCAGCGGCTGGATGGAGTACCGCGCGGCAGGGCAGTTCACGTTTGGCGTGCCGCAGATCGATGCCAACGGCAACGTGACCCGCGGCACCCTCACCGAGAAGCTGCCCAGCAGCCTCAGCGCCGACACGCTGATCCTGGACAGCGGTGCCTCGCTGACCATCACCGGCACGCTCACCGCGCGCGACCGCCTGGAGCTGGTCTCCGGTGCCGACGTGAACATCACGGGCGGCACCATCCAGGCCACGGCCGATGCCGTCGGCGGCAAGATCGGCACGGTGGTCATCAAGGCCAAGGGCGAGCGCCTGATCAACAAGGCCATCGCGGTCAACAGCGGCAACATCGTCAACCAGCCTTCGTCCACCAGCGTCAACGCACTGCGCACCGTCGACCTGGGCTCGGTGTCCATCGTGGCGGGCAACAGCTACGGCGTGTTGCTGGGCAGCGGCGACACCGCGCCGGTGGCGGTCTATACCGCCAGCGCCGGCGACACGGCGGCCGACGTCGCGGCGGCGCTGGCCGCGCGCATCGCGGCGCTGTCGGGCTACGCGGCCAGCGCCGCGGGCAAGGTGGTGAGCATCACGCAGGGCGCCGGCAAGACGGACCTCACGTTCTTCTCCACCACCACGCAGGCCTCGGGCTACATCCACATCCAGGCCAACGCGCTGCCGGCCAGCAACTTCGAGCTGCGTGCCAAGCACGACATCAGCGTCGACGTCAGCAGCGGCCTCACGCTCAGCGGCTTCGTCGGCGGCCTGAGCGGCTACACGGCGGCCGACAACGTTCGGCTCCAGGTGGGCGGTGTGCTCACCGTCGTCAGCGGCATCGTTCGCGCCGATACGGGCGTGATCACGGTGAATGCCGCGCAGGTCAATGCCGACGGGGCTTCCGTCTTCGTGGCAGACCACCTGGACGTGACGGCCGCCAGCGGCGTGCAGTTGAACACGCTGGTCAACAGCATCGCCGTCGCCTCCAGCGGCACCGGCAACGTGCTCATCAACGAGTCCGACGACCTGCTGGTCGACGCCGTCACCGCCTACGACGGGGCCATCACCATCAAGACCGGCCGCGACATGAGCGTGCGCGAGGTGCGCAACTTCGTCGACGCCAGCGGCAAGAACATCGAGCTGCGCGCCGGCGGCAACCTGTACGTCGACCTGGTCGAGGCCGCCGTGAATGCCGGCGCCCAGAAGCAGTACGGCAGCGTGGTCGTGGAGGCGGCCGGCACGGTCAAGGAGCTTGCGGCGCTGCAGCGCGACGCCAATGGCGTGCTCACCGGCGGGTCGGCCTTCGACCAGTCCGCGGCCGACCTGTACGGCTACAACGTCAAGATCATCGCGCCCACCGTGCAGTCGGCCAAGCTGCTGTCGCAGGCCATGGACGAGGGCACGGGCGACGAGGTCGAGGTCCGCGTCATCAACAAGGCGGCTACCGCCTTCATCAGCACCAACGCGGCCACCGAACGCACCGTGGGCAACAACGCCGCCCAAAGCGCGGGCGGCGGCACCTTGCAGGTCCAGGCCACGACCACGGTCGAGGCGGGAACGGACGTGACCCAGCGCAGCCGCGTGCTGTTCGCAAACACCATTGCCGCCGGCCAGACCTACGCCGTCACCATCGACGGCAAGGCCAGCACGGTGACGAGCCAGAATGGCGAATCCCTGGTGGACGTGCTGCAGCGCCTGGCCACCGCCATCGAAGCCGACCAGGCCGGCATCGACGTGACCGTGGACGCCAACGTGTTTGCGCTCTACCTGGACGCCAGGCAGCCGAACACGCCGTTCACGGTCAACGGCGTCACGGTGACGCAGCCCGTGAGCCAGGTCGTCACCGGCGCCCTGAGCAACGACGGCCAGGTGCCCGCCACCGCCGCGGGCACCTCCGCCGCACAACGCTCGCTGGTGGAGTTCAATCCGGCCAACAGCGTGGCCAGCGGCTATGACTACAGCGTGGTGATCAATGGCCACGAGTACGCCGTGCGCGTGGGGGCCAATGCCTCGCTGTGGCTGACCGGCACCGGCAGCCAGGGCATCAGCGTGCAAGTCAAGGCCTGGACCGGCACCAGCGCGCTGGGCACCGCCACGGCCAGCGCGGTGGCGGGCAGCCTGGGCACCGCCACGGTCACGGCCTCCACCAGCAACTCCGCGCTGAGCATCGACGCGGCAGGGTGGAACGAAGTGGCCGGCGCCAGCTACACCGCCACCCTCGGCGGCGTGGCCTTCACCGTGCAGGCGGCCCAGGGCGACGACGATGCCGCGCTGGCCGAAAAGCTGCGCAAGGCCATCGACGACAGCAGCACCTACGCGGCCACCCGCTCCGGCGCGGTCATCAGCATCACCCTGCAGGATGGCAGCAGGGCCAACGCGGCCACCACCACCTCGCAGACGCCGCCTGACCGCACGCTCGACGTCTCCGCGCTCACGGCCCAGGCCGGTGCGCGCTACATCGTCAGCGTGGGCAGCGTCTCGGTGACCGTGGATTACGCCAGCGGCAACCTGGCGCAGCAGATCGCCGACGCGCTCGACGCCACCAGCGGGCTCAACGCCACGCAAAGCAACGGCGTGATCACGCTCAGCGACGGCGCGGCCGGCGGCGTGGACCCGCTCACGGACGCCATCTCCACCACGGTGCAGACCCTGCAGGCCATCAGCCTGTCGGCCCCGGCGACGCTCACGCCGTCGAGCCTGGCGGGCCAGCGGCTGGCCCTCACCGGGCTGCCCGTGACCGTGGGCAACCATTTCGTGCTGAACATCGGCGCCAAGAGCTTCGACGTGGCGGTGCAGGCCGGCGACACGCTGGCCTCCCTCGCGGGCAAGCTGGCCACGGCGATCAACAGCGACGCCACCTACGGCGCGTCGGCCACCACCGCCACGGTGGCGCAGACCTGGTCCTCGGTGGCCACGGCGCTGGACGCGCTCATCGAGACCGGCGAGGCGGTCAACGTGCTGCACACGCGCCTGGTGAACCTCGCCGGCGTGCAACCCGCCCTGGGCGACACGCTCACGCTGACCGTGGGCACCGACAGCGTCAGCTTCACCGTCGGCAGCGGTGACGTGGGCATGGACGGCGGCTACTACGCGCACCAGCTCGGCGACCGGCTCGCCGCGCTGAAGGCGGGCAGCATCGCCAAGTACGGCGTGGAGGTGTCCGACAGCGGCGAGCTGCTCATCACCAGCGGCGCCGATACCGCGGCCATCAGCTGCACGCTCAGCGGCGCCTCGGGCACCGGCGCCATCGTCGAGTCGGTGGAAACCTCCGCTGCGCGCCTGACGCTGCAGGCTCGCGTCATCAACACCGCCTTCACCGTCAACGGTGCCGCGGTCAGCGCCGTGAGCGCCGTCAGCGATGCCGGCCGCTCGCCCACCACGGTGGCCGATGCCACGCACAAGCAGGTCAGCACCCTGGCTTTCAGCGGCAGCGTGTCCGCGGGCACCACTTACACGGTGGTCGTGGATGGCAAGGCCTATTCCGTCCAGAGCGGCGCCAACAACCACTACCTGACGTTCGGCAGCGCGGCTTCGAGCCTGCCCATCAGCCTGGACATCACCGACGAGTCGGACGTCAGCGTCACCAGCCCGCCCTCGGTGCGCACCTGGGTCAGCTCGGTGCGCGTGACGGCCCAGGGCTCGGCGCTGTCGCGGGTGCTGGACCTCACCGGCATGCCGCTGCAGGCCGGTTACAAGTTCAAGCTGACGGTGGGCAGCGTGACGGTGTCCTACACCGCCGCCGCCAACTCCAGCGCCTCGGACGTGCTCAACGGGCTGGTCTCGGCGCTGGCCAGCGCCGGCAGTGCCAGCGGCCTGTCCGCCACGGCACTGAGCCTGAACGTGGCCAACAGCTGGAGCGGCGTGCTCGGTGGCCTGGAAAGCCTCATCGAGGCCGATGGCAAGGTCGCCGTCACCGCCAACACCGCCGGCCAGAGCCTCACGCTCACGGCGCTGCAGAACAACACCCCGTTCACCGTCAACGCGGTGAGCGTGGGCAGCCGCGCGGCCGTCTCCAGCGATCCGGCTGTGCCGGCCATCGCGGCCGGCACCAGCGTGGCCCAGGTCAGCAAGGTGGTGTTCGCCAGCCCGTCCAGCGCGGGCTACACCCTGGCCAACGGCCTGAAGCTGGCTCTCACCGTGAACAGCGTCGACTACGTCGTGACCGTGGGCCAGGACGGCGTCAGCGCCGACTGGGCGTCCGTCTTCGCGCGCTTCAAGACGCTGATCGAGGCCGGCCAGCAAAGCGCCGTCACGGCGGCCCAGGCCGCCGCCGCGGCCGAAGGCATGTCCTTCACCGGCACGCTCATCACGGTCAGCGGCGATGCCGCCTCGCGCACGCTCACCCTGACGGCGCAGACGGCCAACGTCGCGTTCCAGATCACCGAGGCGCAGGTGGTGGCCACCTTGACGCAGGAGGTGGACGGCGCGGTGAGCGACGAGGGCACCACGCCGCTGGTGGCCGTGGACCTGGTGCACAACGCGCCGCGTGCGCAGGTCAGCACCTTGACCTTCAGCGGCACGCCCAGGGCCGGCGTGAGCTACTTCGTCACCATCGACGCCAACACCTACCGCGTGGATGCCGACGCAAGCTCCACCTGGAGCTCGGTGCTGCAGTCGTTCAAGACCAAGCTTGAAGCTGGCGGCGTGGTGGGCGTCACCGTCGACGCGGCCCATCTCAAGCTCACGCTCACGGGCAGCGCCATCAACCGCAGCTTCGACGTCTCGGCGTCGGGGCTGGACGGCGCGGTGTCGCAGCTCACGCAGCAGGGCGACTACGTGCTGGTCGTGCCCGACCAGACGCCGGTCGACCAGTACGCGCTCCAGGCCACGGGCAACCTGACGGTCGTCAACCTGCCCAGCAAGGACAACGAGCTCATCAGCCTCGGGGCGGGTGGGTCTCTCGTGGTGGCCACCGATCTCAACGTGGGCACCGGCGCGGGCAACGTCACGCTCACGGCGGGCAAGGGCATCACCCTGGGCGGCAAGGTCACCGCGGGCAGCATGAGCGTGACCGCGGCCGACAACCTGACCATGACGACGGCCGTCAAGAACCTGGCCGTCACGCTCAGCACGCGAGCCGGGGTTCAGGACAAGAGCGACCTGACCATCCTGCAGCAGGATGCCGGCAGCCCGAACCTGACCATCACGACGCTGACGCTCGATGGCGGCGACATCGACATCGAAGCCTACGGCGACGTGGTCATCGGCCAGATCATCGTCACCGGCAACAACGCCGGCGGCTCGGTGCACATCGTCTCCAAGACCGGCAAGGTCAGCATCGGCAGCATGAACGCGGCCGGTACCGTGACCATCGAGGCCGGCAAGGGCGTGACGCTGGGCAGCGCCGGCGCCACCATCGACGCGCAAGCGCTGAGCATCGTGGCGGGCGGCGCCATCAGCGTCTACGAGGCCAGCGCGCTGGTGATCGACCAACTGCGCAGCACCACCGGCGACGCCGTGCTGGTGCAGGCCGGCGGCAACCTCACCCTCAACGCCGCCGTGGCAGCCACCGGGGTGCAGACGCACGGCGTGTCGCTGAGCACCAGCAACGGCGGCGTGCTCAGCATCAATGCCGGCATCTCCACGCAGTCCGGCGCGATCACGCTCAACGCCGCGGGCGGCCTGGTCCTGAGCGACGCCGGCGACCTCAGCACGGCGGGCGGCAGCATCAGCCTGGACGCCGGCACCGGCGCGCTCACCATGGGCAGCGACACGCTGGTCGATGCCGGCACCGGCTCGATCACGCTGGACGCCGACGGCCTCGTCACCGTTGGCCGCCTGACCACCCGCTATTCAGGCGATCTCGTCATACGAGGCGGTGGCATCGTGTCGTTCAGCGACGGCATCACCGACATCGTGGCGTCCAACGCGACGTTGAAGATCACTTCGACCGCCGGCATCGGTGCCAGCGGTCAATCGCTCGAAGTCAAAGTACAAACCATGGATCTCTGGAACAGCGGCATCGGCGCGATAGCGGTCGAGGAGGTCGACAGCGTCGACATCCAGCAAGTCCACCAGGCCGCCGGCGGCAGCGTGGACATCCGTACCCAGCGAGGCGACATCCACGTGCTGGATGCCGGCCAGGGCATCTCGGCCACGACCGGCAACGTCAGCCTCTACGCGGGGCAGGGCGCCATCAGCCTGGGCGCGGCCAACGGCACGGCCATCGCCACCACCGGCGGCGACGTGAGCCTCGTGGCCGAGAAAGGCGACATCACGCTGGGTGCGGGCATCCGCGCCACGGCCGAGCCCAACGGCACGGCAGACATCTCGCTGCGTGCCGTGGACGGCTCGATCCTGGGCTCCACCGCGCAATGGAACACCGCCGCGGGGCCGGACCTGGCCTGGGCGCTGGGCAACGGCAAGTTCGCCGTCGACCAGGCCAGCGGCGCGGTCACGGGCGCCAACCTCACCGCCAGCGACACCCTGCTGCACGGCCTGAGCAACGGCACCACGCTGCGCTCGGCCGGTGGCGCCTACGTGCAGACCACCAGCGGCACCCTCACGCTCACGGCCAGCGGCGAGATCGGCCAGAAGACCCTCGGCTATGGCATCAGCCCGGCCGCCATCTTCGCGGACGCTTCCACCGTCATCGCCAGCAGCGGCACGCGCGCCAACGTCTCGGTGGTCACCACCGGCGCGGTGAACGTGGGCACGGGGTCCGACCCGGCGACGGCGGGCTCGCAGGGCGGCACCACCAACGTGATCAGCCTGGCCGGCAAGCAGTCCATCGGCTCCAACGTCGACGCCGCCGGCCAGGACATCACCATCGTGGCCAACGACGTCGACATCGACGCCACGCTGCACAGCGCAGGCGCCACCCTGACGGTCAAGCCGTCCGACGGCAGCACGCCCATCGTCATTGGCGACACCAGCACCGGCGGCTCGTCGCTGAACCTGGACACCAAGGACCTCGGCAACATCGGCGATGGCTTCGGCAACATCGTCATCGGCGGCGCGGGCAGCTCCAACACCATCCACATCGGCAACAGCGACGGCAGCGGCATCGTCCTCAATGCGCCCACCACGCTCTACGCCGATGGCACGGGCGGTGAAGTCTCCATCGGCTCCGACCTGAGCGCGCCCTCGCTGACGATCTTCGGCTCGGGCCACACCACCAGGCTCTCGGCCGACGTCAACGCCACGGCCGGCTCGGTCACGGTCAACGATTCGCTGCGGATCGCGGGCGACCGCAAGATCACGTCGGTGGCCGACATCACCCTCGGCACCAACGGCTACGGCTTCTTCATGGTGGGCGACAGCACGTCCACCACCGACAAGCTCACGCTGACGGCCGGCGGCAACATCAACGTCATCTCCGAAATCACCTCGGCCAAGGAAGCCGGAACCGACTACCTCAACGGCCTGACCATCACCCAGGCCAACAACGTGACCTTCCAGGAGATGGTCACGATCGACGGCAACTTCTCCATCAACGCCACGGGGTCGGTGGTCTTCAGCAAGGGCGTGCGCCTGCTCAACGGCGGCCACCTCACCATCACCGGCACCAGCAGCATCTACTTCGGCAGCGCCAGCAGCATCCGGCTCGACGGCGGCGGCAACCTGCTGCTCGAAGGCGACGAGATCGACCTGAGCATGGCCACGGGCGCGGTCACGGGCACCGGCAGCGTCACGCTGCGGCCCACGACCCGCGGCGAATCCATTGCCGTGGGCTCGCCCGACGGCGTGGACACCGACAACGTGCTCAACCTGGAGATGGCCGAGCTGCGCACGCTGAACTCGGCCTTCAGCAGCATCACCATCGGCTACGCCACCACGTCCAACGGCGTCACGCATGCGGACGTGTCCACGCTCTCCGGCACGGTCACGCTGGGCGCCAACAACGACGGCTCCAACCCGATCTTCCGCAGCAACGTCGCCATCTACGGCGGCCAGATCAACGTCAGCGACTACAGCTACGACAGCTGGATCGTGCGCGTGGCGTCGGGCAAGAAGATCGCGCTCGATGCCGTCAGCAACATCGACATCGCCAACGAGATCGAGGCCGATTCGATCACGCTGTACTCGGCCACGGGCCGCATCACGCAGTCCGACGCCACGGCCGACGGCAAGAGCGGCGAAGCGCTGCGCAGCCTGGACCTCAAGGTCCAGGCCGCCACCGGCGTGAGCCTGGGCTCCGTCGAGACGCCGCTGCTGTCGGTGTCCAACTCGGGGCAGGGCGACATCAGCCTGGTGGTCAACGGTGCGCGTACCTCGGCTCCCTACGGACGCTTCACCAACACCCAGATCAGCGGCGACGTCGGCATCGCCAACCTGTCCCAGACGCTGTCCACCGGCAGCGGCGCCATCAGCCTCGTCGCCAAGGGCGGCACGGTCACCGTGCTGTCCGGCACCGTGAGCAACAGCGCCGCGCTGTCGCTCAACGGCGTGGCCACCACGGGCGTGACGCACGCCGGCACGGGCACGGTCAGCATCGAGGCGCAGGGCAGCGGCAAGAACCTGGTGGTCAACCAGGCCATCACCAGCCAGGGCGACCTCACGCTCAAGGCGGCCAACGCCCTCACCACCGCCACCGGCGTCCACCTCAACGCCACCGCCACCGGCAGCAACCTCGCCCTGACGGCCACCGGCGGCGACATCAGCCTGGGTGGCAACCTCGTCTCCGGCAGCCTGGGCAGCAGCGGCGGCACCGTGGCGCTGGTGGCCGGCGGCGCGCTGACCATGGCCGACGGCACCGGCATCACCTCCGCCGGCACGGGCGGCCGCGCCAGCCTGCAGGCCGGCGGCAACATCAAGCTCAGCAAGGTGACGGTGCAGGTGGGCGTGGCGGTGACCAGCACCGGCGGCGCCATCATCGACAACCTCGGCGGCAACGGCCCCAACCTGGACGGCGACAGCGCCGACGCGCTGCTCTATGCCGCCAACGGCATTGGCGCCGCCGCCGCCGAGTTGCAAACCCGCGTGGGCACCCTGGTGGCCACCGACACCACCAGCGGCGGCGTCTTCATCGTCGAGGCCACGGACCTCACCATCAAGGGCTCGCTGCCGCCCGCGGACGCACCGCTGGGCCTGAGCCTGGGCGGCGTGGTCGCCGACGCCGGTCGCGTCTCGCTGGTGCTGAGCACCGGCAAGCTCACCGTCAGCGGCGGCATCAGCTCCACCGCCACCGGCACGGCCGACAGCGGCAACATCCTGCTGCAGACGCTGGCCGGCGACATCGACATCGAGGGCAAGCTCGACAGCAGCAGCGGCAACATCTCCGTGCTGTCCGCCGCGGCGCTGAACCTGGGCACCAATGCCGGCATGACGGCCCAGGTCAACGCGCTGGGCGCGGGCAAGACGGTGGACGTCGAGGCCGTCGGCCCCATCGCCATGGGCGCAAGCTCCTCGCTGTCGGTCAACAACGGCGCGCTGCGCCTGAAGTCCGCCTCCAGCGTGGTGCTGGGCCAGCTCAGCGCCGGCACGGGCGCCGTCAGCGTCATCGCCGCGACCCAGATCACGGACGCGGACGCCGATGCGGCCGCGCAGGTCGTCAACATCAGCGCAGGCAGCGCGCGCCTGGCCGCGAGCACCGTCGGCACCTCCACCAACGCCATCGAGCTGAGCGTGGATGCGCTTGCGGCAGCCGGCACCACGGGGGGCCTGTTCCTGTCCGAGCGCGACGGCGTGGCCGTGGACAGCGTCGCCGCCGTCACGGTCAACCGCGTCTCCAACTTGGGCACGAGCTCGGCCTTGGCCGAAGCGGCTTCGCTCGCCGGCCTCACGCTCAGTGGCGACGGCGCCATCGTGCTGCGCAGCGGCACGGGTGCCGCGGGCGTGCTTGCCGTCAACTCGGCCATCGCCACGCCCAGCGGCAACGTGCTGCTGCAATCGGTCAACGGCGGGCTGGCCATCAACGCCGCCGTGAGCACGGGTGCCGGCAGCATGAGCCTGCGCAGCACCACGGCCCAGACTTACGGCGCCGGCGGCGATCTCACCGTCGCGGGCGGCACCATCGAGCTGGAAGCCTCCGGCGTGGCCGCGGGCATCACCATGGACGCCGGCACGGTCTTGCAGACCGCCGGCGCCAACATCCGCGTGAGCGCCGGCGGCACGGTCGCGCTGGGCGTGCTGGACGCGCGCACCGGCACGGACCGCGCTGGCCAGACCCTGGCGAACCAGTCGGACTGGGGCTCGGTGGCCGTGGCCAGCAGCAACGGCTCCATCCTGGACGCCGGCGTGGCCGGTGACACCGACACCAACGTCTTTGCCAGCACGCTGCGCCTGTCCGCCGGCAATGCGGTGGGCGCTTTGGGCGCGGGCACGGCCAATGCGCTGGAAACCGAGGTGGCCACGCTCAGCGCCACGGGCGGCGCGGGTGGCCTCAACCTGGCTGACGCCAGCGCGCTGAGCCTGGGCTCGGTGGCGCCGGTGGCGGCCAACCGTGTCACGAACGTGGGTGGCGCCGGCAGCGGCGACCTGGTCGATGCCAGCGCGCAGGCCGGCTTGAGCACGGCCGGCAACGGCAGCATCGTGGTGCTGTCGGCGGGCGCCCTGAACGTGGACAGCGCCGTGTCCGCCGACGGCAGCGGCAACGTGCTGCTGCAGGCTGCCGCGGGCACCCTGGCGCTCAATGCGGCGCTGGGCAGCGGCAGCGGCCATGTGACGGTGCTGGCGCTGGGCGGCGGCATCTCGCAGGCCGCCACGAGCCAAATCACTACCGCGGGCAGCGGCTCGGTGGACGTCCAGGCCAGCCTGGGCATCAGCATGGCCGCAGGCGCGGGCGTGAGCGCCGCCGCGGACGTGCGCTACCAGGCGCAGGGCGGCGACCTGGCGCTCAGCGAGATCGTGAGCACCGGCGGCACGGTCACGCTGATCAGCAGCGCCAGCATCACCGATGGCGATGCCGCCACCGACGTGACCGCCGTGGCGCTGTACGCACAGTCCGGCCTGGCCGGCAGCATCGGCACCGTGGGCGACGAGCTGGAAATCAGCGTCGGCACGCTGGCCCTGTCTGCCGGCACGGGCGGTGCCGTGCTGCGCCAGGGCAACGGCCTGGTGGTCGGCGCCGTCAGCCTGACGACCCTGCAGCGCGTGGCGGCCACGGGCGTCGCCGCGGCGCAGAGCGGCAACTGGGAAGACCTCAACAGCGGCGCTTCGCTGATGCTGACGCTGAGCGCCGGCGACCTGACGCTCGATGGCGCAGGCGCAACGCCTTCCCAGGCGATCAGCGCGGCCAGCGATGTCCTGCTGAAGACGGAGGCCGGCGCGGCCACCCTCAACGCCGGCGTGGATGCGGGCAACGGCAACCTGTCCGTGCTCACCACGGGCAGTCAGACCTACGGCGTGGACGGCGACCTGCAGAGCGCAGGCGGGATTGCGCTGGAGGTCTTGAACGCCGGCACGATTGCCATGGCTGCCGGCACGCTGCTGCGCAGCAACGGCGCCGGCATCGTCGTGAAGGCGCCGGGCGAGGTCACCCTGGGCGTGCTGGATGCGCGCACCAGTGCGGACCGCGCCGGCGAAGTGCTGGCGCACCAGTCCGACTGGGGCACCGTGGCCGTGGCCGGCAGCAGCATCCTGGATGCGGATGCGGCCGGTGACTCGACGATCAACGTGTACGCCAACGGGCTGCGCCTGCAGGCCACCGACGCCATCGGTGTCCTGGGCGAGGGCAGCGTCAACGCGCTGGAGACGGAGGCCGCCGTGCTGGCCCTGTCCGCCGGCGCGGGCGGCATCAGCCTGGCCGAGGCCAGCGCCGTGAGCGTGGGTGCGGTGGCGCCGCTGGTCGTCAACCGCAGCGTCTTCGGCGGCACGTCCTCCGTGGCGTCCACCCTCGCGGGCGTGGCCACCACGGGCAACGGCACCATCGTGGTGGTCTCGTCCGGCACGCTCAGCGTGGACAGCGCCGTGTCGGCCGACGGCAGCGGCAACGTGCTGCTGCAGGCCAAGGCGGGCGATCTGGCGCTCAACGCCGGCATCAGCAGCGGCAGCGGCCACATCACGGTGCTGGCGGCGGCGGCACTGGCGCAGGCGGCGGCGGGCGACATCTCGACCGCGGGCGCCGGCACGGTGGACGTGGAGGCCGGCACCGGCATCACCATGGCCAACGGCGCCAAGGTGAGCGCCGCATCCGATGTGCGCTACCAGGCGCTGGGCGGTGACCTGGTGCTGGGTGAGATCGCCACCGGCTCCGCGGCGGTGGTGCTCGTCGCCGGCGGCAGCATCGTCGATGGCGACACGGACAATGACGTCACGGCCGCGACGCTGTATGCCCGCACCGGCTCGGCCGGTGCCATCGGCTCCAGCACGGACGCGCTGGACATCACGGTGGACACGCTGGCCCTGTCGGCCGGCACGGGCGGTGCCTTCATCACCGAGGCCGATGGCCTCGTCATCGGCAGCGTGAGCCTGGCCGGGCTGCAGCGCGTCGGCGACACCGGCGCCACCGAGTCGCACAGCGGCGAATGGGAAGACCTGCTGGGCGGCGGCGCGCTCATCGTCGTTGCGACGGCCGGCGACCTCACCGTCGGCGGCGGCAGCACCACGGCCGCGCTGGGCGTGGCTGCGGCCGGCAACGTGCTGTTGCAGGCGGCCGCGGGCGAGCTTCGCGTCAATGCCGCCGTGACCTCCTCCGGCGGCAGCCTGAGCATCCTGAGCTTGGGCAGCCAGAACTATGGCGTCGATGGCCACCTCATGAGCGCGGGCGGCAGCATCGACGTGGCCGCGCTGGGCGCGTCCAGCACGGTGACGATGAACGCCGCCACGACGCTGCAGACCAGCGCTGCCAACATCCGCGTGAGCGCCGGCGGCACGGCCACGCTGGGCGTGCTGGATGCCCGCACCGATGCCGACCGCAGCGCCAAGGTGCTCACGCACCAGGCGGCGTGGGGCTCGGTGGCCGTGGCGAGTGCCCACGGCGCCATCGTGGACGCCGGCGTGGCCGGCGACGCCGACATCAACGTCTACGCCCAGGCGCTGCGCCTGTGGGCGGCGGATGCCATCGGGGTGCTCGGCGCAACGACCGCCAATGCACTGGAAACCGAAGTGGCCAGCCTCAGCGGCCGTGCCGGCGCCGGTGGCATCAACCTGTCCGACGCCAGCACCGTCGCCGTCGACGCGGTGGGGCCCGTCACGGTCAGCCGCGTCACGGCCCTGGGCAGCCAGAGCGAAACCGACGTCGCGGCCCAGTCGGACCTGGTCGTCACGGCGGGCAATGGCGCCATCGTGCTGCGCACCGTCACGGGCGACCTCGTGCTCAACGACGGTGCCGCGGGCGGCGACAACGTGGCGGGCACTTCGGTGCGCGCCGCGGGCAGCGGCAACGTCCTGCTCATGGCCGGCGGCAGCCTGCAGGCCGGCGCCGACGTCGGCAGCACCAGCGGCCATGTCAGCCTCGTGGCCGCCGGCAGCCTGACGCTCACCACGGGCGCCGACATCGCCACCGCCGGCGCCGGGACCCTGGACCTGCGCGCGCAAGGCGGCGTGCTCAGCCTGAGCCCCAGCAGCACGCTCAGCGCCGGCAGCGGCGACATCCGTGTGCAGGGCAAGACCGACGTCCAGCTGGGCGGGCTCATCAGCACCGCGGGCCAGGTCGCGGTGTACGCCGATACCGGCAGCATCCTCGACGCTGGCGCGGACGACGCCACGCTCGACATCCAGGCCGCGGCAGCCAAGCTCAGCGCCGCGCTGGGCGTGGGTGTGCTGGGCGCGGGCGCCAATGCCATCGAAACCGCGGTCGGCGCACTCAGCGCACGCGCCGCGGACGGCGGCATCAACGTGCTCAACGCCGGCGGCCTGACCGTGGGCACGGTCGCCGTGACCGTGCAGAACGTGGCCCTGGACGGCACCAGCGCCGACCTGGACGGCGTGGAGATGTCGGACCTCGTCACCTCCGCCGGCGACGGCAGCATCGTGCTGCGCACCGCTGCCGGGGGCATCACGCTTGATGACGGCACGGCCAACACCGGCAATGCCGGTGTGGCCGGCCGCGCCGTGAGCGCCAACGGCGCCGGTTCCATCCTGCTGCAGGCCCAGGGCGGCGGCGACCTGGCCGCCAACGCTGACGTCGTCAGCGGCACGGGGCACGTCACGCTCAAGGCCGCGGGCAGCGTGCTGCTGGGCAGCGCCACGGCCACGGGCGTGGACGTGCGCACCGGGCTGGACGGCACGGTGTTCATCCAGGCCGTTGCCGGCGCGCTGACCATGGCGGGCGACGTCCGCGTCACCGCCACCGACAGCAGTGCGCGCCTGAGCGCGGGCACGACCTTGACGCTGGCCAATGTCACGGCGGCCAACGTCAGCCTGCTGGCCGACACGGGCGCCATCGTCAATGCCGTGGGCAGCACCAGCAACGTCGTTGCGGACAGCCTGCGCATGGTGGCCGACGACGCCATCGGCACGGCCGCGCGCCACCTGACGCTGTCCGTGGGCACGCTCACGGCGCGCAGCGCAGGCACCGACAGTGCCGGCATCTACCTGGACCAGGCCCGCGCGGTGGCGGTGGACAGCGTGGCGGTGAGCGTGGCGGAGATCACCGCGGGGGCCGCTGTCTCCGTGGTCGACGACGCCGCGCAGTCCGATCTGGTGGCGCTCAACGGCGGCAACGTGGTGCTGGTGGCGCAGGGCGCGGTGACGCTCAACGACGGCAGTGCCAACACCGGCAACGCCGGCGTGGCCGGCACGGCCGTGAGCGCCGACGGCAGCGGCTCCATCCTGATCGACGTGAAGGCCGGCAACCTGTCGGTCAACAGCGACATCGCCAGCGGCGCGGGCCACGTCACGCTCAAGGCCGCAGGCAGCGTGCTGCTGGGCAGCGCCACGGCCTCCGGCGTGGACGTGGGCACGGGCGGCGCGGGCACGGTGTCCATCAGCGCTGAA
>NZ_BCTC01000065.1 GCF_001571085.1 Azohydromonas lata NBRC 102462
GGCCGTGCTGGAGCCGGGCCTGCCGCCGCTGCCGCGGCGCGTGCGCCGCGCCGCCGTCAAGCCGCGCGCCCAGGGCGGCGCGGCGGTGCAGACGCCCTCGGCCTGAGCCCCGGCGCCGCGGCAAGGCCGGCGGCTTGCTGCAATCCTTCCGGCGCCCCGGACGGCGGGGCCGGCAAGGCGCCGCACGGCGCGTCTGGAAGGGAATGGCGTTCATGAACGTTCTGGTCACTGGAGGCACGGGCTACATCGGCAGCCTCACCAGCGTGCAACTGCTGGCGGCCGGGCAGCGCCCGCTGCTGCTGGACAACCTCAGCAACAGCAAGGCGGCGGTGCTGGATCGCATCGCCCAAGTCGCGGGCACGCGGCCGCGCTTCGTCCAGGGCGACGTGCGCGACCGCGCGCTGCTGGACAAGCTGCTGCGCGAGGAGCGCATCGAGGCCGTCATCCACTTTGCCGGGCTCAAGGCCGTGGGCGAGTCGGTGCAGATGCCGCTGGCCTACTACGACCACAACGTCCACGGCACGCTGGTGCTGCTGGAGGCGCTGCGCGAGGCGGGCGTGCGCACGCTGGTGTTCAGCTCCTCGGCCACGGTCTACGGCGACGCCGGGCAAATGCCGCTGTCGGAAGCCGCGCCCACGGCCGCCACCAACCCCTACGGCCGCAGCAAGCTCATGGTCGAGCAGATCCTGGGCGACCTGGCGGCGTCGGACCCCTCGTGGTCGCTCACCGCGCTGCGCTACTTCAACCCGGTGGGCGCGCACCCCAGCGGCCTCATGGGCGAGGACCCGCAGGGCATTCCCAACAACCTCATGCCCTTCATCGCCCAAGTGGCGGTTGGGCGGCGCGAGAAGCTGCGCGTCTTCGGCAACGACTACCCCACGCCGGACGGCACGGGCGTGCGCGACTACATCCACGTGCTGGACCTGGCCGACGGCCACCTGGCCGCCTTGGAGCACGGCCACGGCCGGGCGGGCCTGCACGTGTTCAACCTGGGCACGGGGCGCGGGCACAGCGTGCTGGAGATGCTGCAGGCCTTCGGCCGCGCCTGCGGCCGCGAGCTGCCTTACGAGCTGGCGCCGCGCCGCCCGGGCGACGTGGCCAACTGCTGGGCCGACCCGGCGCGCGCGCAGCAGGCGCTGGGCTGGCGCGCCCGCCGCGGGCTGGACGAGATGTGCGCCGACACCTGGCGCTGGCAGTCCATGAATCCGCAGGGGTACGCGGCATGAGCGGCGCGGATCCCACCCAGCCGTCGGCGACGGCGGCAGCGGCCTTCGACCCGGCCGAGCACTCGCACCGGCGGCGCAACGCGCTCACCGGGCGCTGGGTGCTGGTGTCGCCGCACCGCGGCAAGCGGCCCTGGCAGGGCCGGCAGGAGGCGCCGGCCGTGGCGGACCTGCCCGCCTACGACCCGGGCTGCTACCTCTGCCCGGGCAACCTGCGCGTGAGCGGCGAGCGCAACCCGGACTACCGCGGCACCTTCGTCTTCACCAACGACCACGCCGCGCTCATGCCCGCGGTGCCGGACGTGCCGCCGGACGCGGCGGGCGACGCCCTCTTCAGCGCCCAGGCCGCGCGCGGCACCAGCCGCGTGCTGTGCTTCTCGCCGGACCACTCGCGCACGCTGCCGCAGATGGACGTGCCCGCCATCGCGCGCGTGGTGGACGCCTGGTGCGAACAAAGCGCCGAGCTGGGCCGCGACTACGCCTGGGTGCAGGTGTTCGAGAACAAGGGCGAGCTCATGGGCTGCTCGCAGCCGCATCCGCACGGGCAGATCTGGGCCACGGACTTCGTCCCGGACGAGCCCGCCACCGAGGACGCGCGCCAGCGCGAGTACTTCGCCGAGCACGGCCGGCCGCTGCTGGCGGACGTGGCCGCGGCCGAGGAGGCCGCCGGCCAGCGCGTGGTGCTGCGCACCGAACACTGGCTGGCCGTGGTGCCCTTTTGGGCGACCTGGCCCTTCGAGACGCTGGTGCTGCCGCGCTTTGCGGTGCAGCGGCTGCCGCAACTGCAGCCGGCGCAGCGTGCGGACCTGGCGCTGCTGCTCAAGCGGCTCACCACGCGCTGCGACAACCTGTTCCGCTGCCCCTTCCCGTACTCCATGGGCTGGCACGGCGCGCCGTTCGACGACCGCGACCCGGCGCCGTGGCAGTTGCACGCGCATTTCTATCCGCCGCTGCTGCGCTCGGCGACGGTGCGCAAGTTCATGGTGGGTTTCGAGATGCTGGCCGAGGCGCAGCGCGACCTCACGCCGGAGCAGGCCGCCGCGCGGCTGCGCGCGCAAAGCGACGTTCACTACCTGGAAGGCGAAGGGCCGGCACCGTAGGCCACGGCGGCCGGCCCTTGCGAAGCGTGCTTGGCCCAGTGTCGAGGCGTGCTAAGGCGTTTGTCCCAGCGCCGGGCTGTCGGCGTGCGCGCCCGCTTCGCCGCGGGCCGGGGCGATGCGCACGCGGCGCGCCGTGTGCGAGGCGCTCAGCCGCGGCCCGCGGCTGAAAAGCTGCTCGCGCAGCGTGCCGCCGGCGTAGCCCTGGGCGTAGCGGCCGCGTTGCTGCAGCTCGGGGACGATCAGCTCCACCACGTCCTGCAGCGTCTCGTGGGCCAGCGCCCAACTGAGGTTGAAGCCGTCCACGCCGGTGGCGTCGGCCCACTGTTCGAGCTGGTCGGCCACCTGCGGCGGCGAGCCGACGATGACCGGCCCGCGCCCGCCCAAGCCGATGAAGCGCGCGGCCTCGCCCACCGTCCATTGCCGCCCGGGCTGGCCCTGGCTGAAGGCGGCCAGCGCGGTGCGCTCGGCGCTGGTGGCCACGGCTTCTATGGGCTCGTCGCGCGGGTGGCGGCTGAAGTCGATGCCGCTCCAGCCGGAGAGCAGGGCCAGCGCGCCTTCGACGTCCACGTGGCGCAGCAGGTCCATGTGCTTGTCCTGCGCCTGCGCGGCGGTGGGCGCGGTGATGACCAGTGCCTGGGTGTAGATGAGCACGTCCTCGCGCGTGCGGCCCGCGGCCGAGAGCGCCTGGCGCACCTGCTCCACCAGGCGGCGCACGACGGCGATGCTTGGGCCGCTGACGAAGATGGCTTCCGCATGCTGTGCCGCCAGCCGCGTGGCGCGCAGCGAGGTGCCGGCCTGCACCTGCAGCAGCGGCGTGCGCTGCGGCGAGGGCTCGCACAGGTGGATGCCGGGCACGTCGAAATGGCGACCGTGGTGGGCGATGGGATGGACCTTGGCCGGGTCCGTATACAGGCCGCCGCTGCGGTCGCGGCGCACGGCGTCGTCTTCCCAGCTTGCTTCCCACAGCTTGTAGACGACCTCCAGGTACTCCTCGGCGATGTCGAAGCGCTCCTCGGCCGTGGGCGGATGGGCCAGGCCCATGTTGCGGTCGGCGCTGTCGAAGCAGCGCGTGGCGATGTTCCAGGCCACGCGCCCGCGCGTGAGGTGGTCCAGCGTCGAGAGGCGGCGGGCGAAGAGGTAGGGATGCTCGTAGGCCAGGGCGCTGGTGACGCCCAGGCCCAGGTGGCGCGTGGCCTGCGCCATGAGCGGGATGAGCGCCAGCGGGTCGTTGACGGGCAGTTGCACGCCGTGGCGCAGCGCGGCTTCGGGACCGGAGGCGTAGACGTCGTTGGCGCCGAGCACGTCGGCGAAGAGCACGCCGTCGAAGACGCCGCGCTCCAGCAATTGCGCCAGCTCCACCCAGTGCCCGGGGTCGGTGTAGCGGTGGGAGAGGTCTCGGGGATGGCGCCAGAGGCCCGGCGCCTGGTGAGATGCCGCGTTCATCTGGAACGCGTTGAAGCGGATGCGGCGCGGCATGGGTTTACGGCTTGAGCAGGCCGCGCGAAGTCATGCAGGGCACGCGGTAGCGGATTTGGGTTGTTGACTGCATTGGAATCTGTACGGATGAGGTGTTGCCACTCTAGGCAGCCGGCCGGGCCGCGACAACGACGCGTTTCGGCGATGAATATGCCTGTGCGCCTTCGGGCAATGCGGGGGCCAAAGCCGGCGTGCAGAGGCCTCTACTTGAAGGGGTTGCGCTCCCGCAGCTCATCCACGTAGTCCTGCATGCCCGCGCCCTCGCGCTCCAGGAAGTCGGCCACGGCGTCGGCGAATCGCGCGTCGGCCAGCCAGTGCGCGGACTGCGTGCGCACCGGCAGCAGCCCGCGCGCCATCTTGTGCTCGCCCTGCGCGCCGCCCTCAAACGCCACGTAGCCGTTTTCGATGCACCAGCGCAGCGGCTGGTAATAGCAGGCGTCGAAGTGCAGGCAGGCCACGGGCTCCACGCTGCCCCAGTAGCGGCCGAAGGCGCGCTTGCGCTCGGGGTCCAGCGCCAGCAGCGAGGCGGCGATCGGCTCGTCACCCCGGCGGGCGACGAAGAGCAGCCAGTGGCGCGGCAGGGTCTGCGCCACCTCGCCGAAGAACTCGCGCTCCAGGTAAGGCATGGAGCCGTGGGCCTGGTAGGTCAGGGTGTAGCAGCGGTAGAAGAAGTCCCAGAGATCTTGGGTGATGGCCGTGCCCTCGTGCACCGTGAAATGCACGCCGGCCTCGGCGACGCGGCGCTGCTCCTGGGCGATCTTCTTGCGCTTTTCACGCTGCAGGCTGCGAAGGAAGTCGTCGAAGCTGGCCCAGGGCGCGTCGGCGGGCTGCGTCCAGTGGAATTGCACGCCCTCGCGCAGCATCCAGCCGGCCTGGGCGAGCGCGGCGGCGTCGGCCTCGTCCATGAACAGCAGGTGGGCGGACGAGAGCTTTTGCTGCCTGGCCAGCGCCAGCACGGCTTGGGCGAGCAGGGCGCGGATGCTGTCGTCGCGCGCCAGCAGCCGCGTGCCGGGCACGGGCGTGAAGGGTACGGCGCCCAGCAGCTTGGGGTAGTAGGCCAGGCCGTGGCGGCGGTAGGCGTCGGCCCAAGCCCAATCGAAGACGTACTCGCCGTAGGAATGGGTCTTGAGATAGAGCGGGGTGCCGCCCACGAGCTCGCCGGCGGCGTTCTCCACCGTCATGAAGCACGGCGCCCAACCCGTGCCGCGCACGGCGGAGCCGGAGCGGTGCAGCGCCAGCAGGTAGGCCGAGGACATGAAGGGCGTGGGCGAGGGTTGGGCTTGCAGCAGTGCGTCCCAGGCGGCGGCGTCGAGCTGCTGCGGGCGCTCCAGCACGCGGATCACGAGGCCGTCGGCGGACGGCGCGGCGGGGGTCTTGACGGGGTTGCGGTCGCGGAAAGAGGCCATGGGGCGGATTCAACCGCAGGGCGAGCAGGCGTGCAGGCTGCCACGGCAGTGCCCCGACGAAAGGCCTGTTGGCGAGCGCTTGTCGGACAGCGCCGGTTGCCAGACGCCTGCCGGCCAGCCGACCCGGCGGCGCCTGTTTCGCCTACAGCGCCATCCCCACGCTGGCCGCGCCGGCCAGCACCAGGCTGGCGCCCCAGACGGCGTCCAGGTCCATCCAGCTGCGCGACAGCGCCCCCAGGCCCAGCCAGCGGTAGACGGCCCAAGCGGCGCCCAGGCCGGCGGCGAACATGGCGCCGGTGTGCACGGCCGCCACCGCCGCGGCCGCCGCGATGCCGGCCGCCGCGGGCAGCGGCGCTTGGGCCGCGGGCATGCACAGGCCCAGCGCGAAGGGCAGCAGCATCAGCCCCGCGCCGTGGGCCGTGGCCATGAGAAAGGACCACAGCGCCACCTGCGTGGGCCGCACGCGGGCCACGCAGCGCGGATGGCGCCGGTTCACCAGCCGCCACGCGCCAAACGCCGCCACCAGCAGCCCGGCGCCGATGCGGATGGGCTGCTGCCACGCCAGCAGGCCGCTGGCCGCCGCGAAGGGCAGCAGCACCACGGCCATGGCCATGAGGTGGCCCGCGGCCAGCGGCAGCAGCGTGCCGAAGAGGGCCGCGGCGCGGTGCGCCATGAGGCCGTTGGCCACCGCCAGCGGCCAGCCCATGGCCGGATTGAGGCCGTGCCAGGCGCCCAGCGCGGCCACGGCCAGCCACAGGGCGGCGCCTTCGGTGGCGGTGTTCAAGCGCTGGGATAACAGAAGGAGTCGGTGGAGCAGTCGCCGCCTTCGAGCCGGATCTGGTGCGCGCCGTAGTCCGCGCCGAAGTCCAGGAGGAAGCGCTCGTCCAGCGTGAGGCCGCCCTCGGCGCCCACGTTGCACAGGGCCATCGCGCCGGGAATGCCGTCCGGGTAGAACTGCATGTCCCAGCGGCTGTAGAGGCCGTTGGTGAAGTAGACGCGTTGTCCGTCGCGGCTGATCTCCGTCATCTGCGGCGCGCCGGCAAAGCGCCGGCCGCTGGGATGCGGCGCACGGGCGGCCATGCCGCCCAAGCGCACGCTGCCCGTGAGCTTGGGCGACATCGGGTCCGTCACGTCGTACTGGCGCAGCTCGCCCGTGCCCCAGCAGGCGGCGTAGAGGAAGCGGTCGTCCAGCGAGAGGTCGATGTCGCTGACCAGCGGCGGCGCGGCGCCAAAGCCCTGCAGCAGCGGCGGCAGCAGCGCCTTGTCGGCCGGCTCCGCCGGGATGGTGGCAGTCTTTCTCGCGTGGAACCGGCCCCCTTCACGCCACCAGGTCCAGATGGAGGCTTCGAGGTTGGTGGTGTCCACCACCACGCCGACGAAGCCGTATTCGCGCGAGGGGTCGTGCGCCGGGCGCACTTCCAGCGGCATCTGGTGGTTGGCGCCCAGGTCTATGGTCTGCAGATGCCGGCGCCCGCGCAGGTCCCAGAAGTGCAGGCGGTGGCCGTAGCGGTTGGACAGCAAGTCCTCGGGGACGATGCCGTTCTCGAACTGCGGCGGGCGGCCCCACTCGCTGCTGACCATCCAGTCACGCGGCAGGTTCCACCAGAAGTCGTAGTGCAGCTCCTGCGGGCCGCGCTCGATTTCCCACTGGCCGCGCAGCTCGAAGCTCTCGCAATCGAGGACGAAGATGCCCGCGGGCCCGTCCGTGCCGTCCTTGCCGCCGCCGCCCAGGGTGCTGATGTAGACGCCCTCCGGTCCGCAGTGCACGGTGTGCGGGCGCGAGTAGCCGGTCTTCCTGAGCACTTCCGCGGGCTCGATGACCTTGGCGATGGTGGGCCGGCGCGGGTCCGGCTCGGTGTCGATGATGTACAGGCGCGAGGAGCGTATGCCCGGCACGACCAGGTAGCGCCGGCGCAGGAAGGCGTGGCCGGAGAGCGGCGACAGCGCCGAGGAACAGGCGTTCCAGCCGAAGTGGTGGAACTCGTCGCCCTGGTAGGGCATGTCCAGCCGGTAAATCAGGCTGCCGTAGCCGGGAGATTGCGGATCGACGTCCACCACGGCGATGGCGTCCGGCCGGCTGGCATCCGGCGACAGCAGCGCGGTGTAGGCGATGCGCTCGCGCGGTGCCTCCATGGCCAGGCGCGGCGAGGGGTGGAAGGTCGGATCGGGGCGCAGCGTTTCAAGCATGGCGGACCTCCAGGGTTTGCTGTGCGCAAAGTCCCCCATGGTCTCCCTGAGGGACGCGCTGTCAAGGCGGCCCGACCAAGCAAGCTCATGCGCAAGGCGCTTCTTGACCATGAAGATGCAAGATCAACCAGTAAGAGGCCTGCCGTGCCTTCGGACATCGAGGCGCCGTTACGATGGCGGGCATGGCATTCGATCTGAAACATGAAGATGTGGCGGCGGCCGGCGACGAGGCCGAGTCCGTGCACGAGGCGCTGCTGTGGCGCGACAACGGCTGGACGGCCAAGGTCGTCAAGAACGAGGAGGACGACGGCTGGGCCGTGGCCATGACGCGCGACGGCGAGTCCGAGCCCGCGCTGGTGGGCCCATGGACCATGGGCCGCGACAAGAAGAACCCCAAGCCGCTGGACGTCAACGCCTTCAACGTGCTGGTGAAGACGGCCAGCGAGGTGCTGCGCCGCGCCGAGCAGCACCGCCATGCGCTGCTGAACAAGAACGTCACCGTCAGCGGCGAGGACGGCACGGTGACCGTGGCGCTGGAGATCGTCCCGGACGAATACGAGCCCTATGCCGTGCTGTCGGCGCGCGACGCCTTCGGCGAGGAGCTCGCCAGCGTGCGCGTGCGGCCTGACTTCAAGTTGAACTCGGCCAGCGCCTCGGCCTGGGTCGAAGGCGGTTTTACAAAGCCGCGTTGAGGCTGCGTCGTTTTGCGAGCCCCAAAGCGAAGCGGCCGGTGCTGGGAGGCACCGGCCGCTTTGTCGTTTTGGTTGGTCGTCCGGCGAACCGGATGCTTCTCAAGTGAGCTTCAGTCCCTGGCTGCAGCCAGCGTCTTGTTCAGCCGCAGCGCCAGCAGCGTGCAGATCGTGCCGGAGAGCAGGTAGAAGCTGACCGCGCCCAGGCCGAAGCGCTCCGACAGGCCCAGTGCCACCAGCGGGGCGAAGGCCGCGCCGATGAGCCAGGCCGTGTCGGCCGTCAGCGCCGCGCCGGTGTAGCGGAACTGGGGCAGGAAGTTGGAGGTCACCGACCCCGACGACTGGCCGTAGGACAGGCCCAGCAGGACGAAGCCCACGAGGACGAAGGCGGCCTGGCCCTTGGCGTCGCCGCCCAGCAGGAAGGGCGCGGCGAAGCCGAAGATACCGATCAGCACCGCCAGCGTGCCCAGCGTGCTGCGCCGGCCGATGCGGTTGGCGATGAGGCCGGACACCGGCATGGCCGCAGCGGCCAGCAGCGCGCCGACGATCTGCACCTCCAGGAAGTTGCCAATGGACTCCTGCGTGCGCAGCATGATCCATGACAGCGGGAACACCGTGACGATGTGGAAGAGGGCGAAGCTTGCCAGCGCCGCGAAGGCGCCGATGAAGATGTTGGCGCCCTGGCCCTGGCCGCTGCTGGCCAGGTCGCGCACGCGGCAAGGCTCCAGCTCATGCGCCTGCAGCGCGCTCTCGTACTCGTGCGTCACCACCAGGCGCAGCCGCGCGAACGTGGCCACCACGTTGATCGCGAAGGCCACGTAGAAGGGGAAGCGCCAGCCCCATTCCACGAAGTCCTGCGTCGAGAGGTTGTTCCACAGAAAGGCGAAGAGGCTGGCGGCGATGAGAAAGCCCAGCGGCGCGCCCAACTGCCCAAGCATCGCGTACCAGCCGCGGCGGTTCTCAGGCGCGTTGATGGCCAGCAGCGAGGGCAGGCCGTCCCAGGTCGCGCCCAGCGCGATGCCCTGCATCACGCGGAACACCGCCAGCAGGATCACGGCCGACATGCCCAGGCGCTGGAAGTCCGGCAGGAAGGCGATGCCCGCCGTGGCCGTGCCCAGCAGCAGCATGGCCGCGCCCAGCTTGTAGCTGCGGCCAAAGCGCCGCTGTATGGCCATGCCCAGCAGCGTGCCCAGCGGCCGCACCACGAAGGCCAGGGAGAACACCGTGAACCCGTAAAGCGTACCGACCAGGCGGTTCTCGGCGAACGGAAAGTACACGGCCGGGAAGGCCAGCACGCACGCCAGGCCGAAGACGAAGAAGTCGAAATATTCCGACGCCCGCCCAACCACCACCCCGACGGCGATGTCGCCTGGCGCCACGCCGGTGTGGTCCGGTGTCGCATTCCCGGGTTTGCCGCTGAAGCCCTGAGGCGGGATCGGCGGTTGCTGCGGCCGCAAAAGCGGGTTCATGGATGGGGCTGCGGTATGTGTCATGGCGCAAAGATGAGTGACCGTGCTGGGACAATATGTCCAATCGTTGACCCACATCAAGCAGGCTACATTCCCGCGCGTTGCGCAAAAGCCTCCCCGGCGCCCGCCTGGAAGTTCTCGATGACCACCAAGCTCCCTCACCGTACCACCCCGCGGCTTGCCGCGCTCTCGCTGTTAGCCCTGATGCTGGGCGGCTGCAACATGGTGGTGTTGCACCCCTCCGGCGACATCGCCTCGCAGCAGGCGGACCTTGTCCGCACGGCGACCTACCTGATGCTGCTGATCATCGTCCCGGTGATCGCGCTGACGCTGCTGTTCGCCTGGCGCTACCGCGCCAAGGCCCAGGCGGCGTATACGCCCGACTGGGACCACTCCACGCGGCTGGAACTGGTGATCTGGGGCGCGCCGCTGCTCATCATCATCGCGCTGGGCGCGGTGACCTGGATCAGCACCCACAAGCTCGATCCCTTCCGCCCGCTGGAGCGCATCGACGCGCAGCGCCCGCTGCCCGCGGACCACAAGCCGCTGGTGGTGCAGGTCGTGGCGCTGGACTGGAAGTGGCTCTTCATCTACCCCGAGCAGGGCGTGGCCACGGTCAATGAGCTGGCGGCCCCGGTGGACCGGCCCATTCGCTTCCACATCAGCTCCTCCACGGTGATGAACACCTTCTACGTGCCGGCGCTGGCGGGAATGATCTACGCCATGCCCGGCATGGAGAGCCAGCTCCACGCCGTGATCAACCAGCCCGGCGAGTACCAGGGCCTGTCGGCCAACTACAGCGGCGACGGCTTCTCTTATATGCGCTTCAAGTTCCACGGCCTGTCGGACGCCGACTTCAACGCCTGGGTCGAGCGCAACCGCAGCGAAGGCAAGGGCCAGGTGCTCAACCGCGAGACCTACCTGAAGCTGGAGCAGCCCAGCGAGCGCGAGCCCGTGCGCCGCTTCGGCCAGGTCGAGGCCAAGCTCTTCGACGCCGTGGTGGGCCGCTGCGTGGACAGCGCCAAGATGTGCATGCACCAGATGATGGCCATCGACGCTGCCGGCGGCGGCGGCAAGGGCGGCATCGCCGGCGTCACGCAGCGCTCCTGGCGCGATGGCGAGCGCACCGCCGTGGCCTCCCTGTGCACCGCCACCAACCTCTATGGCCAAGCCGATCCGCTGCGCGACATCGCCACCGCGCAGCCCTGAAGCAGCGCTCCCTCAAGACCACAAGACGCGACGAAGCTTCCCGCTTTTTCAGGAAGACCCCAGATGACTGCTGATCCAAGAGAAGAGGCCGGGCTGCTGCTCGGCCGCCTGGGCTGGGATGACATTCCCCTGCACGAACCCATCCTGCTGGCCACCTTTGCCGCCGTCGTCCTCGGCGGCCTGGTGGTCATGCTGGCGATGACGAAATACCGCCTGTGGGGCCCGCTGTGGCGTGACTGGGTCACCAGCATCGACCACAAGAAGATCGGCATCATGTACATGATCCTGGGCGTGGTGATGCTGCTTCGCGGCTTTGCCGACGCCCTGATGATGCGCACGCACCAGGCCATGTCCTTCGGCGACAGCATGGGCTACCTGCCGCCGCACCACTACGACCAGGTGTTCACGGCGCACGGCGTGATCATGATCTTCTTCGTGGCGATGCCCTTCGTCACCGGGTTCATGAACTACGTGGTGCCGCTGCAGATCGGCGCGCGCGACGTGGCCTTCCCCTTCCTGAACAACTTCAGCTTCTGGATGACCGCCGGCGGCGCGGGCCTGATCATGGCCTCGCTGTTCGTGGGCGAATTCGCCCGCACCGGCTGGCTGGCCTTCCCGCCGCTGTCGGGCATAGACGCCAGTCCGGGCGTGGGGGTGGACTACTACCTCTGGGCCTTGCAGGTGGCCGGCGTAGGGACAACGCTATCGGGCATCAACCTGATCGCCACCATCGTCAAGATGCGCGCGCCGGGCATGACGCTGATGAAGATGCCCATCTTCACCTGGACGTCGCTGTGCACCAACGTCCTCATCGTGGTCTCCTTCCCCGTGCTGACCGCGACGCTGGCGCTGCTGACCCTGGACCGTTACGTGGGCACCAACTTCTTCACGAACGATCTGGGCGGCAACCCCATGATGTACGTGAACCTGATCTGGATCTGGGGCCACCCCGAGGTCTACATCCTGGTGCTGCCGGCCTTCGGCATCTTCTCCGAAGTCACGGCCACGTTCTGCCGCAAGAAGCTCTTCGGCTACGCCTCCATGGTGTACGCCACCGTGGTGATCACGGTGCTGTCCTACCTGGTGTGGCTGCACCACTTCTTCACCATGGGGTCGGGCGCCAGCGTCAACTCGTTCTTCGGCATCACCACGATGATCATCTCGATCCCGACAGGGGCCAAGATCTTCAACTGGCTGTTCACGATGTACCGCGGGCGCATCACCTTCGAGCTGCCGATGATGTGGACGGTGGCCTTCATGATCACCTTCGTGATCGGCGGCATGACGGGCGTGCTGCTGGCCGTGCCGCCGGCGGACTTCGTGCTGCACAACAGCCTGTTCCTGATCGCGCACTTCCACAACGTGATCATCGGCGGCGTGGTGTTCGCCGTGTTTGCAGGCATCAACTACTGGTTCCCCAAGGCCTTCGGCTTCAAGCTCAACCAGTTCTGGGGCAAGGTCTCGTTCTGGTGCTGGTCCATCGGCTTCTGGGTGGCCTTCATCCCGCCTTACGTGCTGGGCCTCATGGGCGTGACGCGCCGCATGAGCCACTTCGACGACCCGACGCAGCGCCCCTGGTTCATCGTCTCGGCCTTGGGCACCATCATGATCGCCGCCGGCATCGGCGCCTTCATCCTGCAGATCGCCGTGAGCATCTACAAGCGCAAGGAACTGCGCGACGCCACGGGCGACGCCTGGGACGCGCGCACGCTGGAGTGGTCCACGTCGTCGCCCCCGCCGGCCTACAACTTCGCCTTCACCCCCGTGGTGCATGAGCAGGACGCCTGGTACGACATGAAGCAGCGCGGCTTCAAGCGCCCGGTGGAAGCCTTCCAGGCCATCCACATGCCCTCCAACACCGCCGCGGGCTTCGTGATCGCCATGCTCTCCACGGTGCTGGGCTTCGCGCTGATCTGGCACATGTGGCTGGTCGCCGGCGTGGCCTTCGCCGCCGTCGTGCTGTCCTCCATCGTCCACACCTTCAACTACAAGCGCGACTACTACATCCCGGCCGAGGAAGTGGCCCGCACCGAAGCCGAGCGCACCCGTGCCCTGACGGCCATCGAGGCAGGCCAGGCCGACCGGTCCCAAGCCGGCCTGAACCGTCCGGCCACCGCCTGAGGCCTGTACGGCACGGAACACACGACCACCATGCAAAGCCACTCCTCTACCTTGACCCCCGGCCTGGGCGGCGGCGCCCCCGTGGGCGTCGGTACCGACCAATCGCCGCGCTTCTACGACGACGGCACGCACCACCCCGAGCAGGGCACGCTGCTGGGTTTCTGGCTGTACCTGATGAGCGACAGCCTGATCTTCGCCGTGCTGTTCGCCGTGTACGCGGTGCAGGGCCGGGCCTATGCCGCCGGCCCCTCCGGCGCGGACCTGTTCGACCTCAAGCTCGTGGGCGTGAACACGGCGCTGCTGCTGCTGTCGTCCATCACCTACGGCTTCGCGATGATCTCCATGCAGAACCGCCGCAAGGGCGGCGTGCTGATGTGGCTGGCCATCACGGGGCTGCTGGGCCTGGGCTTCCTGGGCATCGAGCTCTACGAGTTCCAGCACCTCATCCACGAGGGCGCGGGCCCGCAGCGCAGCGCCTTCCTGTCCTCCTTCTTCGCGCTGGTGGGCACGCACGGCCTGCACGTGACCTTCGGCACCATCTGGCTGGTCACGCTGATGTTCCAGGTGGGCAAGTCGGGCCTCATCCCCGCCAACCGCCGCCGCCTCATCTGCCTGTCCATGTTCTGGCACTTCCTGGACGTGATCTGGATCGGCGTCTTCACCTTTGTTTACCTGATGGGAGTGCTGCCGTGAGCCAGGCGCATACGCAACCGCACAACGACCTGGGCCACGACCACGTGCACGACCACGGCCACGATGACCATGGCGACGACGGCTACCACGCCACCGTCGGCGGCTACGTCAAGGGCTTCATCCTGGCCGTCCTCCTCACCGTCATCCCGTTCTGGCTGGTGATGGGCAAGGTGTTCCAGTCGCCCACCACGACGACGCTGGTCCTCCTGGCCTTCGCCGCGGTGCAGATCGTGGTCCACATGGTCTACTTCCTGCACCTGAATTCGAAGGCGGAAGGCGGCTGGACCATGCTGTCGCTGATCTTCACCGTGGTGCTGCTGGTGATCATGCTGGTGGGCTCTATCTGGGTCATGTTCCACCTGAACACCAACCTCATGGACATGCCCAGACACGAGACCACGCAGAACCCCTGACGTGACGCGGGAAGACGCTTCTCTCCCTCGTGGGCCGCGCAGCCGCGGCGCCCTGGTGGCGCTGATGGCGGGCGCGGCCCTGTTGCTTGCGGGTTTCCTGGCGCTGGGGACCTGGCAGGTGCAGCGCCTGGCCTGGAAGCGCGAGCTCATCGCCCGCGTCGAGCAGCGGCTGCAGGCCGCGCCCGTGCCGGCGCCGGGCCCAAGCGACTGGCCCACGCTCAACCGCGAGGACTACGAGTACCGCCGCGTCGGCGTGCGCGGCACCTACGCCCACGAGCTGGAAACACTGGTGCGCGCCAGTACCGAGCTGGGCACGGGCTACTGGGTGCTCACCCCGCTGCGCACCGAGCGCGGCTACTGGCTGCTGGTCAACCGCGGCTTCATTCCACCGGAAATGCGCGCGAGCGAAGTGCGGGGCCCCGAGCCGCAGGGCGAGCAAACCGTTGCCGGCCTGCTGCGCCTGTCCGAACCCGAAGGCAGCCTGCTGCAGAAGAACGCGCCGGCTGAAGCGCGCTGGTACTCGCGCGACGTGGCCGCCATCGCCG
This sequence comes from Azohydromonas lata NBRC 102462, assembly GCF_001571085.1. Lineage (GTDB taxonomy): Bacteria > Pseudomonadota > Gammaproteobacteria > Burkholderiales > Burkholderiaceae_C > Azohydromonas > Azohydromonas lata. Next base: position 14,532 of record NZ_BCTC01000065.1, read on the forward strand.
CCGCGCGTGACCTGGGCGGCGTTGGGCGCACCGGCGCCGTGGCGCCATACTTCGTGGACGCCTCCACCGCCCCCGGCGCCCCGGCCGACGCCTGGCCGCGCGCGGGCCTCACCGTTGTGAAGTTCAGCAACAACCACCTCTCCTACGCCATCACCTGGTACGCGCTGGCGGCCATGGTGGCCGCGGCCGCCCTCTACCTGCTGCGCTGCGAGCGCCGGTTGCGCGACGCGCACGCCCCAGCGGCTTCCGCCCTGCACCGTGGCGGCGACTGAGGGGCCGCTGCCGGCGCCCGTGGCCGCGGCGGACACGGAGGCCGGGCAGGCCGACGCCGGACGCGCCGAGCACCTGGCCGGGCGCAAGAACCTCGTGCAGCTCGTGCAGCTGCGCTGGCTGGCCGTGGGCGGGCAACTGCTCACCATCCTGGCCGTGCGCTACGTGCTGGGCCTGCGGCTGCCCTTGGGCGAGATGCTGGCGCTGCTGGGCGCGCTGGCGTTCTTCAACGTGGTGAGCGCCGTGCGCAGCCGCGCCGCGCACAACGTGGACGACAAGGAGCTCTTTGCCGGGCTGCTGGTGGACGTCACCGTGCTCTCCGGCCAGCTCTACTACAGCGGCGGCGTCACCAACCCCTTCATCTTCCTGTTCCTGCTGCAGGTGGTGGTGGCCACCGTGCTGCTCAAGCCGCGCTACAGCTGGGCCATGGTGCTGCTCACCGGTGGCTGCTTCGTCGCGCTCACGCAGTGGCACCGCCCGCTGGACCTGCCCGGGCTGGAGCAGGCCCTGTCCGTGCACTACGTGGGCGGGCTGCTGCTGTGCTTCGCGCTGGTGGCCTCGCTGCTGGTGCTGTTTGTGGGCCGCATAGAGCGCAACCTGCGCCAGCGCGACGAGCGGCTGGCCAACCTGCGCCAGCGCGCGGCCGAGGAGGAGCACATCGTGCGCATCGGCCTGCTGGCCTCCGGCGCCGCGCACGAGCTGGGCACGCCGCTGGCCACGCTGTCGGTCATCCTGGGCGACTGGTCGCGCATGGCCGTGTTTGCCGGTGAGCCGGAGCTGCGCGAGGAGATCGAGGAGATGCAGGTGCAGATACAGCGCTGCAAGCGCATCGTCAGCGGCATCCTGCTCGCCGCGGGCGAGACGCGCGGCGAGGCGCCGGTGGAAACCACGCTGCACGCCTTCCTGGACGACTTCGTGGCCCAGTGGCGGCGCACCCGCCCCGCGCCCGGCCTGGACTACCGGCGCGAAGGCGTGCCGGACCTGCTCATCGTTTCCGACACCGCGCTGCAGCAAATGATAGGCAACGTGCTGGACAACGCCCTGGAGGCCGCACCCGGCGCCGAGCCCACGCTGTGGGTGCAGTGCGAGGACGACGAGCTGCTGCTGCGCGTGCTCGACCGCGGCCCCGGCTTTGCGCGCGAGATGCTCGCGCAACTGGGCAAGCCCTACCAATCCAGCAAGGGCCGCCCCGGCGGCGGCCTGGGCCTCTTTCTTTCCGTCAACGTCGCGCGCCTGTTGGGCGGGCGGCTGCAGGCGCGCAACCGCGACGGCGGCGGCGCCGAGGTGATCATCCGATTGCCCCTTGCGGCTTTGGCCCTGCGTGAACAATCCGGCCATGGACACTGAACGCCAACTCCTGATCGTCGAGGACGACGCGGCCTTTGCCCGCACGCTCTACCGCTCCTTCGAACGCCGCGGCTACCGGGTGGTGCGCGCGTCCAGCCTGGCCGAGGTGCAAACCGTGCTGCAGGCCGAGCGCCCCGGCTACGCCGTGGTGGACTTGAAGCTCAGCGGCGGCGCCTCCGGGCTGGCCTGCGTGCAGTACCTGCACGAGCAGGACCCGGACATGGTCATCGTCGTCCTCACCGGCTACGCCAGCATCGCCACCGCCGTGGAGGCCATCAAGCTCGGCGCGCGCCACTACCTGGCCAAGCCCGCCAACACCGACGACATCGAGACCGCCTTCGGCCGCGACCAGGGCAACGCCGACGTGGAGCTCACCGCCCGCGCCACCTCGCTCAAGACGCTGGAGTGGGAGCGCATCCACGAGACGCTGGCCGACACCGGCTTCAACATCTCCGAGACCGCCCGCCGCCTGGGCCTGCACCGGCGCACCCTCACGCGCAAGCTGGAAAAGCAGCGCGTGAAGTAGGCGCGGCGCGCCGCAGGGGCCGCGGCGGCTGGGATACTTCCAGCCCTGGCCGCCTTGCGGCCGCCCCCCACTTGAACCGCGCCCGCCCAAAAAGCGCGCCGGCGCCTGAAAGGATTCACCGATGCCGCTGTACCGCCTGGGCGACAAGGCCCCCTGCGTTGACGCCACCGCCTTCGTCGCCCCCGACGCCACGCTGGTGGGCGACGTGCAGCTCGGCCCGCAGGCCAGCGTGTGGTTCCAGGCCGTGGCCCGCGGCGACAACGAGCCCATTCGCATAGGCGCATCGTCCAACGTGCAGGAAGGCGCCGTCCTGCACGCGGACCCCGGTTATCCGCTCACCATCGGCGAGCGCGTCACCGTCGGCCACCAGGCCATGCTGCACGGCTGCACCATTGGCGAGGGCTCGCTCATAGGCATACAGGCGGTGGTGCTCAACGGCGCCAGAATCGGCAAGCAGTGCCTGGTGGGCGCGGGCGCCATCGTCACCGAGGGCAAGGAGTTTCCGGACCGCAGCCTCATCCTGGGCGCGCCGGCCAGGGTGGTGCGCCAGCTCAGCGACGAGGACGTCGCCCGCCTGGAGCGCGCCGCCGCCGTCTACGTGGACCGGGGCGCCCAATTCGCCACGCAACTGGAGCGCGTGGGCTGATCCACCGCCGCGGCGGCCGGCTCCGAAGCCGCCACGTTTTTGGGTCAACCCGGGAATGATGCCGGTTGCCCAGGGGTGAGCCCGCGGTTTGCTCCCGGCAGGGCGTCGCCCCACTCCACGCCGCCCTCCCCATGGCCGCAGCCCAGGCCAGCAGCTCCTTGGACGCCACCGCCGCCGCGCCGCTGGCCGCCGAACCGCGGCGCGACGCCGTGGTGCTGCTCCTGGGCGCCCTCGTCATCCTGGCGCTGAGCGTTTCCGCCGCGCTGGTGCTGTGGCGCAGCCGTGCCGACAACCTGCGCACCTGGGAGCGCACCCTGGGCCACTTTTCGGCCACCGTGGCCGAGCACGCCTCCCAAACTTTCCGCACGGCTGACTTCGTCCTGGACCGCGTGGTGGACCGCGTGGAGTCCGAACACCTGCACAGCGACGCCGAGCTGCGCAGCGCCTTCGGCTCGCGCGCCATGCACGAGCTGCTGCGCGAGCGCGCCGACGACACGCCGCTGCTGGACGCGCTGCTGCTGGTGGCCCTGGACGGCAGCGTGGTCAATGCCGCGCGCGTGTACCCCAGCACGCACCTGAGCGTGGCCGACCGCGACTACTTCCGCGCCCACCAGGCCGATCCCATGCTGGAGCGCTACATCTCCGAGCCGCTGCCCAGCCGCGCCAGCGGGCGCTGGGACATCTTCATGGCGCGCAAGATCCACGGCGCCGACGGGCGGCTGCTCGGCCTGGCCGTGGTCGGCCTGCAGGTGGGCTACTTCGAGCGCTTTTACGGCGGCATCCGGTTGGGTGAAGCCGAAGGCGCGGCGTTGCTGCTGCGCAGCGACGGCGTGCTGCTGGCCCGCCATCCGCCCAACGCCGAGATGCTGGGCCGCTCCTACCGCAACTCGCCGGGCATGAGGGCGCTGGCCGAGGCCATGGCGCGCGGCGAACAGGCGGCCACGGTGCGCACCAGCGCGGCACGGCTGTCCAACCCGGCGGACACGCAGCCGCGCCTGTCCTGCTCCCATGCCGTGGCGGGATTCCCGCTGGTGGTCAGCGTCACCGCCACCGAATCGCTGCTGCTGCGCGACTGGCGCCGCACCGCCTGGTTCATCGGCGTGACCACGCTGGCGCTGGACGCCCTCGTCGCCGCCCTGGTGCTGTGGATCTTTCGCCTGCTGCGCCGGCGCCGCGCCGCGCTGGGCCAGCTCGACGCCGCACGCAGCGCGGCCGAGTCCGCCAGCCGCGTGAAGTCGCAGTTCCTGGCCAACATGAGCCACGAGATCCGCACCCCGCTGCACGGCATGCTGGGCATGGCGCGCCAGCTCCTGGCCGCGCCGCTGCCGCCGGCGCAATTGCAGCAGGCGCAGGTGATCGAGCGCTCCGGGCGGCTGCTGCTGGGCGTCATAGACGACGTGCTGGACTTCTCCCGCATCGAGGCCGGCCGCATGGAGATGGAGCGCTCGCCCTTTGACCTCGTGCACCTGGTGCGCGACTGCATCGCGCTCTACCAGGCGCAGGCCCAGGCCAAGGGCCTGGCCTTGCGGCTGGAGATGGCGCCGCCGGCCGAGGCCGCCGGCCACGGCCCCGTGTTGGGCGACCCGCTGCGGCTGTCGCAGGTGCTCAACAACCTGCTGTCCAACGCCATCAAGTTCACCGGCATGGGCAGCGTGGTGCTGCGCGTGCAGCCGCGCGCCGAAGGCCACTGGCGCCTGGCCGTGGCCGACACCGGCATGGGCCTGGACGAGGCCGAGCAGCAGCGCATCTTCCAGCCCTTCATGCAAAGCGACAGCTCCACCACGCGGCGCTTCGGCGGCAGCGGCCTGGGGCTGGCCATCGCGCGCAGCCTGGTGCAGTTGCAGGGTGGCGAGCTGGGCGTGAACAGCCGCTTGGGCGAGGGCTCGGAGTTCTGGTTCACCCTCCCGCTGCCGCCGGCCCCGGCTGCCGCAGCCATGCCGACGCCCAAGCCGGTCCACGCCGGCGAGCTGTCCGGCCGCCGCGCGCTGGTGGCCGAGGACAACGAGGTCAACATGGAGCTGGCCTGCGCCATCCTGGAAGGACTGGGGATGGACGCCGACCGCGCCGCCGACGGCGTGCAGGCCGTGGAAGCCTTCGAGAAGACGCGGCCCGCCGTGGTGCTCATGGACATGCACATGCCCCTGCTCGACGGCTTGGGCGCCGCCCGCTGCATACGCACGCTGGAACAGGAGCAAGGCCTGCCGCGCACGCCCATCCTGGCGCTCACCGCCAGCGCCCTGGCCGACGACCGCCGCCTCTGCCTCGAAGCCGGCATGGACGCCGTGCTGGTGAAACCCTTCGACATGGACCAGTTGCGCATGCTGCTGCATCGCCATCTTTCGCTTTCCGATCCGCACGACGGGTAAACCCCAAAGGTAATTTGCCGCCTCTTGCCTACAGTGCTTGTATGCAAGCTTGAGCACAAACCGGTGCAAACAGCCTGCACTTGCTGTTGCGGTCGTTGTTGGAGACAAGAGCCATGCCTCGATTTTTCAGATCCCTGTTCGGCCAGGTGGTGCTGGCGCTGTGCGTCGGCGTGCTGCTGGGCCTGCTGGTGCCGGAGTTCGCCTTGAAGCTCAAGCCGTTGGGCGACGGCTTCATCAAGCTCATCAAGATGGTCATTCCGCTGCTGGTGTTCTGCGTGGTGGTGCACGGCATCGCCGGCGCGGGCGACCTCAAGCGCGTGGGCCGCGTGGGCGTGAAGGCGCTCATCTACTTCGAGGTCGTCACCACCATCGCGCTGGCGCTGGGCCTGCTGCTGGCCTTCGTGTTCCAGCCCGGCGTGGGCATGAACGTGGACCCCAAGGCGCTGGACGCCTCGGCCATGAGCGCCTATGCCGAGAACGCCAGCAAGCTCGAAAGCGGCGGCACGGTGGACTTCCTGATGAAGCTCATCCCGACCACCGTGGTGGGCGCCTTTGCCACCGGGGACGTGCTGCAGGTGCTGCTGTTCGCGGTGCTCTTCGGTTGCGCGCTCACCATGCTGGGTCAGCGCGGCGCGCTGGTGGCCGATCTCGTGGACACGCTCTCGCACGTGCTGTTCAAGATCATGGGCATCCTCATCCGCCTGGCCCCGTTGGGCGTGCTGGGCGCCATCGCCTTCACCGTGGGCAAGTACGGCATCGGCTCGCTCAAGCAGCTGGGCATGCTGGTGGCGCTGTTCTACGTGGCGGTGGCCATCTTCGTGGTGGGCATCCTGGGCGGCATCCTGCGCCTGGCGGGCTTCAACATCTTCAAGCTGCTGCGCTACCTGCGCGAGGAGCTGATGGTGGTGCTGGCCACCACCTCCAGCGACAGCGTGCTGCCGCAGATCATGGCCAAGCTGCGCCGCATGGGCGTGCGCGACTCCACGGTGGGCCTGGTCATCCCGACCGGCTACTCCTTCAACCTGGATGCGTTCTCCATCTACATCACGCTGGCGGCGGTGTTCATTGCGCAGGCGACCAACACGCCCATAGGCATGGCGGACCTGCTGACCATCCTGGCCATCTCGCTGGTCACGTCCAAGGGCGCGCACGGCGTGCCGGGCTCGGCCATCGTGGTGCTGGCGGCCACGCTGCACGCGGTGCCGGCCATTCCCGCCATCGGCCTGGTGCTGGTGCTGTCGGTGGACTGGTTCATGGGCATTGCGCGGGCGCTGGGCAACCTCATCGGCAACTGCGTGGCCACCGTGGCCGTGGCGGCCTGGGAAGGCGACATTGACCGCGAGCGGGCGCACGCCGTGCTCGACGGCCGCGTGCCCACCGAGGAAACCATCGCCAATGCCGACGAGGACACCCCCCCGGCCGCCGCCGCCCCGGCGCTGGCGCGCACCGGCACGCTCAACGCCTGAGCACGCCCAAGCGTGCGCATGCCGCAAGGGGCACGGCCTTGCAAGAGGCCGATCCCTGGCGGTGCCTGAAGCCCCGCGGCCAGCCGATACAGTTACGCCCATGCCCACCCAAGTCGAAATTGCCCAGCGCGTCGTCGAGTCCATCCTGGCCCAGCGCCTCCTGCCCGGAGAGCGTTTGGGCGAGCAGGAGCTGGCGGACCTCTTCGGCGTGAGCCGCACGCTGGTGCGCGAGGCGCTGATGCAGTTGCAGGCGCGCGGTTTCGTGGAGGTGCGCAGCCGCAAGGGCTGGTACGTGGTGGAGCCCTCGGCCGAGGAGGCGCGCGACGCCTTCGCCGCGCGCCGCGCCGTGGAGTCCGGGTTGCTGGCCCAGGCGGGCCAGGCGCTGCAGGGCCAGCCGCTGCAGACGGCCATCGCCCGCATGCGCCAGCACCTGGCGCAGGAGCGCGCGGCCATAGACCAGTCTGACCCCGCCACGCGCGCCTTCATGCTGGCCGACTTCCACGTCTGCCTGGCCGAATGCCTGGGCCACCGCGTGCTGGCCGACATGCTGCGCGACCTCACGGCCCGCACCACGCTGGTGGCCACGCTCTACCAATCCACGCACGATGCGCGCGAGTCCTGCGAGGACCACGCGCGCATCGTCGAGGCCATAGAAGCGGGCGACTTCCCGCGCGCCACCGCGCTGATGCTGGATCACATCGGCAACGTGGAGGACGCGCTGGGCCAGTCCGCCGCCACGGCCGACGCCAAGGAGCGGCTGCGCGCGTCGCTGGCGCCGCTGGCCGCGGCGCGGACGACGGCGGCCTGAACCCGAGGCGCCTCCCGGCGCCTGCAGGGCCTCAGTGCAGCGCCGACAGGAACTGCTTGAGCTCCGGCGTCTGCGGGTTGCCGAACAGCGCCGCCGGCGGGCCCATTTCATGGATGCGCCCGGCGTGCATGAACACCACGCGGTCGCTGACCTTGCGCGCGAAACCCATCTCGTGCGTGACCATGAGCAGCGTCATGCCCTCGTCGGCCAGGCGCTCCACGACCTTGAGCACCTCGCCCACCAGCTCCGGGTCCAGCGCGGAAGTGATCTCGTCGCACAGCATCACGCTGGGCTCCATGGCCAGCGCCCGCGCAATGGCCACGCGCTGCTGCTGGCCGCCGGAGAGCTGGTCGGGCCACGCCTCGAACTTGTCGGCCAGGCCCACGCGCTCCAGCAAGCGCCGCGCATGCGCCTCGGCCTCGGCCGCACCGCGCTGTTTTACGAGCGTGGGCGCCAGCATCACGTTGCGCCCAACCGTCAGGTGCGGGAACAAGTTGAAATTCTGGAAGATCATGCCCACGTGCTGGCGCAGCGCGCGCATGGCCTGGGCGTCGCCGTGGCGCAGCGGCTGGCCGTCCACCTCCAGGCTGCCGTCCTGGAAGGTCTCCAGGCCGTTGATGCAGCGCAGCAGCGTGCTCTTGCCGGAGCCGCTCTTGCCGATGATGCACACCACCTCGCCGCGCTGCACCTGCAGGTCTATGCCCTTGAGCACCTCGTTGCTGCCGAAACGTTTGCGCAGCGCGTGGACGTTGACGATGGGTGAGGAAGAAGATGCGGCGGCAGGCGCCGCCGCAGCCGCCACGGCGGGGGCGGTCAAAGACTCAATGGACACGGGCCAGTTTCCTTTCCAGGCGGCGGCTCCAGGCCGACAGCGGCCAGCACAGCACGAAGTAGAGAAGGGCTACGCAGGCGTAGACCGTGAAGGGGCGGAAGGTGGTGTTGGTGATCATGGTGCCGGCCTTGGTCAGCTCGATGAAGCCGATGACGGAGGCCAGCGCCGTGCCCTTGATGATCTGCACCGAGAAACCCACCGTGGGCGCGATGGCGATGCGCAGCGCCTGCGGGCCGATGACGTGGCGCAGCTTCTCGCTGAAGGAAAGCGCCAGGCTGTCCGCCGCCTCCCACTGCCCCTTGGGAATGGCGTTGACGCAGCCGCGCCAGATTTCGCTGAGGAAGGCGCTGCCGTACAGCGTGAGCGCCGCGCCCGCGGCCACGAAGGCCGGCACGTTGAGGCCCAGCAGCGCCAGGCCGAAGTAGGCCAGGAACAGTTGCATGAGCAGCGGCGTGCCCTGGAAGAGCTGCACGTACACGGCCACGGCGCGCTCCGCCCAGGGCCGGCGCGTCAGGCGCAGCGCCAGCAGCGCCAGGCCCAGCAGCCCGCCGCCGACGAAGGCCATGAGCGACAGCGCCACCGTCCAGCGCGCGGCCAGCAGCAGGTTGCGCAGGATGTCCCACAAGGAAAATTCCACCATGTCAGCGCCCCGCTTGCGGTGTACGGCCAAAGATCCAGCGCGGGCCGATGTGGTTGAGCACTTGCCGCAACAGCACCGCCAGCAGCAGGTACAGCGCCGTGGCGACGATGAAGGATTCGAAGGCGCGGAAGTTGCGGCTTTGAATCAGGTTGGCCGTGTAGCTCAGCTCCTGCGCGGCGATCTGCCCGCACACGGCCGAGCCCAGCATCACGATCACGATCTGGCTGACCATGGCCGGCCACACCCGGCCCAGCGCCGGCGGCATGACCACGCGCAGGAAGACCTGCGCCTCCGTCAGCGCCAGGCTGCGCGCGGCTTCGATCTGGCCGCGCGGCGTGGCTTCCATGCCCGCGCGGGCGATCTCCGCCGCGTAGGCGCCCAGGTTGAGCACCATGGCGATGACGGAAGCCACCTCCGGCGTGAGCTTCACTCCCAGGCTGGGCAGGCCGAAGAACACGAAGAAGAGCTGGACGATGAAGGGCGTGTTGCGTATGAGCTCCACGTAGGCGCCCGCGATGGGGCGCAGCCACGCCGGCCCCCAGGCGCGCGCCCAGCCGCAGGCCACGCCCAGCGCCAAGCCCAGCGCCGCGGCCACGGCGCTCAGGGCCAGCGTCAGCGCCGCGCCCTGCAGCAGCAGCGGCCAGTAGGCCAGCACGTCGGCGAATTCGAGCTTCATCGCGCCGGCTCAGTTGGGCAGGTCGCCGGCCGGGCGGCCCAGCCACTTCACGGCCATGCGGTCGAGCTCGCCGCTGGCCTTGGCCGCCGCGATGATCTCGTTGACCTTGGCACGCAGCTTGTCGTCGCCCTTGGCCAGGCCTATGAAGTTGGGCGAGTCCTTCAGCACGAACTTGAACTCGGTGCCCAACTGCGGGTTGCGCGCCATCATGTTGCCCGCCACCGAGGCGCCGGTGGCCACCACCTGCACCTGGCCGGAGACGAAGGCGGCGATGGTGGCGTTGTTGTCCTCGAAGCGCTTGATGTCCGTGCTGCCCGGGGCGATCTTGCTGAGCTCGATGTCCTCGATCGCGCCGCGCGTCACGCCCACGCTCTTGCCCGCCAGGTCCGCCGCGCTCTTGACCGGCAGCGACTTGGGTGCGAACACGGCCTGGAAGAAGGGCGAGTAGGCCGCGGTGAAGTCGATCACCTTCTCCCGCTCCGGGTTCTTGCCCAAGGTGGAGATGACCAGGTCCACCTTCTTGGTCTGCAGGTAGGGGATGCGGTTGGCGCTGCTCACCGGCACCAGCTCGGCCTTCACGCCCAGCCTGGCGGCAATGAGCTGCGCCATGTCCACGTCCAGCCCACGGGGCACCATGTCGGTGCCCACGAAACCGTAAGGGGCGTAGTCGGTAGGCACGGCGATGTTGATGCTCTTGCGGGCGAGCACCTCGTCCAGCGCGCTTTGGGCGTGGGCTCCGGCGGCGATCACGAGGCTCACGGCGCCCAGGGCGCGGGCGAATTGGCGGCGGTTCATGGCGGCTTTCCTTTGGGGTCGGTGAGGGTCGGCGGAAAGAAGCGCGCGGTGTGCACCGGCCTGGTGCAAAAGTGCGTGCTTCATCTCCATGCAAGCCTTGTATGCAAGGCATATGCCAATCGTCCGGCGTCTTATGCAGGGAATGCGCCGCCCTCAAACGGCCGCGGCCCGCCGGGGAGCCGGCGGGCCGCGGGGTGGGCGGTGAGCGCTTGGCGCTGAGCCGTGAGCCGTGAGCGCTCGGCGTCAGCCGTGAAGGCGCGCCGTGCCGGCGCCGCCCGTCAGTTGGCCTGGCACTCCGGGCGCGAGCAGCGTCCGTACAGCGCGAGCACGTGCTCGCGCAGCTCGAACCCGCGCTCGCGGGCGATGGCGTGCTGCCGCTGCTCGATCTCGGCGTCCACGAACTCCTCGATGCGCCCGCAGGCCACGCACACCAAATGGTCGTGGTGCTTGCCGTGGTCCACCTCGAACACGGCGCGGCCGCCTTCGAACTGCGTGCGCTTGAGCAGCCCGGCCTGCTCGAACTGCGCCAGCACCCGGTAGACGGTGGCCAGGCCGATGTCGGCGTCCTCGGCGATCAGGTGGCGGTAGATGTCTTCCGCGCTGAGGTGCGAGGCCGTTTCGCGCTGGAACACCTCCAGCACCTTCAGGCGGGGCAGGGTGGCCTTGAGCCCGCTGGTCTGCAGCTCGGCGATGTGGTCGTTGCGGGATTTGGTCATGGGTGCTTCGTGTGGAACCGGGGTCAGGCCTGGGCGGCGAGTTGGCTCAGGAGGCTGCGCCACTCGCCGCGCTCGCTGCCCTCGGCGTCGGTCTCGGCGCTGATGCTGGCGATGGGCTCGCCGGCGGCGTCCAGCAGCACCAACGCATGTCGCGTGCCATTGGGCGTTGGGCGGCGCAGCAGCCAGGTTTGGGCGATGGCGTCGGCGCGCAGGCGCAGGCCGTGGCCGGCGCCGCGGGCGTGCAGCCAGGGGCCGTCCAGCCGCACGTCCTGCAGCGCGCCGCTGCGGCTCAGGCGCCCGCCGCGGCTTTCCACGCGCAGCGTCAGCGGCACGCCGCTGTGCGCGGCGCCGGCCAGCACCTGGTGCGTGCTGGCGTTGGGCAGCCGCGTCGCCGTGCCGCCTTCACCGGCCACGGCGCTGTCGAACGCGGCCACGGCCATGCGGCGAGGCGCAGCGGCCGGCTTCTTCACCGGGATCACCAGCCCCGGCGCGAGCTGCCAGCTGGAGAAGCTCTCCACGATGTCCAGGAAAGCCTCCACCCGGCTGCCTTCCAACAGCACGACTTCCGCCACCGACTGGCCGTAGAGGTCGAAGAACTGCAGGCTGCGTTCCACGCGGCCGTCGGCCCCGCGCTCCTCGATGGCGAAGCCGTGGGCCCAGGCGCCGGCCGCGGCAGCGTCGGCCAGGCAGGTGCAGGCCGGTGCGTCGCCCGCGGCCTGCTCGCAGCGGCGGGTGAGCTCCTGCGCCGCGCTGGTGTTCTCCAGCCGGCACCAGCGGTTGCCCGTGATGCTGCGCACCACGCCCAAGGCCGGCAGCGCGGCGGCGATGCGGCGCCATTGCGGCAGCAGGTGGCGTGCGCTCAGCGAGGACAGCGCCGGCTGGAACAGCCCGGCATGCGCGGCGATCAACTCGCCCTCGGTGACGCCCAGCGCCAGCGCGACGTCGCCCCGGCGCGCCTGCGGCTGCGCTGCGCGCTCGTGTGCATAAGCTGCGCGCAGGCCCGGCGAGCGCAGCGCGCGCCGGCGCACCAGGCTCGGCAGGGCGCGCACCTGCGATGCGGGCGTTCCGGCCGGCGCGTGCCGGCGCGGCGACGCGCTGCGCTCGGTGGCGCCCGTCGTCGGCGGCAGGGGCCGTGCCTCGGCCCGCTTGTCTGTCGCAGCCATGTCGATAGCTCTTCCATTGCAGGGGACCGCCACGGCGGCGGACTGTCGGCCTCTACTTTAATGAGAATGACTCGCATTTGCAATGCTTGCTGAAGCCTTACGGGCTTGTGCCAAATTGCCACTTTCGGCGCCCGCGCGGTACAGGTGAGCCGCTCCCCGATGGACAAGGCTGCGGTGGCGGCCGAGCATCGCGGCGCTCGGCGAGGACGTTGTTCGAAAACGAAACAGGGTGGAGCTGTCCGGTAGGGGGACGCGTCGCTTGCCGCCAGGAGATCACGTGTCACGACGGTCGAACGCCACCTTCATGTCCACCCCGGCCGAACGAGCCCTGGGGGGCTTGATACGAGACTCGCACGAGCGCTGCCTTGCGCAGGGTCTCACCCGCATCGCGCGCGCGGATGCCGCCGCCCAGGAGAGCCTGGACCCGGCCGCGGCGCGCGAGCGCAGCCGCCGCCTGCTGGCGCTGGTGGCGCCGGCGATGGAGATGCTGTCGCGCCAGACGGCCGGCACGCACACCCTGCTGGTGCTGGCGGACGCCCGCGGCACGGTGCTGCAGTGCGAGGGCGATGTGCCGGCCCTGGCGCGCGGCGCCGAGGCGGGCCTGGTGCCCGGCGCCCCTTGGGCCGAGCCCGCCCGCGGCACCAATGCCATCGGCACGGCGCTGGTGGCGGAGCGGCCGGTGCTGGTGCATGCGGACGAGCACTTCATGCACGCCTGCCACGGGCTCAGCGGCGCGGCGGCCCCCGTGTTCGACCTGCGCCAGAACCTGTTGGGCGTGCTGTGCCTGTACGGCGACCGCCATGTCCGCCAGGAGCATGCCGCGGGCTTGCTGGACGTGGCCGCGCGCATGGCGGAGAACCTGGCCTGCGCCGAGCACGGCGCCGACCGCGTGCGGCTGCACTTCCATGCCCGCCCCGAATTCATAGGCACGCTGCTCGAAGGCATCGTGGCCGTGGGCCTGGACGGCCGGCTGTTGGGCGCCAACCGCAGCGCGCTGGAGCAACTGGGCCTGAGCGGCATGGCGCTGCGCAACCAGACGCTGCCGGCGCTGTTCGGCGTGGGCATCTCGGCCCTGGCCGAGCAGGTGCGTGCCGCGCTGGCACTGCCCATGACGCTCAGGCTGCGCGACGGGCGGCCTTTGCACGTCAGCGTGCGCATGGACTGGGCCACGCTGGCCGCGCTCACGCGCCCCGAGGCGCCGGCGGCCGCGGCGGGGGGCGAAAGCGGCGCCGCCGCGCTGCCCTGGACGCCCGCGGGCCTGTGCGCGCTGCAGACCGGCGACGTGCAGATCGAGGCCGTGGTGCAGAAGGTGCGCCGCGTCGTCAACCGCGACATCCCGCTGCTCATCCTGGGCGAGACGGGCACCGGCAAGGAGTTGCTCGCGCGCGCGGTGCACCTGGAGTCCCGCCGCGCCGCCCAGGCCTTCGTGGCCGTCAACTGCGCGAGCATCCCCGAGGCGCTGATCGAGGCCGAGCTCTTCGGCTACGAGGAGGGCGCCTTCACCGGCGCGCGGCGCAAGGGCGCCAGCGGGCGCATCGCGCAGGCCCACGGCGGCACGCTGTTCCTGGACGAGATCGGCGACATGCCGCTGCCGCTGCAGGCGCGGCTGCTGCGCGTGCTGCAGGAGCGCCGCGTCATGCCCTTGGGCGGCGGCAAGGCCCTGGAGGTGGACATCGCCGTCATCGGCGCCACGCACCGCAACCTGCGCGGGATGATCCAGCGCGGCGAGTTCCGAGAAGACCTGTACTACCGCCTGAACGGCCTGGTGCTGCGGCTGCCGCCGCTGCGCGAGCGCAGCGACCTGGCGCTGGTGGCGCAGCGCATCCTGGCCCACGAGTGCCCGCGCGGCGCGCCGCGCATCAGTGCCGAGGTCATGTCGCTGTTCGAGCGCTGCCACTGGCCGGGCAACGTCCGCCAGCTCGCCAACGTGCTGCGCGCCGCCGCCGTCATGGCCGCCGGCGAGCCGCAGATCACCCGCGAGCACCTGGCCGACGATTTCCTGGACGAGTTTCAAGCGCAGCCGGCCAGGCCGGCGCCGCTGCCTGGGGCGTCGGCAACGCCGTTTGCACTGGCCGACGCTTCCACGGCGGCCGCGGCGCCAGAGGCTGGCGGCGCGCTGCTGCGGCCTGCGCTGTCCGCGCCCGCCGCGTGCGACCATGCCGGCGGCTGCGAACCGTCCGCGCCCGCCGGGGCGATGACCATGCACGAGCAGGAAATACGGCTGATAGAAGCGGCGCTGGCCGCGGCCGGAGGCAACATCTCGGCCGCTTCCAAGCGGCTGGGCATCAGCCGCAACACCATTTACCGCAAGCTGCGTTGGAACACCCCGGCCAGCGGCATCCACTGACAGGGCCGGCGTCGCGGCGCGCCGGCCGGCCACCGCGACCCCGACCATGACTGCTCCCATCGACGAGGAAATCACCTTCCGCAAGCTGGCCGTGCTGCTGGCCTTCATGGAGACGGGCAACCTCTCCCGCGCCGCCGAGCGGCTGGACACCAGCGCCGTGAGCGTGCACCGCGCGCTGCACTCGCTGGAAGCCGGGCTGCGCTGCACGCTGTTCCGCCACGAGGGCCGCAACCTGCTGCCCACGCCCGCGGCGCAGGTGCTGGCCGACGCGGCGCAGCAGGTTTTGAAAGGCATGGCCGAGGGCATACGCGCCACGCGCGAGGCCGCCGGCTACGGGGCCGACCGCATCCGCCTGGGCTCGCTCTTCTCTTTGACCAGCCGCACCGTGCCCACGCTGGTGGTGGGCCTCAAGCAGCGCAAGCCGGCGCTGCAGACCGAGCTGGTGCTGGGCTCCAACGCCGACCTGCTTCAGAAGCTGCGCGACGGCGCCATAGACGCCGCCTTCATGGGCCTGCCCGCCAGCGCGCCGGACCTGGAGGTGGAGCCGCTGTTCGAGGACGTGCTGTGCTTCGCCGCCCCCTCCACCTCGCCCTACGCACGCATGGCCGAAGTGGACCTGGGCGCCTGCGCCGAGGAGCGCTTCGTGAGCCTCAGCGAGGGCTTCATCACCTCCTCCGGCTTCGTGGAGGCCTTTCGTGCCGCCGGCTTCCAGCCCAACGTGGTGATGCAGACCGGCGACATCTTCTCCCTCATGAACCTGGTGCACGGCGGCGTGGGCTACACGCTGCTGCCCTCGCGCGTGCGCCGCGCGCTGCCCGCGGGCGTGGAGTTGATACCGCTGACCGAGCGCTACCGCCTGCGCCAGACCATCGCCATGCACTTCCTGCGCACGCGCGAGCGCGATCCGAACCTGCTCACGCTGCTGGCGGTGTGCAGGTCGGCCAAGGCGCAATTGGTCTGATTTCGGGGCCCGGCGGCCCACCGATTCACCACCGTTACGCCAACCGTAAAGATTTGACGCACAGCGTCATTGATGTCCCTGCGCGGGCTTCCTAACTTGTCTTCACAACAACCTGGCGGCCACGGCCGCCAATGACGGAGACAAAACCATGGCCCATCGTCCGGGCGCGCGCGCCCATCGCGGCAGCGCCTCCCATGCCCTTTCCCAGGCGTTTCGCCGCCGCCAGGTGCTCGCCCTGGGCGCCCTGGCGCTGACCGGCGCCGGGCTCTCAGTCCTTTCCGGCCCAACGCAGGCCCAGGCCTGGCCGACGAAACCGGTGACGGTCATCGTGCCCTTCCCGGCCGGGGGCGGCACCGATTCCTTCGCCCGCCCGCTGTTCGCGGCGCTGTCCAGGCAGCTTGGGCAGCAGGTCATCATCGACAACAAGGGCGGCGCCGGCGGCAACGTGGGCGCGACGCTGGCGGCCAAGGCCGCGCCGGACGGCTACACGTGGTTCATGGGCGGCGTGCACCACGCCATCGCCCCGGCCATCTACCCCAAGCTGGACTACAGCCTGGAGCGCGACTTCGTTCCCGTCGCGCTGCTGGCCAGCGTGCCGCAGGTCATCATCGTCAACGCCAAGCGCGTGCCCGCCAACACGCTGCAGGAGTTCCTGGCCTACGTGAAGGCCAACCCCGGCAAGGTGAACTTCGGCTCGGCCGGCAACGGCACCTCGCACCACCTGGCCGGCGAGCTGTTCAAGCTGCAGACCGGCGCGCAGCTCGTCCACGTGCCCTACCGCGGCGCCGGCCCCGCGCTGCAGGACGTGATGGCCGGGCAGATCGACATGATGTTCGACGGCCTGGGCTCCTCCGCCTCGCACATCAAGGGCGGCCGCGTGAAGGCCCTGGCCGTGGCCGGCGACAAGCGCGCCCCCGGCTTCCCGGAAATCCCCACCGCCGCCGAAAGCGGCGTGCCCACCTACCAGGTCGCCACCTGGTACGGCCTGTGGGCGCCCAAGGGCACGCCGCAAGCCGCCATAGACCGCATGACCGCCGACCTCGCCAAGGTGTTCGCCACCAAGGAGATGAAGGAGAGCTGGAACGGCCTGGGCGCCGACACGCCCACGCTCACCGGCAAGGCCTTCCACGACTTCGTGCAGGCGGAAACGAAACGCTGGGGCGAGGTGGTCAAGGCCGCCAACGTCAAGCTGGATTGATGCGCCTGCGTCGCCACCGTTTCGCCGGGAGTGAACGTCCAGCCTTCTGAAAACTCCCCGGCGCGCCGCGGCCGGCGGGCCGGCCGTGCGGCTTTTCCCTTCAACGCCCTCGGCAGCGCGGCTGCCGAGGGCGTTTTGCTGGTCACTGGCCTGGCCCGCCTGGGACTGGGTCGGCCTGCTGATGTTTACGGCCGTCGTAACGATCCGACGGCCAGCTTCATTGTTCCAACGCCCTCTGGCTTCTACCTTTGCACCCAGAAATCAATACGGCTGAAGCCGAACTTCTGGAGACAAGGCATGAACCCTCATTGGCTTTCGATAGCGCCGCTGGGCGCGATGTTCGTGGTGGCCACCGCGCTGCCCATCAACATGGGCGTGCTCGCCTTCGTGGGCGCCTTCCTGGTCGGCACGCTGGTGGCGGGCATGCCGGCCAAGGCCATCCTGGGCGGCTTCCCGGCCGACCTGTTCCTCACGCTGGCCGGCATCACCTACCTGTTCGCGCTGGCGCAGAACAACGGGACCATCGACTGGCTGGTGGGCCTGGCGGTGCGCGCGGTGCGCGGGCGCATCGCGGCCATTCCCTGGATCATGTTCCTCATCGCCGCGGGCCTCACCGCGGTGGGCGCCGTGAGCCCGGCGGCCGTGGCCATCATCGCGCCCATCGCGCTGGGCTTCGCGGCGCGCCACGGCATCAATCCGCTGATGATGGGCCTGCTGGTCATTCACGGCGCGCAGGCCGGCGGCTTCTCGCCCATCAGCATCTACGGCGGCATCACCAACAAGATCGTCGCCAAGGCCGGTCTGCCGCTGAGCGAGATGGCCACCATGCTGGCGAGCTTCGGCATCAACTTCGCCGTCGCCGTGGGCCTGTTCGTCTGCATGGGCGGCCTGAAGCTGATGCAGAAGAAGCCCTCCGGCTTCGGCAACTCGCTGCTGGACGACATCCCGCACACCACCCACGCCCAATCCGGCGCGCAGGTGTTCGGCGACGCCGAGGCCGAGGCCGTCGGCGAGGCCCGCCGCACCGCGCAGGGCCAGTCGACGCTCATCCAGGACGACGGCCGCCCGCAGGGCCAGGGCGGCCGCATCTACCAGGTCATCACGGCCCTGGGCCTGCTGGCGCTGGCCGTGCTCACGCTGGTCTACAAGCTCGACATCGGCTTCGTCTCCATCAGCATCGGCCTGCTGCTGAGCCTGCTGCAGCCCAACCTGCAAAAGGCGGCGCTGGGCCAGGTGTCCTGGCCGGAAATCATGCTCATCGTGGGCGTGAGCACCTACGTGGCCGTGATGGAGAAGATGGGCACCATCGCCTGGGTGGGCGACAGCGTGGCCGCCTTCAGCTCGCCGCTCACGGCCGCGCTGCTGCTGTGCGTGGTCGGCGCCATCGTCTCCGCCTTCGCCTCCTCCACCGCGGTGCTGGGCTCGCTCATCCCGCTGGCCGTGCCCTTCCTGCAGGGCGACGCCGGCGTGGGCGCCATCGGCTTCATCGCCGCCATGGCCGTGTCTTCCACCATCGTGGACGTCAGTCCCTTCTCCACCAACGGCGCGCTCGTCCTGGCCAACGCCAAGGGCGTCAACCGCGAGCGCTTCTTCCGCCAGCTCCTCATCTACGGCGGCGCCGTCACGCTCATCGCCCCCGTGGTGGTGTGGCTGCTCTTCGTCGTCCTGTGACGCGAGCGCGGCGCCGGCTTCCCCTTCAACGCTTCATTCACCCCTGCACACCATGACCACAAGGAACTGGACCACGCGGGCCGACAACCGCGCCGCGCGCCTGGCGCGCGCCGCGCAGGCCCTGGGCTCCCAACTGCGCGGCAAGGTGGCGGATGCCGCCGCCATCACCGAGCTGCTCGAAGCCGTCATCGAGCCCAAGGACCGCGTCTGCCTCGAAGGCAACAACCAGAAGCAGGCCGACTTCCTGGCCCAGGCCCTGGTGCAGCTCAACCCCGAGCGCGTGCACGGCCTGCACATGGTGCAGTCGGTGCTGGCGCTGCCCGAGCACCTGGACGTTTTTGACAACGGCATCGCCGCAAGGCTGGATTTCAGTTTTTCAGGCCCCCAAGGGGCGCGCCTGGCCAAGCTGGTGTCCGAAGGCCGCATCGAGATCGGTGCCATCCACACCTATTTGGAGCTGTTCTCGCGCTACTTCGTGGACCTCACGCCGCAGGTGGCGCTGGTGGCGGCGCAGGCGGCCGACGCGCAGGGCAACCTCTACACGGGGCCCAACACCGAGGACACGCCCGCCATCGTCGAGGCCACGGCCTTCTCCGGCGGCATCGTCATCGCGCAGGTCAATGAGCTGGTCGATGGCGCCACCACCACGCTGCCGCGCGTGGACATCCCGGCCGACTGGGTCAGCTTCGTGGTGAAGGCGCCGCGGCCCAATTTCATCGAACCCCTCTTCACCCGCGACCCGGCGCAGATCAGCGAAATCCAGGTGCTCATGGCCATGATGGCCATCAAGGGCATCTACGCCGAGTACGGCGTGCAGCGCCTGAACCACGGCATCGGCTTCGACACGGCGGCCATCGAGCTGCTGCTGCCCACCTACGCCGAGTCGCTGGGCCTCAAGGGCAAGATCTGCAAGCACTGGGCGCTCAACCCGCACCCGGCGCTCATCCCGGCCATCGAGGCCGGCTGGGTGCAGTCCATCCACTCCTTCGGCTCCGAGCTGGGCATGGAGGACTACATCCGCGCCCGCTCCGACGTCTTCTTCACCGGCCCGGACGGTTCCCTGCGCAGCAACCGCGCCTTCAGCCAGGCCGCGGGCCACTACGCCTGCGACCTCTTCATCGGCTCCACGCTGCAGATGGACCTGGACGGCAACAGCTCCACCGCCACGCTGGGACGCATCGCCGGCTTCGGCGGCGCGCCCAACATGGGGGCGGACGCGCGCGGACGCCGCCACGTCAGCCCGGCGTGGCTGCGCGCCGGGCAGGAGGCCCGCGCCGGCCGCGGCGGCGCCGCCGGCACGCCACGCGGCCAGAAGCTGGTGGTGCAGATGGTGGAGACCTTCCGCGAGCACATGCAGCCGGCCTTCGTGGACAGGCTGGACGCCTGGCAGCTCGCCGAGCAGTCCGGCATGGAGCTGCCGCCCATCATGATTTACGGCGAGGACGTCACCCACATCCTCACCGAGGAAGGCATCGCCAACCTGCTGCTGTGCCGCAGCGACGAGGAGCGCGAGCAGGCCATCCGCGGCGTGGCCGGCTACACGGCCGTGGGCCGCGGGCGCGACAAGCGCATGGTGGAAAACCTGCGCGACCGCGGCGTGATCCGCCGCCCCGCCGACCTCGGCATAGACCCCCGCGACGCGACGCGCAACTTGCTGGCGGCGCGCTCCATGCGCGACCTCGTGCGCGCCTCCGGCGGCCTCTACCAGCCGCCCAAGCGCTTCCGCAACTGGTAAAGGACGACTCCCCATGAGCAGCCACGCAGGCATCGAAACCCTAGATTTCCACTTCCAAGGCTTCCGCCCGGCCGGCGCGTTCGCGCCCGTGCTGGTCGGCGTGGTGGGCTCCGGCAACCTGGAGGTGATGCTGGAACCCGCCGCCGGCAACCAGTGCAGCGTGCACGTCGAGACCTCGGCGCGCGGCTTCGGCAGCACCTGGCAGGCCGTGCTGGAAGATTTCCACCAGCGCCACCCGCTGGCCGGGGTGCGCCTCTCCATCAACGACATGGGCGCCACGCCCGCGGTCGTCGGCCTGCGCCTGGACCAGGCCGTGGCCGAGCTGCCGCTGCAAGGAAACCAGCCATGACCGCCATGACCACCCCCATCAGCTGGGCCGAATGTTCCGCGCGCGAGCGCCTGGCGCGCCTGCTCGATGCCGGCTCCTTCCACGAATGGCTGCCCCCGGCCGAGCGCGTGAGCAGCCCGCACCTGGCGCAGTTGGGCGTGCCCTCGGCCTTTGACGACGGCGTGGCCGTGGGCCGCGCCACCTTGGGCGGGCGCCCCGTGTTCGTCGCCGCGCAGGAAGGCGCCTTCACGGGCGGCGGCGTGGGCGAGGTGCACGGCGCCAAGCTCGTTGGGCTGCTGCGGCGCGCGTTGCGCGACCGGCCGGACGCCGTGCTGCTGCTGGCCGACTCCGGCGGCGTGCGGCTGCACGAGGCCAACGCGGGGCTGATCGCCGTCTCCGAGGTCATGCGCGCCGTGCTGGACGTGCGTGCCGCCGGCATTCCCGTGATCACGCTCATCGGCAGCGCCAACGGCTGCTTCGGCGGCATGGGCATCGTGGCGCGCTGCACCGACTTCATCGTCATGAGCGACGTGGGCCGCCTGGCCATGTCCGGCCCCGAGGTGATCGAAGCCTCCCACGGCGTGGAGGAGTTCGACGCCCGCGACCGCGCCCTGGTGTGGCGCACCACGGGCGGCAAGCACCGCTGGCTCAGCGGCGACTGCGACGTGCTGGTGGAGGACGACGTGCACGCCTTCCGCGCCGCCGCCATCGCCGCGCTGGATGAGCGCCGCCCGGTGACGCTGGAATCGCTGCGGGCCGAGCACCTCCAACTGGCGCGGCGGCTGGAGCTGCTGCCCGCGGGCCTGGACGGCGACGAGGAGGCCGTCACGCTGTGGCGCAGCCTGGGGGTGCAGCAGGCCGAGCGCGTGCCGGCCCTGGACGTGGACGACGTGCTCGCGCTGCGCGCGGCCTGACGAGAGGAGTCTTTTCACATGCACTGGAACACCCTGGCCACGCGCCTCTTCGGCGAGCAGCACGGCATCACCGCCGACGGCGACTTCCTGCACGGCACGGCCACCTTCGACGGCGCCCCCGTCACCGTGGTGGGCACGACGGGCCACGCGCCCATAGGCGTGAAGCTGGCGCTGGCCCAGGCGCGCGTGGTGATGGACACGTTGGTGAACCACCCGGGCCGCGCCATCCTGCTGCTCATAGACACGCAGGGCCAGCAGCTGCGCCGCCGCGACGAGCTGCTGGGCATCAACCGCGCGATGGCGCACCTGGGCATGTGCGTGGACCTGGCCCGCCGCCGCGGCCACCGCGTCATCGGCCTGGTCTACGACCAGGCCCTGTCCGGCGGCTTCATCACCTCCGGCCTGATCGCCGACGCCTGCTACGCGCTGCCGGAAGCGGAGATCCGCGTCATGCGCATCCCGGCCATGGCGCGCATCACGAAGCTGGCGCCGGAGATGCTGGAGGCGCTGTCGATGACCAACCCCGTGTTCGCCCCCGGCGTGCAGAACTACGTGGCCATGGGCGGCGTGCGCGGGCTGTGGCGCGGCGACCTGGCGCAGGGCCTGCGCGACGCCCTGGCCCACACGCCCACCGAGGACACGCGCGCCGTGGACGGCGCCGAGCGGGGCGGGCGGCGGCTGGCGGCCTCGGTGGTGCAGCGGGTGCTGGACGCGGCTTGAGCGCGGGCAGACGGGAGGGAAGGTGGATTCCAGGCAAGGCGCTGGTCATGCGGCGACCGTTACGGTGCGGGCCCCCATGAACCCGGTGTTAGACGGTCTAACACCTGCCGCCGTCTGGCGGCCGGTCCGCAGCGCTTTGCGAGCCGTCATCCCAGCAAGGGCGTGCTGCGCTGCAACGGGAAAACTGAAGGCGGTGCTTGCATCCCGTCAGTCAGGGCGCTTCGTCTCCC
>NZ_BCTC01000066.1 GCF_001571085.1 Azohydromonas lata NBRC 102462
GCACGCCCGCGGGCAGCGTGCGGTTGATCTGCTCCATGCGCTGCGCCACGGCCTGCGCCACGGTGCGGCTGTTCTCGCCGATGAGCATGAACACCGTGCCCAGCACCACCTCGCGGCCGTTGTCGGTGGCCGCGCCGGTGCGCAGCTCACGGCCCACCTGGACCTCGGCCACGTCGCGTATGCGCACCGGCGTGCCGCCCACGCTCGTGAGGATGACGTTGCCGATGTCCTGCATGGAGCCCACCCGGCCGGGCGCGCGTATGAGGTACTGCTCGCCGCGGCGCTCGATGTAGCCGGCGCCCACGTTGGCGTTGTTGCGCTCCAGCGCCGCCACCACGTCGGCCAGCGTCAGGCCGTGCGCCGAGAGCCGCTCGGGGTTGGGCGCCACGTGGTACTCCTTGGCATGGCCGCCTATGGTGTTGATCTCGGTGACGCCGGGCACGGTGCGCAGTTGCGGCTTGATGATCCAGTCCTGGATCTCGCGCAGGTCCGTGGCGCTGTAGGGCGTGCCGTCGGCCTTGCGCGCGTCCTCGCGGGCCTCCACGGTCCACAGGAAGATTTCGCCCAGCCCCGTGGAGATGGGGCCTATGGCCGGGCTCACGCCGGCGGGCAGCTGCGCGCGCGCGGCGGCCAGCCGCTCGTTGACGAGCTGGCGCGCGAAGTAGATGTCGGTGCCGTCCTTGAAGATGACGGTCACCTGCGACAGCCCGTAGCGCGACAGCGAGCGCGTTTGCTGCAGCCCCGGCAGGCCCGCCATCACGGCCTCCATGGGCCAGCTCACGCGCTGCTCGGTCTCCAGCGGCGAGTAGCCCGGCGCCGCGGTGTTGATCTGCACCTGGACATTGGTGATATCGGGCACGGCGTCTATGGGCAGCCGCTGGTAGTTCCAGGCGCCCAGGGCGGCCATCAGCGCCACCGCCAGCATCACGAACCAGCGCTGCTCGACGGCAAAGCGCAGGATGCGTTCGAACATGGGTCGTCCTCCTGCTTCAGTGCGTGTGGGTGGCCGAGCCCTTGCCGGCCTCGGATTTCAGGACGAAGCTGCCCGCCGCCGCGTAGGGCGCGCCGGCGGGCAGCCCGCGCAGCACCTCCACGCGCTGCCCGTCGCTGCGGCCCAGCTCCACGGGGCGCGGCACGAAGCCGCCGGCCACCTGCTCGAACACCACGGGCTTGTCGCCGAGCTGCTGCACGGCGGCGGCGGCCACCGTCACCGGCGCCCCCGCCTCGCCCGTGACCACCTCCACCGTCACGAACAGCCCCGGGCGCCACGCGCCTTGCGGGTTGGCGAGCGAGACGCGCGCCTTGGCCGTGCGCGTGAGCTCGCCCAGCAGCGAGCCCACGTAGGCCACCGTGCCGGTGGCGGCCTCGTCGAAGGCGCTGGAGCGCACCGTGACGCGGGCGCCCACGCGCACGTGCCTGAGGTCCTGCGCCGCAACGTCCACCTCGGCCCAAACGCTGCGCAGGTCCGACAGCGTGAAGACGCTGGCGTCCTCCTTCACGGCCTCGCCCAGCGCCAGGTGCTTCTCGACGATGGTGCCGTCGAACGGCGCGCGCAGCTCGAAGCGGTTGAGCGCGCCACCACCCCCGCCGCCCGTGCCGGCCCCCAGGGCCTGCAGCTTCTGGTGAGCATTGGCCAGCGCGATCTCGGCTTCGCGCAACGCCTGCTCGGCCTGCAGCACGTCCTGCTGCGGCGAGATCTTTTCCTGCCACAGCCGCTGCTCGCGTTCGAAGGTCGTGCGCGCCAGGGCCTGGCGCCGTTGCGCGGCCTGCAGCTCGCTGCGCAGCTCCGACACCGCCGCGCTGCTGATGACGGCCAGCACCTGGCCGCGGCGCACGGCCTGGCCCAGGTCGGCGGACACGCTGTCCACCACGCCGGCCACGCGCGGGACGACGTGGGCCGTGCGGTCCTCGTTGAAGCGGATCTGCCCGGGCAGCTGCAGCGTGGTGCGTATGGGGGCGGCGGCCGCCTTCTCCACGGCGATGCCCGCGGCCTGCACCTGCTCGGCCGTCATCGCCAGGCGGCCTGCCGGCTGGCCCGCCGCGGCCGCGGCCGCGCCGCCCGCCGAGCCGGCCTGGCCCGCGGGCTTCTCCTGCGCCTGGTTGCCGTGGCCGTGCCGGTCTTCGTGCTCGTCCTTGTGCTCGTCTTCGTGGTCCTGGCCCGCGGCGTCCGGCTTGCCGGCCTCGTGTTCGCCGTGGTCGTTGTGTTCGTCGTGGTCCGCATGGCCGGCGCCATGCTCATCGCCGTGCCCGGCGGCCGGCGTGGCCGCGGGCGTGTGCAGGATGGCGGCGCTGCCCAGCAGGCCGGCGGCAACCAGTGCCGCGACCGCGGCCCACTGCTTGCGGCCGGCGGGGGTCTTGGGGGTCTTCATGAAGGAATGCCTCTCAGCGCCCGGCCGCGGCCGGGTCGGTGTGTGGGTCGGTGGACGGGTCGTCGCCCAAGGCGCGGTCGATGTCGGCGGCGGCAAGATGGGCCTGTGCGATGGCGCGCAGGTACTGCGTGCGCGACAGCAGCAGCGTGCGTTGGGCGTCGAGCACGTCCAGGAAGCCGAACTTGCCCAGCTCGTAGCCCTTGGTGGTGGCCTCGAACACGCTTTGCGCGCCGGGCAGCACCTCGCCGTGCAGCGTGCGCGCCTCGGTGACGGCGGCCTGCAGCCGCTCGTGGGCGCGCGCCACCTCCGCGCGCAGGCGCAGCGTGGCGGCCTCGGCTTCGAAGCGGGCCTGGTCCTGGCGGCGCAGCGCCTCCAGCTCCGCGCCGCGCCAGGCGTCAGCCACCGGCAGCGGCACGGACAGCGTCAGCAGCGCCTGGGTGCGGCCCAGCTCCTCGCTGTGCTTGGCCCCCACGCCCACGGTCACGTCCGGCACGCGCCGCGTGCGCTCCACCCGCGCCAGCGCGCCCAGCCGCTCCACGTCGAGCCGGGCCACGCGCAGCGCGGGCGCCTGCTCCACGCGGGCGAGCAGCGCTTCCCGCGGCGGCAAGGGCGGCGGCGCGATATCGCCCGCCACCGCCTGCACGGCCGCATCGGCGCCCAGCAGCGCCTGCAGGCCCTGCAGCGCCGCGCGCAGCTCGCCGCGCGCCTGGGCCAGCTCGACGGCCACGCCCGCCTGTGCCACGCGGGCGCGCGTCTCCTCGATGGGCGAGACCTTGCCGGCCGTCACCCGCCGCTGCGCCGCCTCGCTGCCGCCGCGCGCCAGCTCCAGTGCGGCTTGGGCCAGCCGCACGCGCTCCTGCGCCACCAGGGCTTCGGCGAAGGCCGCCGTGACCTCGGCGCGAAGCTGGCCGCGGCGCAGCGCCTGGCGCGCCAGCGCCACGTCGAGGCCGCGCCCGGCGGCCTCCAGCCGCGCCTGCCGCTTGCCGCCCAGCTCGATGGGCTGCGCCAGCCGCAGCGTGGTGGAGCGGGTCTCGCGCCGGGTGTCTTCCAGCTCGCCTTCGGCCAGCGCGGCGGGGCGGGCCCCGGCCACGAGCAGCGCGGCCTGCGTGGCCTGCACCTCGCTGCGCGCGGCCGCGAGATCGGGGTAGTGCGCCAGCGCCAGCGCCAGCGCCTGGTCCAGCGTCAGCGCCGGCGTTGTGGCCGCAACGGTGCCGGCCGCGGCCGGCGTGGCCTGGCGCGCGGCATCGGCCCCGCTTTCGGCCAGGCAGGGCAAAGTCATGCATGCCGCCAGCAGTGGCGGCAGCCAAAGGTATCTCATCGGATGCTCCGCTAGTTGATCAGGTCAACGAGGCAGATCCGGCGAGTCGTCTGGGCTCAGGAAAACAAAGGGTGCAAAGGGACGCGCTCGCCGGATCAGGCGGGGCGTCGGTCGGGCCGCTCCGGCAGCGCCGGGACGTGGGATGGCGGCAGCGCGTCGTGGCGGGCCACGCGCGGCGGCAGCGTGGGTGGCGCCAGGGCCGGCGCATCGCCCAGCAGCGTTTGCGCATGGCCCAGGTGGCAGATGCCGCAATCGTTGTCCGCCGTCAGCGGCGACTTCTTGCCGCCATGGCCGTCCTTGGCCTGGGCAGCGCCCTGGTCATGGTGCTGGTGCTCGTGGTGGCCGAAGTGCCCGGCCTGCACCTTCTCGTGCTGGCAGTACGCCGCCACCGCAGCCCAGGAGAGCTGCAGCGGCAGGAGTGCCAGGAGAAGGACGAGGAGCCAGCGGCGCATGTCCGCAAGTTTACCTTCCAGGCAGGCCCGGCTCCGGGCAGGCTTCAGGCGTGCGCCCCGTCCAGCCAATGCAGCAGCGTGGCGTAGAGCGCGCCGGCGTCCACGGGCTTGAAGATGAAGTCGTTCATGCCGGCCTCCAGGCAGGCCTTGCGGTCCTCGTCGTAGGCGTTGGCGGTCAGGGCCAGGATGGGGCGCGTGGCCCAGCCGGGCAGGGCGCGGATGCGGCGCGTGGCCTCCATGCCGTCCATGAAGGGCATCTGCATGTCCATGAGCACCAGCGCGTAGGCCGTCCCCTGCGCCTTCTCCACGGCTTGCAGCCCGTCCTCGGCCGTGTCCACCGACAGGCCGGCGCCCGCCAGCATGGCCAGGGCCACTTCGCGGTTGACGGGGTTGTCCTCGGCCAGCAGCACGCGCATGCCGGCGCAGCGCTCGCGCAGGGCGGCCGCCGCATCGGCCCGCGGCAGTGCCGCCGCCGGCGGGCTGCCCGCGCCACGCGACAGCCGGGCCGTGAACCAGAAGCTGCTGCCTTGCCCCGGGGCGCTGTGCACGCCCACTTCGCCGCCCATCATCTGCACCAGGCTGCGCGTGATGGCCAGGCCCAGGCCGCTGCCGCCGTGGCGCCGCGTGATGGAGGCGTCCAGCTGCTCGAAGGTCCGGAACAGCCGCGACTGCTTGTCCGCCGCGATCCCGATGCCGCTGTCCCGAACCTCGAAGCGCAGCAGCAGCTCGGTGCCCGCGTCCTGCATCACTTGCGCGCTCAACCAGACGCCGCCGCGCGCCGTGAACTTGGCCGCGTTGCTGGCGTAGTTGAGCAGCGCCTGTTGCAGCCGCACGGGGTCGCCATGCAGCCACGTGGGCACGCCGGCGGCGTCCACCTGCACGGACAAGGCCTTGTCGCGCGCGATCGGCTCGATCATCGAGCACACGTTGTCCAGCACCGCGCGCAGCTCGAAGTCGCTGGACTGCAGCTCCAGCTTGCTGGCCTCGATCTTGGAGAGGTCGAGAACGTCGTTGAGCGTGGCCAGCAGGTGGCGGCCCGCCATGTCGATGCGCTCCAGCCGCGCGGCGTGCTCGGCGGGCAGGGCGGCGCGGCGCAGCAGCTCCGTCATGCCGAGGATGGCGTTGAGCGGCGTGCGGATCTCGTGGCTCATGTTGGCCAGGAACACGCTCTTGGCCTGGCTGGCCGCTTCGGCCGCCTGCAACGCGTCCCGCAGCTGGCTGGTGCGTTCGCTCACCAGGCACTCCAGCCGCTTGCGGTAGCGCTCCAGCTCCACGTCCAGCCGCTTGCGGTCGGAGATGTCGCGCACGGTCGCCAGGATCAGGCTGTGCGCGTCGCAGTCCAGCCGCGTGAGCAGCACCTGGGCCGTGAACGGGCTGCCGTCCAGGCGCTGGTGCACCCATTCCATGTCCAGCGAGCCTTCGGCCAGGACGGCGTGCTCGTTGCCCGCCACCAGGTCGCGCGAAGCGCGGCCATTGGGCTGCAGCGGCGCGGAGATGTCGAGCACGGTCTTGTGCCTGAGATCGTCGGCGCGGAACAGCCGCAGGGCCGCCGGGTTGGCGTCCTGGATGACGCCCTCGCCCGGCTCGATCACGAGATGGGCGTCCTTGCTGCCTTCGAAAAGCTGCCGGTGGCGCCTTTCGCTGTTGCGCAGCGCGGCCTCCAGGCTGCGGTGCTCGGTGACGTCCCTGGCCAGGCAGAACGAGCCTATGAAGCGGCCCTCGGCATCGAGCAGCGGTGCCGCCGTGACCTGCAGCAGCCGCGGGCCGCGGGGCGTCTGCAGGGACTGCTCGGACGACGACAGCTGGCGCTGTGCCAGGGCCTGCTCCGTGATCGAGCGGATCTGCCCGGCCGTGTGCGGCGGAAAGATTTCCGTGTCCGTGCGGTCCAGCGCGGCGGCGGGCTCCAGGCCCATGAGGCGGCCGGCGGCCTGGTTGAAGAGCACGTAGCGGCCCTCGGCATCCTTGATGCACATGGCCTCGTCCGTGGCGTCGGCCATGGCCGCCAGCAACTGCAGCTCCTTCAGGCGCCGCACGTTGGCCAGCGATTCGCCGCGGGCCTGGGCCAGGGTCTCGCGCTGGCGCAGCAGCAGCACGGCCACGGCGGCGCTGAAGATGGCCAGCACGCCGACCAAGCCCAGCCAGACCATTTGCCGCAGGACCTTGCCGCGCACCTCGGCGTCGGCGATCACCGCGGCCAGCACCCAGTCCGTGCCCGGAATGGCGCGCGTGGCCCCCAGCAGGCGTTCGCCCCGCAGGCCCAGCCCAATGACCTGGCGCTGCTGCGGCGGCTGCAGCGCCAGCGCGGCAACGGCCAGGGCGTCCTCGTCATTCAGCACCGCCTGCACCGGGCCCACGGCGCGGCTGGAAGGCGGCTGGTTGAGCAGCTCCGCGTCGCCGTCCATTCGACGCAGCAGCCACACCTCGCCCGTGTCCGTGCGCACGGGCCAGCCCTGCAGCAGTTGATCCACGTCGTCATCGCTGCAGGGGTGCAGCAGGATGAAGGCCCTGGCCCGCCCGCCGTCCAGCAGCGGAACGACCAGGTCCAGCACGTGGTGCTCGGCGCGATCCACGTAGGGGCCGGCCTGGTGGATGTCCAGGTCCTGCGCCGCCGCGTCCAGGGCGCTTTGCAACTCCCTGGGCATGTGGGCCTCGCTCCCCGGGCTGCCGCCCAGGCCGTGGCCCCGGCTGTCGTAAATGCGCACGCGGCCTGCGCCCGCATGGCCGGCCAGGCCTTCCAGCTGCTGCGTCAGCAGGTCGCCGCAGCCGGCGTCGCCGGCCTGCCAGCAGTTGAACAGCGCCAGCAGGTGCCGGCTGGTCTGGATGTAGCGGGCCGCGCGCCGGCTCTGGACGACCCGGTCCGTGAGCATCCTCGCCTTGAACTCCGCCACCTCGTTGAGCCGCAGCACCTCGGCCGCCCGCTCATCGCCCCACATCCTGTACCCCGCCGCAAAGACGGCCGCCAGCACGCACAGGCTCGCCACCATCCAGGCGCGCCAGGGGTAAACGAACAATTGCCCCAGCGGCAAGGCCTCCTGGCGCGCGCGGCGCAGCAGCCAATACAGAAGGTAGGAAGTGACCACCACGAAAAGCCACCCTTTTGCCGTGCCGGCCAGGGCGATGGCATCGGGCCCGTGGAAGAACCAGGTCGTGATTTTGTCGGACAACAAAATCCACGTGGCGGCAAACACGGCATAAATCAAGACTATCCTGATTTCCGGCTTGACGAGGCCGGGTGCGGATAATCGTTTATCCATCTTGCCTCCAATAACTTCCTGATCTCGGCTTCGGTCTGTGCGGCTGGAATGGGCGGGGCCGTACAAAGGAGGGTGCGCAGCGCTTTGAGCGCAGGCCTTCCGGCCAAGAATATATTGACTATGGCCTGGCTTTGTGATCAGGTTGTCAACAGTGGGCTTGATTTTTTATTCGCAAGCCGGGAAGTTGCGGATAAATTTATGCCGTCATCGCAAAACTTTATTTCAGAGGCGGCAGCCTGGATGCCGGCTGCGCGGTTTCATCCGTGCCGAAGAATATGTCGAGAATTGTCCTCGAATTATGCATGGACGGTGCGGGGAATTCTCTGAAAAACAAAAAGCGAATGGCGCACCCAGCGCGTGCGCCATTCGCAAAATACTGGCATTCAAATGCCGCCAGCGGCGGCAAAGCCCGGCCTCAGAACAAGAAGTCCGTGTGGACGAAGCGCGAATGGTGCTGCGCGGCAATGGCGTTGAGCAGCCGCGTGTTGGCCTCGGTCTGGCGGGCGGCCACCATGGAGCGTATGGAGAAGGCGCGCAGCGCGTCGGTGACGGAGAGCGTGCCCTCGGCCGAGTCCTTGCGGCCGGCAAACGGGAACATGTCCGGCCCGCGCTGGCATTGCGAGTTGAGGTTGACGCGGCAGACCTGGTTGACCAGCGGGTCGATGAGCGCGCCCAACTGCGCCGGGTCCTGGCCGAAGAGGCTGACCTGCTGCCCGTGCTCGGACGTCACCACGTACTGCAGCGCCTCCTCGACGTCCTCGAAGTCCGCCACCGGCACCAGCGGGCCGAATTGCTCCTCGCGGTAGAGCTGCATGCCTTCGCGCACCGGGTACACCAGCGCCGGGCGGTACAGCGTCACGCAGGAGTCGCCCCCGCCGTCGTTGAGCACCCGCGCGCCGCGGGATTGCGCGTCGCGCAGCGCCTCGTCCATGTAGGCCGTGCGGTGCGGGCCGGGCAGCGGCGTGATCTGCACGCCGTCCTCCCAGGGCATGCCCAGCTTGAGCGCGGCGATGGCCTCGCCCATGCGCTGCAGGAAGGGCTTCACGATGGAGCGGTGCACCAGCAGCATCTTCAGCGCCGTGCAGCGCTGGCCGTTGAAGGACAGGGCGCCGGCCACGCATTCGCGCACGGCCAGGTCCAGGTCCGCGTCGGCGAGGACGATGGCGGCGTTCTTGGCGTCCAGGCCCAGCACCGCGCGCAGCCGGTGCGACTTGGGGTGCTGCTTCTTGAGGTGGTCCGCGATGCGGCTGGAGCCTATGAGCGCCAGCACGTTGACCTGCCCCGAGGCCAGCAGCCGCGGCACCACCAGCGAGCCCGGCGCGTAGATGGTGTTGACCACCCCCGGCGGAAAGGCGCTGCGCAAGGCCTCCAGCAGCGGCGCGAACAGCAGCGTGCCGTACTGCGGCGGCTTGAACACCACCGTGTTGCCCATGAGCAGCGCCGGGATCAGCGTGGCGAAGGTTTCGTTGAGCGGGTAGTTGTAGGGCCCCATGCACAGCACCACGCCCAGCGGGGTGCGGCGTATCTGGCCGGCGAAGCCTTCGGCCTGCGCGAAGCGCGAGGCGTCGTTGTCCAGCGCCTTGAGCGCGGCGATGGTGGCCTCGATGTACTCCAGCGTGCGGTCGAACTCCTTGCGCGAGTCGGCCAGGCTCTTGCCGATCTCCCACATGATCAGCCGCACCACGGTGTCGCGCTGCGCGGCCATCTGGCGGGTGAAGTCCTGCATGCAGGCGATGCGCTGGGCCGTGCTCATGGTGGGCCAGGCGCCGCGGCCGTGGTCCCAGGCGCGCACGGCGGCGGCCAGCGCCTGGTCGCTGTGCTCCACGCCCATCACGGGCACGCTGCCGATGTCCATCTGCCGCACGCTGCCGTCGGCATGGCGCACGCAGATGGGCGAGAGCACGGTGCGGCATTCGCCGTCCCAGGTGACCAGCTCGCCGTCCAGCACCGAGACGCGCTGGTGCAGCGGCTCGCGCAGGCGGTGGGCCTCGGGGATCTGGTCCGCGGTGGGGAAAAGCTGTTTCAGGCTGTGGTGGTCCATGGAGGGAGGAGGGGGTGTCCGCGCAAGTGAAAAAGCCAGGACGCACGCCGCGGACGCGGGCGCCTTGCGGCGGCAGGCGTGCCGCGCAGGGGAATTCAGGCCGCGGGCCGGCAGCCGCTCACTGCTCCTCGGCCCAAGTGAAACCGTCGCGGGCCACCAGGGCGCTGGCCGCTGCCGGGCCCCAGCTGCCGGCGGCGTAGGGGCGGGGGCCCAGGCCGGCGGCGTCGTCCTCGCGCCAGGCCTGCAGCACGGGCTCCACCCAGCGCCAGGCCTCTTCCTGCTCGTCGTTGCGCACGAACAGGTTCAGGCGGCCGTGTATGGCCTCCAGCAGCAGCCGCTCGTAGGCGCCCACGCGGTCCTCGGCGAAGGCGTGGTCGAAGTCCAGGTCCAGGCTCACGGGCGCCAGCGCCTGCGTCCCGGTGGGGCCCTGGGCCGCGAGAAGGTGCAGCTCCAGCCCGTCGGCGGGCTGCAGCTTGATCACCAGCCGGTTGGCCGGGTGCGGGCCCGCGAAGATCGGGTGCGGCACGGCGCGGAAGTTCACGACGATGCAGGCCGTGCCCGCCGCCAGCCGCTTGCCCGTGCGCAGGTAGAAAGGCACGCCGGCCCAGCGCCAGTTGCACACCTCGGTGCGCAGCGCCACGAAGGTCTCGCAGCGGCTGCCCGCGGGCACGTTGCGCTCCTCCAGGTAGCCCGGCACGGCACGGCCCTCGCACACGCCGGCGCGGTACTGGCCGCGCACCACGTCGCGCCGCGCGCTGGCGGCGTCGAAGGGCTTCAAGGCCTGCAGCACCTTGAGCTTTTCGTTGCGTATGGCATTGGCATGGGCGGACGCGGGCGGCTCCATGGCGATCATGGTGAGCAACTGCAGCGCATGGTTCTGGACCATGTCGCGCAGCGCGCCGGTGCGGTCGTAGAAGTCGCCGCGCGTGCCCACGCCCAGGGACTCGGCCAGCGTGATCTCTATGCTGGCAATGCTGTCGCGACGCCACAGCGGCTCGAAGAGCGCGTTGCCAAAGCGCAGCGCGGTGAGGTTCTGCACCGCGGACTTGCCCAGGTAGTGGTCTATGCGCAGCGCCTGCGACTCGCCGAACACGGCCCCCACGGCGCGGTTGATGGCGCGCGCGCTCTCCAGGTCGTGCCCAAGCGGCTTTTCGAGCACCACGCGCACCTCCGGTCCGTTGAGCCCCATGGCGCCCAACTGCCGGCAAACCTGCGGGAACAGGTGCGGGCTGGTGGCCAGGTAGAAGACCACCGCCTCGGCCGGGCCGTCGGCGCGGCCCTCCTGCGCCGCGGGCTCCTTGAGCCAGCGCCGCAGCGCGGGGTAGTGGGCGTCCTGAGCCAGGTCCACCTGCAGGTAGTGCACTTGGGCGGTGAAGGCGGCCAGGGCCTCGGCCGTTGGGCGCGTCGGACCCGACAAGTCCTGGAAGCGCTGCTGCAGCCACACGCGGTAGGCCGCGCTGTCCATGTCCTCGCGCGACACCGCCAGGATGCGCCCGCCTGCCGGCAGCGTGCCGTGGCGCCAGGCCTGGAACAGGGCCGGCATGAGCTTGCGCCAGGCCAGGTCGCCGGTGCCGCCGATGAGGACAAGGTCGAAGGACATGGAATCTCCAGGTGACGTGGTCTTTTGGCAGGCGCAGTCCGCGCGGCGCGCCTTGAAAGCCACGCCGCCAGGGCGCCCGCCATCATCCAAAGCGCTTTCGAATGGGCGTCATGCTGGGGCCCGCAGCGCCATCGCGCCAGCGGGTTTTCCATTAATCAATCAGCTTGAGTTATTTACTGGTCTCACCGAAACTGGTGTTCAGGCCCGTGTGGGCCTTCAGGAAGTCGGCATGAATGACACCGAAGCGCTGGTAAAGGCCGCCTTGCAGCGGTGCGGGCATGCGCCGGCCGGGCGCAAGGACCGTGTGTCGACGGCCTGGGCCCGCTGCGGGGCTGGCGGGCCGGATTCAGCCGCCGGCGCTGGCCGGGCGGTCCGTGTCGCCGGGCGCGATCACGGGTTGCGCCAGTTGGTTCAGGGAGGGCACCGGGTGGCCCGCGAGCAGGTCCAGCACCAGCCGCGCCAGGGTGCGGCCGCTGGCCTCGCCCGTGGGCTGCTCCACGGCGGTGACGCGGTAGGGCAGCGGCAGGTCGGCCGGCACGCCGTCATAGACGATGAGCGACGGCCCCCGGCCCGGCTGCCAGCCGCTTTCCATGAGCGCGCGCAGCGTGCCCACGCCGCTCAGGTTGTTGTCCACCAGCAGCGCGGTGGGCGGCTGCGGCAGCGCCAGCAGCCGCCGCGTGGCCTCGCAGGCGCCATGGCGGTCCAGCGGCACTTCCACCACCAGGGCGGCTTCAGGCTCCAGCCCGGCCTCGCGCAGCGCCTGCACGTAGCCGGCATGGCGCTGCGCGGCAAAGGTCATGCTCAGCGGCGCATGGATCAGCGCGATGCGCCGGTGCCCCAGGCCCAGCAGCCGCTGCGTGGCCAGGCGGGCGCCGGCCTCGTTGTCGAAATCGAACCAGGCGTAGGGCGAGGCGCTGTTCGTCCGCCCATAGGCCACGAAGGGAAACTTGCGCTGCTGCAGGAACTGGATGCGGGCGTCGTCCAGCCGGGTGTTGGCCACGATGAGCGCATCCACGGCGCGCGAGCTGGTGAGCCGCTTGTAGGAGTCCAGCTCGGTCTGCGCCCGCGCCGCCGCGACCATGAGGTCCATGCGCGCCTCGGCCAGCCCGTCGGAGAGCCCGGCCATCACTTCCACGAAGCGCGGATCGCCCAGCCCGCTGTCGCCAAACGGGTAAATGATCCCCACCGCCTCCGAGCGCCCGGTGGCCAGCCGCCGCGCCGTGGTGTCGGGCTCGTACCCCGACGCCCGCGCCGCCTCCAGCACCCGCTGCCGCGTGACGGGGCTCACGTCCGAATACCCCGCCAGCGCCCGCGACACCGTCGTCTGCGACAGGCCCAGCGACTGCGACAGCACTTTCAGATTGGTTTTCAAGACGCGTTTCTCCGCCGGGCTTGAGTCAAGGTTCAGCGCGTGTTACGCGCCATCTAAAGCGGTTTGGATCGTAGCACGCGGCGCCACGGCCTGCGGTCGAGTGATGGCAGCCCAGCCGGGGGCCGCGCTCAGGGAAAACACCGAGCAATATCCAAAGCGCTTTGACTAGTGTTGTGATGAATCCAAAGCGCTTTGAATGGGCCGTTCGTTTTGGCGGTCCAAGCGCGATGCCAGCCAGCCGGCCGCCGTGCGCGGCGGCGAGCCCACGGCGCCGGTGCGACGGCGCGCATTGACGAGGAGTTGTCATGGAAGTCCTGCCGGTCTGCCCCGAAGGCGACGAGCACTTGTTGGCCCTGGTGGACTTCAAGTGGCTGATGGTCGGCCTGGGCTGGCGCATCGACCTCTCGCGCCTGTGCCGTGACGCCGCCTACCTCGGCGCATGCGCCCGCCTGGGGCTGGCGAGCGAGCTGCCCCTGCTGCGCCAGCGCAGCGCCGACTTGCTTCACCGCCATGGCGCCGCCACCGCTGCGGCCGCCGGGTTTGCCTGAGTTTTTTTCCCCACCAAGAAAGGCCACGACCGTGCCTGACATTCCGATGCGCCGTCAACGAAAAGCGAAAATCGTCGCGACACTGGGGCCCGCCAGCGCCACGCTGCCCGTGCTGCGTGCGCTGTTCGAGGCCGGGGCGGACGTGTTCCGCCTCAACTTCAGCCACGGCAGCCATGCGCAGCACCGCGAGCGCGTGGACATGATCCGCCGCCTGGAGCAGGAGTTTGGGCGGCCCATCGCGATCCTGCTGGACCTGCAGGGCCCCAAGCTGCGCATAGGCTGCTTTGCCGGTGGCCCCATCACGCTGGAGCCCGGCGCGGCCTTCCGCCTGGACCTGGACCCCGCGCCCGGCGACGCGGCGCGCGTGAACCTGCCGCACCCCGAGATCTTCGCCGCGCTGCAGCCGGGCGCCGAGCTGCTGCTGGACGACGGCAAGTTGCGCCTGCACGTTGAAAGTTGCGGGCTGGACCACGCGCACACCCGCGTCGTCACCGGCGGGCCGCTGTCGGAGCGCAAGGGCGTCAACGTGCCCGGCGTGCTGCTGCCCATCTCGGCGCTCACGCCCAAGGACCGCGAAGACCTCGCCTTCGGCCTCACCTTGGGCGTGGAGTGGGTGGCGCTGTCCTTCGTGCAGCGGCCTGAGGACTTGCACGAGCTGCGCGAGCTGGTGGGCGGCCGCGCGGCGCTGCTGGCCAAGCTGGAAAAGCCCGCGGCCATGGACTGCCTGGAGGCCGTGGTCGACGCCTCCGACGCGGTGATGGTGGCGCGCGGCGACCTGGGCGTGGAGCTGCCCGCCGAGACCGTGCCGCGGCTGCAAAAGCGCATCGTGCGCACCTGCCGCCGGCAGGGCAGGCCGGTGATCGTGGCCACGCAGATGCTGGAGTCCATGGTGGCCTCGCCGGTGCCCACGCGCGCCGAGGCCTCCGACGTGGCCACCGCCGTGTACGACGGGGCCGACGCGGTGATGCTCTCGGCCGAGTCGGCCGCGGGCCGCTACCCGGTGGAGGCGGTGGCGGTGATGGACCGCGTGATCCGCGAGGTCGAAGGCGACCCGTACTACCGCACCGTGATCGACGCCTCGCACGTCGCGCCGGTGGCCAGCGTGGCCGACGCCGTGTGCACCTCGCTGCGCCAGACGGCCGATCTGCTGCCCATCGCCGCGCTGGTGACCTACACGCGCTCCGGCGCCACCAGCCTGCGCGCCGCGCGCGAGCGGCCGGCGGCGCCGGTGCTGTGCATCACGCCGCAGTTGTCCATCGCGCGGCGGCTGGCGCTGGCCTGGGGCGTGCACGCCGTGCACGTGGGCGCGGGCATACAGGACGTGGCCGGCATGGTCGAAACCGCCCGCGCCGTGGCGCGGGCCCAGGGCTTTGCCGCGCCGGGCGCACCCATCGCCATTGCCGCGGGCATGCCTTTCGGCACGGCCGGCACCACCAACCTGCTGCACATCACGGAGGCCTGAGCCATGCATCAGCTCGTTCTCTTGCGCCACGGCGAATCCGTCTGGAACCAGGAAAACCGCTTCACGGGCTGGACCGACGTCCCGCTGAGCGACCGCGGGCTGGAAGAGGCCCACGCGGCCGGGCGGCTGCTCAAGGCGCGCGGCTTCCACTTCGACCTGGCCTTTTCGTCCGTGCAAAAGCGCGCCATCAAGACGCTGTGGAGCGTGCTGGAGGAGCTGGACTGCATGTACATCCCCGTGCAGTCCACCTGGCGCCTCAACGAGCGCCACTACGGCGCGCTGCAGGGGCTGAACAAGGCGCAGACCGCCGCGCGGTACGGCGAGGCCCAGGTGCAGCGCTGGCGCCGCGCCTACGACGAGCCGCCGCCGGCGCTGGCCGCGGGCGATCCGCGGCACGAGGCCGGCGACCCGCGCTACCGCGGGCTTGGCGCGGACGTGCCGCGCACCGAATGCCTGCGCGACACCGTGGCACGTGTGCTGCCTTGCTGGCGCGACGCCATCGCGCCGGCGCTGCGCGGCGGCCAGCGCGTGATCGTGGCCGCGCATGGCAACAGCCTGCGCGCGCTGATCAAGCTCCTGGACGGGGTTTCGGACGAGGCCATTGCCGAGGTCAACCTGCCCACCGGGCAGCCGCTGGTCTTCGAGCTGGACATCGACCTGCGCCCGCTGCGCCACCACTACCTCGGCGACGCCGCCGCCATCGAGGCGTCGCTGCGCGCGGTGGCGGCCCAGGGCCGCGTGGCGGCTTGAGCCGCCCGGCAGCAGGCGCGGCACATGCTGGGCCAGATTCGGCGCCTGCTGGCCGGGCAGCGCGCTGCGCGACTTCCACTACCGCGACTGCGGCTTCCTGCTGTCACTGGGCCACCAGGGCGCGTTGGGCGACCTGCTCGGCGGCCTGGGCCGCGGCGGGCTGATGGTCGAGGACCGCCTCGCGCAGGCCATGTACCTGTCGCTCTACAAGCGCCACGAGCTGGGCCTGCACGGCTGGCCCAAGGTGGCCCTGGCCACCGTCGCGCGCTGGCTCAGCGGCCACACGGGGCCGCGCGTCAAGCTGCACTGAGCGCCGCCGGCAGGGCCGGCACCCCAGCCCTGCCGCGCGCCGTGCAGGTTTGAACCTTGCCCGCCCGGCTGGGGCCCTCCACCCCCGGACAAGCCAAAGCGCTTTGAGGGTTTCCCATAGTTTGATCCAAAGCGCTTTGGACAATAATCAAACCGCGTTAGATATTTGGCAGGAGACAGGTTCATGAAGGCATTGCATTACTTCCTGGGCGCCGCCGGCCTCGCGGCCACGCTGGGCGCGGCGCAGGCGGCGACGCTCACGATTTCCTGCGCCTCGGTGGGCGTGGATTTCGAGAACTGCAAGCGGTATTCGGCGCAGTGGGCCGCCAAGACGGGGCACACGGTGAACATCTTCACCATGCCGAGCTCCAGCACGGACATCCTGTCGCTGTTCCGGCAGATGTTCGCGGCCAAGTCGGCCGACCTGGACGTGCTCAACATCGACGTGGTCTGGCCCGGCGTGCTCAAGGACCACCTGCTGGACCTGAAGCCCTACAGCAAGGGCGCGGAGGCGGAGCACTTCCCGGCCATCGTGGCCAACAACACGGTGGACGGGAAGCTGCTGGCCATGCCCAACATGAGCGACGCGGGCATGCTCTTCTACCGCAAGGACCTGCTGCAGAAGTACGGCCTGCAACCACCCGAGACCTGGCAGGACATGGCCGCCGCGGCCAGGAAGATCCAGGACGGCGAGCGCGCCGCCGGCGCCGCGGACTTCCAGGGCTTTGTCTTCCAGGGCAAGGCCTACGAGGGCCTGAGCTGCAACGCGCTGGAGTGGATCAGCAGCTTCGGCGGCCAGGTGCTCGATGCCCAGGGCAAGGTCACCGTCAACAGCCCGGCCACCGTGCAGGCGCTGAAGATGGCCGCGTCCTGGCCCGGCAGCATCGCGCCCAAGGGGGTGCTGAACTACGCCGAGGAGGACGCGCGCGGCGTGTTCCAGAACGGCAAGGCGGCCTTCATGCGCAACTGGCCCTACGCCTGGTCGCTGAGCCAGAACGCGGACAGCGCCGTCAAGGGCAAGGTGGGCGTGGCGCCGCTGCCGCGCGGCGGCGGCGAGGGGCAGCATGCGGCCGCGCTGGGCGGCTGGCAGTGGGCGGTGAGCAAGTACTCCAGGAACCCCGAGGCGGCGGCCGACCTGGTGATGTACCTCAGCAGCCGCGAGATCCAGAAGGAGCGGGCGGTGAAGTACTCCTTCAACCCCACCATGCCCGCGCTCTACAAGGACAAGGACGTGCTGGCGGCCAACCCCTTCATGGCCGACATGTACGAAGTGCTGGTCAACGCCGTGCCGCGCCCGTCCACCGTCACCGGCGCCAAGTACCCCGAGGTCAGCCAGGCGCTGTGGAACGCCGCGCACGAGGTGATGTCCGGCCAGTCCAGCGCCGAGGACGCCGCCAAGCGCCTGGACGGCCGCCTCAACCAGATCCGCCGGGGCAAGTGGTAATGGGCGCCGCCCCCAACGCCTGGCAGGAGGGTCCGCCCCTGCCGCCAGCCCTGCGCAGCGCCGTGGTGGCGCCTGCGGCCGCGGCCGCGGCCACGCCCGCGGCGCGCCAGCCGCTGCGCGCGCAGCGCACGCGCACCGCGTGGCTGTTCCTGGCGCCCATGCTGGTGACGCTGGCGGCCGTGGCCCTGTGGCCGCTGGCACGCACCATCTGGTTCAGCTTCACCGATGCCAACATCAACGACCCCGGCGCGGCCCAATTCGTCGGCCTGGGCAACTACTTCGGCGAGTTCGGCCTGTTCTTCAACCCGAACAACACCGAGGGCTTCTGGGCCGGCGACTGGGGCGTGGCCATCGCCAACACGCTGAAGTTCGCCCTGGCCTCGGTGCTGCTGGAAACGGCCTTCGGCCTGGGCGTGGCGCTGCTGCTCGACCAGGAGTTCAAGGGCCGCTCGCTGGTGCGCGCCGCGGTGCTGCTGCCCTGGGCCATCCCGACCATCGTGTCGGCCAAGATGTGGGGCTGGATGCTGCACGACCAGTTCGGCGTCATCAACCACCTGCTGCTGTCGGCCGGCCTCATCCAGCACCCCATCGCCTGGACGGCCGACCCCGCCTTCGCCATGTGGACCGTGGTGGCCGTGGACGTGTGGAAGACCACGCCCTTCATGGCGCTGCTCATCCTGGCCGCGCTGCAGACGCTGCCGCGCGACTGCTACGAGGCCGCCCGCGTGGACGGCGTGCATCCGCTGCGCGTGTTCTGGCGCGTGACGCTGCCGCTCATACGCCCGGCGCTGATGGTGGGGGTGGTGTTCCGGCTGCTGGACGCCCTGCGCGTGTTCGACCTGATCTTCGTGCTCACGTCCAACAACGCCAGCACCATCAGCATGTCCGGCTTCGTGCGCCGCGAGATGGTGGACAACGGCTACATGGGCTACGGCTCGGCCGCCTCCACCGTGCTGTTCCTGATGATAGGCCTGGCCACCGTGCTGGTCATGCGCCTGGCCCGCAACCGCCGCATGGAGGACGCATGAACCACCAACGCTCCGTTCTGGGCTCGGCCGTGATCTACGGGCTGGCCGCCCTGGTGACCATCGTCTCGGTCTATCCCTTCCTGTTCGCGGTCTCGACCTCGCTCAAGACCGGCAGCGCGCTGTTCGACCCCAGCCTGTGGACCCGCGGCGCCAGCCTGGCCAACTACGCCTCGCTGCTGGCGGGCGCCGAGCAGCCCTTCCTGCGCCACGTGCTCAATTCCGTCGTGGTGTCGGTCGCGGTGGTGGCGCTGTCGCTGGCGCTGGGCGTGACGGCGGCCTACGCGCTTGGGCGCATCAGCTTCAAGGGGCGCGGGCTGCTGCTGGGCAGCATCCTGGCGGTGTCCATGTTCCCGCAGGTGGCGGTGCTGGCCGGCATGTTCGAGCTCATCCGCGCGCTGGGCCTCTACAACCGCGCCATCGGCCTGGTGCTGCCCTACCTGATCTTCACGCTGCCCTTCACCGTGTGGGTGCT
This sequence comes from Azohydromonas lata NBRC 102462, assembly GCF_001571085.1. Taxonomy (GTDB): domain Bacteria; phylum Pseudomonadota; class Gammaproteobacteria; order Burkholderiales; family Burkholderiaceae_C; genus Azohydromonas; species Azohydromonas lata. The sequence goes on from NZ_BCTC01000066.1 coordinate 18,420, forward strand.
GACCACCTTCATGAAGCAGTTGCCCAAGGAACTGGAGGAGGCGGCCATCATGGACGGCTGCGGGCCGCTTCGCATCATCTGGCAGGTGTTCATGCCCCTGCTGTGGCCGGCGCTGGTGTCCACCGGGCTGCTGGCCTTCATCGCGGCGTGGAACGAGTTCCTGTTCGCGCTCACCTTCGTGCTCGACAACAACGAGCGCACCGTGCCGGTGTCGATCTCGCTCATCAGCGGGGCCAGCCTGTACGACATCCCGTGGGGAAAGATCATGGCCGCCTCGGTGCTCGTCACCCTGCCCCTGATAGCCCTCGTCCTCGTCTTCCAACGCAAGATCGTCTCCGGCCTGACCGCCGGGGCCGTCAAGGGGTGAACTCCATGCACAAGCCCAAGGCATCCAACAACCAGTGGTGGCGCGGCGGCGTGATCTACCAGATCTACCCGCGCAGTTTCAAGGACAGCAACGGCGACGGCATCGGCGACCTGCCCGGCATCACGTCCCGGCTGGAGCACGTCGCACGCTTGGGCGCCGACGCGGTGTGGCTGTCGCCCTTCTTCAAGAGCCCGCAAAAGGATTTCGGCTACGACATCAGCGACTACCGCGACGTCGACCCGATGTACGGCACGCTGGACGACTTCAGGGCCCTGGTGCAGCGCGCCCACGCGCTGAACCTGAAGGTCGTCATCGACCAGGTGCTGTCGCACTGCTCGGACCAGCATCCCTGGTTCGTCGAGAGCCGCAGCAGCCGCGACAACCTCAAGGCCGACTGGTTCGTGTGGGCCGATGCGAAGCACGACGGCACGCCGCCCAACAACTGGCTCAGCGTCTTCGGCGGCAGCGCCTGGCAGTGGGACACGCGCCGCTGCCAGTACTACCTGCACAACTTCCTCACCAGCCAGCCGGACCTCAACTTCCACAACCCCAAGGTGCAGGAGGCGCTGCTGGACACCGTGCGCTTCTGGCTGGAGCTGGGCGTGGACGGCTACCGGCTGGACGCCATCAACTTCTGCTTCCACGACGCGCAGTTGCGCGACAACCCGGGCCGCGGCATGCCTACCGTCGAGGACGCCACCGCCCCGTCCATGAACCCGTACTCCTGGCAGGTGCACCGCTACGACAAGAGCCAGCCGGAAGCATTGGGTTTCCTGAGGCGGCTGCGCGAGCTGGTGGACCAGTACCACGACACGACCATGGTGGGCGAGATCGGCGACGAGGCCGGCCTCGCCATGGTGGCCGACTACACCCGCGGCAGCGACAGGCTGCACATGGCTTACTGCTTCGACCTGCTGGGCGCAGCGCACGACGCGCCTTACCTGCACGACCTGATAGAGCGCTTCCAGCGCATCGCCGGCGACGGCTGGGCCTGCTGGGCCATCTCCAACCACGACTGCATGCGCGTGGCCACGCGCTGGGGTGGCGCGAACCCGTCGAGCGCGCAACTGCGCGCCGCCGCGGCGCTGCTGCTGAGCCTGCGCGGCAGCGTGTGCATCTACCAGGGCGAGGAGCTTGGGCTGCCCGAGGCCGACATCGCGTTTGAGGACCTGCAGGACCCTTACGGCAAGACCATGTGGCCGGAGTTCAAGGGCCGCGACGGCTGCCGCACGCCCATGCCCTGGTCGGACCAGGGCGCCGACCTGGGCTTTGGCAGCGGCCATGTCAAACCGTGGCTGCCGCTGGCCGAGCCGCACCGCCCGCTGGCGGCCGAGCGGCAATGGCAGCAGCCGGGCTCGCTGCTGAACCACTACAGCCGGCTGCTGCACTGGCGCCGCGGCCAGGGCGCGCTGGTCAAGGGCGACATGCAGCTGCTGCCGCGCCATGCCCAGGTGCTGGCCCATGTGCGCGAGCACCACGGCCAGCGCGTGCTGTGCGCCTTCAACCTGAGCAACGCGTCCGCCACGCTGGCGCTGCCCGCCGGCATGGCGATTGAAGACGTGCTGCACGACAGCGGCGCCGACGGCGCGCGGCTGGACAACGGCACGCTGCACTTCGCCCCTTGGGGCGTGATGTTCGCCCGCCTGGGCTGAGCGCCGCCACCGCCACCGCCATCGCCCGCCATTGCCACCCATCGAGGAGACCACCATGACCCGCATCGACTTCCGGCAGGTTCGCAAGCGTTACGCGCCGGGGCAGCCCCTGACCATCAACGACGCCAACATCGAAATCGACAGTGGAGAGTTCTGCGTCTTCGTCGGCCCGTCGGGCTGCGGCAAGTCCACGCTGCTGCGCATGGTGGCGGGGCTGGAGGACATCAGCGGCGGCGATCTGCTCATAGGCGGCCAGCGCGTCAACGACCTGCCGCCGGCCAAGCGTGGCGTGGCCATGGTGTTCCAGAGCTACGCCCTGTATCCGCACATGACGGTGGCGGAGAACATGGCCTTCGGGTTGCGCACCCTGGGCGCGGACAAGGCGGCCATAGACCGCAAGGTCAAGGCCGCGGCCGACATCCTGCAGCTCACGCCGCTGCTGGAGCGGCTGCCCAAGGCGCTCTCGGGCGGCCAGCGCCAGCGCGTGGCCATCGGCCGCGCCATCGTCAAGGAGCCCAAGGTCTTCCTGTTCGACGAGCCGCTGTCCAACCTGGACGCCGCGCTGCGCGTGCAGACCCGCCTGGAGATCGCCCGGCTGCACAAGGACCTGGGCTCGGCCAGCATGATCTACGTGACGCACGACCAGGTGGAGGCCATGACGCTGGCCGACAAGATCGTGCTGCTGCACGCCGGCAAGCTCATCGAGGAGCGCGGCAGCGTGGCGCAGGTGGGCTCGCCCATGGCGCTCTACCACCGGCCCAGCAGCCGCTTCGTGGCCGAGTTCATAGGCTCGCCCAAGATGAACGTGCTGCCCGCGCGGCTGCTGAACGCGCAGGCCGACCACGCCGTGGTGCAACTGGCCGGGCAGCCGGTGCGCGTGGCCGTGGATGCGCGCCACCTGGCGCCCAACGCCCAGGTGCAGGTGGGCGTGCGGCCGGAGCACGTGGTGCTGGCCGGCGAAGGCGAGGGCGCGGCGCTGCCGGTGCGGCTGCTGCACGTGGAACGCTTGGGCGACGCCTCGCTGCTCTACGTCGATGGCGGCGCGGGCGTGGGCACGCTGACCGTGCGCGTGGAAGGCGCCGCGGCGCAGGCCCCGGGCTCGCGGCTGGCGCTGCGGCTGTTCCCCGGGCAACTGCACCTCTTCGACGACGCGGACCAGGCCTGCCGCCGCACCGTGGAGCTGCCGGCATGAGCCAGGCGTGGTTCAAGCAGAGCGTGGTCTACCAGGTCTACCCGCGCAGCTTTTGCGACAGCAACGGCGACGGCATAGGCGACCTGCGCGGCATCACGGCCAAGCTGGACTACCTCCAGGCCCTGGGCGTGGACGTGGTGTGGCTTTCGCCCATCTACCGCTCGCCCAACGACGACAACGGCTACGACATCAGCGACTACCGCGACGTCATGGCCGAGCTCGGCACCATGGCCGACTTCGACGCGCTGCTGCACGCCCTGCACGAGCGCGGGCTCAAGCTGGTGATGGACCTCGTGGTCAACCACAGCTCCGACGAGCACCCCTGGTTCACCGAGGCCTGCAAGGGCCGCGACAACCCCTACCGCAACTACTACATCTGGCGTTCGCCGCGCGACGGCGCCGAGCCCAACAACTGGGCCTCGGCCTTCGGCGGCCCGGCCTGGACCCTGCACGAGCCCACGGGCGAGTACTACCTGCACCTGTTCTCCAGGAAGCAGCCGGACCTCAACTGGGAGAACCCCAGGCTGCGCCAGGAGGTGTATGCGCTCATGCGCTTCTGGCTGGACAAGGGCGTGGACGGCTTCCGCATGGACGTCATCAACATGATCTCCAAGGCGCCCAAGCTGCCGGATGCGCCCGCAACGCTGCCGCAGCGGCCCTGGCAGCCGCCGGGCCCGCTGGTGTTCCACGGGCCGCGGCTGGCCGAATTCCTGGACGAGATGAAGCGCGAGGTGCTGTCGCACTACGACCTGATCACCGTCGGCGAGGCGCCCAACGCGACCCCCGAGCACGGCGTGCAGCTCACGGACGAGCGCGAGGGCTTCCTCAACATGCTTTTCCAGTTCGAGCACGTGGACCTGGACATCGACCCGGCGCAAGGCCTGGGCAAGTGGGGCCGCAAGCCGCTGGAGCTGCGCTCGCTCAAGGCGTCCATGTCGCGCTGGCAGCACGCGCTGCACGGCCGCGGCTGGAACAGCCTTTACCTCTCCAACCACGACCAGCCGCGCCCGGTGTCGCGCTTCGGCGACGAGGGCGCCCACCGCGTGGCCTCGGCCAAGATGCTCGCCACCTTCCTGCACCTGCTGCAGGGCACGCCCTACGTCTACCAGGGCGAGGAGCTGGGCATGACCAACGTGCGCTTCGGCTCCATAGACGAGTACCGCGACATCGAGACGCTCAACCTGTGGCGCGAGGCGGTGGACGAGCGCGGCATGGCGGCGGCGCAGGTGCTGGACGCCATCCATGCCAAGGGCCGCGACAACGCGCGCACGCCCATGCAGTGGAGCGACGGCCCGCAGGCCGGCTTCACCACCGGCACGCCCTGGATAGGCGTGAACCCGAACTACCGGGAGGTGAACGCCCGCCAGGCCCTGGCGGACCCGGACTCCGTGTTCCACCACTACCGCCGCCTGATCGCGCTGCGCCGCGCGCTGCCCGTGGTGGTGCACGGCCGCTACGAGCTGCTGCTGCCTGAGCATGCGCAGATCTACGCCTACCTGCGCACCCTGGGCGAGGAGCGGCTGCTGGTGGTCTGCAACTTCAGCCGCGCCACGCCGCGCTGCGAGTTGCCCGCGGACCTGGCTTTCGAAGGGCAGGAGCTGCTGATCGCCAACTACCCCGTGGAGGCCGGCGAGGACATCCGCGCCTTCACCCTGCGCCCCTACGAGGCGCGCGCCTACCGGCTGCACTGACGAGGACGGCCATGGACACCTCCTCCCGACTGCTTGCCGACATAGGCGGCACCAACGCCCGCTTTGCCTGGCAGGCCCGCCCCGGCGCGCCCATCGAGGACGTCGCCACGCTGCCCTGCGCCGGCTACGCCGGCCTGGACGACGCGCTGGCCGACATCCTGCAACGCCTGGGCCGGCCCGCGCCGCGCCGCTGTGCCATCGCCATCGCCAACCCGGTGCTGGGCGACCTGGTGCGCATGACCAACCACCACTGGGCCTTTTCCATCTCGGCCGTTCAGGCGCGCTTCTGCTTCGCGCAGTTGAAAGTGCTCAACGACTTCACCGCGCTGGCGCTGGCCTTGCCGGCCCTGGAGCCCGCGGAGCTGCGCCCCTTGGGCGGCGGCTGCGCGTTGCCGGCGGCGCCCATGGGCCTGATTGGCCCGGGCACGGGCCTGGGTGTCTCGGCCCTGTTGCCTGACGGCCGCGGCGGCCACGTGGCCGTGGCGGGCGAGGGCGGCCACGTCACCCTGCCAGCGTGCACGCCGCGCGAGCAGCAGGTGCTGGCGCAACTGGCCGAGCGCCACGGCCACGTGTCGGCCGAGCGTGCCGTCTGCGGCCAGGGCTTGGTGGACCTGCATGCGGCGCTGTGCGCCCTGGACGCACCCGGCGGGCCGCCGCCCGCCCTCACGGCCGCCGACGTCACCGCCGCCGCGCTGGCGCGCTCCGACGCACGCTGCGTGGAGGCGCTGGAGATGTTCTGCGCCTTCCTCGGCACGGTGGCCGGCAACCTGGCCCTCACGTTGGGCGCGCGCGGCGGCGTGTACCTGGGCGGCGGCATCGTGCCGCGCCTGGGCGCGTTCATCGACGGCTCCCCATTTCGCGAGCGCTTCGAGGCCAAGGGCCGCTTCCGCGGCTACCTCGCCGCCATCCCGGTGTTCGTGATCAACAGCCGCCAGTCACCCGCCCTGCGCAGCGCCGCACGCGCGCTGGACGCCTAGCTGACGCACCGCCGCGTCGGCGTGCGCGGCAGGGCGGGGGAAAAAACCAATCCTTCCCCGCGAAAACCCCCGATCACCGCCGGCGGAACAATAACTAAACTTGTTTTATTAAAGCGCTTTGGATGCTCTGTCGGGAGGACAGGGCCCACCTCCAAAGCGCTGCGTTGGGCCGATTCGCCCCGCGACGCCGCGCGTGTCGCTGGGCGGAAGCCGGCCCGGCGCCGGCCCGCCTGACAGCAACGTCTTTTGGTTTCGTGTCCGCGCCGTTTGGCCTGAAATCCAAAGCGCTTTGATTGAATGTAACTGACCCGAATGCCGGCTCCAGACCGGCACCGGCTTCCTGTGCAAGCACAGCCATTCCAAGTGAAGGAGACCCGCGCCATGCCGTACCGCCCCTTTCCGCGAGCCCTGCTCGCCGCGACCAGCCTGCTGACCGCCGGGGGCGGGTACTGCCAGAGCCCAAGCTGGACCTCCAGCGACGGTGCGCCGCCCGTGGCGTTCAGGGGCGACGCCAACGTCGAGATCGACACCACGCGGCAGAACAACGGCGTGGGCGGCACGCAGGGCGGGCGGGTCGAGCTCAACCTGATGGGCAGGACGACGCTGGGAGACGCCTTCCTGGCCGGCAAGGCCACCTTCCTGGCCAAGAAGGACGGCGGCACGGCCACCGACGACATGTGGGTGCAGGCCGGCAACGCGAAGTTCGACTTCAAGCTGGGCCGTTTCGAAGCCGTGGACCTGTTTCCGCAGGGCCGCGACACCGTGCTCAACCGCGCGGGCAGCGGCGTGTACCGCGCCAATTTCATACGCGGGCGCTTTGGCGGCTCAGCGGGCAACGTGGTGCACGTGGCCGGGCATGCCTTGCTGGCCGAGGGCCTGAACCTGGAACTGGGCCTGGCCGATACGGGCAAGGCCGACAACCTCGCGGCCGGCCAGGCCGAAGGGTTGCGGCCCGTGCTGAGCTACAGCGCCAACGGCTGGCTGTTCAAGGCCGGCGCGGAAATCGGCCGCATGAGCGACGGCGGTGCGGCGGGCAATGCCCGCTTCGTGGACCTGCGCGGTGCGGCCCTGAGCCTGAGCAAGGCCGTTGGGCCGGGCAACCTCAACGTGAACCTGGCCGGCGGGCGGGCCGAAGGCCTGTGGAAGAGCAGCGTGCTGGCCGCCAACTACACGGTGACGCTGGGCCCCTGGGTGCACGTGGAGCTTGGGCGGGTGAAGGCGGACGCGCCGGGCAGCGCCAGCGAGACGGTGCGCACCGTGGGCGTGGGCTGGCAGTTCTCGCTGTTCGGCATCAAGAACGCCTACGTCACGCCGGCGCTGTCGTACTCCTCCTCGTCCGCGGACAGCTACCTGCCCGCGCTGGGCGGCTCGGCCAAGCCCAGCGAGCGGGCCGTGCGCGTGCGCCTGAACTACACCTTCGCGGCGTTCTGACGCCGCGGCGCAGCCCGGGGCCGCGGCTCAGTAGTAGCGCTCGCTCGAACGCCAGGTGCGCAAGTCGCTGGTGACGCCATCGACCCCCGGCACGGCCGCCGTGAGGCGCATGGCCTGCAGCACGTCGTTGGGCGCATCCACCCAGCCTTGGAGGCGAACCTTGCCGTCCACCACCACGGCGTGCACGTCGGCGTGGCGCAGTTGGGCGGCCTGCAGCGCCTGCTCGACCTGCTGCTGCAGCCGGCTGTCGTCCGCGGTGGCGGCCTGGGCGCCGCTGCCCAATGCCAGCGTGATGCCCAGCACGGCAGCGGGAGCGAGCATTTGAAGGCGGAGGTTCATGTCGGCTCCTAAATCAGGGTAGTTGACGATTGACTTTTGCCGGCGCGCAGGGGCGAGGCCTTGTCAAGGCGGCAAGCGTCGCACAAGCGCGTACCAACCTCGCGGGGGAGGGGTTATTGGCGTGCGACGGGCGCGCTTGGGAAATCAGCGTCTGGAAAAGGCGCGGTATTTGAGTTTCGCCTCAGATCCACCGCCGCACCCGGGCCTTGTAGGCCAGGTATTCCTGGCCGAAGAGCGCCTGCAGGGCGCGCTCCTCGGGTTTGATTTGAAATTCGGTCAGGTAGATGCAGAAAACAATAACCAGCGCATAGGCCACCGCGTTGGCCGACCAGCAGGCGATGCCGAGCAGCAGCAGTGCCATGCCGAGGTACATGGGATTGCGGCTGACGCGGAAGAGCCCGCGCGCCACGAAGCGGCTGGCCTTGCCGGGAACTCTCGGGTCCAGGGTCGTGCGCTGCATGCGGAATTGCAATGCGGCGCCGAAAAGCAGGGCCAGACCTGCAATGGAAAAGAGTGCGGCGGCAGTTTGGTGGTGGGGAAAGGGCGCCGAAGCGGCCGGTACCCAATGGCTCACGGCGACGATGAGCGCGAGAAACACTGCGGTGAGCAGTAGGGGCGGGATTTTTAATTCCAGTGCACGCATCGGAGCAAGCATGAGGTTTGACCTTTGATTTTACAGGCTTGCACTGAATTTTCTGGAGGTTGCGCTGCAATTTAGAGACGAAAACGGAACGACAAATTATGGCGCTAGAAACAAAAAACTGAAGGGCCTGCCAAAAATTCGCTTCATCTTGCTGAGTGAAGGAGCCAAGGCTCATTGGTTGAAGCCTAGCTCTGAGATCAAGATGAGCAATTAGCTTGCGTCTTGCATCAATAATTTTTTCTCTGAAATTGAGAAGTTCAGCATTTGGATTTTGCAGCAGATCTTGGACCTTCTTCGGCCAGTCTAACTGCAGAATGAAGTTGGTAGTTAGGTTGTCTTTGCCAAATCCAGAATTGGCAGGGTCAGTCAACTTGCATTGCTGAAGAAGAATATAGTCAATAAAGACAAGATTTAAATTGTGAAAGAACGTACTTGCAACTTCTGATAGGAGTTGGCCGCGCAATTCATTGGCTTCATATAAATCAGCAAAGTGTTTGCGAATTGAGTGAAGCCAGACGCACTCTTCGCAAAATGCTTCAACTACCTGCCGACGATCTGCAGTGCTCATGATAATCAACGTGAAGGTAACTGGCCTTGCACGAATTTTCGCGTAAGGTCCATGTTGACTGCAGGGTTAGGGTTTAGATACTCCATTGCTCTTCGCCCGATATTGTTTAAGCAACTCTTCATTTCCAGACGCGACTTCAAGCATCATTTGAAGCATGAGAATTGGGCCAGGAATAATGCCTTCTTCATCAATTTTCTTTCCATCGAAGTCGGGGTTGACAGGGATCTCGATATTCATCACCCACCAGACTTCGATTTTTTAAGCAGAGAAAATAGTTCTTCGAATCTCGCAATGTGATCGGACTCTCTGTCGACGGTAACAATGGCGAGAAGTTCATGGGCCATAAGATTTCTAGTTTTCCTAATACGCTCGAATGCCTTGCAATCGCTTTCGTCTATGACCTCATTCTCTCGGAGCCAGTCAAGGGAGGCGTAAAGAATGCTTCTATTTCGACTCGCCACAATCTTCTCGTATCTTTCGTCAACGATTTCTCCGTTTTCTTCGAAGCCGACCATGTAAAAAGAGCGAATGCGACCAACAATCGATTCCTTCAGAAGATCGTAGGCGGTGATATACAGCGATGCGGAAATAAACTTCCCCTGCATTACAGCAGGAGTCAGCAAATTTTCCCATTTCTCGGTAGGCGCCGACACTCTGGGCTCTAACGTTGTTTAGGCTGGACTATGCCCATGGATTTAGTGGCCGAGGTCTCCACTCGGAGAGATAGAGCCGTAGGAGTGGACTTTCCCATTCACTGCGGTCGTTAATAGGGTCGATGTAGTTTTCAAATCCGTGACGACGACAAAGAGCTTCTCCTTCGGCGGACGTGCACTCGACATGGACGTATTTGACTCCGAGCCCACGCAGCGTTTCCACTGCGGCAAGTAGCAACTGAGAGCCAAGCCCCTGACCTCTCGCTGATGGTTCCACTTCGATAATGTGAACTTCGCCACCATCGGTGAACATTTGGAAGACAGCAAAGCCGATGACCTTTCCTTCTGTGACAGCGCAAAGCCCCTCACCGGAAGTAAACAACTTTTCGATAATTCTCCTATTGCAGTAGAAGCCTGTTCCGACCTGCTCATCCTCAACTTTGAGCCACGCAAGAACTTTCGCAAAGTGATTTGTGTTGGCAGGTTCAATACTTAGCACGACGATCCTTCTGTGAAATTTAACGTTCAAGTTAACCGGCAGCCAAAAGGGTAACTTTTGGCTGTCCAGCGATCTAAGGGGACAAGATTGAGTGCCGGGTTAGGTTTCATGCTGCTCAACAATGAATCGGGCTCTTTCATACAGTTCGTCAAAAGTAATGATTTCAGGACTAGCGATGTTGCGCCTAAAAAGTTCGAACGACCGGTAACGCTCCTGATTCACGCCTTTGTCTGTCATGAACTCTCGCAGGCTACCAATTACCATAAATGACTTGGGGGTGTAGTTAAATGCCTCCTCACCCGTTGGGTTGCCAACCTCATCGGTGAGTGAGAGCTTATTTCGGATGGACTCAGTTGCTAAAGCTACTGTCCCTTGCACCTGAGATACACCACCAGCAAGTTCATCCGATGGTGCCCAACAGCCGGAACGGTAGGCCTTAAGCTGGAGTAGTGCGGTCTTATGAGTTTTGATCTCCGCAAAGCACAAGCTTGAAATTACTCCCCGTGTGCGCAGTAGCGCGTCAACTCGTTTTCCGTGCTCAGACACAGTGTGACCATGAACCACCTGCTCGAGTTTTTTCTCGTCTAGTGAGGACAAGTAGATGTAGCTCAGCCCATAGCCGAAAATCCATGGATTCTTTTCAAAAAACTTTTGCCAAACTCCTTCGTCCTTGCATTGCTTCTTGACTTTGACTTCCTCGAAATAGGCCGCGTCTTCTAGCAGTTTCTGAAAAATTTGCAGCTGGCGTTTTCTGTATCCGACAGCAATTACGTCTTCTTTGGTGATGGCGGACCGAAGCACCTCCGCGAAGAGTTCTTGATTGTCGTGAAAAATAGCTTGTGCTTGTGCGTTCGAAAGAACAATACGCCTCAAGTCTTCATCCGTAATCTTCTGAGAGCCACGCCTTGTTAACGGCATGGCCTGAATGTGATTCAGAAACTCGACAAGTTTGCTAATTTCTTCCCCGACGAACGCGAAGCTAGCGTTGTGAGGCTTATCTGTTGCAACAGTATAACCTTGAATGCTTAGGACGAAAATTTTACGGTTATCCTCAAAGAACTTAGCTGTAATGCAAGTCTTGGCGCCTGATTTATATCTTAAAATCAACTCATCTTTGATTTTCGCGAACGCATATGTTTCAGGCTGATCAATTAGCTTGGTTGCAATGCGCACTTTGCGATTGGGGTTCGAAAAATCGTCCAATCGTGGACTTATGTAGGTTTTTCTGGTTCTGGATTTTGATAGTTGTCCATTGGTGGCTTTTTCATTCGCGAAAACTAACGTATAAGTGAGCGGCCTGCGTGAATTTTCGCGCAGGTCCGCTCGACTGCTTCGTTAAGTATTTGCGTTACAGCGCCTTGAATATTGCTATCACAGAAGACAGCGGCGTAGCGTTTGTAAACGTGTGAAGCGTTTGGCCTTGAGTGTTTTCTTCACGCATTTCGATTTCGCCAGTGTCGTGGTTGTACGAAAATGCATAGCGCTGGCCACTAATATATACCCACAAGACGTTCTTTGTATTGCCGCCGTGCGCCATGACTTTGATTGCTTTGTCATCGTCCTTGCGCCAAAGGATCGCACCGGCGAGAGCTAATGCGATTTCCTTCACGTTCCCAGCATGGTGGTCGGCGCGCGCCATAACACCGCAAAGGTACTGCCTTAGTTCTTCAACTCCAGTGACCGTTAATGCCATTGCTCATTTCCTCCGTGTGAGATGCCTAACGTTAATTGACCCAATCGTTAGCAAAAACCGATGCGGTCTAAAAAAATCAAAGGCGCAATCATCCTATCTGCGCCTTGCCTCGACGAGTTGGTCAACTCGCCCTCCGTTCCAGAGCCGTTTCCGGCGCGTTAGGCCGCCTAAAAAGCCGCGGATGGACACCGATGACACCCCCCACGACCTTGAAGCCTGAAACCTTATCGCCGAGCCCACTGCCGGCCACGGAAACTCAGGTCCCGGCCTTGACGAAAATCAGCTTAAACTGCCCCGCCTGCTCGACCGCCTGCGCAAGGAAACCCAGTTGCGCCACTATTCATCGCGCATTGAAGATGCCTGCGTCGCCTGCGACAAGCGCTTCATTCTTTTCCACGGCAAGCGCCATCCCAAGGAAATGCGTGCGGAAGAATTCACAAAATTCCTGTCCTGGCTTGCCACCGAGCGCCAGCTTTCCGCCTCTACCCAAAATCAGGCCAGGGCCACCTCATTTTTCTTGTGCCCAAGTTTTGAAAATGAACGTGCCGTGCCTGGACGAGGTCATTTAAATCCAGATGCAAAGGCGCTCAGCCGACCCCCGGCAACGCTCCGGCCACCCCCGCCCGCGTCGTGGCCAAGCGCTCCACCAGCCGTGCCCCTAGCCCCGCTGCGTCGTACCGCGCCATCTCCACCGCCAGCGCTCCAGCCCGCGCCTTGAACCCGGGTTCCACCAGCACCCGGCGCACCGCCTCGCGCACGGCCCGCGCCGAGGGCCGCCCGGTGCGCAAATCCACCCCGGCGCCGCTCCAGGCCACGCGCGCCGCGATCTCCGGCTTTTCCTCGCTGCCGCCGGCCACCACCAGCGGCAGCCCATGCGCCAGCGCCTGCTGCACGCCGCCATAGCCGCCGTTGGTCACCACCGCCGACAGCAGCGGCAGCAGCGCGCCGTAGGGCACGAAGGGCGCCAGCCGCGCGTTGTGCGGTACCGCGCCGCCCAGCGCCGCCGCCACGGCGGCGGGGTCCGCGGTGGCGACCACCAGCACGTCCTCCACCGCCAGCGCGCGCAGCGCGGGGGCAATGAGGTCGCTCACCCGCGTGGCCAGCGTTCCCTGCGTCACCAGCACCACCGGCCGGCCCAGGCGGCGCGCCGCCTCCACGTCTGCCCACCACGCGGGCTGCCCGGCCGCCGGCGCCGCGTCGCGCGGCCACAGCGGGCCAATGAAATGCACCTGCGGCGGCAGCGCGCGGCGCGGGTATTCGAAGCCCGGCACGGTGGGCTGCAGGTAGAGCTGGGGCGAGGCCACCTCGAAGTACATCTGGCGCCCCGCCGGCAGGCCCGCCGCCTCGCGGGCGCGGCGCCACGCGGCATTGGTCCCGGCGAACAGCCCGCGCAGCACCAGCGCGTTGAGCAGCCGGTTCAGGCGCCGGCCGGCCGCGCCGCGGGCAGGCGGCAGCGCCGAGCCGAAGGGCGCCGTGTCCTCGCTGGGCAGGCCCAGCGCGCTCACGCCCAAGGTGGCCCAGGGCAGGCCGCGCGTTTCGTGCAGCAGCGCCGCGCCCAAGTGCGCCTGGTCGGCCAGCAGCGCGTCCGGATGGAAGTCGTCGCACGCCGCCTGCAGCGCCCGCCACTGGCGCGGCGCGGGCTCGATGAACAGCGCGTCCAGGTGCGCGCGGATGCGCGCCAGCCCCCGCCGCCCGCGCAGCGCGGGAAAGGCGGCTTCGAGGTCGGCGTCGTCCCAGTCCGTGTCCGCGGCCATGGGCAGGAAGCCGGCGCCGCTGGCGCGCACCAGGCTTTCGAAGTTGCGCCCGGCCTGCCACGCCACCTCGTGCCCCCGCGCGCACAGCGCCTGCACCAGCGCGGCCATTGGGCGCATGTGGCCGGTCATGGGCACGGTGGCGACGAGCAGGCGCAGGCACGGCATGGCCCGGCAGTCTGCCAGCCGCCGCGGCGCCGCCTTGCCCCTTGGCACGGCTGAGGACCATGCCCTGCGGGACACTCGCGGCTCCAGCCCAAAGGAGACCGCCACCGTGGCGCACGCAAGCGATCTGCACCCGGTTCCGCCCGCACGCCAGCGCCGGGTGGGGCTGGCGCTGGCGGCGGCCGTCATCGCCGGCTGGCTCGCGCTGCACGTCTGGGGCGTGTTCTTCCACCGCTGGAGCGCCATCGACGCGCTGCGCGTGCCGCTGCTGGTGGCGCTGCAGAGCTGGCTGTCCACGGGGCTGTTCATCGTGGCGCACGACGCCATCCACGGCTCGCTCGCGCCCCAGCGCCCCAGGGTGAACGCCTGGATCGGCCAGCTGTGCGTGGCGCTGTACGCGGGATTCAACTTCCGCCGCCTGGCGGCCTCGCACCAGCGCCACCACGAGGCCCCCGGCACCGCCGACGACCCCGACTTCCACGCCGCCGCCCCGCGCACTTTCGCGCCCTGGCTCTACGCCTTCTTCACGCGGCATTTCCGCTGGACGGAGTTCGGCATCGTCACCGCGGTGCTGCTGGCCTACATCGCGCTGGGCGCCCAGGCGCTGAACCTCGTCACCTTCTGGGCGCTGCCGGCCCTGGGGTCGGCGCTGCAACTGTTCACGGTGGGCACCTGGCTGCCGCACCGCCATGGCGAGGACGCGTTCGCGGACCGCCACCGCGCCCGCTCGCTGCGCTGGCCCTGGCTGGCCTCGCTGCTGGCCTGCTACCACTTCGGCTGGCACCACGAGCACCACCTGCACCCGCACGTGCCGTGGTGGCGGCTGCCGTCGGTGCGCAGGGGTTGAGGCGCAGCCTTAGCTCGATGCCTGGAACAGCCGGACGAGCAGCTCACGCGCCCAGCGCTGCATGGGCAGGTGCTCGTGCCGCCGGCTCCAGTGCAGCGCGACGGTGAAATCGTCCGTGGGCAGCCGCGCATCCAGCACCTGGAAGCGATCGGCCGGCTCGAAACCCGAGGCGATCGCCCGCGGCATCAGCACCGCCAGGTCGGTGTCTCTCACGATCGCCGGCAAGGCCAGGAACGTGGACGTCATCAGCCTGATGCGCCGCTCCAGGTTCAGCGAATGCAGGATGCGCAGCGTCTGGGCATGGGAGCGCACGGCCACCAGGTCCAGCTGCTGAAGCTGCTGCAGGTTCAGGCTCCTGCGCCCAAGCTGGTCCGCAAGCGGGTGGCCTGCCCGCATGAGCAGCACGTAGCGGTCGGTCAGCAGGTCCGTGCGGGCCGTGTTGCCGATCTCGGGCAGGAAGCCGATGGCGAAATGGATGTCGCCGTTGTCCAGGGCCTGGGCGATCTCGCTTTGCACCCAGGTCCTGGCCTGTACCTGCATGCCCGGCGCCACACGGCGCATTTCGGCCATGAGCTCCGGCAGAAACCTCGCTTCGCCGATGTCCGTCAGATGCAGCCGCAACTCGGCCGAGGAGGCCAGCGGGTCGAAGGCGTCCTCGTCGGTCAGGCCGGCCTCCAGCAAGGCCAGCCCGGCCTGGACCGATTGGGCCAGCCGCTCGGCACGCTGCGTGGGCCGCACGCCGCCGGGCGTGCGCTCGAAGAGATGGTCGCCCACCGCCAGGCGCAGCCGCGTCAGCGCCTGGCTGGTGGCGGGCTGCGACAGCCCAAGCTGCTCGGCCGCCCGGCTGATGTTGCGCGTCCTGTAGACGGTGTCGAACAGGCGCAGCAGGTTCAGGTCCAGGTCACGCATATTGATTGGGTGGATGACGCTTAGTAGGTTCATTTTATTGGCGGATACCTGCCCGGTGCCCAAACTGCGCCCATCCGACACCAAGGGCACCCCATGCGACCTGAAGACACCCCCCGGCCGGCCCAAGCGCGCCGGCCCACCGTGCGCGAGGCCTTCTTGCGCCTGATGCGCGACCTCGGCATCGACACCGTGTTCGGCAATCCCGGCTCCACCGAGCTGCCCATGTTCCGCGACTTCCCCGAAGACTTCCGCTACGTGCTCGGCCTGCAGGAATCGGTGGTGGTGGGCATGGCCGACGGCTATGCCCAGGCCACGCGCAACGCGGCGATGGTGAACCTGCACTCGGCCGCCGGCGTGGGCCACGCCATGGGCAACATCTTCACGGCGTACAAGAACCAGACGCCGCTGATCGTGACCGCGGGCCAGCAGGCGCGCTCCATCCTGCCCTTCGACCCCTTCCTGTCCGCCACCCAGGCCACCGAGCTGCCCCGTCCCTACGTGAAATGGGCCTGCGAGCCCGCCCGCGCCGAGGACGTGCCGCTGGCGCTGCTGCGCGCCTACCAGATGGCCATGCAGCCGCCTTGCGGCCCGGTCTTCCTGTCCATTCCGGCCGATGACTGGGAGCGGCCGACCGACTGGGTGGCGGTGCGGCACGTGAGCCGCGCCACCGCGCCGGACCCGGCGTCCATCGCCCAGGTCGCGCAGGCGTTGGCCCACAGCAGCCGGCCCGCCATCGTCGTCGGCGCCGGCGTGGACCGCGACGCCGCGGTGGAGCGCGTGGTCGAGCTGGCCGAACGCCACCAGGCCGCCGTGTACGCCGCGCCCATGAGCGCGCGCTGCGGCTTCCCCGAGCGGCATGCCCTGTTCCGCGGCTTCCTGCCCGCCATGCGCGAGCGCATCGTGCAAAGCCTTGAGGGCCATGACCTGATCCTGGTGCTGGGCGCACCGGCCTTCATCTACCACGTGGAAGGCGAGGGCCCCCACGTCCCGGATGGGGCCCAGCTCTGGCAGGTCGTGGACGACCCGCAGACCGCCGCCTGGACGCCCGCGGGCAACAGCGTGGTGTCCAGCATCCACCTGGCCGTCGATGCGCTGCTGGCGGGCCCCGGGCCGGCGCAGCCGCGCAGCGCGCCAGCGGCGCGTGCGGCCGTGGCCCCTGTGGAGCCCAGCATGCCCATGTCGGTGGCCTATGCGCTGCAGACGCTGGATGCCGTGCGCCACGCCGACGACGTGGTCGTGGAAGAGGCGCCGGGCTCGCGCGGCGTGATGCAGGCCTGCCTGCCCATGGACGGCGCCGAAACCTTCTACACCATGGCCAGCGGCGGACTGGGCCACGGCATGCCCGCCGCCGTCGGCGTGGCGCTCGCCCGCCAGCGCATGGGGCGCCCGGGGCGCGTGATCGGCCTCATCGGCGACGGGTCCAGCCTCTATGCCATCCAGGCGCTCTACAGCGCAGCCCAACTGGGCGTGCCCGTCACCTTCGTGATCCTCAACAACCGCCGCTACGCCGCGCTGCAGGACTTCGCGCCGGTCTTCGGCTATGCGCCGGGCGTCAAGCCCGCGGGGACGGACCTGCCCGCCCTGGACTTCGTGGCATTGGCCAAGGGGCACGGCTTGCCCGGGCACCGCGTCGAGCAGCCGCAGGAGCTGGCCGCGGCGCTGGAGCAGGCCCTGCACCACAGCGGCCCCTGCCTGATCGAGCTCGTGGTGGCCTGAACCGGGCGCGTCACTGGACAACCAAACATTTCGGAGACATCGCATGAATGCCATTTCCATGCTCATCGGCGGCGAGCGCGTGGGCGCCACGGGCGGCGCCACCTTCGAGCGGC
>NZ_BCTC01000067.1 GCF_001571085.1 Azohydromonas lata NBRC 102462
TCCACGATCACGCGGAACACTGCCCGTGATCAGCCTAGAATGGGTGTCCGCGATCAGTGGAATGCGCACGCGACTACACGATGGCCTTCAAACTGGCCGTGGTGGAGCAGGTGGAAAAAGGCGAGCTGACCTACAAGCAGGCCCAAGCCAAGTACGGCATCCAGGGCCGCTCGACGGTGCTGAGCTGGCTGCGCCGCTATGGGTGCCTGGGCTGGGGCGTTGCGGCATCATCGGCGGCGATGCCCATAGACAAGTCACCCAAGCCGCTCACACCCGAGCAGCAGATCAAGGCGCTGCAAGTGCAGCTGGCTGAGGCCAACGAGAAGGCTCGGCTGTTTGAGGCCGTGCTCGACGTGCTCAAGAAGGACTACGGGGTGCGCGTCGTAAAAAAGCCTTCGGGCAAGTCCTCGCGCAAAAGCTCGTCCAAGGGCTGAGCGTGAGCAGGGCTTGCCGCTACATGGGCATGAGCCGCCAGGCGTTCTACCAGGCGCGCGCCAGGAACACGCAGCGCGAAGAACGCGCCCAGGCCGTGGTGCAGTTGGTGGAGCAGCAGCGCATGCGCCAGCCCCGGCTGGGTACGCGCAAGTTGCACCACCTGCTACGTGAGCCGCTGGCCCAGGCAGGCCATGCGTTGGGGCGCGATGCCATGTTCGACGTGCTGCGCAACGCGCGGCTGCTGGTGCCGCCGCGCCGGGCCTACCACAAGACCACCGACAGCCATCACCGCTTCCGGCGTCATCCCAACCTCGTCAAGGCCGGGCCGCAGCAGCTGTGTGTCACGGGCAGCGAGCGACTGTGGGTGGCCGACATCACGTACTTGCCCACAGCGGGCAAGTACGCCTACCTGAGTCTGGTGACCGACGCCTACTCGCGCAAGATCGTGGGCTGGCATGTGCACGAAAGCTTGCAAACCGAAGAAGTGGCGCAGGCGCTGAAGATGGCGCTGCGCGGCCGCCAGACGCAAACGCGCTGGCCGAGCGTGTCAACGGCATTCTCAAGACCGAGTTCCTGCTGCAGCGTCCGGCCGACGTGCAGCAGGCTGCGGCGCATGGTGGCCGAGTCGGTGCAGATCTACAACGACGAGCGGCCTCACCTGTCGCTGAAAATGCAAACGCCCAGTGCACCGGGCGTCCATGGCCGGGTAGCCCCGGCAACTTCAACCGTTCTGGGTGTCAACGCATTCCAGGACGGGTCAAGATATTCATCTGGCGGATTATGAGAATAAAAGTGGCGGCACTTCCATTAAAAGAGGCGCCGATGTTTCATTCAAATCCCTGGGGATTGCGTGACTGCCAACGCCAACTGTCTTCACACATTTTGTGCAAATCGAATCGAGTGCTCCAGTTCAGTGTGCGCTTCGCATGAAAAGGGTCCGCATAACAGGCCGCGACATCGCCTGGACGGCGTTTCACGATTTGATAAGGAATGTTGCGCTGGCTGGCCGCCTCATAAGCCTGAACCACTTCAAGCACGCTGTATCCGCGACCTGTGCCGAGATTGACCGTCAACGATTCAGATTGATTGAATAAATAATTCAGTGCAGCGACATGGCCTTCGGCCAAGTCCATGACGTGAATATAGTCTCGCATGCCAGTGCCGTCCGGCGTGTTGTAATCGTCTCCGAATATTTGTAGAAATGGCCGGCGACCGATGGCTACTTGAGCTACGTATGGCATGAGATTGTTGGGTGTGCCCCGCGGATCTTCGCCAATATCGCCACTTTCGTGAGCGCCTACAGGGTTGAAATATCGAAGGCAAGCGGTTTGCCAATCAGGGTTGGAGGCTTCTATATCTTTCAGTATTTGCTCACCCATGAGCTTTGTCTGTCCATAAGGATTGGTGGCTGAAAGATGTGCGTTCTCCGTGATAGGTAATTTGTCCGGAACGCCGTATACGGTGGCACTTGAACTGAACACGAAGCGCTTGCAGCCATGCCGCTGCATCGTGCGACATACGGAAACCAGTCCACCGATATTATTGGCGTAGTAATCTAGTGGTTTTTCGGTGGATTCGCCGACCGCCTTGAAGGCGGCGAAATGAATCAAGGCTTGGGGACGGTGCTGCTGGAACACGCGCTCCATTGCGGTGTCGTCGCAAATATCAGCCTGCTCAAAAACAATGGGTTGTGTGCCAAGGCGATCCAGTCTAGGCAAAACTTTTGGAGAGCTGTTGCTGAAGTTGTCCACGCCCACAACGCGATAGCCTGCAGCTTGCAGTGCAAGCCAGGTATGAGAGCCTATGTAGCCGGTTGCCCCAGTAAGAAGTACGGTGGGGCCCTCAGGGGGCTGGATATTTGTAGTCATTTCAAAAGGGCCTGAACGTAGCAGGAGGCCGTATTGGCCTTGAAAGGGAAACTTAGGTTGGAATCAGAGCTGCGGGTTTCTCGGCCAACGTTGCAGCCAAATGAAATGCTGTTGGTGGCCGCCCAGGCAACTCCCAAACTGGCTTGACGCGTCTTGTCATTGCCTCTGGTATCCAAAGCAGCCAGCGTTGGGTTGGTCAATGTACGGTCGCTATAGTGGTAATTGGCATTGACCGAAACCTTTGCAGTCGCCTTCCAAACAGCTTCCAATATCAATGAATTAGTAACGCGTGAGCCTGCAATCGTCAAATCGCTTGTGCCCGGATCAACAAGCCGTTCACTGTCATCCGCATCCCGCACCAGCGAAGTTGTGAATGCCAGTTTGCCTGTCGGCTCCCAATGCCAGCGCAGTAATCCTGTGACACCTGAAAAGTCCCGCTGTGCTGCAGCGTTGTCGTAACTGCGCTGCTCGTAACCAATGCGACCATCAATGCCGCTCACGCTGGAAGGCTTCCATTCGCCTGTGAACTCAATGGCGTGGCTGGTGTATTCAATGTCTGCGGAGGTATATTTTCCGCGTGCTTCCACCCAGGCTGTGCCCAGTGTCAGCAAATCGTTGCGGTGCCAGCGGGTGCCCACACGCACAGCATACCGCTTGTTGTTGCGAAATCTAAATGCGTCTGAGGAATAATCTGTGTCTCTGGTATTGAATGCACCAAATATCTGTAGATCATTGCGCAAATTGCCGCGCTGCACACTTGCATTGAAGGTGCGTTCACGCTTGATATTCAATTCTCTAAGTGCATCTTGGCCGAGACGTGGAATGCTGTAGGAGGCCAGTGCTCTTTCTGATCCGGCAGCGATAGAGCCAGAGTAATTCTCTATGGTTTCCCAGTCCAAACCGGCAGCAAGCTTGTGGCCGGTATTGTTCAGCTCACTCAAATCGTCAAAGCGCTGGCGGCGAAGTTCAAGGTTTGTATAAACCCGCTGCCGGCTGATGGGTTGATCGAATCCGGCAAGCAATGTGGCCGTCGTGAATGAATCCGATTGCGGATCTAAATATCCTGGTAATCGAAAAACATTGGAATCATGGCCGCGTGTCAATGAGGCTCCCAAATAATAGGGACTTGTTTCGGCCTGAGCGACAGTGGCAAAAACGGCAAGCGCGACGCAACTAAAGGCGCACGAGGGTGCGCGCAAGGTTCTTTTGATCAAAAGTAATTCTCCCGCGACAGCTTCTCAATAGGCGTTTCGATCGAAGAAAACCAGCCGCGCCGTGCGCACCATGATGTGCAAATCAAGGGCTAGCGACCAGTTGCGGAGGTACTCCAGATCGTATTCCACTCGGGCCTGCATCTTGTGCACCGTGTCGGTCTCGCCACGGTGGCCGTTGACCTGAGCCCACCCAGTGATGCCAGGCTTGACTTTGTGGCGAACCATGTATGCCTTGATCAGCTTGCGGTATTCCTCGTTATGGGCTACGGCATGTGGCCTTGGGCCAACGATGCTCATGCTGCCTTGCAACACATTGAAGAACTGCGGCAGCTCGTCCAGGGAGGTACGGCGCAAAAAAGCGCCGAAGCGGGTGATGCGAGGATCGCCCCGGGTCGCTTGCTTGACAACGCTGCCGTTATCCTGCGCAGTCATAGAGCGAAATTTGTAAACCAGAATTTCGCTGCCATCCAGTCCGTTGCGTCGTTGCTTAAAAATTACCGGGCCGGGCGAGCTGAGCTTGACGCCTATGGCAATGAGCAGCAGCAACGGCGAGATGAGCACTAGAACGACGGAAGCGATCACCAAATCGGAAATGCGCTTGGTGAGCTCGTTGGTTCCGGTGAAAGGCGTCTCGCAGATGCCGACCACGGGAATGCCGTTCATGTCTTGAAGCCGTCCCTGGATGATGCTGATGCCGAAGACGTCAGGCACGAAGAAGATGGAAGCGGTTGTACCCTGCAGCGATTCCAGCAACTCCACGATGCGTGGCTGTACTCCCAGCGGGAGTGTGATGTAGACCTCCTTGACGCCCTGCGCCCGGATGTAGGGCGCCACGTCCTGCAATGTGCCCAGCAGCCCGCTGGCCTCCTGGTGCACGCGGGCGTCATGGCGGTCGTCGAAATAGCCCACAAAGACGCTGCCTTGGTCGCTGCTCTCGCGCAGTGCCCGCGCGACCTTTACGCCCAGCAGTCCGCTGCCTACGACGACTGCCGGCCGGCGCAGAACCTCCTGTGCGGCGCGGCGGCGCAGTATGGTCTGTCCGGCAGCCACGCCCAGCCACAACAGCACCGGCGTGGTCACTGCCCAAGCCAGAAGTACCCGGCGGTTGAAGTAGCCCAGACTTTGCGTGGCGTAGCCGCAAAGCACTAGAGCCAACAGCAGCACGATCCAGCTATTAAAGATGTCCATGGCCGCGGCGGGCAATGGGTCCTTAAAGCGCTGACGGCCTGGAAATGTCAAGGCGAATACCAGCAAGCCGAGTGTGAGCGCAGGGCGCTCTATGGGTTGGCCGTACCAGCGCGTGGCCAGCAAAAACACCGCCACCGCAAGCGTGGGCTCCATGAAGGCAGCCACGAGCGAGGTGACGGATTGAGGCGCGCTGTAGAAGGTTCGTTTGTAGCTGCGATGGGCGATCATGGAATCCGGGTGACCCGTATTGGCTGCGGCACATGCATGCTCGCGCGCCAGCTCCTTACCCCTGTTGTTGAGAGCCATTCTCGACCTTGCGCCTGGCCTTACCGATCCGGTTCCCGTGGATGCGGGCGTTCAAACCTGGGTGCCTACAATGCCGCGCATGTTGCAAGCCCTGAATGCCCTGATGGCTCCTGCCCTGATGCAGCGGATCACGCTGCTCCTGAATCACGTGCTTGACAGCGAGCCCGTGGCGCGGCAGTTGCTGCGCCCGCGTGAAGGCGTGCTTGTGCAATTCCACTTAGAACGCTGGCCGGGCCTGTTGCCGCCGCCGCCCGTGCTGTGCTGGCGCATCACGCCTGCGGGGCTGCTGGAGTGGGAAGCGGCGCCGCCCGCGTCGGCCCAATTGCACGTGCGGGTAGACGCCGGCAACCCGGCGGCGCTGATGCTGCAGGCGCTGAGCGGCACGCAGCCGCCGCTGCAACTCGACGGCGATGCGGCGCTGGCTGCCGACATCAATTGGCTGCTGCAGAACCTGCGCTGGGACGTGGCGGCTGACTTGGAGCGCGTGCTCGGCGCCGCCGCGGCGCAGCAGCTCAGCGCATTGGGCGCGGCGCTGGCGCGTGGTCTGCGGCAGGCACTGGTCGGGGGCGCGGCGCGCTGGCGTGCCGGCTCATGAGGCAGTTCGCACGACTGCTCTACATCGCGTTCACCGTCCTGCGCTTTGGCCTGGACGACATCGCGCTGTCGCATTTCCGCCAGCGTTGGGTGCGCGCGCTGGCCGTGGTGGTGACGCTTGGGCGCCGCTTCGACGAGGCGCGTGGCGTGCGGCTGCGCCGCGCGCTGGAGCGGCTTGGGCCCATCTTCGTCAAATTTGGCCAAGTGCTGTCCACGCGGCGCGACCTGCTGCCGTTGGACATCGCCGACGAGCTCGCGCGGCTGCAGGACAACGTTCCGCCGTTTCCCGGCATGCAGGCCATCACGCTGGTAGAGCGCGCCTTTGGCCGGCGCATAGACGAAGTGTTCTCGCACTTCAGCCCCGAGCCGGTGGCCAGCGCCTCCATCGCGCAGGTGCACTTCGCCACGCTGCGCGACGGGCGTGAGGTGGCCGTGAAGGTGTTGCGCCCGGGCATGCTGTCCGTGATTGAGGACGATCTAGCCCTGCTGCATCGCTTCGCCCGCTGGATGGAGCGCACCAGCACCGACGCGCGCCGCCTCAAGCCGCGCGAAGTCGTGGCCGAGTTCGACATCTATCTGCACGACGAACTGGATCTCGTGCGCGAAGCCTCCAACGCCGCGCAGTTGCGCCGCAACATGGATGGGCTGGACCTCGTGATGGTCCCCGAGATGGTGTGGGATTTGTGTGCGCCGGGCGTGATCGTGATGGAGCGCATGCGCGGCACGCCCATCAGCCAGATCGGCAAGCTGCGCGAGGCGGGCGTGGACATTCCCAAGCTGGCGCGCGACGGCGTGACCATCTTCTTCACCCAGGTCTTTCGCGACGGCTTTTTCCACGCCGACATGCACCCCGGCAACATCCAGGTGAGCCTGGAGCCGGCCACGTTCGGCCGCTACATTGCGCTGGACTTCGGGATCATGGGCACGCTCACCGAGGTCGACAAGGAGTACCTGGCGCAGAACTTCATCGCCTTCTTCCGCCGCGACTACAAGCGCGTGGCGGAACTGCACCTGGAGTCGGGCTGGGTGCCGCCGGGCACGCGCATTGACTCGCTGGAGTCCGCCATCCGCGCCGTGTGCGAGCCGCACTTCGACCGCCCGCTCAAGGACATCTCGCTGGGCCAGGTGCTGCTGCGGCTGTTCCAGACCTCGCGCCGCTTCAACGTCGAGATACAGCCGCAACTGGTGCTGCTGCAAAAGACGCTGCTCAACGTCGAAGGCCTGGGCCGGCAGCTCGATCCGGAATTGGACCTGTGGGCCACGGCCAAGCCCTTCCTGGAGCGCTGGATGAACGAGCAGATCGGCTGGCGCGCGCTGGTGGACAAACTCAAACACGAGGCGCCGCATTACGCGCGGCTGCTGCCTGAAGTGCCGCGGTTGCTGCACCACGCGCTGCAGCGCTCGCCCGCCAAGTCCGACGATTCTCAAGTGCTCCTGGCTGCGCTGCTGGCCGAGCAAAAGCGCACCAACCGGTTGTTGCAGGGCCTACTGTGGGGCGCCCTGGGCTTTGCCTTGGGCGTTGGGCTGATGCGCATGGCACTGCGGCTGCACGTCCTCATGCCCATGTGAGCACCGGCGGGGTGCGCGGGAAGGGCGATTTGTGCCGGTTCCGCCATGCCCGGGTGCACGGCCCGCCGTGCGCGCAGGACTCCCCCCTTGCGATGCGGGGATAATGCGCGCCGCGTTCAGTGGCGGCGCAATTCGTGCTTTCCGCCGCGCACCTCCTCCCAGCCCCTTTTGCCCGCAGGCCGCGCCATGCTGCTGACCCTGGTCCTCGTGTATTTGCTGCTGACCATCGCCATCGGCCTGTGGGCTGCCAAGCGGGTCAAGACCACCTCCGACTTCGCCGTCGCCGGCCGGCACCTGCCGCTGGTGATGATCGTCACCACCACCTTTGCCACCTGGTTCGGCTCCGAAACGGTGCTGGGCATCCCGGCCAAGTTCGTGCAAGGCGGCCTGGGCGAAGTGGTGGAGGACCCGTTCGGCGCGGGCACCTGCCTGATCCTGGTAGGCATCTTCTTCGCCGCCAAGCTCTACCGCATGTCGCTGCTGACCATCAGCGACTACTACCGTGAGCGCTATGGCCGCGGCGTCGAGGTGGTGTGCTCGCTCATCATCATCGTGAGCTACCTGGGTTGGGTGTCGGCGCAGGTCACGGCGCTGGGCCTGGTGTTCAACCTGCTCTCCGGCGGCACCATCAGCCCGGCGGTGGGCATGGTGCTGGGAACGGCCTCCATCCTGGCCTACACGCTGTTCGGCGGCATGTGGTCGGTCGCGGTGACGGACTTCATCCAGATGATCATCCTGGTGGCCGGCCTGGCCATCATCGCCGTCTTCGCCGCCGACCAGGCCGGCGGCGCTGACAAGGTGATCGAGCTGGCCACCAGCAAGGATCTCTTCCGCTTCCTGCCCGAGCCCACGTTCACCGACGTCGTCTTCTTCATCGCCGCGGCCATCACGATGATGCTGGGCTCCATCCCGCAGCAGGACGTTTTCCAGCGCGTGATGTCGGCCAAGGACATCAACGCCGCCACCAAGGGCCCGGTCATTGGCGGCCTGTGCTACATCGCGTTCGCCTTCGTGCCCATGTTCTTGGTGACCAGCGCGCTGATCATCATGCCGGAGCAGGCCACCGAGCTCATCGAGCAGGATCCTCAGAAGGTGCTGCCCACGCTGGTGCTGGAGCACATGCCGTTCGTGATGCAGGTGCTGTTCTTCGGCGCGCTGCTGTCCGCGCTCAAGAGCACGGCCTCGGCCACGCTGCTGGCACCCTCGGTAACCTTCGTGGAGAACGTGTGGCGCCAGTTTTCCCCGCGCCAGAGCGACCGCCAGGAGCTGCGCACCATGCGCATCGCCGTGCTGGTGTTCAGCATGCTGGTGTGCACCTACGCCATCCTCTCCGAGGGCACGCCCATCTACGACATGGTCTCCGGCGCCTACCAGGTCACGCTCGTGGGCGCCTTCGTTCCGCTGGTGGCGGGCCTGTACTGGAAGCGGGCCACCACACAGGGCGCGATCTTCTCCATCGTGCTGGGCATCCTGACCTGGGCCATGTTCCTGGCCACGCCGGCCGGGGAGAGCTTCCCGGCGCAGTTGGCCGGCTTCCTGATGGGCGCGCTGGGCATGCTGGTGGGCTCGCTGGGCCCGCAGGCGCTCAAGAACCGCCATGGCTCGCACCACGCGCTGCGCGGTCTGGACAGCGGCTTGAAAGCCTGAAATGTGACCCTATTTGCAGCCGCGGGCGTGTCGCCTGGCCTCACCAACGGCGGCACCCCACCTCGGGCTTTATAATTTTTCGTTTTGCATCAAAGGCTTAGCCATGCCGATCTACGCTTATCGCTGTTCTGCCTGCGGTCACGCGAAGGACGTGCTGCAGAAGATGTCCGACCCCGTGCTGACCACGTGTCCCTCGTGCGGCGCCGAGGCCTTCAGCAAGCAGCTCACCGCCGCGGGCTTCCAGCTCAAGGGTTCGGGTTGGTACGTGACCGACTTCAAGGGCGGCAGCGGCGGCACGTCCGCGCCGGCCACCAAGCCCGCGGAATCGGCGGCGTCTTCCTCGTCGTCGTCCGACAGCGCCGCGCCCGCAGCCGGCTGCGGCGGCTCGTGCGCCTGCCACTGATGCACCGTGTTTCCCGGTAAAGGCGGCCGCGCGTGAAGAAGTACATCGTTGCCGGCCTGCTGGTGTGGATGCCGCTGGCCGTCACGGTCTGGGTGCTCCTGTGGGTGCTCAACCTGATGAACGGCGTGTTCGACTGGCTGCTGCTGGCCGCCTCCGCAGTGCTGCCGCTGTCGGCCCAGACCGGCCTGGACGAGCTGCGCAGGATTCCCGGCCTGAGCGTGCTCGTGATGGTCGCGGGCCTGCTGCTCACCGGCATGTTCGTGGCCAACGTCTTCGGCCAGTGGTGGCTG
Source organism: Azohydromonas lata NBRC 102462 (assembly GCF_001571085.1). Classification (GTDB taxonomy): domain Bacteria; phylum Pseudomonadota; class Gammaproteobacteria; order Burkholderiales; family Burkholderiaceae_C; genus Azohydromonas; species Azohydromonas lata. Next base: position 9,515 of record NZ_BCTC01000067.1, read on the forward strand.
CGGCAGTGGGACCGGCTCATGGGCCGCATCCCCATCGTCAAGTCCATCTACAGCTCGGTCAAGCAGGTCTCGGACACGCTGTTCTCCAGCAACGGCAACGCTTTCCGCGAGGCCGTGCTGGTGCAGTACCCGCGCGCGGGCTCCTGGACCATCGCCTTCGTCACTGGCCGCCCCGGCGGCGAGGTGGCGACGCGGCTGGGCGGTGCCGAGCACCTGAGCCTTTACGTGCCCACCACGCCCAACCCGACCTCGGGCTTCTTCCTGATGGTGCCGCGCTCCGACGTGATGCCTTTGCAGATGAGCGTGGACGAGGCGCTCAAGTACATCATTTCCATGGGCGTCGTCGCCCCGCCCGCAACCGCGGCGGCTTCTCCTGCCGCCGCCGCGCCGCTGCCGCTGCGAAACCGCGCCGGCTGACAACGCGCCGGCGCTCTCCCCACACTGGCCGCCGGCCGCGGCGGCCTCATCGAACAAGTCCTGGAGCCAGACAATGAGAAGCAGCTACTGCGGCCGCGTCAGCGAAGCGCTGATGGGCCAGACCGTGACCCTGATGGGCTGGGCCCACCGCCGCCGTGACCATGGCGGCGTCATCTTCATCGACCTGCGCGACCGCGAAGGCGTGGTGCAGGTGGTGTGCGACCCCGACCGCCCCGAGATGTTCGCCACCGCCGAGAGCGTGCGCAACGAGTTCTGCCTCAAGGTCGTCGGCAAGGTGCGTGCGCGGCCCGCGGGCACGGAGAACGCCAACCTCGTCAGCGGCAAGATCGAGGTGCTCTGCCACGAGCTGGAAGTGCTCAACCCCAGCGTGACGCCCCCGTTCCAGCTCGACGAGGAAAACCTCTCCGAGACCACGCGCCTCACGCACCGCGTGCTGGACCTGCGCCGCCCCTACATGCAGAACAACCTGATGCTGCGCTACCGCGTGGCCATGGAAGTCCGCAAGTACCTCGACGAGCAAGGCTTCATCGACATCGAGACGCCGATGCTCACGAAGAGCACCCCCGAAGGTGCCCGTGACTATCTGGTGCCCAGCCGCGTGCACGACGGCCAGTTCTTCGCGCTGCCGCAGTCGCCCCAGCTGTTCAAGCAGCTGCTGATGGTCGCCGGCTACGACCGCTACTACCAGATCACCAAGTGCTTCCGCGACGAGGACCTGCGCGCCGACCGCCAGCCCGAATTCACGCAGATCGACTTGGAAACCAGTTTCCTGGGCGAGCAGGACATCCGTGACCTGACCGAAGGCATGATCCGCCACGTCTTCCGCAAGGCGCTGGACGTCGAGCTGGGCGACTACCCGGTCATGACTTACGCCGACGCCATGCGCCTGTACGGCTCGGACAAGCCCGACCTGCGCGTCAAGCTGGAGTTCACCGAGCTCACCGACGTGATGGCCGACGTGGACTTCAAGGTCTTCAGCACCCCGGCCACCACCAAGGGCGGCCGCGTGGTCGCGCTGCGCGTGCCCGGCGGCGGCGAGATGAGCCGCGGCGAGATCGACGGCTACACCGAGTTCGTCAAGATCTACGGCGCCAAGGGCCTGGCCTGGATCAAGGTCAACGACTTGGCCAAGGGCCGCGAAGGCCTGCAGTCGCCCATCGTCAAGAACCTGCACGACCGCGCCATCCAGCAAATCCTGGAGCGCACCGGCGCGCAGACGGGCGACCTGCTGTTCTTCGGTGCCGACAAGGCCAAGGTCGTCAACGACGCCATCGGCGCGCTGCGCGTGAAGATCGGCCACAGCGACTTCGGCCGCAACAAGGGCCTGTTCGAGGACCGTTGGGCGCCGTTGTGGGTCATCGACTTCCCCATGTTCGAGCACGACGAGGAAGACGACCGCTGGGTCGCCGTGCACCACCCGTTCACCGCCCCCAAGGACGGCCACGAGGACCTCATGGACACCGACCCCGGTGCCTGCGTCGCCAAGGCCTACGACATGGTGCTCAACGGCTGGGAGCTCGGCGGCGGCTCGGTGCGTATCCACCGCGCCGAAGTGCAGAGCAAGGTCTTCAGCGCCTTGAAGATCGGCCCCGAGGAAGCGCAGCTCAAGTTCGGCTTCCTGCTGGACGCGCTGCAGTACGGCGCACCCCCGCACGGCGGCCTGGCCTTCGGCCTGGACCGCCTGGTCACGCTCATGACCAAGGCCGAGTCCATTCGCGACGTCATCGCCTTCCCCAAGACGCAGCGTGCCCAGTGCCTGCTCACCGGCGCGCCCAGCAACGTCGACGAGAAGCAACTGCGCGAGCTGCACATCCGACTGCGCAATCCGGCCGCCACGGCTTGATCCAGCGCAAGGCTTGGGCCCGCCGGGCCCAAGCCGCGGGAGGCTGTGCAATAGCGCCGGCAAGGGGTTTGGCCTGGGGTTTACACTAGTAGGGTAAACACTAGGAAAAGCACCATGAAGACCGTTGTACTTGCCTTCACCCTGCTCGTCGTTGCCGCCGTGGCCCAAGCTGAAGGCACCACCCAAGCCGCTTCCACGCAAGCCACCGCCGTGCGTGCCAATGGCGAGCACCCCGCCGTGCTGGTCGCCCGCCAGTACCGCGAAGGCGCCATTGACGCCAACCGCTTCATCGTCGCGCCGCCGGCCAGCACCCGCTGGACCAGCGGCCCCGCGCTGGACAACACCGCCCCCGTGCAATCCGCCAGCGCGCGCTGATGCCGCTGCCGGCGCGGGCGCCTCGTGCCGCCCGCGCACCGGACCGTCGTTCTTGACCGTCCCCCCTTGGGAGCGCGCGCCGCGCCGCTATGCTCAGGCGCATGCCTGAAGTGATATCCCAGCGTCCCTACAAGATCCCCGAATCCGTGCTGGTGGTGATACACACCCCGGCCCTGGACGTCCTGCTCATGGAGCGGACCGACACGCCCGGCTTCTGGCAGAGCGTCACCGGTTCCAAGGACAGCGCGGACGAGCCCCTCATCACCACCTGCGTGCGCGAGGTGGCCGAGGAGACCGGCATCGATGTGCATGCCCCGGGCATCGGCCTTGCCGCGTTGCGCGACTGGGGGTTGCGCAACGTGTACGAGATCTATCCACGCTTCCTGCACCGCTACGCCAGCGGCGTGACGCACAACACCGAGCATGTGTTCGGACTGACCGTGCCCGCCGGCACGCCCGTGCGCCTGGCGCCGCGCGAGCACACCGCGCTGCGCTGGCTGCCCTGGCGCGAGGCCGCCGCGGCCTGCTACTCGCCCAGCAACGCCGAAGCCATCCTGCAGCTGCCGCGCTTTGCCGGCGTGGCCGGCGCGGTGCCCGGCAGCGGAGCCTGAGCCATGGTGCTCAACCGGCTGCAGTCCACCCAACTGCCCTCGGCGGAGAGCGATCCCACGCTGCTGCGCGTAGCCACCTACAACATCCACAAAGGCGTGCGCGGCATCGGCCCGCGCAAGCGGCTGGAGATCCACAACCTCGGCCTGGGCGTGGAGGCGCTGGACGCCGACATGGTCTTCCTGCAGGAGGTGCGCCTGTTCAACACCCGCGAAGCGCGGCTGTTCGACCGCAGCAAGTTCGGCTGGCCGGAACAGGGGCAGGCCCATTTCCTGGCTCCCGAGGGCTACGACGTCGCCTACCGCACCAACGCCGTGACCAAGCACGGCGAGCATGGCAACGCGCTGCTGTCGCGCTGGCCCATTGGCGACATCGGCCACTTCGACGTCAGCGACCACCGTTTCGAACAGCGCGGCCTGCTGCACGTGCCCGTGCAGTGGCAGGGCCGGACCATCCACGCCGTGGTCGCGCACTTTGGCCTCATACACGCCAGCCGCGTGCGCCAGGTGCAAAAGCTCGCCGAGTTCCTGGAGGCCAACGTGCCCGCCGACGAGCCGCTGGTGGTGGCGGGTGACTTCAACGACTGGGCCGAGAAGCTCGACCCGCCCATGTACGGCATAGGCCTGCAGCGCGCACGGCCCGCCGACGCCCGCAACCACTGCCCAACCTTCCCCTCGCTGGCGCCGGTGTTCGCGCTGGACCGCTTTTACCTGCGCGGCCTGCGCTGCCGCTCGACCCTCGTCCCGCGCGGCACGGCCTGGGCCCGCATGTCGGACCACCTGCCGCTGGTGGCCGAGCTCGAAGCGGCATGAGGGCGCGCGCGGGCCGGATTCGCCGTCACGCACACCGCCTGAGCGCCGGCGGGGCAGGGCCGTTTGCATGAGCGCCGGATCGCCCCCTTCCGGCCGGCGCAGCCGCCGCGCCAGGGGCGATGGCCCGCCCTACAACTCGGCGCTGCTGCACAACTGGTACGACCACCCGCGCGCGCTCTTTTGCGGCGGCAACGACGTGAAGCTGCTGCGCGGCGGCAACGAGCTTTTTCCGGCCATGTGCGAGGCCATCGCCGCCGCGCGCAGCGAAGTCTGGCTGGCCACCTACATCTTTCATGACGACGATGCCGGCCGCCTCGTGGCCGACGCGCTCATCGCCGCCGCGCTGCGCGGCGTGCGCGTGCGCGTGGTGGTGGACGGTTTCGGCAGCAAGGCCTCGCTGCCCGCGCTGTACCAGTGGTTCGCCGATGCGGGCGTCGAGCTGTCGGTGTTCCGTCCCGTACGCCGCTGGTGGTCGCTGCTGCAGCCGGGGCAGTTGCGGCGGCTGCACCAGAAGATTTGCGTGGTGGACCACGGGCTGGGCTTCGTCGGCGGCATCAACGTCATCGACGACTGCAACGACCTCAACCACGGCCACAGCGACCAGCCGCGGCTGGACTTCGCCGTGGCCGTGCGCGGCCCCGTGGTCGGCCCGGTGCAGCAGACCGTGAGCGCCATCTGGACGCGCGCCACCTTCGGCCACGACTGGCCTGAGGAGGTGAGGGCGCTGGCACGCAGCAGCGAGCCCGTCACCCGCGTGCGCGATCTGCTGCGGCGGCTGCGCATCACCCCGCCGCTGAAGAGCCAGCTCGCCTGCAGCGACGCCGACCGACCCATGCGCGCCGCCTTCGTGGTGCGCGACAACCTGCGCCAGCGCCGCGCCATAGAGCGCAGCTACATCGACGCGTTGCGCCGCGCGCGCACGCGCATCGACCTGGTCTCGCCCTACTTCTATCCCGGCCACATGTTCCGCCGCACGCTGCGCGACGCCGCGCGCCGCGGCGTGCAGGTGCGGCTGCTGCTGCAGGGCAAGCTGGACTACCGCATCGCCGGCCTGGCCGCGCAGGTGCTCTACGACGAGCTGCTGCGCCACGGCGTGCACATCCACGAGTACATGCCCGCCTTCCTGCACGCCAAGATCGCGCTGGTGGACGACGACTGGGCCACCGTGGGCAGCTCCAACATCGACCCGCTGTCGCTGCTGCTCAACCTGGAGGCCAACGTCATGGTGCGCGACCGCGACTTCACCCGCGAGCTGGCCGCCGAGTTCGACGCCGCCATCGCCGTCTCCCGCGAGGTACAGGCCGTGCACGTGCGCGGGCGCGGCTTCTGGGGCGCGCTGCGCCGCGGCTTCGTGGCCTGGGGGGCGCACGTCTACCTGCGCGTGGCGGGCATCACCGGGCGTTACTGAGGCGCCGGCCGCGCCGGGGCCGCTTACTGGGCCGGGGCGGGAGACGGCTGCGGGGCGCCGCCGGGCGCCGTGGCCGGCGCGCGGCGCAGCAGCTCCAGGGCATGGACGATGGGAATGGCGTAGCTGATGCCCGACGGCGCGGTGAGCGCGCTTTCACGCCCGGCCTTGAGGAACACCATGTTGAGCACCGCCACCACCTCGCCGCTGGCCGCGTCGTACACCGGGCTGCCGCTGTTGCCGGGGTAGGCCGTGGCGTCGAGCTGGTAGAGGTCGAAGGGCCCGTCGCGCAACTGGCGTATGGCCTGATTGCTGAGCTGCTGCGACGACGCCGTGGGCAGCACCGCCGGCGTGATGGCCGAGACGATGCCGCGGTGCGTCACCGGCGCGTAGCCCAGCGCGTCGCCTAGCGGAAAGCCCGTGAAGGCCACCTCCGTGCCCTCGGCCACTTCGCGCGCCGTGGACAGCGCCAGCGCCGGCAGCGGCGGGCCCTCGATGGCCAGCAGCGCCAGATCGTGAGCCCGGTCCAGCGCCAGCAAGGTGGCGCGGCGCGCGTCGGCGCCCCGGCCCCGCCCGCGCGGCAGGCCGATGGCCAGCGGCGCCGTCGCCTCGCTCGCCGCCGCCTCGGGCAGCACATGGGCGTTGGTCAGCACCCGGCGCCCGTCGCCCACGACGAAGCCCGTGCCCCGGAAGCCCAGCCGCGGGTTGTCCGTGTCCCGCCACGAGCCCACCACCACGATGGACGGTTTCACTTTGGGCACCACGGCCGAGAGCTGCGCGCGGGCCGGGGCCGGCGGCGCGGCCAGCAAGGCCAGGCAGGTCAGCAGGTGAAGGCGGCGGCGGGACATGGAAAGAGGAACGTTGAGAGCGCGGCAACCGCGGGCCGGGCCGCGGCGCGTCAGAGCCGCTCGCTGAGGTCTTCGCCGAAACGGTTGTTGCCGGACGTGCCGCGCAGCATGCCGTTCTCGATCAGCGTCCAGACCATGCCGATCACGGGCACGGCGTTGACCAGCACCCACCAGCCGGACTTGTCGCGGTCGTGCCAGCGCTTGACCGAGACGGCCAGCGCCGGCCAAGTCAGCAGCAGGTTGATGAGGTCGTCCGCCTTCTCCTCGCTCACGCCTGCCACGCGCAGCAGCGTGTGGCCCAGCAGCCCTGCGCCCAGCAGCCCAAGCACGCCGTACAGCCACCAGGTGCGCCGCGGAATGCGGCCCTGGAAGCTGAACAGGATTTGCTGCGGGCTCATAGGCTCGTCGGCGAGCCAGGAGGAAGACGGGGTCATGGTGCAGTGCAACGAAACGCAACTCATTGTCCCATGCGGGCACGCTCACAATGGACCGATGGAACACGTTGGCGCTTCCGCTGTCTCGCCGATGGCACAAGACACGCCCAAGGACCTGGTGGTCGAGCGCCCGCAAGGCCTGTACTGCCCGCCCGGCGACTTCTACATCGACCCCTGGCAGCCCGTGGAGCGGGCCGTCATCACCCATGCCCATGCCGACCACGCCCGCCGCGGCCACGGCCACTACCTGGCCAGCGCCGAGGGCGAAGGCGTGCTGCGCGCGCGCATGGGCGCCGACATAGACCTGCAGGCGCTGCCCTGGGGGCAGGTGGTGGAGCACCACGGCGTGCGCATCAGCCTGCACCCGGCCGGGCACGTGCTGGGCTCGGCGCAAATCCGCCTGGAGCACCAGGGGCAGGTCTGGGTGGTGTCGGGCGACTACTGGGCCAGCGGCCACGTGGACGAGGCCAACCCCACCTGCACGCCGTTCGAGCCCGTGCGCTGCCACTGCTTCATCACCGAGTCCACCTTCGGCCTGCCCATCTACCGCTGGCAGCCGCAGGCGGCGCTGTTTGCCGGCATCAACGCCTGGTGGGCGGAGAACGCCGCGGCGGGGCGCGCCAGCGTGCTCATGGGCTATGCCTTCGGCAAGGCGCAGCGGCTGCTGGCCGGGGTGGATGCATCCATCGGCCCCATCGTCGTCCACGGCGCGGTGGAGCCGCTCAATGCCGCCTACCGCGCCGCCGGCGTGGCGCTGCCGCCCACGCACCACGTCACGGCGCTGCCCAAGGAGGCTTTGAGACGGGCGCTGGTCGTGGCGCCGCCCTCGGTGGCCGGCTCGCCCTGGCTGCGGCGCTTCGGCGAGGCGAGCGACGCCTTTGCCAGCGGCTGGATGGCGCTGCGCGGCGCGCGCCGGCGCCGCGGCGTGGACCGCGGCTTCGTCCTCTCCGACCACGCAGACTGGCCGGGCCTGCAGCGCTGCATCGCCGCCACGGGGGCGCAGCGCGTCATCGTCACCCACGGCTACGAGGCCGTGATGGTGCGCTGGCTGCTGGAGCAGGGCTACGAGGCCGGCGCCTTCCGCACGGAGTACGGGGACGAGGCCATCGAAACCGAAGCGGCCGGACAGCAGGAAGGCCTCTCAGCGGAGGAGTGAGCGGCCGCCCCGCGCCTCATAGATCCATCCAGATCCGCCGCGTCCCGTCCGCCCTGTCCGGCGGGCCTTCTTTAAAACCCAGGCGCTTGCCCAGGCCGCGCATGGCGTCGTTTTCCTCCAGCACCACCGCCACCACGCGGCGCGTGCCCTGGCTGCGCAGGTAGGCGATGAGCTTTTCCATCAGCAGCAACCCCAGCCCGGTGTGCTTGAGGTCCGAGCGCACCAGCACGCCGAATTCGGCCTCGTCGTTGTCCGGGTCGGCCACGGCGCGGGCCACGCCCAGGGTGTGCTCGCCGCCCTCGGGGTTGGGCTCGGCGGCGATGAAGGCCATCTCGCGCGCGTAGTCGATCTGCGTGAGCCGCGCCAGCTCCGAGCGCTCGATGCTGCGGCGGCTGTAGAACACGCGCATGCGGATGTCCTCCGCGGACACGCGCGAGAGAAAGGCCAGGTGCTGCACCTCGTCCTCCGGCCGGATCGGCCGCAGCGTGATCTCCTTGCCTTGCCAGGCCACCGTCTCCACCAGTTGCGACGGGTAGGGGCGGATCGCGAAATTCGCCTCGCCGGCCGGGCAGGCGGCGCTGGCGCGGATGCGCGCATCCAGCGCCACCACGCCCGCCGGGCTGGCGATGAGCGGGTTGATGTCCAGCTCCGCGATCTCCGGCACGTCCGCCAGCAGTTGCGACACCGTCACCAGCACGCCGTAGAGCGCCTGATGGTCCACGGCCGAGGTGTCGCGCCAGGCGCCCAGGAGTTTTGACACCCGCGTGCGCCCAACCAGCGAGCGCGCCAGCGGCTCGTTGAGCGGCGGCAGGCCCACGGCGCGGTCGGCCAGCACCTCCACCGCCGTGCCGCCGTGGCCGAACAGCACCACCGGGCCGAACATCGGGTCTATCGTGGTGCCCACGATCAGCTCGCGCCCGTGCGAGAGCTTGACCATCTGCTGCACCGAAAAGCCCAGGAGGGTCGCGTCCGGCCGCCGCGTGCGCACGCGCTGCAGCATGGCGGCGGCGGCCTCGCGCACCTCCTCGGCCGTGTCCAGGTTGAGCACCACGCCGCCCACGTCGGACTTGTGCGAGATCTGCAGCGACAGGATTTTCAAGACCACCGGGAAGCCGATGCGCTGCGCCGCTTCGGCCGCCGCCTCCGGGTCCGGCGCCGTGCTGGTCGTGGCCGCCACCGGAATGCCGCAGGCCGTCAGCACCGCCTTGGCTTCGGGCTCCGTCAGCATCTCGCGCCCGGCGGCCAGCGCCTGGCGCACCAGGGCGCGGGCACGCGCCGTGTCCACGGCCGGCAGCGGGCACAGCGTGGTGGGCGCCTCCATGAGCTGCGCCTGGTTGCGCGCGTAGTCCACGCCCAGCGCGAAGGCGCGCACGGCCTGCTCCGGCGTGTCGAAGCTGGGCAGTCCCGCGTCGTGGAAGGCCTGGCGCGCCTCGGCCACGCCCGCCTGGCCCATCCAGCAGCTCAGCAGCCGCGGCGGCATGCGCTTGAGCAGCGGCACCAGCGCGTGCGCGATCTCGGCGCTGGGGACGATGGCCGTGGGGGCGTGTATGAACAGCACCGCCGGCTGCGCCGGGTCCGCGGCCAGCGCCTCCAGCGTGGCCACGTAGCGCTCCACGGGCGCGTCGCCGATCAGGTCCACCGGGTTGCCGTGCGACCAGTTGGCGGGCAGGTGCTCATCGAGCCGCGCCATCGTCTGGCCGGCCAGGGTGCAGAGCTTGACGCCCGCGTCGGCCGCGGCGTCGGCCGCCATCACACCGGCGCCGCCGCCGTTGGTGACGATGACGAGCTCCTCGCCGCGCCGCCCGCGAAAGCGCGAGAGCGTCTCCGCGGCGATGAACAGCTCCTGCAGCGTGCTCACCCGCAGCATGCCGGCGCGGGCGATGGCCGCGTCGAACACCAGGTCCGAGCCCGCGAGCGCCCCCGTGTGCGAGGCCGCGGCCGCCTGCCCCGCGCTGGAGCGCCCGGCTTTCACCACGATCACCGGCTTGTTGCGCGCCGCCGCGCGCGCGGCGGACATGAACTTGCGCGGCGCGCTCACCGATTCGATGTAGAGCAGGATGGCGCGCGTGTGGGGGTCGCTGGCCAGGAAGTCCAGCATGTCGCCGAAGTCCACGTCCGCGCCTTCGCCCAGCGAGACGAAGTGCGAGAAGCCGATGCCGTTGGCCCGCGACCAGTCCAGCATGGCCGTCATCAGCGCGCCGGACTGCGACACCAGCGCCAGCTCGCCGGGCAGCGCGTCCACGTGCGCGAAGCTGGCGTTCAGGCCCAGCCGCGGCGTCAGCAGCCCAATGCAGTTGGGCCCCAGGATGCGCATGAGGTAGGGCCGCGCGGCGTCCAGCATGTCCTGACGCTGCGCCGCGCTGAGCCCGGCCGTCATCACCACCGCGGCGCGCGTGCCCGCGCGGCCGAGCTCGCTGATCAGCTTGGGCACGGTGGCCGGCGGCGTGCAGATGACGGCCAGGTCCGGCGGCTGCGGCAGCTCGGCCACGTGCGCCACCGCGCGCTGGCCGTCGAGCTCGCGCCGGCGCAGGTTCACGGCGTACACCGGCCCCTCGAAGTGGCCGGCGCGCAGGTTGCGCCACACCGTGGCGCCGACGCTGCGCGGCCGGTCGGACGCACCGATCACGGCCACCGAGGCCGGCTCGAACAGAAAGTCCAGGTTGCGGATACTCATGGGTTTTTATGTTGGGTCGGCGGGCGTGAAGGTTCCCTTGGCCAGCGTGCCCGGTCGCCACTGCCGTGGCGCTTGAGCCAGATCAACGCCCCCGGCTTTGAGGGCTTGGCGCTTCGGGTCTAAAGTGACCTGGGGGCCGTGCGTGCCAAGGCGCGGCCGGCCCGCCGACAACGAAGGAAAGGAGACGGTCGATGAAAATCCTGCTGCCCGTGGACGGCTCGGCCCTGGCATTGGACGCCGTGCAGCACGCGCTGCGCCTGGCGCGTGAAGGTCTGCGTGCCAGCTTCGTGCTGGCCAACGTGCAGGAGCCCACGACCCTCTACGAAATGATGACGGTGCACGACGCCGAGGCCCTGCGCCGCATGGCCGAGGGCGCCGCCGCCCACGCGCTGGAGCCGGCGCAAGCGCTGCTGCAGAACGCGGGCGTGGAGTACGAGGTGGTGGTGGGCCATGGCGACGCGGCGCACACGCTGCTGGACCTGGCCGAGGAGCAGCAGTGCGAGGCCATCGTGATGAGCGCGCGCGGCGTGGGCGGCTTCGCCGCCACGCTGGGCTCGGTCTCGCGCACCGTGCTGCACGACGGCACGCTGCCCGTGACCATCGTCCGCCACGCCGAACCCGAAGCTGTTGAAGGAGACGACTTGCAAGACGACCTGGAGGCCGCCGGTGGCTGATTCCGCAATGGGTGGCGGCGCGCCGATGTTCGACCTGCTGCGCGCCGGCGCCACCGCCTGGGACGTGGTCAGCGGCTCGCGCGCCGATGCCGCCATGCTGGCGCAGCGCCAGCGCCAGCACCTGGCCGAGCTGCTGCGTTCGGCCCAAGCGCATTCCCCCTGGTACGCCAGCCAGTTGCCCGCCGACGCGGCGCGGCTGCCGCTCACGGCGCTGCCCGTCCAGCGCCGCCGCGAGCTGATGCGCCATTTCAACGACTGGGTCTGCGACCGCCAGGTGCGCCGCGCCGACGTGGACGCCTTCGTCCACGACGCCGGCCGCATGGCCCAGCCCTTCATGGGCCGCTACACCATCTGGGAAAGCTCGGGCACCAGCGGCGAGCCCGGCATCTTTTTGCAGGACGCCTCCGCCATGGCCGTGTACGACTCGCTGGAGTCGCTGCGCTACGGCAACGCCTCGCCCTCCTGGACCTGGCCCATGCCGCTGGGCTTGGGCGAGCGCATCGCCTTCGTCGGCGCCACGGACGGCCACTTCGCCTCCTGCGTGAGCGTGCAGCGGCTGCGCCAGCGCCACCCCTGGATGACGCCCAACCTGCAGGTCTTCTCCATCCTGCAGCCGGTGGACACGCTGGTGCGCGCGCTCAACGAATGGCGGCCCAGCATCATCGCCACCTATCCCACCGCCGCGGCGCTGCTGGCCGAGCAGGCGCAGACCGGCGCGCTGCGCATCGCCCCGCGCGAGATCTGGACCGGCGGCGAGACCCTGGAGCCCGCGCTGCGCCGCCACGTGCAGCAGGTGTTCGACTGCCGCATGCGCAACAGCTACGGCGCCTCGGAGTTCCTGGCCATGGGCTGGGAGTGCGAGCACGGCGCCATGCACCTCAACAGCGACTGGGTGATCCTGGAGCCCGTGGACGACGACTACCGGCCCGTGCCGCCGGGCCAGCAATCCACCCGCGTGCTGCTGACCAACCTGGCCAACAAGGTGCAGCCGCTCATCCGCTACGAGCTGGAAGACCAGATCACCTTCAGCCCGCACCCCTGCGCCTGCGGCAGCGCGCTGCCCGTGATCCACATCGACGGCCGCGGCGACGACCTGCTGCGCATGGACGCCCGCACCGGCGGCACCGTGCTGCTGCTGCCGCTGGCGCTGTCCACGGTGATGGAGGAGCACGCCCGCGTCTACGACTTCCAGCTTCGCCAGTGCGACGGCCGCACCCTGGCGCTGCGCCTGGGCCAGCCCACGCACGAGGCCGCCGACGCGCTGCGCCGCTGCCGCCAGGCGCTCCAGCAGTTCGGCGAGGCCCAGGGCCTGGCGCCCATCAAGCTGCTGGACGAAACCACGCTGCCCATGGTGCGCAGCCGCAGCGGCAAGCTGCGCCGCGTGCTGGCCTGCGAGGCGGGCTGAAAAAGCCCGGCTAGCGGCGGGTCAGGGGAAGGCTGAAGGGCCGGCTGGCCGGCTGGAGGCCTGGTTGAGCGGCCGGCCGGGTCAGCTTGGCTGCTGCGCCTGCGCGTAGGGCTGCCAGCCGTCCTCGGGTTGCGCCAGCCGGTCGGCCACCACGGCCCAGACCTGCGGATGCCACACCAGGCCCACGTGGCTGGCCTGCACCTCCACGTTTTCCGCGTTCGGCCCGGGGGCCTCGCAGCAGGCCTGCCAGGCCACCACGCCGTCGCTGCGGCTGTAAATGGACGTCGTGGGCACGGGCGGCGTCAGGGCCAGGCGGGCCAGCAGCGCGGCGTCCAGGGCCGGCATGCGGCCACTGAGCATCTGCAGCAGCACGCCGACGTTGGTGTGCTCGCAGCGGCCCGCGAAGGGCGTGCCCAGCGTGATCACCTGGCGGACGAGCTCGGGGCGGCGCCGCGCGATCTCGCGTGCGTAGATGCCGCCCAAGCTCCAGCCGATGAGGCTGACGCGCCGGCCCCGTTGCGCCACCGTGGCGGCCACGCCCTCGGTGAGCAGGTCCAGCCAGCCTTCCATGTCGCCGCGCGGGCCGGTGTTGCAGCCGCGGCCCCAGTCGCAGGCCTCGTAGCCCAGGTCGCTGCAGCAGCGGCGCAGCGGCTCCATGGCCAGCGCGTCGGCGCCCAGGCCCGGGAACAGCACCACCGGGTGGCCGTCGCCCGTGGGCAGCCGGCTGCGGTCCATGAAACCGGCGCTGACGTACTCCAGCATCGCGCGCATGGGCTCCAGCCCCATGAGGGCCAGGGGCGGGGCCTTGTAGGCATGGCTCATCGTTGGCATGTGCAAACCCGAAAACCGTTGATGGCTTTCGTAAGGCAAGGCCGGGTCCCGCGGCGCACCGGATTGAGGCCCGTCAGCTTGTCGGCGGGTTCCTACAGGGTCCAAGCCACCGGATGCGGCGGACGGCTGACGCGGCGCTGTCAAAATCTCGGCCAGACCGTTCACCGGAAAAAAAGACATGAGCATCAAGAGCGACAAGTGGATTCGGCGCATGGCGCAGGAGCACGGCATGATCGAGCCGTTTGAGCCCGGCCAAGTGCGCCAGTCCGCCGACGGCCACAAGATCGTGAGCTATGGCACGAGCAGCTACGGCTACGACATCCGTTGCGCGCGCGAATTCAAGATCTTCACCAACGTGCACTCCACGGTGGTGGACCCGAAGAACTTCGACGAGAAGAGCTTCGTGGACTTCGAGGGCGACGTCTGCATCATCCCGCCCAACAGCTTCGCGCTGGCGCGGACCATGGAGTACTTCCGCATCCCGCGCAACGTGCTGACCATCTGCCTGGGCAAGAGCACGTATGCGCGTTGCGGGATCATCGTCAACGTCACGCCCTTCGAGCCGGAATGGGAGGGCTACGTGACGCTGGAGTTTTCCAACACCACGCCGCTGCCGGCCAAGATTTACGCGGGCGAGGGCTGCGCGCAGGTGCTGTTCTTCGAAAGCGACGAGGTCTGCGAGACCAGCTACCGCGACCGCGGCGGCAAGTACCAGGGCCAGCGCGGCGTGACGCTGCCCAAGACCTGACCGGCCCCTGGGCTGACTTCCCCGGCGCGCCGCGCGGCGCGCCTTTCCTTCCCCCATTGACCTTGCGAGGACCATGTTCACGCCGCTGGATGTCCACGGCGCGCCGCCGCATGAGCCCATGACGGCCGCGCGCATGCCGATTGCTGCACCCGCAGCACACAAGCAGGGCGGCCCGCGCCGCCCTGGTATTTCAGTCTCAGCCAGGGGGCGCGCATGAGGTGGCAGGGGCAGCGCGAGAGCGACAACGTCGAGGATGTACGCAGCGATTCCGGCGGCGGCACGGGCGGCGGTTTTGGCGGCCTGCCCATAGGCGGGCGCGGCCTGAGCCTGGGCGGCGTCGTGGTGGCGCTCATCGCGGGCTGGATCTTCGGCATCAACCCGCTGGCGCTGCTGGGCCTCATGGACGGCGGCGGCCCGGCGCCACAGGCGCAGCGCGAGGTGGCGCCCTCGCACCCGACGGACGAGCGCGCGCGCTTTGCCTCCGTGGTGCTGGCCGATACCGAGGACGTGTGGGGTGCCATCATGGGCCGCTCCCAGCGCCGCTACGAGCCGCCGCGCATGGTGCTGTTCCGCGGCCGCACGCAGACCGCCTGCGGCCAGGGCGAGGCCGCGGCCGGGCCCTTCTACTGCCCGGCCGACCGCAAGGTCTACATCGACCTGAGCTTCTTTGACGTGCTCTCGCAGCGCCTGGGCGCGCCGGGCGACTTCGCGCAGGCCTACGTGATCGCGCACGAGGTGGGCCACCACATGCAGACCGAGCTGGGCCTCACGCAGCGCGTGGACGCGCAGCGCCAGCGCCTGGGGCAGGCCCAGGCCAACGCGCTGTCGGTGCGGCTGGAATTGCAGGCCGACTGTTTTGCCGGCGTGTGGGCGCACCACTCGCAGAAGGGCAAGAACTGGCTGGAGGCGGGTGACATCGAGGAGGCGCTCAACGCCGCGTCGCAAATTGGCGACGACACGCTGCAGCGCCGCAGCCGCGGCACCGTGGTGCCCGAGAGTTTTACGCACGGCAGCAGCGCGCAGCGCGTGATGTGGTTCAAGCGCGGCCTGCAGACGGGCCAGCCCGCCCAGTGCAACACCTTCGAAACCGCCGGCTCCTGAAGGCTCAACCCATGCGACGACTCTCCAACTCCGCCGCGCTGGTGGACAACTGGTTCGACATGCTGCCGCCGCACCAGCAGGCCACCGTGCGCGCGCTGCATGGCGCGGTGCTGGATGCGGCGCCGCAGCTCATCCCCAGCGTGAAGTGGGGCAACCTGGCCTACCTGGACGGCGCGGCGCAGATCCTGTCCATCAGCACCCACAAGACGCACGCGCAACTGCAGGCCGCGCGGGTGCTCAGCGCCATGCTTCCCCCGCACGGCCCCGGCGACGAGGCGGCCGAGCACCCGCTGGCGCGGCCGCTCAAGTGCCGCTACTCGCAAAGCGTGGACGAGGGGCAGGTGGCGCGCGTGGTGCGTGCCTGCATGCAGTTGCGCTACCAGGTGGACCCGCAGCAGCTGCACCAGGAGTCGCAGGCGGCGCCGCAGCCGCCCGGCGTGGGCTGAGAGCCAGCCTCAGGGCTTGGGGAAGGTCCCCGGCAGCAGCACGCGCGTGTCCACGCCGCTCAGGTTGCGGTGGCCGCAGAAGGCCATGGTCAGGTCCAGCTCCTTGGCGATGATTTCCAGGCAGCGCGTCACGCCCGCCTCGCCCATGGCGCCCAAGCCGTAGAGGAAGGCGCGGCCGATGAGCGTGCCGCGCGCGCCCAGCGCCCAGGCCTTGAACACGTCCTGCCCGCTGCGCACGCCGCCGTCCATCCAGACCTCGATCTGCTTGCCCACGGCCTCCACGATGGCGGGCAGGGCTTCGATCGAGCTGGGCGCGCCGTCCAACTGGCGGCCGCCGTGGTTGCTGACGATGAGGGCGTCGGCGCCGGAGTTGGCGGCCAGGCGCGCGTCTTCCTCGTCCATGATCCCCTTGAGGATCAGCTTGCCGCCCCAGCGCTTCTTGATCCACTCCACGTCGCCCCAGTTCAGGTTGGGGTCGAACTGCTCGGCCGTCCAGGAGCTCAGGGACGACAGGTCGCCCACCCCGGAAGCGTGGCCGACGATGTTGCCGAAGCTGCGCCGCGGCGTGCCCAGCATGCCCATGCACCAGCGCGGCTTGGTCGCCAGGTTGATCAGGTTGGCGATGGTGGGCTTGGGCGGCGCGGACAGGCCGTTCTTCAGATCCTTGTGGCGCTGGCCGAGGATTTGCAGGTCCAGCGTGAGCATCAGCGCCGAGCAGTTGGCGGCCTTGGCGCGGTCGATCAGGCGCTCGATGAAGCCGCGGTCGCGCATCACGTAGAGCTGGAACCAGAACGGCTTGGTGGTGTGCGCCGCCACGTCCTCGATGGAGCAGATGCTCATGGTCGAGAGCGTGAAGGGGATGCCGAACTTCTCGGCCGCCTTGGCCGCGAGGATCTCGCCGTCGGCGTGCTGCATGCCGGTGAGGCCCGTGGGTGCGATGGCCACGGGCATGGCCACGTCGTGGCCCACCATGTTGGCGCGTATGGAGCGGCCTTCCATGTTCACCGCCACGCGCTGGCGCAGCTTGATCTTGTGGAAGTCGCTCTCGTTGGCGCGGTAGGTGCCTTCGGTCCAGGACCCGCTGTCGGCGTAGTCGTAGAACATGCGCGGCACGCGGCGCTTGGCCAGCACGCGAAGGTCTTCGACGTTGGTGATCACGCTGCTCATGGTCTGTCTTGTCCCCGGGGGTGTTCTGCAATGGGGGCGGATCGTATCGGCGCCGCGCGCGCCACGGCCGGACAAATGTTCAGGCGGCGGCGGAAAGCTGCGCCGCCTTGATCTCCTTGGTTTGGGCCGCTGCCGCTGCCGCTGCCGCTGCCGCTGCCGCTGCCGCTGCCGCTGCCGCTGCCGCGCCGTGGCGGTTGTGTGCAGGCTCGCGGCTCAGGCGGCGCGGCGCACGGCCAGCAGCGCCGTGGCCTGGCGCGAGATGGCCTCGCAGCGCCGGCGCAGCCACTGCGCGAACTGTGGCGCCGCGCCGCTGCCGGCGTGCGCCAGCACGAGGTACTGGTGCGCGGGCAGGGCGGTGATGGCAAAGGGCGCCACCAGCGCGCCGCTTTCCAGCCAGGCGCGCGCCAGGGACGGCCGCGCCAGCGCCACGCCCTGGCCGCCCAACGCGGCCTCCAGCGTCAGCCCCAAGTCCAGCAGGCGCGGACCCTCGTCCGGCTCGGCCCAGGGCAGGCCGGCCGCGGCGAACCACGGCGCCCAGGGCTCCAGCGGCGTGCGCAGCAGCGGCGCGTGGGCCAGGTCGGCGGGGCTGGCCAGCGGCGGCAGCCGCGCCAGCAGCGACGGCGCGGCCACGGGCAGCACCACGTCGCGCATCAGCTCGATGCCGCCCACGGCGGCCGCGTCGCCATGGCGCACCAGCACGTCGGCCTCGGCGCCCTCGGCGTCCAGGAAGGGAATGGAGAGCACCACCTCCAGCTCCACCAGCGGGTGGGTGGCGGTGAAGTCCGGCAGCTCAGGGACCAGGATTTGCCGCGCGAAGGTGGGCGGCGCGCTCACGCGCAGCCGCTGCACGCGCCGCCGTGCCACGCGGTGCTGGGGCGCGGCGGCCAGCAGCCCAAGCGCGGCGCGCACGTGCGAGAGGTATTCCTTGCCCGCGGGCGTGAGCGTCAGGCGCGGCCCGCGCTGGAAGAGCGGTGTCCCGAGCAAATCCTCCACCGTGGCGATGCGCTTGCCCACGGCGCTGGCGGTCACGGCCAGCTCCTCGGCGGCCTTTTCGAACGTGCCCAAGCGTGCCGCGGCCTCGAAGGCGCGCAGGCCGTCTATGGAGGGAAAACGCAGCTCCGGCATGGTGGCCGGCACTCTAGCAGTGCCTTCGCGCGGCCCGCGCGCCGTTGGTCAGTCGTTGCAGGTGGTGCTGCCGCAGCCGGTCATGGTGCCCTCGGCCACGGGCTCGCGGGCCAGGCCGGTGGCGGGGTCGAAGCCGACTTGCTCCATGTGGAAGGCCAGGCCCGCGTCCATGGTCGAGGCGTGGGTGGGGAACCACTGCGCCAGCTCGGCCACGGCCTGCTTGAGCGGGCCGAAGTCGCCTTCCACCTGCGCCAGCGCCACCACGTTGCGCATCACCTGCAGCACGGCGGCGTGCTGGAAGGTGTGGCAGTTCTCGGTGGAGAAGCCGGTGGCGGCCATCCAGCGGTCTTCCTGGGCAAAGTGCTCGACGGTGTGGTCCAGCAGTTCCTGGAAGCGCTGCAGCAACGTGGCCGGTGCGTCGTCCAGCGCGGCTTCGGCCGCGGCGAGCAGGTCCACGAATTCTTGGTGCGTGACGTCCATTTGCGGCTGCTGCAAAGCCAGCGCATCGGACCAGATCAGGGTCGGCATGGGGCGCGATTGTGACCCGTGGCGGGCCGCTGCCCTTGAGCCAGCTCAAGGGCGCGGCCCCGTTACGATCGGCGCATGACGACGGAAATCACGAAACCGGCTCCACCGCCGCCGCTGCGGCGCCCGCTGCGCTGGTTGTGGATGGTGGCGGGCGGCCTGAGCCTGGCGCTGGGCGTGGTGGGTGCCTTCCTGCCGCTGCTGCCCACGGTGCCGTTCGTGTTGCTGGCCGCGTTTTGCTTCTCGCGCGGCAGCGAGCGCTGCGAGCGCTGGCTGCTGGAGCATCCCCTCTTCGGCCCGCCTGTGCGCCAGTGGCGCGAGCAGCGGGCCGTGCCGCTGCGGGCCAAGCAGATCGCCAGCGTGATGATGGCCGTCAGCAGCGCGCTGGCCGCGTGGTGGCTGCCATCGCCCTGGCGCTGGATGCCCGCGCTGTGCTGCGCCGGCGTGGCGCTGTGGCTGTGGCGGCTGCCTACGGCGGTGGCGCGGCCACGGAGCTGACAGGGTGCTGACGGTGTGCGCGCCGCAGTCGTGACGCAGGCCACGCCCGGCGCGTGCAAGACTTGCGGCCCGCGCGGGGCAGGGTGCTTCTGCATCCTGGGTGCAAGCCTACGGTGGTAGATTGCCGCCCTTTGCAAAGAACCGGCCACTCAGCATGTCGCAGACGATACGCATCCCAGACTCGCTCCTCGCGCTTGCGCAGCGCGAAGCCGAGTTGATGAGCCGCACCGTGGCTCAGCAGCTCGAACATTGGGCCCGCCTGGGGCTGGCCCTGGAGGCGTCCGGCGTGACCGCCAGCCAAGTGCGCCACCTGCTCGATATGGAAATGGGCCGCCGCCTGGAGCTGCCCTCGCGCACGCTGCGCCGCGAAGAGCCCGCGCCCAAGGAACGCAGCCGTGACGCCGACGCCTGGGGCGACGAGGACGACTGCGGCAGCGACCGGCCCGGCGCCGGCAATGGTGGCAACGCCGGCAACAACGCTGGCGGCAGCAGCAACGCCGGCAACGGCGCCGACGACGAGTACGACGAGGACTACAGCGACGAGGAAGTCGCCGTGGCCATCACCTGCATCAGCGGCGTGCTGTCGCTGGAGGACGGCGCCGACGAGGCCGACCTCTCCGAGCGCGAGCTGCGCCGCCTCATGGCCGGGCTGCTGCGCCGCCGCCGCCACATGAGCCTGTCGGAGCTGGAGGCGCTGAGCGCCGAGCGCCGGCTGCAACTGGCCACCGAGATTGCCTTTGCCGAGCACGCCGCGCGCGGCCGGCGCTGACGCCTTGCCGGCGCGTCCCCTCGCGCCTTCTCCGTGTTGCAAGCGGCCCGCGCCGCGTCGTTAGTATCGCTGCCCATGTACGTCGGCCACTTTGGGCTGCGCAGCGAGCCCTTTTCCATCGCCCCGGACCCGCGCTGCCTCTTCATGAGCGAGCGCCACCGCGAAGCCCTGGCGCACCTGCTCTACGGCGTGCGCGGCGGCGGCGGTTTTGTATTGCTCACCGGAGAAATCGGGGCGGGCAAGACCACGGTCTGCCGCGCCTTCCTGCAGCAACTGCCGCCGGACTGCCTGGCGGCCTACGTCTTCAACCCGCGGCTGACGGCCGTGGAGCTGCTGCAGACGGTCTGCGAGGACTTCGGTTTGGGCGCCATCCCGGCCATCACGGTGAAACCGCTGGTGGACGCGCTCAACGCCTTCCTGCTGCGCGAGCACGCGGCCGGGCGCCAGTGCCTGCTGATCATCGACGAGGCGCAGAACCTCAGCCCCGACCTGCTGGAGCAGCTGCGGCTGCTCACCAACCTGGAGACCAGCGAGCGCAAGCTGCTGCAGATCGTGCTGGTGGGCCAGCCGGAGCTGCAGCGCACCCTGGCCGGCATGGAGCAGCTCGCGCAGCGCGTGATCGCCCGCTACCACCTGCAGGCCTTGTCCGAAACCGAGACGCGCCAGTACGTGGAGCACCGCCTGGCCGTGGCCGGCCTCACCGGGGCGCCGCCCTTCGACGCCGCCGCGCTGCGCCGCATCCACGCGCTCACGCAGGGCGTGCCGCGGCGCATCAACCTGCTGTGCGACCGCGCGCTGCTCGGCGCCTACGCGCAGGGCCGGCACCAGGTGGACGCGGCCACCGTGCGCCAGGCGGCCGCCGAGGTTTTCAATCTGCCTCCTCCGCGGCGGCAGGGCCTGGCCGTTGCCACGGCGCTGGCGGGCCTGGTGGCGGTGGGGGCCATGGCCTGGAGCGGGCTGTTTGGGCGTGGCGAAGGGACGGGCGGGGCGGCTGCCGATGCCGCCGCTGCCGCGTCCGGCGTGGTGGCCTCGGCCGCCTCGTCCGCTTCCGGCGCGGCCCTGGCTGCGGCGTCGGCGGCCTCCGCAGCGGCGGCTGTCGCGAAGGCGCCGGCCGTGGCCGATGGGCCGGGCACGCCGGCATCCGAGGCCCAGGCGGCCCGGGCCGCCGCCTCCGCGCCGCTGCCGCTGGCCGGATTGCCGTCCGAAAACGCCGCCTGGCGCGAGCTGGCGGCGCTGTGGAAATGGCCGGTGGAGCAGGCCGACGCCTGTTCCGCCGCCGGGCCGCGCGCCGGCTGCTGGCGCGGCACGGGCTTGTCGCTGACGCAGTTGCGCCAGTTCGACCGGCCGGGCCTGCTGGCACTGCGCGATGCACAGGGCCGGCCCACTTGGGCGCTGCTGGTGGCGCTGGACGCGCGCACGGCCACGCTGCGCGCGCACGGGCGCGAGATGAGCGTGCCGCTGGCCGCGCTGGCGCCCCTGTGGCAGGGCGATTGGGCCAGCTTCTGGCGCGCGCCCGCGGGCTACGAACGCGCGCTGGGCCCTGGGGACAGCGGAGCGCCCGTGGCGGCCCTGGCGGGCCTGCTGGCGCGCGCGCAGGGCCAGCGCGCCCCGTCCACGCCGCCGCGCCGCCTGGAGGGCGCGCTGCTGGCCGATCTGAAAGCCTTCCAGTTCGCCGCCGGGCTCAAGGCCGACGGCGTGGCGGGCCCGGCGACCTTCATGCTGCTCAACCGCGCCGCGGGCCTTGACGAGCCGCGGCTGCTCAAGGCTCCCTGATGTCCTACATCCTCAAGGCGCTGCAACGCGCCGAAGCCGAGCGCAACCGGGGCGCCACGCCGGGGCTCAATACGCCCGTGCTGCCGGTGGCCGCCGAGCCCGCCTCCGAGCCGCGCCGCATGCTGCCCTGGGCACTGGCGGGCGGGACGGTGGTGGTGGGTGCCGCGCTGGCGTGGTGGCTGTGGCCGGGGGAGCCGCAGCGCGAGGCGGCGGCGCCGTTGGCGGCCGCACCGGCCCCCGTCAGCCCGCCTTCCGTCCCTGTGCCCGCACCCGGACCTGCACCCGCGCCCGCGCCCGTCAGCCCGGCGCCCGCGCCGGTGGCGCCCGTGACGCAAGCCGTGCCGCCTGCGCCCATCGTGGCCGCGCCGCCTGCGCCTGCGCCGGCGCCTTCCCCCGCGCCGGTTGCGGCGGCACCGGCGCCCGTGCCGCGTGCGGCCGCTTCAGCGCCAGCCCAGCCTGCGGCGACGGCGCGCGCCACGCCGCCGGCCCAAGCCCCGGCTGCCGCGCCGGCAGTGCCGGCCGCCCCGGCGGCAGCCCCCGCGCCCGCGGCTGCCGCCGTGACCCTGGCCGAGCTGCCGCCGCAATTGCGCCAGGCCTTGCCGCCCTTGACCCTGGGCGGCGGTATTTATTCGGCCGAGCCCGCGAACCGGCTGCTGATCGTCAACGGACAAGTGCTGCGGGAAAAGGCACAAATTGCACCGGATTTGTTCCTGGAATCGATTGGCCCGCGGGCGGCGGTATTCAGGTTTCGGCAGCAGCGGTTTGAGATGAAATATTGAGGGGTGGGCAAGGGCTGCCCATCCCAATTGTTTTCTTATTGCGGTTGTGCGGACTTGTCGCGCCGCTTGCGGCGCGACATATAGCCCACGGCCACCAGGCCGGCCATCATGGTCGCGTAGGTGGAGGCCTCCGGCACGGGGGTCATGACAAAAGCGCGCCGGCCGACGCCTTCAAGATAGCCGTTGCCCACGATGGTGCCGCGCTCGTCTATGCCGATGGCGGAATACAGGTTCCAGTTCTTGGAGGCATTGGCCGTCAACAGGTTCTCAAGAATGTAAGTGCGGCCGTCCCGGTAAAGGCTGGCATTGCAGCAGTCGTATCCTTCGTCCGGTACGAAGAATCCCCGTTCGCCTACGACCCAGCCTTTTTCGTTGATGTCCAGCCCCGCGCCGTTGAAAAAGTTGATGCCTGTGTACTTGCCGTCTTTGTAAAGATAGACGTCGCCCGTCTCGCCCCAGGATATTTGCGGCTTGTTGATGACGATTTGCCCTGAATCGTTGATGGCTCCGGCACGTCCCCAAATATAGTCGGGTAAAGATGGGGATTTGAGTTGTCCGTTCCTGTACGTGAAAAACGACAAGTAGTTTGAATCGGGCTCAAACATCGAGCCGCCCACGACAGTTCCGCGGTTGTTGATGTCAAACGCGTGGGTCGCGGCCATGGATTCCGCTTTCCAGTATTCGACGTGTCCATTCCGATACAGGAACGACTTGTCTTCCGCATAACCGACAACCATTCCCTTGTCGTTCAGGGCCGTCAAGACGGCCTGGTCCGATCCGATCGTGGCACCTATGTCCACGAATTTTCCGTTGCGATAATAAAACGGTCGTGTGCTGCCTGAGATTTTCATGCCGCCCACCATGTCGCCGCGATTGTTGATGTCCCCGGAATAACTGGACAAACCTGCTGCCAGGGGAATCATCGTGGATTGCCCGCGCTGATACAAGAATGCCCGCGAGCCCTCTCCAAACTCAAACTGCCCCTGTGCCGTCAAAGCCACTTGGCCATGGTCGTTGAACCCGGTGGCATAGGTGGCATACCCGCCGGAAAGCACGTCGATGGCTTCTATGCGGTATTTCAATTCGGCTGCATGCACTTGAGTGGTTGTGGCCAGTGCCATGCCGCTGAGAAATATGAAATGCTTGAGGGGCTGCATCTTAAGACCTCCGGTGGAAGCGGGAGCTTACCGGTCGTCAATGCTTTGCCCACACCTCAAGTTGATATTGGATGATTGACAAAATATAGTGCTGTTTACGATTTGAGGGGTAATCGTTCTGAGGAAATGGGATTGAGCCTTCAGCGTTGAAAACGAATGGGACGGGGCGTGGCAAATTCATTTTCCGGCGTTTCGGCCTTGGCTTATTTAGGCATTGCATTTGCTGGTCCCCGCCAATATCTCGCGTCCTTCAGGAACCTGCCCCCATCCACCACATCCAGTGCATGCAGGCAATGCGGCGGCGCGGGCGTCGCAATCCCGCCTGCCCATGCGCGGCCGATCGGCCCGTGCCGACGGCCGTGAACGGGCGGCCGGCATGCTGGGCCAGCCCATCGCCCCCGGTACCTGGGGTGGCTTGGCGGCCGCGACTGCCTGCATCCGGGATGGCGTCAAACGGGCAGCTATGCTCTGGCGCACATATCGCGTTCCGGGGACGGAATCGAAACAATGGCGTCAAATCTGTTCCACGCTCCCATGTCGATTTCCTCCAGTGCTCCAAGTGGGCACACCCCCCTGCAGGAAGTTGCGCGGACCGCGCTGCTGGCATGCCTGTCCACCGTCGTGGCGGGCGGCGCGGCGGCGCAGTCCGCCGCATCCGCGCCCGAGGCCGCGCCGGCCGGCGTCACGGTGTATGCGGCCGGCAGCCTGCGCGCGGCGCTGACCGAGGCGGCCCAAGCGTTCGAGCGCCAGTCCGGTGCCCGCGTCGCTTTCAACTTCGGCCCCTCCGGGCTGCTCAAGGACAAGCTGCTGGCCGGCGAGCGCGCCGACGTGTTCGCCTCGGCCAACATGGAGCACCCGCAGGCGCTGGCCGCGGCCGGGCGCTCCGGCGCGGCGCGGCCCTTCGCCCGCAACGCGCTGTGCCTGTTGGGCGCGCCGTCCTTCAGCCTCAACGGGCAGGACGTGGCGCAGCGGCTGCTCGACCCGGCGCTGCGCGTGGGCACTTCCACGCCGGGCGCCGATCCGGCCGGCGACTACGCCTGGCGCTTCTTCGACCGGGTGGAGGCCAGCGGCGCCGCCGGCCCGGGCTCGGCGCAGCGGCTCAAGGACCGCGCGCTGCAACTGGCCGGTGGGCCCGCGTCGCCCACGCCGCCGCCAGGCCGCAGCGTCTACGCCTGGCTGCTGGACGAGGGCCGCGCCGACGTCTTCGTCACCTACTGCACCAACGCCGCGCTGGCCGTGCGCGAGAGCCGCGCGCTGCAGGTGCTGCCCCTGCCGCAGAAGCTGGAGGTGGCCGCCACCTACGGCCTGGCCGTGCTGCAAGGCGCCACGCCCGCGGCCGAAGCGTTCACGCGCTTCCTGCTCGGCGAGGGCGGCCAGGCGGTGCTGCGCTCCTGGGGGTTCGGACCGCCATGAATCGCACCCCTAGACGCACGACCCCTTGCGACGAGCCCGTGCGGCTGACGCTGAGGCTGCCGGCCGACACCGTGCGCCGGCTGCGCGAGGTGGCGCGCCAGCGCGGGCTGAGCGTCAACGGCCTGCTCGACGAGGCCGCTTCGCTGGCGCTGCTGGAGTACGAGTTCATGTGCCGCATGGACGAGGCGGCGCAGCCCCCGGCGCACGACTGAGGCCGGTCACCGGCACGCCGGCTCAACGCAAGCCTGCAGGAGGTCCGCTTGCGCGGCCGAACCCATGGGCATGCGGCGGTTCGGCCCGCAAGCTGCTGCCAGCACCTGTGGTTCAGCCCGCCAGCCGCCGCGGCGCGGGCCGTTCACACCCGCCCGTGGGCCTGCAGCCACAGCCACTCGGCGTCGCTGTACAGCCGCGCGCGGGAGATGAAGTGCTCGCCCGTGCCGCCTTCCAGCGAGAACATGCCGCCGCGCCCGGGCTCGGCGTCCAGGATGAGCTGCGAGCCCGTCCAGTACTCGAACAGCGCATCGGCGATGTAGAAGGGCTCGCCGCCCACGTGGCCCAGCAGCCGGTCGCCGTCGCCCACCAGCAGCTCGCCGCGCGCATAGCACATGGGCGCGCTGCCGTCGCAGCAGCCCCCCGACTGGTAGAACATCAGCGGCCCGTGCTGCGCGCGCACGCGCTCCAGCAGCGACAGCGCCGCCGCCGTGGCCATCACCTGCGGCACGTCGGCAGGCGCGGCGCCGTCAGCGGCGCCGCCGGGGCAAGAGGTGTCGGGTTCGGACATGAACAAGCTCCAGGACCGGACGGGTGCCGGACATCGTTGAAACGAAAAAGGCGGCGGATTGCGCCGCCGCCTTGCAAGGCTGTTTGAGCTGCCATCAACCTGGCGGGCGGGGCAGGGCCCCGCC
>NZ_BCTC01000068.1 GCF_001571085.1 Azohydromonas lata NBRC 102462
CCTATGAGCCACACTCGTTCGGTTCAGTGGGCGCAGTGCATGGGCTAGGGCAGTTGCTCGTGCATCAATCGACCGCTGTCGTGAACATCCGTGGCGGACGCGCAGAGCAAGTGGCTGTGCGAGTTCTCATCGAGGCCGCAGGCGTGACTACAGGGCTTGCCCATCAAGCGAGCCGTATACATGTTTGCAGGCCAGTTCTCATCACCACGTGGAGCTTGCAAAGAGCGCCCGATCCGTACATTTCGTAAAACTACGAGCCCCTGCATCAGATGCAAATCGATTCAAAAGTGCGCACCTTGGTGTGAGATTCTTCTGCTTGGTGAGCCTTCCCAAACAATTCCCAAGTTCTCTTTCCTTCGACTTCATAGGGACAGATGTATGCGCATGGGCCCAAATACCGCTTTGGCAACAACCTTGAGCGGATATTCTCGACGCGAGTTACTTCGCCGTATGGCTGGTGCTGCAAGCGCTGCCGGGGTCGCCGCGTTACTGCCCGGTTGTGGCGGGGGCAGCAGTGCGGCGCGCACGGAAAGCGCCCTGGAGGGCGTGAAGGCCTTGGGCGGCCTGCTGCCGACCGTGAGCACGGTGCGCAGCGGCCTCGATCACCCGTGGGGCTTGGCCTTCCTGGCCGACAACAGCATGCTCGTGACGGAGCGCGTCGGTCGCTTGAGCCTTGTAAGCGCGGACGGCGGCAAGATCAGCACGGTTACTGGTTTCCCTATTGGGCGGCTCCAGACTGCCGGCCACGGCGGGTTGCTGGACGTCGCGGTGGACCACAGTGAAGGCGGTGACATCTGGGTCTATCTCAGCTACGCGGAGCTGGGTACGGACGAGCAATCCGACCGTGCCGGGGCCGCGGTCGCCCGGGCGCGTCTTGTTGGCACCGAGCTGCATGATTTCACGGTCATCTTCCGCGCCTTTCCGAAGTACCCCTTGAGCTTGAGCACGTTCCACTATGGCTCCCGCCTGCTCTTGGCGGGAGACGACAAGCTCTTCATCACTGTGGGCGAGGGGCGCAACGAGCTGCTGAGGCGACAGGCGCAATGGCTGCGCAGTCATCTTGGAAAGATCGTGCGCATCAACCGGGACGGAAGCGTGCCGCAGGACAATCCGTTCATAGGCCATGAGGTCGCACAGCCCGAGCTGTGGACGCTGGGCCACCGCAATCCTCAAGGCCTGGCGATGCACCCGGTCACGGGCGACATCTGGAGCAGTGAGCATGGCCCGCAAGGCGGCGATGAGCTCAATGTCATCGAGCCAGGACACAACTACGGCTGGCCCAAGATTTCCTATGGTTGTGAATATGGGACGCCGGTAGATACCTGTACGGTGGTGGGCGGGAGCACGTCCGCGCCTGGCCTGGATCAGCCTGTGACGCATTGGGGCCGGGTGCGCATCGCGCCCAGCGGCATGGCCTTCTGCGATGGGCGCATGTTCCCCGAGTGGCGCGACCACCTGATCCTTGCCGGACTGGGTGGCAAGGAACTGTGGCTGGTGGGCATTGAAGGCCGTGCCGTGGTGTCCCGCACGCCTATGTTCGCCGAATTGGGCAGGCGTTTCCGCCACGTTCGACAGGCACCTGACGGTAGCCTGCTGCTGCTGACGGACGAGGACAACGGCAGCATTCTGCGCGTATCGGTTTAGCCGGTAAGCGGCGCGAAGCAGCCGGTGTCGGCACTGAGAAAGTCTTTGCCCTCGCCCTCCTTTTAGGAGAATCCAGTCTGTTCCCGGTCGATCACGCCAAGCGAAACGGCAGCTCGACGCTGAAGGTGCTGCCTTGCCCCGGCTGGCTTTGCACCGCTAGCTCGCCGCCCATCATGTCCACCAAATGCCGCACGATGGAAAGGCCCAGTCCCGTGCCACCGAAGCGCCGCGTGGTGGAGGAGTCGGCCTGCGTGAAGGCTTCGAAAATCCGTGCCTGCGCCTGCTGCGCGATGCCTATGCCCGTATCGCTGACGTCGAATCGAAGCAGCACCTCTCCAACCCCATGAGCTTTTTGTTGAACGTGCAGCTTGATGCTGCCGGTCAGCGTGAACTTGACGGCATTGCCCAGCAGATTCAATAGCACCTGCTTCAGGCGCAGCGGATCACCGGTGAGCATTTTTGCCAGGTCCGCTCCGGCATCGAACTCCAGCATCAGCCCCTTGGCCAAGGCCTGTGGCTCCACAATGGCACGCACGGCGTCGAGTACGGATGCCAGATCAAAGGCGACACGCTCCAGCCGCATCTCCCCGGCTTCAATGCGTGAGAGGTCGAGCACGTCGTTCACCAGGGCCAACAGCTGCTCACCGGCCTGGGCGACGTGGCCGACGAAGCCTTGTGCCCGTGGGGGCAGTGCCATCTGCTGCAGTAGGTGACTCAACCCGATGACGGCGTTGAGCGGCGTGCGTAGCTCGTGGCTCATCGTGGCCAGAAACGCGCTCTTGGCTTGGTTGGCGGACTGGGCAGCATCGCGCGCCGTGACCAGCTCGGCGGTGCGATTCAACACGCGCTGCTCCAAGGCGGCGTTGAGCGCCTGGAGTTCGCCTTCCGCCTGCTTGCGCTGCGTGATATCCCTGAAGAGGATGGCCACCCGCCGTTCTCCAGGCTGGCCGACCTTAAAAGCGTGCACCTCGAAACTCCGCTGCAGCGCTTTGGCCGCACCTTCGAAGTGGACGGGCTCGCCCGTGATGGCAACATGTCCGAAGGTTTCGAACCAGTGCGCCTCGTGCTGCGGTGCGAGTTCGCGCATGCGTCGCCCCACGGCATCGAGCAAGCCCGTCTGCTGGCTGAAAGCCGGATTCACGGATTCGAGCCGGAAGTCCACCGGGCGGCCTGCAGCGTCAAATATCACTTCGACAGTGCAGAAACCTTCGTTCATGCGCTCGAACAGCGTGCGATAGCGCTCCTCGCTCAGGCGCAGGGCCTCTTCGGCGCGTGCGCGCTGCACGGCGGCCCAGGCGCGTTCGGCCACGTCTTCCACCAGTGCGATCTCGTCGGCGGTCCAGTGCCGCGGCACGCTCTGGCTGACTGCCAGACAGGCCGCGAGGCATCCGTCTTTCACGATCGGCACGATCAGGCAGGCACGAATGCCCGCTGCCACCTCAATGAGATGGTCCAGCCCTTGGCGCTGCGCCGCTTCCTGCACGTCGGCGACCACGACCGTTTGCCTTGCCGCGAGCTGCTGTGCTACGTACGAACCAAAATCCTGGACGGTGGCGTCCGGCACCTCGCTGTACACGATCTGGCTGGCACCCAAGTGCACGCCGAGCAGACGCGCCACTTCAGCCTGGATGGCGCTGGCCTCGCCATGCGGGCGCAGCGCGTCTTCCAACTGGGCTATGAAGCGCTGCGCCTGGGCCTTGCGGCGCGTATCGGCCTCCCGCACCCGCTCGGTGACGTCACGCGCAAAGATCGCGACACCGCCCTCCTCGGTCGGATAGGCATCGATTTCGAGGTGCACGTCATAGCCTTCGCCGACGTAGTGCTGATGCAGGTGCTGCTCCACGCCTTCGGTCACCACGCGCCGATACGCGTGGCCCGCGTCCAGATCCACGGAAGCCGGGAACACGTCCCAATGGGTGCGCCCGAGCACTTCTCGCCTTGACTTGCTGACCAGGCGCTCGGCGGCCGGGTTCATCGAGACGAAGCGAAACTCCGGGTCGAGCACGAAGTGCGCGTCCGTCATCTGCTCCAGCAGACGCGCCGCGCGTTGCTCGGCTTTTATAAGTGCCAGGTGCCCCATGACCTCGTGCGTGACGTCTTGGACATGGTGAAGCAGGAAGCGCACTTCACCGTCGGCGCCCGGCACCGGCACGTTGAGCAGTGCCCAGTGGCGCTCCTCCCAGGTGCCATCAGAGCGGCGCAAGTCGTAGCGCTGAATGGCCATGCGGTGCGGCGCCCGGGTACGCAGCACAGTCTCCAGCGACATGCGCAGGTTGCCGACACCGGAGGGCTCGGGGTTGTCCGGGTTGGAATCCGGGAACACCTCGAACAGTGGCCGGCCCAAAGTGGCTTCCCGGGTCGTCAGGGTTGCTGCGAGGCGCTCGTCGCTGGCTGCCAGCATCGTGAAGCGCGGAGCGTCGGCGGCCAGCAGCAGCCAGACCCCCGGCATGGCGGCGAACACGGCATTGAAATCCTCTGCGCAAAGCGCTACGCCGGCCAGGGGCCCGTGATGTAGCCCCGTAGGAGAGTCACCGTGCTGGATGTTTTTCATGTGGAGGTGCGGCCGGACTGCCGGGCAGCTGCTACAGACGTAGCAGCAGTTTGCCAAAGCGGCGAGCCCCGCAAGGGCAGCATCAGCGTTTGCACAATGCACTGTTGCAGTCCGCACGCGGCATTGGCCCCGTGGCCAGCGCCACGCTCATTGCCGAGTTGCCTGAGATCGGGCGGCTGACCAGGCGTGAGATCGCCGCCCTCGTGGGCGTGGCTCCCGTGGCCTGTGACTCGGGCTACAGCAACGGACGACGCCGTGTACAGGGCGGGCGCTTTGACGTGCGCCGCGTGCTCGGCAGGCCATGCTCACTGCCGTCGTGCGCAACCCGCCGCTCAAGGCGTTCCACGAGCGGCTGCGTGCCGCGGGCAAGCTGCCCAAGGTGGCGCTGGCGGCTTGCATGCGCAAGCATGCTGACCATGCTCAGCGCCATGGCCAGAACCGGTACACCCTGGAACGGCTCACTTCACGGCACTTGACTCGTAAGTCGGTTACTCAGAACCGGTGCTGCACACCCACGATCACACCGGTCTGCGTGTCACGGAAACCCGTGACGCCCTGCGGGCTGACATCGCGGGTCAGCGCCACCGATTGGCCGTTCTTGGCGCGGGCATGGCCCGCGGTGGCATACAAGTCGGTGCGCTTGGACAGCGCATAGCGGGCGCGCAGCACCAGCATCTTGGGATCAGCTTCGGTGGCGAGGTTGCGCTGGTCCAGGTAGTACAGCGCCGCGGACAACCCCAGCGCCGGGGTCGCCTGCCAGTTCGCGCCCACCCAGTAGGTGTTGGCGCGCAGTTCTGCAGCACCGCTGGCCCGCTCCATCTTGTAGTAGCGGGCACCGGCCTTGAGAGCCACGTCCTTGTTGAGCTGCCAGCCCAGGCCCGCGTGGTACGCCGTGGTCTCGTCGCGAGGCGTCGGATTCTGCGTGCCGTTGATGCGCTCGCCCGTAAGCGCGACGGTGAAGGGCCCGGCGCCATAGCCTACGGCGAGCGCGTAACGCCGCCCGGCACCGCTGGCGCCCGCCACTTCGCCAAATCCATAGGAGGCACCGACCTTGAAGCCGCCGAACGTGCCGGTGTACTTCAGGATGTTGTCGAAAGCGGTGGTCATGCCATACGCACTGGAGGCGGCGGCCGTGGTGCCGTTGCTGGCCGTGGCCCAGGAGTAGGCCGGCGAATAGCCCATGGGGTCGAACGGCAGGATGAAGTCGTAGGCCGTGGTGTACGAGCGGCCGGCGATGATCCGGCCGAAGGCACCCTCCAGGCCAACGTTGGCCTGTCGGCGGAACAACCCGTTCGGAACGCTGCTGGGCGTATCCACGCTGCCGTTGTCGATGAAGATGCCGGATTCGAGCTGGAACACGGCCTTGAGGCCACCGCCCAGGTCCTCGCTGCCGCGAACGCCCCAGCGTGACGTGTTCATGCCACCGGAGGTCAGCCGCGTGACGGAACCTCCCGTGGCGCTGGCGTGGTTGACGACTTCCACGCCGGCGTCGACCAGGCCGTAGAGGGTTACGCCGGATTGGGCCTGCGCGGCGAAGGCCGCGGGCAGGGCGGCCACCGCGATGGCGATTTTTTTCATCATGGGTGTCTCCTCGTCATGAGGTTGGGGATGGCGCATCGCACCTTGGCGGTACGGCGCTGGGGACACTGGCAGCACGCGAAGTGCTTCCAGGCAGGCGACGGACGTCTGCAGCGGGTGCAGAGGCCCGCACAAGAGGAACTCGGCTCGCGAGGCTGCCGTAGGCAGCCGAGGGGTCAAACCCTTTCGAGCACGATGGCGATGCCCTGGCCCACGCCGATGCACATCGTGCACAGCGCGTAGCGTCCGCCTGTGTGGTGCAACTGGTTCACGGCCGTGGCCACCAGCCGTGCGCCGCTGGCGCCCAGCGGGTGGCCCAGCGCGATGGCGCCACCCCACGGGTTCACGCGCGGGTCGTCGTCGCGCAGGCCCAGCTCTCGCAGCACGGCCAGGCCCTGCGCCGCGAAGGCCTCGTTGAGCTCGATCACGTCCATCTGCTCCAGGCTCAGGCCTGTGAGCGCCAGCACCTTGCGCGTCGCCGGTGCCGGGCCGATGCCCATGATCCGCGGCGCCACGCCTGCGGTAGCCATGCCCACCACACGGGCGCGCGGCGTCAGGCCCTGCCGCACTGCGGCGGCTTCGCCGGCCAGGATCAGCGCGCAGGCGCCGTCGTTGACGCCCGAGGCATTGCCGGCTGTGACAGTGCCGTCCGGGCGCACCACCCCCTTGAGCCGGGCCAGCGCCTCCAACGACGTTTCGCGCGGGTGCTCGTCCTGGCTCACCACCAGGGCATCGCCCTTCTTCTGCACGATCGTCACCGGCGTGATTTCGGCGGCCAGCAGGCCGGCCTTCTGCGCCGCCACGGTTTTGCGCTGCGAGGCCAGGGCGAACTTGTCCTGGTCCTCGCGGCTGATGCCGAACTCGGTGGCGACGTTCTCCGCCGTCGCAGGCATGGAATCCACGCCGTAGGCTGCCTTCATCGCCGGGTTGACGAAGCGCCAGCCGATGGTGGTGTCTTCCACCGAGTTCTGACGGCTGAAAGCAGCGGTCGCCTTGGGCATGACGAAAGGAGCGCGGCTCATGCTTTCCACGCCGCCGGCCACCATCAATTCGGTTTCGCCGGCCTTGATGGCGCGTGCGGCAGTGCCAATGGCATCCATGCCCGAGCCGCACAGCCGATTGACGGTGGAGCCGGGCAGGCTCATGGGCAAGCCGGCGAGCAGCAGCGACATGCGCGCGACGTTGCGGTTGTCCTCGCCGGCCTGGTTGGCGCAACCGTAGATCACGTCGCCAAAGGCTTCCCAATCCAGGTTCGGGTGGCGCTCGGCCAGGGCCTTGAGCGCCACGGCGCCGAGGTCATCGGCGCGCACGGACGAGAGGCTGCCGCCGTAGCGGCCGAAAGGCGTGCGCAGCGCGTCGCAGATGAAGGCGTGTCGGGTCATGGGAGTCTCCGATAGGTCTGGTGAAAGCCGGGCGTCACGCGAGCTGCTGCAGCACGTGGCGCAGGTCGCCGCGCACGAAGCCGGGGCCGCTGAGATCGGCGAGCCAGTCCATGTCCTGGGCGAGCGCCTCGGCGCCGCGCTCGCGTGCCCAGAACACTGGGCCGCCTTCCCAGCGCGGGAAGCCGAAGCCGTTGACCAGGACCACGTCCACGTCGCTGGCGCGGCGGGCCACGCCCTCGGCAAGCAGCCGCGCCGCCTCGTTGACCATGGCCAGCAGCGCACGGCGCTGGATTTCGTCGTCGCTCAGCGTGCGCGGCACCAGGCCCTTGTCCGCACGGGCCCGCTCGATGAGCGTGTGCACCGCCGGATCGCTCTTGCGGCCGCGGCTGCCGCTTTCGTGGACGTAGTAGCCCGCCCCGGTCTTGCGCCCCAGGCGGCCGGCCTCGCACAACCGGTCCGGGATGTGCACGTAGCGCGCAGCCGGGGCGCGCGTGGCGGCCTGCGCCTGGCGCATGCGCCAGGCGATGTCCAGCCCTGAGAGGTCCGCCACCGCGAAGGGCCCCATGGCAAAGCCGAAAGCCTCCAGCGCAGCGTCCACCTGCGCGGGCCAGGCGCCCTCCTCGATCATGAATTCGCACTGACGGCGGTAGGCCGCGTAGATGCGGTTGCCGATGAAACCGAAGGCATTGCCCGTGACCACTGGCAGCTTGCGTAGCCGCTTGGCGACCACCAGCCCGGTGGCCAGCGCGTCGGCCGCGGTGGCCGCGCCGCGCACCACCTCCAACAGCCGCATCACGTGGGCGGGGCTGAAAAAGTGCAGCCCGATCACGTCCTGCGGGCGCCGCGTGGCGCCGGCGATGGCGTCCAGGTCCAGGTACGAGGTGTTGGAGGCCAGCACCGCCCCGGGCCGGGCCAGGGCGTCGATGCGCGCGAACACCTGCCGCTTGACGTCCAGGTCTTCGAACACCGCCTCGATCACCAGGTCGCTGGAGCCCAGCACCGACCAGTCGATGGTGGGCTGCAACCGTGCCTCGCACTGCGCCGCCGTCGATGCCTTGAGCTTGCCCGCCTGCACGCGGCTCGCGTAGTGCTCGCAGATGCGCTCGGTGCCGCGCCGCAGCGCGGCCTCGTCCTGCTCCAGCAGCGCGACATCGAAGCCGGCATCCAACGCGGCGATGGCGATGCCTGTTCCCATGGTGCCCGCGCCGATGACGGCGACGTGCTGCACCGGGCGCGGTGCCACGCCTTCGAGCTCAGGCAGCCGTGCGCTGTCGCGCTCGGCGAAGAACTGGTGGCGCAGCGCGCGCGCTTCGCGCGAGACGCGCAGCGCCTGGAACGCGGAACGCTCGCTCGCCAGGCCCTCCTCAATGGGAACTTGCGCCGCGGACATCACGGCCTCGATGGCCGCGTGCACCGCCGGGCGTGCCTTGCCGGCCTTGAGCGCTGCCGCCGCAGCCTGCTCCACCGCCTGGGCGTCTGCCGCCGGCACGACGCGGTCACGCACGCGGGCCTTGTTGCCGACGAGGCCGCGGGCATGGGCCACGGCAGCCGCGCGCAGATCGCCTTGCGCCTCGCAGTCGATGAGCCCCAGCGCCAGGGCCTGGCCGCTGGGCACGCGGGCGCCGCTGCAAGTCAACTCGATGGCCTTGGGCACGCCCACCAGGCGCGGCAGCCGCTGCGTGCCACCCGCACCCGGGATGATGCCCAGCGTGACCTCGGGCAGGCCGACCACGGTGCCGGCAGCAGCCACGCGGGCATCGCAACCCAGCGCCAGCTCGAAGCCGCCGCCCAGCGCGGCGCCATGCAGCGCCGCCACCACGGGCTTGTCGCAGGCCTCGATGGCCGCAATCACCGCCGGCAACTGCGGCTCCTGCAGCGGTTGGCCGAACTCGCGCAGGTCGGAGCCGGCGATGAAGCAATTTCCTGCGCCGATGAGCACGGCGGCGTGGATGCCTCCGTCGCTGGCCACCGTCTCCAAAACTTCCAGCAGGCCGCGGCGCACTTGGGCCGAGCCGGCATTCACGGGCGGGTTGTCGATCACGACGACGGCCACGTCGCCGTCGCGTTCCAGGTGTACACGGGCGCTCATGTCGCTGCTCCGGTGATGTCAATACCCGGCCCCCAGGGCCTTGGGCGTGTTGATTCATGGCGGCGCGTGCCGAGGGCGCGCGCCGCAACTTTGGCCCCGGCGCCAGGCGCCAGGGCCTTGTGGTGACGGTCCGAGCGGTGCGGACCGCTTCGTTCAGCGCGCGAGCACGGCCACGCCGTCAGCGGCGCGCACGCCCTGGCCCTGAGGCAGCACGAACACCGGGTTGATCTCCGCCTCGGACAGCCGGTCGCCAAGCTGGGCCGCCATGGCGGAGAAGGCGACGATGGCATCCACCAACGCGTCCACGTCAGCCTTGGGCCGGCCACGGAAGCCGTCGAGCAGCGGCCAGGTCTTGAGCTCGCGCGCCATGGACAGCGCTTCCTCGCGGCTGAGCGGCCCGCCGGGCGGCAGCAGCCGCATCGTGGTGTCCTTGAACAGCTCAGCCGTGACGCCGCCCATGCCCAGCAGCACGGCCGTGCCCAGCGCGTCGCGGTGCAGGCCCAGGATCAGCTCTGTGCCACCCGCAACCATCTCCTGCACCAGGAAGCGCTGCGGCCGCACGCCGGCGCGGGCTTCCACTTGCGCGGCCATCTCGGTCAGCCGCACGCCGATCTGCTCGGCGGTCAGGCCCACGGCCACGCCGCCCACGTCGCTCTTGTGGGTGATCTCGCCCGACAGGATCTTCAGCACGACCCGGCCGCCCAGCTCGCGCGCGGCCTGCTCGGCCTCGGCAGCCGTCTGGACGACGACCTCGCGGGCGCAGGGCACGCCAAAGCGCGCGAAAAGTTGCTTGGCCTGCGCCTCGTCCAGCGAGCCGGCAGGGAAGTCGTCCGCCGGCACGGCGGCCGCCTGCGGCGCCTCGGCCACGGGCGCTTTCCACTGGATGGCCTGCAGCATTCCGGCCAGGGCGGCCGTGCAGCTCTCGGCTGCGGCGAAGGCCGGCACGCCGCGACGGGTCAGCAGCGCGCCCACCTCGGGCGCATGCGGGCTGACGTAGGCCAGCACGGGCTTGTCCGACAGCGGCAGGCAGTCCTGGATGGCGCCGGCCATGAGCTCCGGCATCGCCAGACTGGAAGAGCCCACGATCACCACCAGCGCGTCGTAGCTGGGGCTGGCCAGCACCGCCTTGATCGCGCCGCGCAGCAGGTCGGGCCGCAGTCCGGCCAGCGTCACGTCGATGGGGTTGCGGTCCAGCGCGGCGTGGTCGCCCGTCTGCAGCGCGCGCAGCGCGGCGGCCGTCTCGGCGTCCGGCGCCGGCGTCTCGAAGCCCGACACGCCCAGGCTGTCCGACACCAGCGTGCCGGCCCCCCCGGTGGAGGTCAGGATCGCCACGCGCTTGTTGCGCAGCACGCGGCCGGTGGAGAGCGCAGCCGGGATGTCGAGCAGGTCGCTGAAGGTTTGGGCGCGGATGACGCCGGTCTGCCGGAACAGCGCGTCGTACATGCGGTCGGCGCCGGCCAGCGCGCCGGTGTGCGACACGGCGGCCTGCGCGCCGGCCTCGGAACGGCCGATCTTGAAGGCGACGATGGGTTTGCCGGCCCGCGCGGCCCGCAGCGCCGCGGCGCGGAATTTCTCGGGATTGCGCACCGTCTCGACGTAGAGCGCGATCACCTTGGTGGCCTCGTCGTCCACCAGGTGGTCGATGAAGTCGGCCAGCTCCAGGTCCACCTCGTTGCTGGTGGAGATGAGCTTGGACAGTCCGATGCCCCGCGCCGCGGCGCGCGACAGCAGCGCGCCCAGGATGCCGCCGCTTTGCGACACCACGCCGATGGCGCCCACCGGGAAGTGCTCCATCTCCAGCGCACCGGTGGCCGACAGCACGATGTTGTCGGTGAGGTTCACCAGGCCGATGGTGTTGGGACCCAGCAGCCGCATGGAGCCGGCGGCGTCGATGAGCTGGCGCTGGCGCCGCGCGCCTTCCTCGCCGGTCTCGGTGTAGCCGCTGGCCAGCACGATGGCGGCGGCGCAGCCGCGCTGGGCCAGCTCGCGCACGGCCAGATGCGCGCGCTCCGCACCCAGCAACACGATGCCCACGTCGGGCACCGCCGGCAGCGAGGCGATGTCGGGGTAGCAGCGCAGCTCGCCGATACGCTCGGCCTTGGGGTTCACGGGATAGATGTCGCCCTGGAAGCCATGCTTGACCAGATACGACACCGGGCGGCCGGCGGTCTTGGTGGCGTCGGCCGAGGCGCCGATGACGGCGACGCTGCGGGGCTTCAGGAGTCGGGAGATGGCGTTCATGTCGGTACTCGGCGGGCAGTTCACTTGGCGGCGGATTTGGCGAGGAACGCCATGACGGATTCGCGGTGCTCGGTGCTCGTGTAGCAGATGCCCTGGGCCTGGCTGCCCTGGGCGAAGACCTGCTGCGCGCTGAGCTCGAAGCTCTGGTTGAGGATGGTCTTGCCCAGCGCCAGCGCAGTGGCCGAGCCCTGGCTCAGCTCGGCGGCCCAGGCCTGCGCATCGGCCACGAGCGTTTCGGCGCTGACCTTGCGGTCCACGATGCCCAGCGCCAGCGCCTCGTCGGTATCGACCTTGCGGCCGGTGAAGATCAGCTCCTTGGCCTTGGGCAGGCCCACGCGGCGTGGCAGGAAGTACATGCCGCCGCCGTCCGGCACGATGCCGCGGTGGATGTAGGACCAGGTGAAGCTGGCCCACTCGCTGGCGATGATGAAATCGCAGGCCAGCGCCGTGTCGGCACCCAGCCCCGACGCGGCGCCGTTGACCGCGGCAATCACCGGCTTGGGCATGGTGTGCAGCAGCGCCTGGGTGTGGTGCACGCGCTGCTGGCGGTGCCAGCCGTTGAAGGCGATTTCGCCGGCCGGGGCGCTCATGCGCCGCTCCATGCCGGCGATGTCGCCGCCGGCACAGAAGCCCTTGCCGGCGCCGGTGAGCACCAGGGCGCGGATCGCCTTGTCGGCGGCCACGTGCTCCAGCGCCTCGATGAACTGGCTGCGCATGGCGTCGCTCATGGCGTTGCGCTTGTCGGGGCGGTTGAGGGTCAGCGTGGCGATGCCGGCGTGGACCTGCAGGTCGATGAGTTCGTTGGTCATGATGGAAATGCGTAAGTTCGGTGAGGGGAAGGCTGGCTTCGGGCTTACTCCGACTTGATGTTGTTGTCCTTGACCAGCTTGCGCCAGCGGGCCTCCTCGGCATGCACGTAGGCGTCGAGCTCGGCCGGCGTGCCGGCGCTGATGACGAGACCTTCCTGCTCGACCTTCTTGGCGAATTCAGGCGTGCGCGCGGCCTTCTTCGCCGCGGCATTGAGCCTGGCAATCACGTCGGCCGGGGTGCCGGCGGGGGCATAGACGCCGTACCAGCTCTCCACCACGTAGCCCGGCACGGTCTCGGCGACGCTGGGCACGTCCTTGAGTGCCGGGGAGCGCTCAGGGGTCGTCACGGCCAGCGCGCGCAGCTTGCCGCTGTCAACGAAGGTGGACACCGCAGCGGCGGTGCCGAAGATCATGTCTACCTGGCCGCCGAGCAGGTCCGTGATGGCCGGGCCGGCGCCGCGGTAGGGCACATGGGTCATCTGGACCTTGGCCAGGTTCGTGAACAACTCGCCGGCCAGGTGGGCCGAGGTGCCGTTGCCTTGGCTGGCGTAGGTCAGTTTGCCCGGCGCCGCCTTGGCCGCGGCAATCACATCCTTGACGCTCTTGTAAGGGCTCTCAGCCCGCACCACCAGCACGTTGGGGCCGCGGCCGATGAGCATCACCGGCGCGAAGCCCTTGTCCCATGCATAGGGCAGCTTGGGCTGCAGGCTGGGGTTCACCGCATGCGCGATCGTGGCCAGCACGAGCGTGTAGCCGTCGGCCGCGCTCTTGGCCACCG
Source organism: Azohydromonas lata NBRC 102462 (assembly GCF_001571085.1). GTDB lineage: Bacteria > Pseudomonadota > Gammaproteobacteria > Burkholderiales > Burkholderiaceae_C > Azohydromonas > Azohydromonas lata. Next base: position 13,073 of record NZ_BCTC01000068.1, read on the forward strand.
CATCGGTGCCGATGATCGTGCCGGCGCCGGGCTTGTTGTCCACCACGACGGGCTGGCCCAGTTCCTTGGCCATGCCCTGGCCTAACGTGCGGGCAATCAGATCGGTGCCGCCGCCTGGCGCAAACGGCACCACAAGGCGGATCGGCTTGTCGGGATAGGCTGCGAGCGCCGTACTCGTGGCCAGGGCCACGGTTGCCACAAAAGCACCCAGCCGTGCGAGGCCGGAACGCAAGGTCATCTGCATGGACGGTGTCTCCTGAAAAACGCGCCGACGTCGGCGTCGGCCTTGTTGGATACGGTGGAAAGCAAACTGCATGGCTCCCATCGATGCCGTGAAGGTTAGGTGGCACACTCGGCATTTGCACCACCGACTTTCCGGCAGGTGGAAATTGCCTGTCAGCTCAGAGAGAAGGACGCCATGGAAAAGCCCCAGGCAACGGCCGATGAAAAGCCCTCCAGCGCTGAGCGCAATCGCTCGCTGGAGCGGGGTGTGGAGATCCTTCGTGCCTTTCGGCCCGGGGCGGACCTGCTGGGCAACGGCGAGCTCGCCGAGCGCACGGGGCTCTCGCGCGCAACGGTGAGCCGGCTGACGCAGACCCTCATGGACTGCGGGATGCTGGAGCGCGACAGAAGCCGTCGGGCCTATCGGCTGGCCGCGCCGGTCCTGAGCCTGGCGCATGCCATGCGCACCGGATCGCCCGTGCTGGCCGTGGCGGGCCCGCTCATGCGCACCGAGGCAGAGAAACTCAAAATCAACGTCGGACTGGCGGTGGCAGACCGCGATGAGATGGTCTACCTGGAGTCCGTGCGCTACAGCCGCCGCGTGGCCTGGCGAAACGTGGTGGCCGGGCAGCGCGTGCCGATGGAACTCACCTCGTTGGGCCATGCCTGGCTTGCAGCGGCGGACGAACCGGTGCGCAAGCGGCTGCTCGCGCACTTCAAGGCCCGACGTCGCGGCGAATGGAGTGGCCTGTCACGCGAGATCACCCAGGCCGTAGCCAGCGTGAAAAACGCAGGTTACTGCTGGGCCTCGTGGCAGCCACAGGTCGTGGCCTTGGCCACCCCTGTCGTGCTGGGCAAGCATCCCGTGCACGTGCTCAACATGAGCGTTACCGGCGAAGAGACACCTCAGGCCGTGGTGGATCGGCTGCACGAGCCGTTGCTGGCCCTCGCGAAGCGTCTGCAAGAAGGGATTTCGGCTGCCTGACCCGAAACCGGAGCGAGCCGTGCGCAGGCCTTGGTTGGGACATGCGAGCAAGCCGGCAAAGCGCGATAGGCCATAGCCTGCACGCATAACTGCTATCGATGCATCGTCCTGTTCTCATGGTGACGGGCTGTCCAGAATCAGCGCCATGACGAACGGGATGCCTCGCGGCGCCGCGCAGCGGTGCAGCACAGGGCATCGAACAAGACCCTGGAGACAGCCCCATGATCCGACGCACGTTGCTCGCAGCCACTCTCTGTGCCGCGCTGCCCCTTGCAGCTCATGCGCAGGCCAAGAGCACCCGCATTGTCGTGTCCTTCCCGCCAGGAGGACCGGTGGATTTCGTCGCGCGTGTCCTGGCTGAGCAGTTGGGCAAGGAGCTTGGCCAGACGGTGATCGTGGACAACAAGGCCGGTGCCAATGGCGCGATCGGCGCTGGCGAGGTGATGCGGTCCAAGGCCGATGGCAGCACGCTGTGGATCACGAGCGTGGGTGCCGCCGCCATCAATGCCTCGCTTTATGAGAAGCTGCCCTACGACACGATACGCGACTTCACGCCTGTCTCGGTCATCGTCAACAACGTCGAGCTGCTGGTGGTGAGCCCGGCCGATCCGGCCAAGGATGCTGCAGAGTTCATGGCCAACGCCAAGAAGTCCAAGAACCCGGTCACGCTGGCCTCGTCGGGTATCGGCAGCATCCCGCACCTGGCCATGGAACAGCTCAAGGACTCCACCAAGGTGGACCTGCTGCACGTGCCGTACAAGGGCGCAGCACCGGCCATCACCGACGTGATGGGCGGCCAGGTATCAGCCTTCTTCGGCGACATCCCGGGGCTGATCACGTTCGTGCGCAGCGGCAAGCTCAAGCCGGTCGGAATCGCCTCGACCAAGCGCCATCCGGCGCTGACCGAGGTGAAGACGCTGGCCGAGCAGGGCATTGCCAATGTCGACACCAACAACTGGTACGCGCTGTTTGCACCCGCCAAAACGCCTGCAGCCACGGTCACCGCACTCAACGACGCCGTGCGCCGAGCACTGTCCCAGCCCAGCGTGAAGGCAAAGCTGATGGACGTTGGCGCGGAGCCCGCGCCGTCCACCCCGGCGGAACTTGCAGCGCTGCTCAAGCGCGACACCGACAAGTGGGGCAAGCTCATCCAGGACAAGAAGATCAAGGTGGAGTGATGACGACTCGCTCCGTGCCCGGCCGCTGCCCTCGCGGCACAACGCCGAAGATCCACTGAGGCCGGCCATGTGGTTCGCCCGCTTCTCCTGGGACACATCGCAGCAGCTGTCGGGGACTTGTGAGCTTTCAGGCGCACGCGTCTACCGCTCGGAGGACGGCTCCGAGGGCTGCGCTTACTGGATGCAGGACGACCGCCCTGCCGCATTGGCCGTGGACGTGCCACTGGTGCGGTTGAAACCTTCGCTCGTCGTGCCCGGCGCTTCGGCAGGTGCCGACGCACCGTGGCACTACATCGTCGCGACGGATGTGCTGCCGCAGCACGAAGCCGACTTCAACGCCTGGTACGAGCAGGAGCACCTGCCCGGGCTCGCTGCCGTGCCCGGCACGGTACAGGCGGCGCGCTACGTCAGGGTCGAGGGCACGGGCCCGCGCTACCACGCCTGCTACGACCTGGCCGATCGGGCGGCCTTCAACAGCCCGGCCTGGCTCGCGGTACGCGGCACGCCCTGGAGCTCGCGCGTGAGGCCCTCGTTCAGGAACACGCAGCGAACGATGTACCAGCGCGTGGCTTGACGCAAGCCGCGCGCTTTCCCAGACCTTTCCTTGCCCACGGACCTTTCAGCGGAAGAGGCCTCACCATGACCACGCCCCCTGCATCATGACCTGTGCCGTCACCGGCTCTCTGTCGCATGGGGGTCGCGGACATGCTGCGCTCTTTTTCCTGGCTCGTAGAGTTTTGGTGGCAATCAGCACGTCTCGGCGGTCTCGTGCGTTCGAATCCAGCCCAGCACCGCGGCAACGACCTCATCCAGCCGCTCGGGCAGCAGCGCGTGGCCGGCACCGTTGATCGTCACGTTGGTGACGCGCTCGCCCAGGTATTCGCGCAGCACGTTTGCGTAGGCCGGCGGTGCGACCACGTCGTGCGACGCTTGAACATTCAGGATCGGTGCGTCGCCACCCGCGAAAAATTCGTCAACCGGCGTGCGCTTCTGCGCTGCGGTCTGCATGGCCATCAGGTGGCGGTCCCAGCCGGTCAGCCAAGGCCTGGCGTCGTTGCCCGGCGCGAAGAACACGCGCTGCAGCGCTTCCAGCCGGTCACGATCGGGCAGGCCAGGCTCGGCGCAGCGCTCGATCATGGCTCGCACCTCGGGAGGAATTGGCTGGGCCTGCATGCCCACGGGCACCTTGCCCGCCGAGCCGGCAAGCAGGATCAGCCCGCGTACCCGCGCCGGATGGTCGCTCGCCAGGGTCCGCGCAATCCAGTTGCCGTGGGCATGGCCGACCACCCACACCGGCACGTCGGTTTCGCTGTGGATCACGGCGGCGATGTCGCCAGCCCAGTCATGCAGCGTCTTGCCCTCCAGCGGGCCGGTGCTGCCGCCATGGCCGCGTGGCTCGGGGCGCAGCACCCGGTAGCCTGCTTCGCACAGCGGCAGCGCCAGCTCTTCCATATCGGTCGCGCCACGGCCGAGCGAGGGCAACAACACGATCACCGGGCCACGGCCCTGCACGTAGACGAGGATCTCCACTGCATCGCTCATGCGTACGCGACGCTCTTCGGCAGGCCAGCGTTGCGCCGCGGTGGGACCGGCATGGGAAGCGTGTGGTGTCGTCATGGGTGTTCCTGGTTGAAGGGTAATGGGCAGGGGCAGGACGACAGAGGGCGCTGCGCACCCGCCCGCGCCTGCATGACGGAGGATTGATGGACCTGCGACAACTCAAGTACTTCGTGACCGTGGCCGAGGAGTTGAGCTTCATCCGCGCCGCCGAGCGGCTGCACATGAGCCAGCCTCCCCTGTCGCAGCAGATCAAGTCGCTGGAGGAAGAGCTGGGCGTCGAACTGCTTTACCGCACGCGGCGTGAGGTCAAGCTCACTGACGCGGGCCGCGTTTTCCTTTGCGAGAGCCGCGATCTGCTCGAACGCGCGCAGGCCGTGGCGCACCGCATGCGCCAGGCTGCCTACGGCGAGCAGGCGGTGCTGCGCGTCGGCATGGCCACCTCGGCGCTGTTCCACGTGCTGCCGCGGCTGCGCGAGCAGTTGAGCCAGCGGCTGCCAGGCGTGACGCTGGCGGTGTCGGACATGAATACCGACGAGCAGGTGCGCAGCCTCGTCGTCGACAAGCTGGACCTGGGCTTCATCCACGCGCGGCCGGACGTGCGCGGGCTCGCGCGGCTGAACGTGCTTGACGACAGCTTCGCGCTGGTGCTGCCCGCGGACCACCCGCTGGCTGGGCGGCCAGGATTGCAGCTTCGCGACGTCGAGTCCGAACCGGTCGTGGCGTTCTCGCGTGAGCACGCGCCGGCGCTGTTCGACGCGCTGATCGCCTCGTGCCAGCACGAAGGCTTCAGCCCGCGCATCGCCCACGTCGCGCGCCACCCGGCCAGCGTGCTGCACATGGTGCGGCAAGGCCTGGGGGTGTCCATCGTGCCGCGCGGCTATGCCGATGACGGGCTCCCCGGGTTGGCCTTTCACCACTTGCCGGCGACGGCCGGTCGGCTTCGAATCGACGCGATCTGGCGTGGCGCCAACCCATCGCCAGCCCTGCGCCGCGTGGTGGACGAGGTGCTGCGTGAGATGGGCCATGGCGGCTCAGGCGACACGATGCACGACGGCGGCGTCCAGCAGGACGCGTAGAGGCGTGCGGTCCAGGCCTTCGAAGGCGGCCTGGACGCGCGAAGCGGCCGAGGCGTCGAGCAGCCCTTCCGTGAGGGTCCTGAACTTGGATCGGATCGCCTGGGGGCGCTGTGGGTTCGAAGCGCTGCCGGACGGGTCCAGCACCTCGACCCGCTCGAGTCGGCCCTCGACGGTCTCGGCCTCGACCCAGCCGCAAAAGCGCGCCGGGTAGAGGGCATCGAGCGCCGGGTCGCGCACGATCTCGATGGCATTCGCCAGCGCGACGACCTCCGGGTCGGCCAGGCACGGCGCTTCGAATTGCGCCGGCAGCACCGCACCCTTGAGCAGCGCGGTGGCGATCGCGTAGCGGCCGCTCATCTGCGCATTCAGCGCCGTGCCGGGGCGGTACAGGTAGCCGCATTGCTGGTCCACGATGCTGGCCATGCCGGCACGCACCCTCCCTCGGCGTCGCCAGCGTGGACGCAGCGCGAGCGCGGCATCCACATGCGCATGCGCGCTGCCGCAGCAGCCGTGAGGCTTGAAGTTGGTGTGCGGTGCGTGCCAGTGCTCGCCCAGGCGATCAAGCAACTGGGCAGGATCGCTCTGGTCGGTGAACGTGGACAGCAGGCCGCCGTCGGCCGCCTCGTAGATCTGCGTCGGCCCGCTGAGTCCTCGCGCGGCCAGCTGCGCCGCCATCACGCCGGCCTGCGCGGCACGCCCCGGGTGCAACCGCTTGGAATCGCTGCCGTCGGCCGTGAAGGCATACAGGCCGCAGGCCTGTGTGCCGGCCAGGCCCAACGCCCACGCGGTGCGCTGTGCATCCAGCCGCAGCAGCATGGCCGCGGCCGTGGCCGCGCCGAGCGGTCCGCAAACCGAGGTCAGGTGCCAGCCACGCTCGCGGGCGCGGGCCGGCCGCAGCGCCAGCGAGCTGCGGATGATGACTTCGTAGCCGGCTACGATCGCTGCCTCTATCGCCGCGGGTGCCGCGCCCACTGCCTCGCCGACTGCGAAAGCGGCCGGCAACACGACGGCGCCAAGATGCACCTTGGCGTTGTGGAAGTCGTCCACCTCGAAACCGTGCGTGGCCGCACCATTGACCAGGGCCGCATCTGCCGGCCGCAGCCGTGGCGCAGCTTCACCCCAGATGCGCGCCGCGCCGGTCGGGGGCGTGCCACCGTCGAGCGCCCAGTCGCGGATCGCAACAGACCAAGGCTGCACGGCACCGCTGAGCGCGCAACCAAAGGTGTCCAGAGACAGCAGCGCGACCTGGCGCTTCACGTCGGCAGGGATGTGCTCGGACCGCAGCCCGGCAATCCAGCCGGCCAGTGCTTGAGTGAGCATGGCAACCTCCTCAAGGATCGATGCGAATGTTGGCTGCCTTGACGACTTGGCCGACGCGGCGGATCTCGTCCTGGATCAGGCCCGCGAACTGCGCGGGCGTGTTGTCCGCGGTCTCGAAGGACAGTTCGGCAAAGCGCGCACGTACCGTGGGATTCTTCACCGCCTGGTGCACCGCGGCGTTGAGCCTGGCAACCACCTCCTTGGACATGTTTGCCGGTCCCCACAGGCCATACCACGACAGCAGCTCGAAACCGGGCATGCCGCTCTCGGCGACGGTGGGAACGTCCGGCATGCTCGCCAGCCGTTTCGCGCTCGTCACGGCAACGGCCTTGAGCTTGCCGGCCTTGATGAACGGGGAAACACCGGGCAGCGGCGAAACGGCCGCGGACACGTGGCCGCCGACCACGTCGGTCAACTGTGGCGCGGCGCCCTTGTAGAGCACGATCTCCATGTCCAGCTTGAGCTGGCGGTTGATCATCTCCTCGGTGAGGTGGCTGGTCGTGCCCAGGCCGGAGGTGGCCCAGGTCAACTTGCCCGGCTGGCTGCGCGCGCTCGCCGCGAACTCGGCCAGCGTCTTGCCCGGCACAGCCGGGTTCAACACCACGGCGAGCGGGACATAGCCCACCTGAGCAACCGGCGTGAAGTCCTTTTCGGCATCGTAGGTCTTGCGTCCGATGACCAGCGGCATGTAAACCTGGCTCGACGCGTTGAACAGCAGCGTGTAGCCATCGGCTGGAGCGCGCGCGGCCTCCTGCGAGCCGATCATTCCCGAGGCGCCGGGCTTGTTGTCGATGACGATGGGCTGGCCCAGGATGCGCTGCATCTCATCGGCAACGATGCGGCCGACCGTGTCAATCGAGCCGCCCGGCGTGTAGGGCACGATCATCCGTATCGGCTTGGCCGGGTAGCCCTGCGCCAGCGCCGGCCCAGTAGCCGACAGCAGCGCAAGGCCCAGGCCTGCAATCGCGCGGGACAGCAACTTCATCTCTTGTCTCCTGAATGCCTGTGGCGTAGCGCCTCGTGCGTGAGGCGGTTCAGGCAATGTAGGAAGGCGTGCGCAGGCTGTCCAAGACCGTCTTGCTCACACAGCAATAGGAAAGTCGAATCACCGAAGCGGCGCCCGGTCCAGGCCTGGCACGCTGCCTCCGGTGCATGCAGCCGTAACAATCCATCGGTGGATAAGCTTCAGCGTGGACCCCACCGCCGCGTATTCAAGCTTGATTTTCAGCGGCACGGACCCGATGCGCGCGATACGAATCCTGCTCAGATCCTGCAATCTCCATGGCCGCTTTCGTTCAAGTCAGGGAGGCACTCTGGTGCAGGTTCCAGATGCGCCCCAGCAGGGCTCGCGCCTCGGCCTCGCCGATGACGGGCGAGGCCAGTTCCAGCAGTTTGCCTTCAAGGTCGGCATCGGTCAGCGGCAGCTCCGGGTCGCCCTTGCGGTCCGGCTGCAGGTGCGTGAAGCGCCGGCCATCGCGCAGCTCGACCTCGACGCGCGCCGCGCGGCGGCCGGGGAAGCCGGCATCCACCTCGGGGTCCAGCGCGGCCGTGATACGGGTCATGAGCGTACGGGTGGCCGGGTCGTCCAGGCGAACCGGCTCGAACGCGGACAGCCGCACGCTGCCGTGCACCAGCGCGGTGGCCACCATGTAGTGCAGGCTGAAACGGGCTTCGCTGGCAGTCTGAGGGTCGACGTGGCCGGCGATGTCCAGCGTCGGCTGGTAGACGCCCAAGTGCAGCCGCTCGATGTCGGCAGCCGCGAAGCCGTGTTGGCGTTGCAGCTCCAGCGCGCCGTCAATGGCCGGGAAGGTGTGACCACAGCCGATGTGGTTCTTGAACGTCAGTCGGGTGATGTGGAAGTCCTGCCCCAGCGTGGTGCCGACCCGGGACCAGTCCGGCCCGGTGCTCATCGCCTGGCCCAGCCCGTGCTCGCCGTCGAGCACGTCGAGCGAGCAACGCATGCCGCGCCCAGCCAACTGCGCGGCCAGCACGCCGGCCTCGGCAGCCCGGCCGGCATGCAGCGGCTTGGCCATGGTCTCCAGCCGGAACGCCTGTTGCAGGCCCGCGCTGAACGTACCGGCCAGCGCCAGCGCGTGCGCAAAGCTCGTCTCGTCCAGCCCCAGCAGGCTGCCGGCCGCCGCCGCGGCGCCGAACGCGCCCATCGTGCCGGTGTTGTGCCAGAACTTGTAGTGCGGCCGGCCCATCACGACGCCGATGCGGGTGGACACCTCATAGCCCAGCACCACGGCGCGAAGGAACTGCGCACCCGTGGCGCCCACATCCTGGCCGGCGGCCAGCGCCGCGGCGATGGTGGCGGCGCCCGGGTGATACATCGCATCCCGGAAGCTGTCGTCCACCTCGGCGGCGTGGGCAGCCGTGCCATTGACGAGCGCCGCGGCGCGGGCCGTGGCTGCACGCCCTTGGGCCAGCCGCGCGCGGCCGCGGTCCAGGTCCTCGCCCAGCGTCTGCTCCAGCAGACGCACGGCATCGGTGTCCAGCCCTGGGAACAGCGAGGCGTACCAGTCGATCACGGCACGCTTGGCATGGTGCAAGACTTCCTCGGACAAAGGTTGCCGCCGAGACTCGGCGGCATACCTGGCAAAGATTTCGGTGGCGTACATCTCAGATCTCCTGCTGCAGGGGGTCGCTGGTCTTTTCCAGCCATTGGAGCAGCAACGTGTTGACGGCATCGGCCGCTTCGAATTGCACCCAGTGGCCGGCGTTGGGCACGACCCGGATGCTGCAGTCGTCGCGGCCGCCCGCGAGCAAGGGTGCCAAATGGGTCGGGTCCGCCGTGACGTCGTGTTCGCCCCAGGCCAGCAGCACCGGCCCGTGGAAACGGGCCAGGCAGTCACGCAGCCCGCCTGCACGCGATATCGGCTTGCTGTGAAACCGGGCCTTCAGGCAAGCGCTGGTGTGGATGCGCAAAGCCAGACCTTCGGCGCTGGCGGGATGGTGCAGCATGTGCACCCAAAGGTTGTGGCGCATCAGATCGGCCAGCGCCGCCATGTCACGCTGTTCATACGCTCGGCGCCAGGAGCGCTGCTCGCCGCGTGGCCGGCGCAGGGTTCCATGGCCGGCCGGGCCGAACAGGGCCAGCCTGGACACGCCGCTGCGCCACAGCGCCATATGCGCGGCCACCAGGCCACCGAACGAAAATCCCACCAGGTCAATGGGCGTGTGCGACCCCAGCAGCGCGCCGAGCGTCTGGTGCGTCGCGTCGATCAGCGATCTCAGCGTGGGCTCGGATGGCAAGGCTGAATCGCCATAGCCGGGCAGGTCCGGTATCCAGACCGCACGGTGCGCCGCCCAGGCCCGCACGTTGCGCGCCCAATGGAGCCATGACCCATGGCCGCCGTGCAGCAGCACCAAGGGCTTGCCTTTACCGAAGCAGCGCCAGACAACCCGCCCTCCCTCGAAGGGGACTTCATGGCGCCGGGCCTCGCGCTCAAGCTCGGTGATGAAGGCTGTGGAGCGATCACCCTCGAAGGACATCGTCGGCATGCATCAGTCCGGTTTGATCGCCTGGTCCTTGACCACCTTGCGCCACTTCTCCTCCTCGGCGCGGGCAATGCGTGCCGTCTGCGCGGGCGAGTCCAGCGTCAGCTGCATGCCCTCGGATGCCGCGCGCTTGCGAAAGCCTTCCGCCTGGGCAGCGCGCTTGAAGGCACCGTGGAGCTGATCGACGATGGGCGCAGGTGTGCCGGCCGGCGCGAAGACGCCGTACCAGACGTCGGCCTGGTAGTTCGGCACGCCGGACTCGGCGAAGGTAGGCGCCTCGGGCAGCATCGGCGAGCGTGCCGCGCCGGTGACTGCCAGCACGCGCAGCTTGCCGCTGGCGATGAAGGGCATGACGCTGGGCAGCGTGGCGAAGGCCAAGTCGATCTGCCCGCCGAGCAAGTCGGTCACCACAGGACTGGCGCCCTTATACGGCACGTGCGTGACGTAGATCTTCGCGGTCGTCTTGAGCAGTTCCGCGGCCAGGTGCGTCGAGGTGCCGTTGCCCGCGGAGCCGTAGCTGAGCTTGCCCGGATGGGCGCGCGCCTGCGCCAGGAAATCGGCCGCTGACTTCAAGGGGCTGTCCGGGCGCACGACGGCCACGTTGGGCGCGCGGCCCAGCAGCACGATGGGCGCGAAGGCCTTGTCGGAGGCATAGGGCAGCTTCGGGAACAGGCTCGGCACGATGGAGAACGCGCTGGTGTTGAGCAGCAGCGTGTGGCCATCAGGCAGGCTCTTGGCCACGGTGTCGTTGCCGATGACCGTGCCCGCGCCCGCCTTGTTGTCCACGACGATGGGCTGCCCCAGTTCCTTGGCCAGCCCTTCGCCCAGCGCGCGCGCCACGTTGTCGGTGCCGCCCCCGGCGGGAAACGGCACGACCAGCCGGATCGGCTTGGTCGGAAAATCCTGAGCCAGGACCTGGGGTGCGGCGCATGCCAGTGCGGACAGTGCGATTCCCGCCAGCCAGGTGCGGGCTGCAATGCTGTTCATCATGGGTTGTCTCCGGTTCGTGTCGTGTTCGCCGTGCCGGACGCTGCGCGGCCACGTGGCGACGGTCTGCGGCGCGTCGTGGCGGCTGACGTTTATTGCATCGTGATGGATTGGTCCTTGATGACCTTGCGCCACCGGGCCTCCTCGGCACGCACGAAGCGCGCCGTTTCCTGCGGGCTGTCCAGGGTCAGGACCAGGCCCTCGTTGCGGGCGCGCTGTTGGAATTCAGCCGTTTGCGATGCACGCTTGAACGCGCTGTGGAGCTGGAAGACGACGGCCGCCGGCGTGCCTGCCGGCGCAAACACGCCGTACCAGTTGTCGGACTGCGAACCCGGAGCGCCGGACTCGGCGAAGGTCGGCACGTCCGGCAGCAGCGGGGACCGGGTCCCGCTGGTCACCCCCAGCGCCCGCAGCTTGCCGGTGGCCAGCAGCGGCGCGATGCTGGGCAAAGTGGCAAAACCGACATCGACCTGGCCGCCGAGCACGTCCGTGACCACGGGACCGGCACCCCGATAGGGAATGTGCGTGACGAAGACCTTGGCCGTGCTCTTGAGCAGTTCGGCCGCCAGGTGCGTCGAGGTGCCGTTGCCGGACGAGCCGTAGCTGAGCTTGCCCGGATGGGCGCGCGCCTGCGCCAGCAGGTCCGCAGCCGACTTCAGCGGGCTGCCCGCGCGCACGATCGCCACGTTGGGGGCGCGTCCGAGCAGCACCACCGGGGCAAAGGCGGATGCGCCTGCGTACGGGAGCTTCGGCTGCAGGCCCGGCACGATGGCGAACGAGCTGGTCGTCAGCAGCAGCGTATGGCCGTCGGGCAGGCTCTTGGCGACCGCGTCGTTGCCGATGACGGAACCGGCCCCGGGCCTGTTGTCGATGATCACCGGTTGCCCCAGTTCCCGGGCGAGGCTGTCGGCCAGCGGGCGGGCAATCACGTCCGTGCTGCCGCCCGGAGCAAACGGCAGAACCAGCCGGATGGCTTTCGTGGGGAAGGCCTGTACCCATGCCTGCGGCGTGAGCGCAAGCAGCGGCAGGGACAGGGCACAGGTTCGGCGACGAAGGCCGCTGCGGGGGCTGTTCATGGTGTCGGTCTTTCGATAGCCAGGGCTTGGCGGCACTCCAGGACAAGCTGGAGCGCCCACCCGGCCTGGAAGGGCTGACGCGTCGGCGGCAGCCGGTGATCAGTGCGCGACGTTGAGCGCGACCAGGAAGCGCGACACCATGTTGTAGGCAGCCACCGTGGCCACCAGCTCCACGAGGCCCGTGGCGTCGAAGTGCTCACGCAGCGAGGCCATCACATCGTCCGGCACGACGATGTCACGGGTCATGCGGTCGGTGAGGTCGAGCACCAGCCGCTCCAGCGGCGTGAACGCATCCGGCAGGGCCGGCTGTCGCGTCCCGGCGATCTTGTCGGCCGTCACGCCCGCCCGCTCGGCGTGCGGCACATGTGCGTCGAATTCGAAGCCGGCGCCGTTGAGGACAGCCACGCGCAGGATCACCAGCTCGCGCAGGTCAGCCGGAATCCCGGTCTGGTTGCGCACGGCGGTGAGCATGCGCTCCCAGCCGGAAGCAATCGGTGCGCTGTTGAGCAGCACCTGGTACAGCAGCGACACGCGGCCGCGCTCGGCCATGATGCGGCTCTCGACTTCGGCAAGCTCGGCACGCGTGCCGGGCTGCACCAGCGGAACGCGGATGTGATCGTGGCTCATGCAGGCCTTTCCTCAGTCGCAACGCGCCGTCATGCCGCCGTCGACGACGATTTCAGTGCCGGTGATGAAGCGCGCCTCGTCACTGGCCAGGAACAGCACGGCGGCCGCCGTGTCGCGGCCATCGCCCATGAAGCCCAGGGGAATGCGCTTCTGGCGCTGCGCCAGCAGCGCGTCGATGTCGCCGCCCGTGCGCTGCTTGGCCAGCCGCGTCTCGACCATGGGCGTGTGAAGCTGGCCCGGCACCACCGTGTTGACGCGCACGCCCTGCGCGGCATGCTGCACCGCCACCACGCGGGAGAGCTGAATGATCCCGGCCTTGCTGGCGGCGTAAGCCACCTGGGCGCTGCCGGTCCAGCGCAGCCCGGAGGTCGAAGCGATGTTCACGATGGAGCCGCTGCCCTGGGCCAGCATCCTCGGCAGCACGTGCTTGCAGGTCAGGAACACGCTCTTGAGATTCACGTCGATCTGCAGGTCCCACATCTCCTCGGACAGCTCCACCGGGCCGCCGGCCGCAGAGCCCCCGACGTTGTTCACCAGCACGTCGATGCGGCCGAAGGCCTCGACACAGGCGGCGGCCATCGCGGCGATGTCCTGGCTGCTGGTGACGTCGCCCGCCCAGGTCTTGATGCGCGAACGGGCCTCGCCGGCGAGCTCCAGCGTCTGCGCCAGCCGCTCGGGGTCGCGGTCCACCGCCAGGACGCTGGCGCCTTCCTCGGCCAGGCGCACCGCGATGGCGCGGCCATTGCCCCAGCCTTCGCCGACGCAGCCAGCGCCGGTGACGATGGCCACCTTGTTGTCGAACCGTTGTTTCATCAGTTGTCTCCGAAGCGATAGAGGCGTTGGGGGTTGTCGGCCATCAGTCGCTGGCGCTGGGCCTCGTGCGGTGCAATGGCGAAGATCAGGTCCACGAGCTGCCGCTCCACCGGTTGGGGGCCGGCGTGGTTGGGATGGGGCCAGTCGTTGCCCCAGACCACCCGGTCGCCGAACTCGGCCACCAGCGTTTGCGCGAAGGGCTGCGCGTCTTCGTAGGGCGGCCCCAAGCGCGTGATGCGGTCCATGCCGCTGACCTTGACCCAGAAGCGCTCGTCCTTCATCAGCCGCAGCAGCGCCTGGAAGTCGGGCTGCTGCACGCTCTTGGATGCGTCGATGCGGCCGATGTGGTCGATGACCACGGGCACCGGCGAGCGCTTGAGCGCCTCGGCCATGTCGGTGAGCAGGCTGGGGTCGCCATGGATCTGAAGGTGCCAGCCCAGCGGTTCCAGGCGCTGGGCCAGGGCCAGCACGTCCTCAATGGGCGTGCGGTGGCCGAGGTGGCCCATGTAGTTGAAGCGCACGCCGCGAAAGCCCGCGGCATCGAGCCGCCGCAGCTCGGCGTCGGAAACGTCGGTGGGCAGCAGCGCGACGGCGCGGTAGGACTGTGGTCGGTAGGCCACCGCGTCTTCCGTGGCGCTGTTGTCAAAGCCGTGGCAGCTGGACTGGACCACGACGCAGCGCTCCAGACCCAGGCTGTCATTCAACGCCACCAAAGCCTCCTTGGGAGCGTCCTGCGCCGGCACGAAGGTGCCGCCGCTCGCGTAGGGAAACCGGTCCCGGGGGCCGAAGACATGGCAGTGCGCATTGCATGCACCGCGCGGCAGGCTGGGCAGGGATGAGGTCGTCATGGGCGCCAAGTCTGGGCAACGGCCGGTGCCTGGAATAGCCAGCCCAAGCTATAGCAGCTATGCTCGTTAGCTATGGAATTTCGGCAGCTTGAGTCCTTGGTCGCGATTGCGGACACCGGCAGCATCAGCCGCGCGGCGGTGGCCGTGAACCTGGCGCAGCCCAGCCTGAGCCGCCAGATCGCGCTGTTGGAAGAAGAGCTTGGTCAGCGGCTGCTCGTGCGCACCGGACGAGGCGTGGCGCTCACGAGCGCTGGTGAAGCATTCATCGTCCATGCGCGCGCGATCCTGGACACGTCGCGGCGCGCTAGCGACGAGCTGCGCGACATGAGCGACAACCCCAGCGGGCGCGTCACGGTGGGTATGCCGCCACGGGTTGCGCTGGGCATGTCGGTGCCTTTGATCCAGGGCTTCAGGAAACGTTTTCCGCGTGCGGTCATCACCGTGCTGGAGGGCCTGAGCCTGGCGCTGCGCGAATCGCTGGTCACGGGCAAGCTCGACATGGCCTTGATGTTCGACCCGCTGCCTTCCCCGCAGCTGGCCTACGAGCCGCTGATGCGCGAGCGGCTGCTGCTGGTGGCGCCGCCCCACAGCAAGCTGCCAGCCCGTGTTGCGCTGACGGCCCTGGGGAACTACGCCATGGTGCTGCCCAACGCGCCGAATGCCATCCGCGGGCTGCTCGATCAAATCCTCGCGCCACGCGGGATCACGCTTGAAGTGCTGGCCGAGGTCGGCGCCGTGCAGACCGTGCTGGCATTGGTGGCCGAGGGTATGGGCTGCACCATCGTGCCGGAAAGCGCCCTGGCCAGCAGCAGTGTCGGGGAAAAGTTGTCTCGCGCCTCCATAGGCCCGCCCGCGATCTGGAACACCCTGGTGCTGGCGACTCCCCTGGCGCGGCCGGGAACGCTCTTGACCCGCGAGACTGCGCAGCTCCTGCGCCAGATCGACTTTCGCAAAGGGTTGCCTGCCCGTCATTGACAGGGCTTGTAGCGGCTGCCGTCCGGTGCGTTGTGGCTCGCAGCCTGCATAGGGGAGCTGCTGCAGCTGCAAGTTTTTTTATCGATGTAGTTGCCGTTAAGAATAAAACTGTAGCCTGATCAAACAGGTCACGCCATGAACGTCCGTTATGGCGACATCAATTGCCGTTGACAACGCATCGTAATTTTGTGCTGTTACTGATCGGCGCGTAGATTGCTCAAGTCCATCAGGCTTTCTGAGGAGGCCAGCATGGGACAGCTGCATTCAAGCGTGAGCTTGATGCGTAAACCTACACCTACGCGCTTGCTGCACGGATTCATCAAGCAATGGTCCTCTGCAATGCGCTCCAGCTCTCCACCGCGACCGGGCGGCCGGTGTGCCAACCCTGGGCGTAATCGATGCCGATGGCACGCAGTTCGTCGAGCACGGCCTCGTTCTCGACCCACTCTGCCACGGTACGCATGTCGAACGCGCTCGCCACCCGGTGAATGGCCTCTACGATGGCGCGGTGCTGGGCATCTTGGTCTAGGTCCTTGATGAAACTGCCGTCGATCTTGAGCACGTCGGCCTGCAGCGTGCGCAGATAGCTGAAAGACGAGAGCCCGGCACCGAAGTCGTCCAGCGCAAAGCGCGCGCCGAGCGCGCGTAGCCGCGCGATAAAGGCCTGTGCCGCTTCCAGGTTGTCTACGGCGGCCGTCTCGGTCAACTCGAAGCACAGCCGCCGTGCGTCCACGCCGTTGCGCTGGATTTGGGCGACCACGTCATCGAGGAACGTCACGTCTCCAAGCGACTGGCCCGAGACGTTGATGGCGCAGCGCACGAGCGGCGTGTGCTGCATCCATGCCAGGGTCTTGCGCAGGACCATGCGGTCGAGCGCACCCATCAGCTGGTAGCGCTCGGCAGCGGGAATGAACAGCGCCGGCGACACGAGCTGGCCGTCGTCACCGCGCAGCCGCAGCAGGATCTCCCCATAGGGCTGGCTGTCGGGGTCTGCTTGGGTGCCGACAATCGGCTGGAAGAAAAGCTCAAAGCGGTCCTGAGCCAGCGCCCGCTGGAGCTTTGAGACCCAATGCATCTCGCCGCGGCGCGCCTGCACCAACGTGTCGGCCGGAGCGAAAAACTGCACCCGGTTGCGCCCAGCCTCCTTGGCCGCGTGGCAGGCGATGTCGGCATGGATCAGTGCCAGCGAAGGCTGCTCACCGGGGTCGGGCAGTTGCGCCAGGCCCACGCTGGCGCTCACGCCATGAGGGCTGCCCTCCCAATAGAAGCAGTGGGACTCGATGCGCTGGCGCAGTGCCTGTGCGCGCTGCAGCGCTTCGTCCACCGTGCAGCCCCCGAAGAGCACTCCGAACTCGTCACCCCCCAGGCGCGCAAGCAGGTCGTCGCGTCGCACCCCACCGCGCAGCAGTTGTGCAATTTCGCGTAGCAGCACGTCGCCCGCGGCGTGGCCAAGTGTGTCGTTGATGATTTTGAACTGGTCAAGGTCGATGTAGCACAGCATCTGGCCCGGCGGTTGTGCGGTTGCCGCGCAGCGGGCCAGCGCCTGCTCAAATTCCTGCCGGTTGACCAGTCCGGTGAGCATGTCGTGCTTGAGCGCATAGGCGGCGCGCTCGGCCAGGCGGTGTTGCTCGCTCAGGTCGCGCCCCACCCATACCGCACCGCAGCACTCGCCGCGCACGTTGCGGATGGGCGTCACGGTGTCGCTGATGCGGTTGAGCGACCCGTCGCCCAAGCGCAGCATGCTCGCGCGTGTTTCGTGCAGCGGCTTTTGCTGCTCCAGGCACGCGGTGACTGGACACGGGCGGGGCTGCTGGTCGTCGGCCCACATCAAGCTGACGATCTCGGCAAACGGCCGGTCCACGGCCTCGCCGGCAGCGAGTCGTAGCAGCGCCGCGGCAGCTGGGTTTACCAGATCAATGCGCCCTCCGGCGTCCACGGACACCATGGCGTCGGCCATCGCGTCCAGGGTAACGCGCAGCCGCTCCTGCTGCGCCTGCAGCTCGGCATTGCGGTCGGCCAGCTCATCGGAGAATGCTTCCGCCTCACGCCGGGCAACCATCAGCGCGCGCTCGTGGCGCCGCGTGGCACTGGCATTGAAGACCGTAACGCTGGTGACAGGCTCCAGGCCGTCCCGGCGCGGCTGCATCTGGGCATTGAGCAGTATCGGCAGCGGTGGAGCGTCCGGCACGGCCAGCTCGAAGGAGATCTCGTGGGCGAACCCCTGCAACGCCAGCAGCGGCACGTAAGACGTGTCGTGGTAAATGCGGCTGGCCGCGGTCAACACATCACGCAGCCGCAGCTGTCCCTCGATGTCGCCAACGGGCCGGCCGCACCAGTTCGAAAAGAGCCGGTTGCTGCGCAGGACCAGGCCGTCGTGCCGCACCAGCAGATGACCGCAAGGCACGTGCTCGAGCAGTGCATCCTGGTTCAACGTGCAGGCTCCGGCTGGGACACGGGTGAGACAAGGTAGCGACGTATCAGCTCAATGGTCTCCTGCGGTGCGCTGAGGTGCGGACAGTGGCCGGTGGCCCGCATGACGACCAGTTCAGCATGCGGCAGCTGCTCGCAAAGGTACTCGCCCACGTGCAACGGCGCCAAGGCGTCGTCTGAACATTGAAGTACCAGGCAAGGCAGCTGCACATGCGACAACTCGTGCCGGCAGTCAGACAGGAAGGTGACCTTGGCAAAGTGGCGGGCCACACGCGGGTCCATGGCGCAAAAGCGGTTGGCGAGTTCCTCGGCCAGCTCCGGGCGCTCGGGCGCGTTCATGATCACCGGCGCCATCATGTGCGCCCACGAGAAGAAGTTGCTGTCCAGCGTGTCGAGCAACTGGTCGATGTCCTCTCGGCTGAATCCGCCGTCGTAGTTGCCATCCTTGAGATAGCAGGGATTGGGCGCCAGCAGTACCAGGCGGTCGAACAGGTCCGGTGCCATGCGTGCAGCGACAATGGCAATCATCGCGCTGATGGAATGCCCCACCAACACAGGGCGCTTCAGGTCCGCTGCACGACATACCTCGATGAGATCACGCGCATACCCTTCCAGGTTGGCGTACTTGTGCCGGTCGAAGGTACCGCTGTTGGACGCCGCCGAACCAAGGAGGTCAAACAAAACAATGCGGTGATCCTGTGCGAATGCGGGCGCTACGTGGCGCCAGACCTGCTGATCACAGCCATAGCCGTGCATGAACACGATGGACGCGGCTTGGTTTCCGATAACTTTGACGTTGTGCTGGCTGAAAATGGACATGGGCAACCCTGCACAGGGCGTTGTGCCGATCGATTGGAACGGTGTTGGCTCCATCCGATGTGTCTTGAGCGTCAAATCTCTACGGCACTGCCTGGATCAGCGTGTTACAGCTGCCGCGGCAGGATGACGGTGAACTTGGTACCGCTGTGGGGCCCCGACATGACGCTCACGGTGCCACCGTGAGCGGCAACGACTTCCTTGACCACATATAGGCCAAGTCCCACGCTGCGCTGCGGGTTGGGTGCTGTCACGCCCCGCATGAACGGCTCGAAGACCCGCGGCAGTTCATCAGCAGCGATGGCCGGGCCATGGTTGTGGACGGCAATCGCGACCGTTGACAGTGCCGGGCACACGTCCACGGTAATGGTCTTGTCGGGGGTGCCGTAGGTCATGGCGTTGCTCAGCAAATTGCCCAGTACTTGGCTGATCCGGTCAGGGTCCCAATACGCCGTGCCGGCTTCGGAGCAGTTGAGCACCATGGTGCGGTCAGGCAAGGCCGTCGTGACCTCTTCGACTGCGCCGGCTACCAGCGCCTCGACATCAACCTCCCGCCTAGCAACCGGTATGCCGCCGCCGAGCTGGGCCTGTGTCAAGTCGAGCAGGTCGCGAACCAGCCGGGTGGCCCGGTCGGTAGAGGTCTGGATCTGGCGCACCAGTTTTGCCGCTGTCGAGGAGTCCAGCCGGTCCGGAAACCGGGCCAGCACAGCGGCTGCCGTCGAGATGGCCGAAAGAGGGTTCCTCAGGTCATGACTCGCAATGCCCAGCAGGTTCTCGCGGAACTCGGCCGTGCGCCGTTGCTCGGTGACGTCCCGAAAGATGCTCACGCTCGTGGCCACGGTCCCACGGTCGTCGCGCATGGCCAAGGTGCGCACCGTCACCCAGCGCTCGCGCGCCGCCGCGTTGCGAATGCGCAGCGTCCGTTCACCGGGTGGGGAGCCTCGAAGGATGGCCGTGCCAGGCAGTTCGCCCGAAACGTCCCGCCCGGCCTCATCGTGGATGACAAGGTGGGCCAGCAAGTCGGCGCTGGGCGTGCGCAGCAGCGCCGTTACGGTGTCGTCACCCAGCAGCCGGGCCGCTGGCTCGTTGGCGTAGACGATGCGCCCGGTGAAGTCCTGGACGACGACGCCATCGTCGCCCACGACGACTTGCAGGATGCTCTCGATCTGATTGCGCCGTTGCAGCAGTTGCTCAAAGGGCGAAGCGGTACCGTCGCCTTCGACTGGCTGGGCCGCTGGCGCAGGCCGGTTGGCAGGCTCAGGTGGCTGCACCAGAGGCCACCGCGCTGTATCGCGCCTTCCAGCGTTGCAGGTAGTCGGCGCGGGACGAGATCTGCGCCCACGGCTGGTAGTAAGGATTGGCCATCGGAATGCCGCGCACGAATACCAGCGGGTGGGTCAGGAACATGTCCTCGACCATGTGATTTGAGCCCCGCGCGGCGTTGTACGCGCAGACACAGATGAAGGGCTGGCTGGGAAAGATGTCGTCATTGGCCCGCGCATCGAGCACCATGAAGTCCTCGATGCCCGGCGTGCCCGAGAGCACGTAGCTGATGTCCACGGAGAACCGCACTTGGCGGGCGCCATCAAGTTGTGCCGCTTCGATCATGGCCTTGATGCCTGCGGTGGCCGCCTCAAGGTCAAAGCGGCCGTTTGGAGCGAACGCTTGCTGGGCGCTCAGCAGCATGAGCCGACCCTGCGCGGCGGCAGAAGCCACGTCGATGCCGGCGTCTGCCAACGCGTCAACAACGGGCGCCAGGGGCTCGTCGTGAGCAATGTGGACGACCAGATCGCCAGCGCGGATTCCATCCACCAGGAATGGCACGATCGTGTCGAGAAATTCCTGCCGCGACCAGTACACCAGCGCCGCATGGTCATGTGCCAGCAGCTTGCCTTCGTGCCGCAGCCCGGAGGGATGAATCGACGCCAATCGCTGCATCCACTGCTCACTCTGGATAGCGTCCATGAACATGCTCCTTCCAACAGATGCCTGGCGCCCAGGAGAACTGCATAGGTCGCTGGCACGCGGTCCGTCAAGTGACGGGCCAGCTTGAACTGTACGGGAAAACAGCTCCAGCGCATGGCCGCACGCCGCCTCGAAGCAGCCCACTTCGCTCCAGCGCCGGAACTGCTGGGGGACCATAGCCGCTCAGGCAAGCCCAAAGCTCATAGCACCCTCTAGCGACAGAACGAAAGGCTGGCCAAGAGGTCAAAGAGGCGTTCCGGGCGCAACCATTGGCTGAAAGCCCAGGCCACGGCGGCGCCCAGCGCGACGGCCAGGGCAAGTCGACGCACAAGCCTCATGCGGCAGCCGGCGTGGCAGGCACGAGCGGCCGGTCGTCAATGGGCCAGTGCAGCAGCGCGGCCAGCAGCCCCAGGCCGATGCCGGCCAGCCAGATCACGTCATAGGAGCGCGTCGCATCGAACACCGCCGCGCCGAGCCATACGCCCAGGAACGCGCCCAACTGGTGTCCGAAGAACACGAAGCCGAACAGCGTGGCGATGTATTGCACGCCGAATACCTGCAACACCAAGCCGTTGGTCAGCGGCACCGTCCCTAACCAAAGAAAGCCCATGACTGCGCAAAAGGCGTACAGGCTCCATGGGCTCAGCGGCAGCAGCACGAAGGCGGCCATTGCCAGCGAGCGCGCGAGGTAGACACCGGCCAGCAGGTGCTTGCGACGGTACCTACCGCCCAGGCCCCCCAGCACGTAGGTGCCCGCGACGTTGGCCAGCGCCACCAGTGCCAGGCCAGCCACGGCGTGGCGGGCCGAGAGGCCCCGGTCCAGCACGTAGGCCGGCAAGTGCGCGGCAATGAATGCAAGCTGAAAGCCGCAGGCCAGGAACCCCAGGTTGAGCAGCCAGAAGCCGCGATGCCCAAAGGCCTCGCGCAAGGCGCTGGACAGCCGTTGCTGGCCCGGCCCCGCAGTGGCCGGATGGTCGTTCAGCGGCTTCGCGCAGGGCAGCAGCAGCGCGCACAGCAGGCTCAGCGCTGCCAGCGCCCCGGCCCAGCCGAGCTGCGCGATCAGCCCCTGCGACAAGGGCAGCACCAGGAACTGCCCCAGCCCACCCACCGCACCGGCCATACCCTGCGCCCAGCTACGCTGCTGCGGCACCACCAGGCGGTTAAGCGCGCCGTATACCGTGCCGAATGCAGTGCCCGAAAGCGCCATGCCGATGCACAGTCCGGCTGAAAGCGTGAAGGCCGCCGGTGTGGGAGCGAGAGACATCAGCAGCAGGCCTGCCGCGTAGCAGAGCAGCCCGGCGACGACCATCCGGCGCGAGCCGTAGCGGTCCGCGACCATGCCGGTGAACGGTTGAGCCAGGCCCCATAC
>NZ_BCTC01000069.1 GCF_001571085.1 Azohydromonas lata NBRC 102462
CCTGGGTCACGCCGGAAGGCGGCGGCGGGCCCAACTACACAGGGATGTGACCGGGGGATGATCGCAGGCGGACCCTGTTTGCAAGGGCCGCCGGCCCGCCAGGGCGTTGAGCGAAGTGGGGTGGGGACCTGTGTGTGCACCGCGTGTCCACCATGCCGTTGTCACCTGCCCGGGGGCCCTGCCGGCACTGATTCGCCTGCCGTATGCCGCATTCAACACCAGGCAGGCCGACCGGCAGCGTTCAGTCGGCTTCTTGAAAGCTGCTGCCAATTACCATTGCCGGCGTAGCGAATCAGTCGGCTTGGGCCTGGCCTGCCACAGCGAGCCTCCAAGCCGTCCGGCTCGGTGCGCTGTCCGGGGAGCCGGCCCGCGGGCTCGTCCGGTACTGATGGCTCCACAACAGCAAGCCCTTCGATGAAGCAGTTTCCACTTGGCGTCCGGCAAAGCGTTTTCGCGTTCCTGGCCACGATGCTGGCTTGCGCAGCATCGGCGGCGCATGCGCAGGACGTTGTGAAGATCGGCCTCAGCAGCCCGCTGTCGGGTTCGCAATCCGCCTATGGCGCGGACAACCGCGACGGGCTGCTGCTGGCGGTGAAGGAAATCAACGCCAAAGGCATCCAGGTCGGTGGCCGGCAGGTGAGCCTGCAGGTCGTCGCCGAGGACGACGCGGGCGATCCGCGGCAAGGCGTGTCGGTGGCGCAGAAGCTGGCGGACGCCAAGGTCGGATTCGTCGTCGGCCCGTACAACTCCGGCGTCGCCATCCCGGCAAGCCGTGTCTACAACGACGCCGGCATGGTGGTGTTGACGGTGGGCGCCAATCCCAAGCTCACCGAGTTGGGCCACCCGCGCCTGTTCCGCATAGGCGGCAACGACAAGCAGGTGGGCGCGGCCATGGCCATCTACGCGGCCAGGGAGCTGAAAGCCAAGCAGGTCGCCGTGGTGGACGACCGCACGGCGTATGGGCAAGGGCTGGCGGCCGAGTTCATGGCCGAGGCCAGGCGTCAGGGGCTGAGCATCGTCAGGCAGGAATTCACCACCGACAAGGCTACAGACTTCACGGCCATCTTGACCGCCGTCCGTGCCGCCAAGCCCGATGTCATCGTCTTCGGCGGCTTTTCCTTGCAGGCCGGCCCCATGCTGCGCCAAATGGTTTCGCTGGGCATCCATGCCAAGCTCCTGGGCGGCGACGCCATTTGCGATACGGAAACCAGCCGGCTCAGCGCCGGGTTGGCCGATGGCAGGACGCTTTGCATGCAAGCCCGCCTGATTCTCGACAAGACGGAAGCCGGGCGTATTTTCGCCGCCAAATACAAGGCCACTTACCAGCGCGACCCTTTGACCTACGCCGCGAATTTCTACGATGGCGCCATGCTGCTCGCCGATGCCATGCAAAAGGCCAACTCCACCGATCCAGGAAAGGTGGCGGAGCAAATTGCCAAAGGTACTTATAAAGGTGTCGTGGGAGAGTATTCATTCACCGATGGCCACGACATGAAGACCTTGCCGGTGACGGTGTATGGATTCAAAGGCGGACAACTTCAGCCTCTGGTGTCTTTTTGATCAGATATTCATCTGATTTCCAAACAGACAATTGCGTGGTTATTTCGGCCGCCGCAAAGGCGGCGGCGTGATCGGCGTTTACAGGAACATGCCGCCTGAGGCTTCCACCCGCTGCCCGTTGATCCAGCCCGTGTCGTCGGAGAGCAGTGCCGCCACCGCGGCACCGATGTCTGCGGGCAGGCCCACCCGGCCCAGCGCCGTCTGCGTCGCGAGCTGCTGGTTCATGGCCGCGTTGTCACGCACCACGCCGCCGCCGAAATCGGTCTCGATGGCACCCGGTGCCAGCGTGTTGACGCGGATGCGCCGGGCTCCGAGCTCCTTGGCCTGGTAGCGCGTGAGCACCTCGACGGCACCCTTCATCGCGGCGTAGGCGGCATAGCCGGGGACCGTGAAGCGCGCCAGGCCGCTGGAGACGTTGAGGATTCGCCCGCCGTCGGCCAGCAAGGGCAACAGCGCCTGGGTGAGAAAGAAGGACCCCTTGAAGTGGATGCGCACCAGCTCGTCGAACTGCGCCTCGCTGGTCTGTGCGAACGGCGCATGGATGCCGACACCGGCGTTGTTCACCAGAAAGTCCAGTTGCGGCGCGTTCCAGCGGACGAGCTGTTCGCGCACGGCCTGCACGAAGGCCGGAAAGGCGGCGCTGTCGCCCACGTCCAGTTGCAAGGCCGCGCCGCGCACGCCGGCCGCTTCGATGGCGGCCACGGCGGCGTCGGCTTCGTCGCGCCGGCTTCGGTACGTGACAAGCACGTCGATGCCGCGCATGGCCAGGTGTTCGGCGGCGCTGCGGCCCAAGCCCCGGCTTGCGCCTGTGATGAGTGCGATCTTGTTGGCCATGTAGGGCTCCGTTCAGGAAAGGGTGGAAGACGCCGTCGAGCTTATTGGTTCAGTAAAAACGGATAAACATGGGCTGTCTGGCTAGACTGTGCAGCCATGACGAACAATTCAGAGCCACTGCCGCTGGACGTGGTGCAGGTCTTCATGCGTGTGGCGGAGTCGGCCAGCTTCACCAGGGCGGCCGAGTTGATGGGCATGCCGCGCACCAGCGTGTCGGCGGCCGTGCAGCGGCTGGAGGCGCTGCTGGGCGCCCGGCTGTTGCACCGGACCACCCGGCGCGTCCAGCTCACGCCGGATGGCGAGGCCTTCGCGCAGCGTGCCCGCGAGTTGCTGGCCGATGCCGAGGAGCTGCGCCAACTGTTCCAGTACGGACCGGCGGCGCTGCAGGGACGATTGCGCGTGGACATGCCCGTCGGCATGGCGCGCAATCTCGTGCTGCCGCGGCTGCCGCAGTTCCTGCAGGCGCATCCCGCGCTGCAGATCGAGCTCAGCAGCACCGACCGCCGCGTGGACCTGGTGGGCGAGGGCTTCGACTGCGTGTTGCGCGTTGGGCCGCTGACCGACTCCAGCCTGTTGGCACGGCCACTCGGGCGGCTGCCGCTGATCAATTGCGCCAGCCCGGCCTACGTCCGTGCCTTCGGCCTGCCGCAGTCGCTGCACGACCTGGCCGCACACCGGCTCATCCATTACCTGCCGGGACTGGGTGCCCGCTCACCCGGTTTCGAATACCTGGACGAGAGCGGGCAAACGCGTCTCGTGCCCATGGCCGGTGCGCTGACCGTCAACAACTCCGAGGCCTACCTGCACGGCTGTCTGGCAGGGCTGGGCATCATCCAGGCGCCGGAGCCGGCGATGCGGCCCTGGATGGATCGCGGTGAGCTCGTCGAGGTGCTGCCGGACTTCCGGCCCGCGCCCATGCCCGTGTCGCTGCTCTACGCGCACCGGCGCCTGCCGCGCCGGGTGCAGGCGTTCATGGACTGGCTGCAGGACATCATGGCTCCGTACCTTGCGTCCGGCACGGCCGCGCCCGGTGCGTTCAGCGCCACGGCACCCGGCTGAACGTCCGACGGCCCTTGTTGACACCGGGGCGGCATTGCCAACGGGCCGCCATGCCGCCGGCCGCGCTTGTCGCCACGAAGAGCCTGTGCCCCTGCATCAACTGCCTCAAATTTCTTTGAACCGTTGCCCGGCGCGCCGCTACTCAGCCATGCCCGCCACCCAACCGTTCACATAAAGGCATTGACGCATCATGAAGTACGCCTCCCTGTTTGCCCTGACCGCCACCGGCCTGGCCGCTTTCGCACTCCAGCCCGCGCAGGCCCAGTCGGTGTCCACCACGCCGGGTACGGCCGCGATGGCTGCCGCCGGGTTCAGTGACCTGGAGCTCGTCGGCGCCCGCTCGCCCATGCCCAAGGTGAAGTTCCTTCCGGCCTCGGCCTTCGACTACAACGCTGCCTCGGTCGAAGCCAGCTCGCGCGGCGTGCAGGCCGACCGGCCCGGCAAGCGTCCGGTGGCCAATGCGGCCATGCTGCTCCAGCGGCGCGAGCTCAGCGCCGCGGCCTTGGCCACTGCGCCCATGGCCGAAACCGCCGTGCCCGAAGCCGTGGGCACGGGTGGCATCCAGTTCACCTCCACGCGGACCTACCCGCGCCAGCAGGACCGCGCCTATCCCAGCAGCACCGTGGGCAAGCTGTACTTTCGCGACCAGACGGGCAACGCCTACATCTGCTCGGGCTCCATGATCAAGCCCGGCGTGGTGCTCACCGCCGGCCACTGCGTGCACAGCGGCAACGGCTCTTCGAGCGGCTGGTACAACAGCTTCACCTTCGTGCCCGGCTACAGCCGGGTAGGCACGACCGAGACGCGTCCCTTCGGAACCTGGAGCGGCTGGGCCAATGCCCGCACCTCCACCGCCTGGTTCAACAGCGGCGGCCAGGTGCCCAACGCGGGCGACTGGGCCTTGATCGTCTTCAACAAGGACAGCTCCGGCTGGCGCATCGGCGACTACACCGGTTACCTGGGCTACTTGTACCCGGCCCTGATCGGGCGCCACATGACGGTGCTGGGCTACCCGGCCAACCTTGACGGCGGCACGCAAATGCACCGCGTGGAAAGCATGGCCAACAACGCCGGCACCAACAACGGCACCTGGGGGTCCGACATGACCGGCGGCTCCAGTGGCGGTCCGGTGGTGCTGAACTTCCGCCAGGACTACACGGGCCTGTCGCCTTACACGCAGGACAACTACGCCAACCGGCTCACCAGCGTCGTGTCCTGGGGCTACACCAGCCCGAATCCGCAAGTCCAGGGCGGCGCCCAGTTCGACAGCAACTTCGGCGCCATGCTCAGCGCCACCTGCAGTGCCTACAGCTGGGCCTGCTGAAACGCGGCAAATCAACCGCATGCAAGCAGAAGAGGGCGGCCTGGAGAGGCCGCCCTCTTTCTTGAGGAGCATGCGCGGTCAACTTCATGGCAAAGTTTTCCGTACCGCCGTCTCGCTGCCGCGGCGGTAACTGCCCGGGCTGACGCCGGTCCACTTCTTGAAGGCGCGGTGGAACGCACTGGCGTCCTGGAAGCCCACCTGGGCGGCGATGTCCGTGACAGGCAGGGACGCATTGGCGAGCAGCTCAATGGCGATGTCGCGACGCAATTCGTCCTTCAAGCGCTGGTAGTTCAGGCCTTCGACCTGAAGGCGTCGTTGCAGGGTGGGACTGGACATGCACATCGTGCTGGCCAAGTCCTTCAATTCCGGCCAGGCCTCGGGCCTCAGCATTCGCAGGCGGCGCCTCACCATGCTGCTGATGCTGACGTCGTTGCGGTACTTCACCAGCACGTTGGCCGGCGCGTCGCGCAGGAACGCGCGCACGTTGGCCTCCGTTTCGACCACCTTCAACTCAAGAAGCGGGCGGGCAATGCGCACCTGCGTGACCGGTGCGTTGAAGATGGACGTTTCGCAAAACCGAACGCGGTAGTCGCCGGCATCGGCCGGCTCGGCACAGCGAAAGCTGGCTTCGAGCAAGGGAATGCGCTTGCGCACCAGCCAGCAGGCAAGCCCGTGCACGAGCATCAGCCACGTCGCGTAGGTGAACATGCGCCGTGGCGGGCCATGGTCGTGCAGCCTGATCCACGCATGCTCCCCCTCGCAGTGGAGCTCTCCACGGAGGTCATCCAGCACCACGCGCAAGAAGGACAACATGCGCTGCAGCGCGTGGCCCAGCGTCGTGCAGCCCAGCACGGCATGGCACATCAGGCGGTAGCTGCCACGGCGCATGGGGTGGCTGTCCATGCCGAAGAACTCGTCGTCCATGGCGTCCGCGAGCGCGGCCCACAAACGGGCATACGTGACGGCCGGCACGCGCGCCCTGGGGGCGCCCAGCAACCCTTCTTCAATGCCGGCCTGCCGCAGCATCGCCGCGGTATCCAGGTTCCTGGCCGTGGCGACCAACAGCGCCTCGTGCACCAAACCCATCGAGATGGTGCCTTTGTCGCGAGCGTCATTCATGGTTGCGTCTGGACCCAACGAGGGGCGGCAATTTTACCGGGCCGCTTTGGCAGGCCGCGCCCAACGCGCGCGGCTGCGGCGGCGGCGCGGCTTCCATTGGGGCTCCTGGCCCAGCGCCTGTGGGCCGGCACCCGCCGGCCCGGAGTGTCCGGACGCATCACGCACAAAGAGGTCTGCGGTCATCGGCAACCACCCCGCGCCTGCCTACGATGGCCGCGAGGTTCACGTCGCCACTGGCCGTGGACGTGCGGGATGAGATCGGTGGCGCAGCCACCCCAGGAGACAAGACATGCAAGTGAAGGACCGCAGTTTCATCGTCACGGGCAGCGGCTCGGGTCTGGGCGCCGCCACGGCTCGCCGCCTGGTGGCCGCCGGTGGGCGCGTGCTGCTTGTCGATCTGAACGCCGAGGCGGTCTCCGCCCTGGCCGGCGAACTCGGCGCGAATGCCCGCTTCGTTCAAGCCGACGTGTCGGACGCTGCCAGTGCGCAGGCCGCTGTGGCCGAATGCCGCAGCGCGTTCGGTCCAGTGCACGGGCTCGTCAACTGCGCCGGCGTGGCGCCGGCGGAGAAGGTGCTCGGCCGCGACGGCCCGCACAAGCTGGAGAGCTTTGCGCGCACGGTGCAGATCAACCTGGTGGGCACCTTCAACATGCTGCGCCTGGCGGCCGAGGCCATCGCGCAAAGCGCGCCCGGCCCGGACGGCGAGCGCGGCGTGATCATCAATACGGCCTCGGTGGCGGCCTTCGACGGCCAGATCGGTCAGGCCGGCTACGCCGCCTCCAAGGGCGGCGTGGTGGCGATGACGCTGCCCATCGCCCGCGAACTGGCGCGCCACGGCATCCGCGTGGTGACCATCGCGCCCGGGATCATGGAGACGCCCATGCTCAAGGGCATGCCCACCGAGGTGCAGGACGCCTTGGGAAAGACGGTGCCGTTCCCTTCGCGCATGGGCCAACCCGACGAGTTCGCGCGCCTGGTGCTGCACATCCTCGACAACGCCTACCTCAACGGCGAGGTGATCCGCCTGGACGGTGCCATCCGCATGGCATCCAAGTAAAAAGCTGAGGCAACCCCCGGAGAGCGCACCATGATCCCGACCCCCGAACAGGAAATGATCCGCGACGCCATGCGTACCTTTGCGCAGGAGCGCCTGGCCCCCTTCGCCGCCGAGTGGGATCGCGAGCACCGCTTCCCGCAGGAGGCGCTGCAGGAGCTCGCCGGCCTGGGTGCCATGGGCATGGTCGTGCCCGAGGAATGGGGCGGCGCCGGGCTGGACTACGTGTCGCTGGTGCTGGCGCTGGAGGAGATTGCCGCGGGCGACGGCGCCACCTCCACCATCGTGAGCGTGCAGAACTCGCTGGCCTGCGGCATCACGCTCAAGTACGGCACCGCGGAACAAAAGGACCGCTACCTGCGCCGCCTGGCCACGGGCGAGTGGCTCGGGGCCTTCTGCCTGACCGAGCCGCAGGCAGGCTCGGATGCGGCGGCGCTGCGCACCCGCGCCGTGCGCGACGGCGACCAGTGGGTGATCAACGGCACCAAGCAGTTCATCACCAGCGGCAAGCATGCGCAGGTGGCGATCGTGTTTGCCGTCACCGACAAGGCCGCGGGCAAGAAGGGCATTTCCTGCTTCCTGGTGCCCACGCAGACGCCCGGCTACATCGTTTCCCGCCTGGAGGAAAAGATGGGCCAGCATGCCTCGGACACGGCCACCATCACCTTCGAGGACTGCCGCATACCGGCCAACCACCTGCTGGGCAACGAGGGGGAGGGCTACAAGATCGCGCTGTCCAACCTGGAGGCCGGGCGCATTGGCATCGCCGCGCAATCGGTGGGCATGGCACGCGCAGCGCTGGACGCGGCCGTCAAGTACGCCAAGGAGCGCGTCGCATTCGACCGGCCCATCATCGAGCACCAGGCGGTGGCCTTTCGCCTGGCGGACATGGCCACGCAGATCGAGGCCGCGCGCCAACTGGTGCTGCACGCGGCCACGCTCAAGGACGCCGGGCAGCCCTGCTTGAAAGAGGCGTCCATGGCCAAGCTCTTCGCCTCGACCATGGCGGAGCGCGTGTGCTCCGACGCGATCCAGATCCACGGCGGTTACGGCTACGTCAGCGATTTCCCGGTCGAGCGCATCTACCGCGACGTGCGCGTGTGCCAGATCTACGAGGGCGCCTCCGACATCCAGCGCCTGGTCATCGCCCGCGCCGTTGCGGGCGCTTGAGCGACGCGACCGGCGCCACAGCTGCAAGAGCCAGATCAAGGGAGACCACCCCATGTCAGTCCGGGAGCAATACCGCCAGAAGCGCCGTTCGGCCTACGACGCGGTCGCGGAAGTGCATGACGGCGACGTGATCGTCGTGCCCACCGGGGTAGGCGAGCCCCCGGCCCTGTTGAATGCGCTCTCCGAGCGGCGCCGCGACTTCCACGACGTGTGCATCGCGCAGATCCTGCCGCTGGCGCCCTACGGCTATTTCGACCCTGAGACGGTGGGGCATGTGCGGCACCTGGGCTACTTCCTGGGCGGCGCCTCCCGCCCAGGGGCACAGCAGGGCTGGATAGACACGCTGGCCAGCAACTTCTCGGAGCTGCCGCAGCTGATTCGGCGCGGCCTCACCCCGGCCGACGTCGTTCTCAGCGTCGCCTCGACGATGGACGAGCACGGCTACTTCTCGCTGAGCCTGGGGACCGACTACACGATGGCCGCCATCGAGCGCGCCAAGGCCGTGGTGCTGGAGGTCAACCCCAACGTGCCCTTCGCCTGTGGCCATTGCCATGTGCACATCTCCCAGGTGGCGGCGGTGGTGGAGAACGATGTGCCGTTGCGTGAAGTCGGCCTGCCCACCATCGGGCCTGTGCAGGAAGCCATCGGCCGCTACGTCGCGGAGATGATCGAAGACGGCTCGACGCTGCAGGTCGGCTACGGCGCCATCCCCGACGCCGTGGTCATGCAGTTGCGGCACAAGCGCGACCTGGGCGTGCACACGGAAATGATGGGCGACGGACTGCTCTCGCTCATCGAATGCGGCGCCGTCACCAACCGGCGCAAGAACTACCTGCCCGGCAAGTCCATCGCCACCTTCGCACTGGGCTCGGCCAAGCTCTACCGCTACATGCACCGCAACCCGGGCTTCGAGATGCACCCGGTTGACTTCACCAACGATCCCTGGCTTGCCGGCCGCAACGACAAGCTCATCTCGGTCAATGCCACGCTGCAGATCGACCTTTTCGGCCAATGCGGCTCGGAATCGCTGGGGGCCACGCCGTACTCCGGCACGGGCGGGCAGTCGGACTTCGTGCGCGCCGCCAACCGGTCAGAAGGCGGAAAGTCCTTCATCGTTCTGCCTTCCACGGCCAAGGACGGAGCGGTCTCGCGCATCGTCCCGACGCTGGACGCCGGCACGGTGGTCACCACCAGCAAGAACGACGTCAACTACGTCGTGTCCGAATACGGCGTTGCCCAGTTGCGCGGCAAGTCCATGCGTGAGCGCGCCCGGGCGCTGATCGGCATCGCCCACCCCGACTTCCGGCCTGCGCTCGAAGAGCAGGCCGCACGGCTGCGGCTGGTCTGAGCCGGCCAGCCTGACTGCGGGGCCCGTGCACAGCGGGCCGCGCCACTCCCGCCAACCCCCTTTCGCGCCGATCGCAACCGGCGTGTGGAGCGACTCATGCCTCAAACTTCCATCTCCGACGATCCCATCGTCATCGTCAGTGCCGCCCGCACGCCGCTGGGCAGCTTGCAAGGCAGCTTCGCGTCGCTCGGCGCGCCGCAGTTGGGCGCACAGGCCATCCGTGCCGCCGTGGAGCGGGCCGGCCTGCCATCCGACGCCGTGGACGAGGTGCTGATGGGTTGCGTGCTGCCTGCCGGGCTGGGCCAGGCGCCGGCGCGCCAGGCCGCGCTGAACGCAGGCCTGCCCCTGTCGGCCGGCTGCTCCACCATCAGCAAGGTCTGCGGCTCAGGCATGAAGGCCACCATGCTGGCGCACGACCTGCTGCTGGCCGGAAGCCAGGAGGTGGTCGTGGCCGGTGGCATGGAATCGATGAGCAACGCGCCTTATCTGCTGCCCAAGGCGCGCTCAGGCCAGCGCCTGGGCCATGGCCAGATGCTGGACCACATGTTCTTCGACGGCCTGGAAGACCGCTATGGCGCGGCCACCAACGGCCGGCTGATGGGCACCTTCGCCGAGGACTGCGCACGCCACTTCAACTTCACGCGCGAGGAGCAGGATGCCTACGCCGCCGCCTCCACGCTGCGCGCGCAACAGGCCATCCGCGACGGCCTGTTCCACTGGGAAATCACGCCGGTGGCCGTGCCCGGGCGCGGCGGCGAGAAGCTGGTGTCGCAGGACGATGCGCCGCTGAACGTGCAACTGGAGAAAATCTCCACGCTCAAGCCCGCTTTTGCCAAGGATGGCACGGTGACCGCGGCCAACTCCAGCTCCATCTCCGACGGCGCGGCCGCCATGGTGTTGATGCGCCAATCGACCGCGCGCAAGCACACGCTGGCACCGCTGGCGGTCGTCCACGGCCATGCCACGCACGCGCAAGAACCGGCTTGGTTCACGACCGCGCCGGCGGGAGCGATCCGCAAGCTGCTCGCCAAGGTGGGCTGGCAAGTGGGCGACGTGGACCTGTGGGAGATCAACGAGGCATTTGCCGTTGTCACGATGGCGGCCATGCGCGAGCTGTCCCTGTCGCATGAGCAAGTCAACGTGCATGGCGGTGCTTGCGCGCTCGGCCACCCCATAGGCGCGTCGGGCGCGCGCATCGTCGTGACGCTGCTGGGCGCGCTGCGCCAGCGAGGCGCCAAGCGGGGCGTCGCCAGCCTGTGCATCGGCGGCGGCGAGGCGACGGCCTTGGCGATCGAGCTGGTCTGAGGAGGGGCGCGCCCACCCACCGGCCTGGCCCCTCAAAGCCCTATCGCCGGAAACCTCTTATGGCTGCTGCAACGAAGGCGCCGGGCATGAGCTGGCCTGGCGTGCAGCCTGGCCTCGGCGCTTGTGCTCGTACATGCGCCTGTCAGCGAGCTGCTGAATTTCATCGATGCCGCCAGCCTCGGTGAAGTCACCCGTCCCCCAGCTGGCGCCGGCATCGACGAAGCCTTTGCGGTGAAGCGCCTGCACGGCCGCCGCAATGGCCGCCTCCACCTCGGTGCGGTGGCCCGGCATGGAGAGCACGGCGAACTCGTCGCCGCCAAGCCGGTACAGGGTGGCGTGCGAGTCCAGCCGCTGCCCAAGCTCGGCGCCGAACTCGCGCAGCAGCCTGTCCCCTTGGGCATGGCCGTGCCGGTCGTTGTAGTGCTTGAGGCCGTCGAGGTCGATGGCCGTCAGGCTGGCCTGTGCAGGCAGCGCCTGCAGCGCTTCTTCGAAAGCATGGCGGTTGCGCAGTTCCGTCAGCGAATCGGTTTGAGCCAGCCGCAAATGCGCCTGTGCCGTGGCCAGCGCCTGCGCGGTCGTGCGCTGCAACTCGCCAAACTGGAAGGCCAGGACCAGGGACAGCAGCAGCACCTCAATGGTCACGGCCACCAGGCCTACATGCTCCACCACGATGGTGTTGAGATCGCCCATGCCGCCGAGCGTGATGGCCACGAATCCCGTGATGGCGAAGCCCACGTTGGCCAGGAGATAAGAGCGCGCCAGGCGGTCGCCGGCACGCGCGCGGCATATGCCCGCGGCCAGGCCATAAGCCAGGAACGCACCCACACCCGCGCGGCACAGCTCCATGGCCCAATTCGGCCGCCACACCGCGACACCGGCCATGCACGCCATGGTCAGCACGACGGCAATACCCAGCGCGTACAGGCGCGGTGCCGTGGCGCGCAGCCGCAGCAGCGCCATCACGAAGCCGACGTAGGCCATGTTGGACAGCAGGATGGGCGCGGTGTTGAGATAGAACCAGCGGATGCCTAGAAGCTCGTGTGCCACGCCCAGCCCGCTGGCGTTGTAGACCAAGTTGCCGGTTATAAACGCGGCGTACAGCCCTTCGGTCCAGCGCCGCCGCGCGCCGGCCAGGACCGCGTAGAACACGCCCAATCCAATGAACACCCCCAGTCCCGCCAGCGTCAGCGCATTGCCCGGTTTGATGGCCTGCCGGTAGTGGTCCAGCGTGTCGATGTACGGCTGCGGCGGCGTGATGAAATAGGGCGATTCCAACCGCGTAAGCAGCCGGTAGGTTCCCGGCGCGAGGTCGAACTCGCGGCCATGGCGCAGAAAAAACGGGTTGGGCTCGGCAGAAATCAGTCCGCCGCCGGCTTGGGCAACAACCCGGTCCTGTCCGTCCAGAAGCCGGTGCTCGAAGCGTCCCAGGACGGAGCCGTTTCGGAAATCAATGACGTAGCGGCCGCCCTGGGCAATCTCGAATCTGGCCGTGTGTTCGAACTTGCCGCCAGTGGTTGGCAGGCGTTCGATATTCAGGGCAGGGGTGTGGGAGAGATCTGTCCAACCGCCTTGCAGCGCCATGGGAAAGTCCTGCGACGCTTTGGCGCCGGGCGCCCACGCCAGCAAGCACAAACCCGCCGCAACCAACGCCATGGCACCGGCGCAAGACGCGAGGAGGGAAAACAGTGCGTTGACTCGCAGAAATGCCGAGCGCTGCATCGGACCGTCTGATGGAAAAAAGGCTTGAATTACAGCATGTGATGCGCTTGTCTATGTGACCACAACGTTACAAAATGACATTTTGCTGGTGCGGGAAAATTGGAAAAACGTAAAGCCGCACGGTAAATATCGAAATCTCTGAGTCGGCTGGTGTTTTGAGGGGAACCTTGATGAATATATTTGTGGCCAGTATTGTTTGATGGCTGCATGACCATGATTTGCCCGTTGGAGAAAAACTAATTTCAGTTTGCCAACGTGCCATGAAAATCAAGCAAATATCCAACGCTGTAATCGCCGGCCCTGAATACGCGCTGTTGGAACGAAAAGAAAATACGGTCTGAATCTGACGTGACGCCCCCGCCCTATGGAAGCCTTACCCGGCAACACATGGTCCGCCGGCCACCGTTCGTCAATCTGCGCGATGGCGGTTTCGACGCTCGGGGCATCGAAACCGTCACGGCGCGCAGTCTTGCCGCTACGGATCAGGGGCCGAGCCCCGCGGCAAGACTGCCGTGGTCAGAGCTTGCCTTTCCAGGGCACCAGCACCTTTTCGAAGTGCCGCATCATCAGGTCGAAGACGAAGGCAAACAGGCCGATGACGATGATGCCCATGATGACCACGTCCGAGGCCAGGAACTCCGCGGCATTGAGCACCATGAAGCCCAGGCCGCGCGTGGAGGCCACCATCTCGCCGGCCACCAGCGTGGTCCAGCCCACGCCGATGCCGATGCGCATGCCGGTGAAGATCTCGGGCAGCGCCGACTTCAGGATCACGTGCCGGATCACCTGCAGCCGCGTGGCGCCCATGGAGTAGGCGGCATGGATCTGCTCGATCGACACCGAGCGCACGCCGGAGCGGGCAGCGATGGCCATGGGCGCGAAGATGGCCAGAAAGATCAGGTAGACCTTGGAGAACTCGCCGATGCCGAACCAGATGATCACCATCGGCAGGTAGGCCAGCGGCGGCAGCGGGCGGTAGAACTCGATGGGCGGATCGAACACGCCGCGCGCCACGCGGCTCACGCCCATCATCACGCCGATCGGAATGGCGGTGGCGCAGGCCAGCGCAAAGGCGCCCAGCACCCGTGACAGGCTGGTGAGCGTGTGCTCCAGCAGCGTGGCGCCCGCGAAGCCTTCGGTGGCCACGAGCAGGAACTTCTCGATCACGGCCTGCGGCGTCGGCAGGAACAGCGGCTTCACCCAGCCGGCGTTGCTCACCACCACCCACAGCAGCAGCAGCGCCGCCACCGTGGCGCTGGCAATGCCGGCGGCGCTGCCCTGGCCGGGCGCGCCGAAGTGCTCGCCCGGCCGCACCGAGCGCTTGGCGAACAAGCGGGTCTTCATGGCCACGGGGGCCGCGTGGGCCTCGACGTCCAGCGCGGCGACGTTGGTGGGAAGGCTGCTGATCTTAGACATGGGCCGTCTCCTGGTGTGCGGCGCCGGCACGCTCGTCACCGTAGATGATGTTCAGCACGACCTCGCGCATGGCGATGAAGTCCGGGCTGGACTTGATGGCGCGCGCGTCGCGCGTCTGCAGGAAGCGCTTGTTGAAGTCGAGCTCGTAGCGGTGCGTGATGCGCCCGGGACGCGGTGACATCACGATCAGGTGGCTGCCCAGGAAGAGCGCTTCCTCCACGCTGTGCGTGATGAAGAAGAACATCTTCTGCGTCTTCTGCCACACGTCCAGCAGCAGCTCCTGGATGGTCTCGCGCGTGAGCGCGTCCAGCGCGGCCATGGGCTCGTCCATCAGCAGCATGGCCGGGTTGCAGGTCAGCGCGCGGGCGATGCCCACGCGCTGCTGCATGCCGCCGGAGAGCTGGTAGATCATGTGCTGGTGGAAGTCCTTGAGGCCCACCAGCGCCAGGTTGCGGGCCGCGCGCTCGCGCCGCTCCGCCTTGGGCACGCCCTGCAGCTTGAGGCCGAACTCGGCGTTCTCCATGACGTTGAGCCAGGGCAGCAGCGCGTGCTTCTGGAACACGACGCCGCGGTCGGCGCCCGGACCTTCGACGCGGCGCCCGCCCAGCAGCAGCTCGCCCTGTGAGGGTGCGATGAAGCCCGCCATCAGGCTCAGCAGCGTGGTCTTGCCGCAGCCCGAGGCGCCCAGTGCCACGACGAAGTCGCCGCGGTGGATGGTGAGATCGATGTGATCGAGCGCATGCACCCGCTCGCTGCGCGTGCGGCCCGGGTAGATGACGCTGACGTCCCGGACCTGCAGTTGATGTTCGATGGACATGAACAACCCCTTGTGTCCGCGCCGTGGCCGGGCGTTGCCGGCCTGGGCGCGGTGAATGGATGCCCGGCGCGAGGCCGGGGACGTCATTTCAGCTTGAGCGCCGCTTCGAGGTATTTGGGCGTCACGAACGGGGCGAAATCGGCCGGCACGGTGTCGATGCGCTTTTGTGCCTTGAGGAATTCCGCGGTGGCCTTGATGGCCTTGGCCGCACCGCCGTCCTTGCCGCCGCCCAGCCACGCCGCCGTGGCCTGCTGCTCGGCGGAGGGGAAGGCGTAGAGCTGCAGTGCGTCGGCCGCGTCCTTGGGCGAGCCGCCGATGCGCGAGGAGATGGCCTTGGCATTGGGCGACTCGGCGTCCCAGGCGCCAGGGTTGGCCCGGAAGGCCGCGTCGGCATCGGCCACCGCCTTCACGAAGCGGGCCATGAACTCCGGGTTGGCCTCGCCCCACTTGCGGTTGACGGCGACGCCGTCGAACGTGGCGCGGCCCTTCTTGCCGAGCTCGCCGGAAGTCACCATCACCTTGCCGCTTTGCTTGATGCGCGCCAAGGCCGGGTCCCAGACGAAGGCCGCGTCGATGTCGCCGCGTTCCCAGGCCGCCGCGATCTGGTTGGGCTGCATGTTGAGCAGCTGCACGTCGGTCGGCTTGATGCCCCACTGCTCCAGCGCGAAGATGGTGTGATAGTGCGTGGTCGAGACGAAGGGCACGCCCAGGCGCTTGCCCTTGAGATCGGCCGGCTGCTCGATGTGGGCGCCGTTGCGCACCACCATGGCCTCGGCCTCGTTGATGTCGGTGAGTATCCAGAACAACTGCAGCTCCACGCCGCGGCTGACCGCGGCGGCCAGCGGGCTGGAGCCGATCACGCCGAGCTGCACGTCGCCCGAAGTCATCGCCGTGGCGACCTTGGCCCCCGAATCGAACTGGCGCCAGTTGATCTTGTAGCCGGTGGCCTTTTCGATGGCACCGGTCGTGATGGCCACGATCAGCGGGCTGGCGATGGGCTGGAAGGCGATCGTCACCTCCTTTTGCTGCGCCGAGGCCGTGCCGGCGCCCAGGCCCAGCGCCAGCAGCGCGGCGATGCCAAGAAGCCGGCGCCGCGCGGGTGCCGCGGCGCCATGCGCCGGCACGCTCTGCGCTACGTGCCAATGGGTCTTGAGGGGTTGGTTCATGTCGTCTCCGTGGTCTCCATCGTGGATGTGGGTGGCGCGGCGCCGTACTTCGCGGGCCGGCTGTTTGTGGGATGGGTTGTCGAGTGCTCAGAGCACCTCGTCCTGGAGGTGGTACCAGCGGTAGAGCACGCGCTGGCCCAGGCGCCGGAAGGGCGCGAAGGCCTGCGACTCCACCATCTCGCGCACGTTGGGGAAGGGCAGCTTGGAGCTGAAGATGGGCAGGTCCAGCTCGCGGCCCTGGCCGGCGATCCATTGCGCCAGCCGCTTGCCCGCCTGCGCCGAGTACATGACACCGTTGCCGCCGTAACCCAGCGCGTAGTAGATGGACTCGCCGGCCACGGGCTGGTGGATGCGGGGCATCATGTCGTGGCTGACGTCCACCCAGCCCCACCACGAGTAGTCGATGCGTATGCCCGCCAGCGCCGGGAACTTGCGCGCGAGGTCACGCTCCAGGAACTGGCGGTACTTGTCCTGCGGCGCGTCACGCCCGGTGATGGCGCTGCGGCTGCCGATCTGCACCCGGCCGTCGGGCATGAGCCGGTAGTAGTGGCGCAGCACCCGCGTGTCCGTGATCACCTGGTGCGTGCGGAAGTTGCAAGCCTCGATCTCCTGCGGCGTGAGCGGCCGCGTCACGATGGAGTTGGACAGGATGGGCAGCAGCCGGTTGCGCAGTTGCGGGTGCAGGCCTTGCGAGGTGTAGCCGCCGGTGCACACGCCCACCGCGCGGGCGCGCACCACGCCGCCGGGGGTGCGCAGGTAGTGCACGCCGCCGCGCGTCTCCCATCCCAGCACGGGGCTGGACGGGTGCACGGTGGCGCCCAGCGCGCGCGCCTTGCGCAGGTAGCCGAAGGCCAGCTTGCCGGCGTGTATGCCTATGCCCTCGGGCTCGTGCATGGCACCGGCGGCCTCGCGGTCGTCCACGTACTCGCGGCGCACGGTGTCGGCGTCCAGGATGCGGGCGTCGTACTTGAACACCTCGCGCAGCAGCCGGGCTTCCTTCTCCAGCGCCGGCATGGCCTTGGCGCGGTGCGCGATGTAGAGGTGGCCGCCGGGCTGCGGGTCGCAGGGGATGTCGGCGATGAGATCCTTGAAGGTCTGCATGCCCGCGCACACCTCCTCGTGCAGGCGCAGCGCGGTGTCCCGGCCCCAGCGCTCTATCCACTGCGAGCGCTTGAGCCGGCCGGAGGCGCATTGCGCCTGCCCGCCGTTGCGCGTGCTGCAGCCCCAGCTCACGCGGTTGGCTTCCAGCACGGTGGCCTTGATGCCGTGGTCGCGCGCCAGGTGGATGGCGGTGCACAGCCCCGTGAACCCCGAGCCGATGAGCGCCACGTCCACGTCGATGTCGTGCGTGATCGGCCCGTCGTCCGCGGGCGGGGCGCCGGCGGTGCCTATCCAGTAGGTGGGCGCGTAGTCGCGGCCCTGGCCGGGGTTGGGCGAGACCAGCGGATCGTAGGCGGGGTCGTAGGGGCGCGCGGGCTCGGTGGCCTGGCCCGTGCGCAGCAGCGGTTGCGAAGCGACGGCTTGCATGGCGCGGCCCCCTTCAGCGTCCGGCCAGGACCGGCGGGCGGTCCTTGCGGTAGGCGTTCTTGATGGCGATCTTGCCGTTGCGGAAGGTGAACACGTCCACCATGCGCGCCTCGACGCGGCTGCCGTCGGCGCGGGTGCCGCAGAAGGTGCTCTCGGTCACGCCGCGGTCGCCCTGCACGAAGTGGTCGGCGTCCAGCCAGGCCGCGTCCGGGAAGGTCTGCCAGGCCAGCAGGAAGCCCTGGCGCACCTCGTCGCGGCCCACGAAGCTGCGGCCCATCAGGTCCGGCCCGGCCACGGCGTGGAAGGTGCACTCGCGGTCCATGAACTCCATCAGCGCCTCGATGTCGTGGCGGTTCCAGGCGTCGCCGAAGGCCTGGAGGAACTCCACGCCGGGCTGCAGGTCGTCGTCGTCTCGCTTCATCGTCGTCTCCTTGTGCGTGGCCGCTTGGGGTGCGGGCCTTG
Organism: Azohydromonas lata NBRC 102462; assembly: GCF_001571085.1. Taxonomy (GTDB): domain Bacteria; phylum Pseudomonadota; class Gammaproteobacteria; order Burkholderiales; family Burkholderiaceae_C; genus Azohydromonas; species Azohydromonas lata. The sequence goes on from NZ_BCTC01000069.1 coordinate 17,881, forward strand.
GATCCAGAGTAGTCAGGGGGCAGGCGGGGACCTAGGGCCAGTTGCGGCCTATCGATGGGTCCACGCGGCTCAGGCGGCCAACCAGCGCATGAGGGCGACCACCAGCAGCATGTAGCCGGCGACGAAGACCGCCTCGCCCGACAGCAGCGCGATCGGCTTCCAGCCCAGCTCGGCGAGCTTTTCCAGCGAGGTCTTCACGCCCAGCGCGGCGATGGACACCACCAGGCACCAGCGCGAGAGCTCCGAGCCGAGCGTCACCGCGCCGGCCGGCAGCCAGCCCAGGCTGTTGGCGGCGGCCAGCGCCGCGAACACCAGCAGGAACACCGGCATCAGCGGCCCGTTGCGGGTGCCGCCCGCATCGCCGCCGCCCCGGCGGCGCCCGGCGTGCAGCGCCAGCGCCAGCACCACCGGCATGAGCAGGGCGACGCGGAACATCTTGGCCAGCGTGGCGGCGTCGCCCACCTGCGGGGAAATCATGAAGGCCGCACCCACCACCTGCGCCACGTCGTGGATGGAGCCGCCCAGGAACAGCCCGGCCTCGGCCGTGGAGAGGTGCAGCCCCGACACCAGCAGCGGGTACAGCACCATGGCCAGCGTTGAGAAGGCGGCGATGCCTATGGCCGTGAGCAGCGTGTAGCGCTCGTTCTCGCGCGTGGCCGGCAGGGTGGAGGCAATGGCCAGGGCCGCCGAGATGCCGCAGATGCCGGTGGCGCCGCCCGACAGCAGCCCAAGCGCCGGCGGCAGCCGCAGCAGCCGCGCCAGCAGCAGGCCGAAGGTGATGGTCAGCACCACCGCGCCGGCCAGCGCGCCCACACCGGCCAGGCCCAGGTGGGCCACGTCGCTGGCCGCAATGCGCACGCCCAGCAGCGCCACGCCCGTGCGGACCAGCTTCTTGGCCGCGAACTCGATGCCGGGCTGGCACTTGTCCGAGTCGGCCAGGAAGTGGAACGCGATGCCCATGAGCAGCGCGTACAGGAACTGCGGGCCGCCGTAGTGCTCGGACACGAAGGTGGCGGCCAGCGCGATGGTGCCGCACAGCAGCAGGCCGGGCAGGTAGCCGCGCAATTGGCCAAGCAGCGGCGGCGCCAGGGAGGGTTGGGCGTGCATGGGAACCTCGACGTGGGGCGTGGGACGCCAGCCCGGCCTCCACGGGGGAGGCGGGTGGGTCAGGCCCCGCTGCGCCGGACCGGCGGCGGGGCAGGGGCGGACTCGCTCAGACGAAGTCCTGGTACTTGTCCAGCAGCCGCACGGGCTTGGACAGCGCGTCGCGCCGGAAGGGGTCGCCCAGCTCGCGCGTGCACATGATCTCGACGATGCAGGTCTTGCCGTGGTTCATCTGCAGGTCCACGGCGCGCTGGAGCGCCGGGCCCACGTCTTCGAGCCTGTCCACCACGATGCCCTCGGCGCCCATGGCCTTGGCGATGCCCGCGAAGCTCGGGCTGTCGAGCTCGCCAGCGACGAAGCGGCGGTTGTAGAAGTCCACCTGGTTTTTCTTCTCCGCGCCCCACTGGCGGTTGTGGAACACCACCGCCGTCACCGGGATGTTGTGGCGCACGCAGGTCAGCGTCTCCATCAGGCTCATGCCCCAGGCGCCGTCGCCCGCGTAGGAGATGGCCGGGCGGTGCGGCGCGGCGACCTTGGCACCGATGATGGTGGGGAAGGCGTAGCCGCAGTTGCCCCAGCTCATCGCCGCGAAGAAGCTGCGCGGCTTCTCGAAGCGCAGGTAGCTGTTGGCCACCGAGTTGATGTTGCCGATGTCGGTGGACACCATCACGTCCGGCGGCATGGCCTTTTCCAGCTCGCGCAGCACCTGGCGCGGGTGCAGATAGCGGCCGCCGAAGGGCGTGCGCTCGTCCTTGGACTCCTCGATCATGTCCAGGCTGAAGGGGTCGCGCTCGTGGGTCCAGGCGTCGAGCTCGCGCTCCCAGGCCGCCTTCTCGGTGGCGATGTCGTCGCCGCGCTGGGCGCGCGTGGCGTCGCAGGCCAGCGTGCGGCCGGCCAGGCGCTGCACCAGGGCCTGCGCGGCGGCCTTGGCGTCGCCGCAGATGCCCACCGAGATCTTCTTCACCAGGCCCAGCATCTTGTGGTCGGCGTCGATCTGGATGATCTTGGCCTCCTTGGGCCAGTAGTCCATGCCGTGCTGGGGCAGCGTGCCGAAGGGGCCCAGGCGCGAGCCCAGCGCCACCACCACGTCGGCGCGCGAGATCAGCTTCATCGCAGCCTTGGAGCCCTGGTAGCCCAGCGGGCCGCACCACAGCGGGTGGCTGGCCGGGAAGCTGTCGTTGTGCAGGTAACTGTTGACCACCGGTGCCTGCAGCCGCTCGGCCAGTGCCTTGCAGGCGTCCACGCCGTCGGCCATCACCACGCCGCCGCCGGCGATGATCACCGGGAACTTCGCCGTGGCCAGCAGCTCGGCGGCCTCGTCCAGGCTTTGCTCGCCGCCGGGGCCGCGGTCCAGCCGCCGCGGCTGAGGGATCTCGGCCGTGATCTGCCCGTAGAAGTAGTCGCGCGGGATGTTGAGCTGCGTCGGCCCCATCTCGCTCATGGCGCGGTCGAAGCAGCGGCCCGTGAACTCGGCCATGCGCGCCGGGTGCGTCACGTGGCCCTGGTACTTGGTGAACTCCTGGAACATGGGCAACTGCTTCGCCTCCTGGAAGCCGCCCAGTCCTTGGCCCATGGTGCCGGCCTCGGGCGTGACGATGACCACCGGCGTGTGCGCCCAGTACGCCGCGGCGATCGCGGTGACGCAGTTGCTGATGCCCGGGCCGTTCTGGCCGATCACCACGCCGTGCCGACCCGAGACGCGGGCGTAGCCGTCGGCCATGTGCCCTGCGCCCTGCTCGTGCACCACCGGGACCAGCCGTATGCCCGCCGGGGCAAAGATGTCCATGGCATCCATGAAGGCCGATCCCATGATCCCGAACATGTCCGTCACGCCGTTGGCCACCATGGTTTCGACGAAGGCCTCGGACGGGGTCATCTTCTGCGGCCCGGCGGCCACGCTGCGTTGCTCGCTCATTGCAGTCTCCTGATGTGCGTCTCTTTCCGGAACAAGGCGTTCTGTTTTTCGAGACGTTGAAGCAAATGTAGTGGCCGATTTCGGAAAATGCAATGCGAAATCTCGTTTTCCGGTACGATTAGTTCCAACTTCAGGAGATGCCATGAACTCAGTGCCTGACGACATCGCCCGCATCGACGGGGACACGCCCACCATGCGGCTGCTGGCTTTGCTGGAAGTCATTGCTGCGCGCAGCGAGGTGTTCTCGCTGCAGACGCTGGTGGAGGAAACGGGCGTTCCCAAGCCGACGCTGCACCGCATGCTTCAGCAACTGGAGTCCGCCGGGATGCTGCAGCGCGAGGGCGACGGGCGGCACTACAGCACCGGCGTGCGGCTGCGCCGCCTGGCCGAGCAACTGCTGCTCAACGACACGCGCCACGGCGCGCGGCACGCGGTGCTGCGCCAACTGGTGGCCGAGGTCGGCGAGAGCTGCAACATCACGGCGCTGTCGGGCAGCGAGGTGCTGTACCTGGACCGCGTGGAAACGCCCGCGCCGCTGCGCTTCTACCTGCACCCGGGCTCGCGCGTGCCCGTGCACTGCTCGGCCAGCGGCAAGCTCTTCCTGGCACAAATGGGCACCGCGCAGCGCCGCCGCCTGCTGGCCAACGTGCCGCTGGAGTCCTACACGCCGCACACGCTCACCGACTTCGACCGGCTCGAAGCCGAGCTGGAGCGCGTCAAGGCCCAGGGCTACGCACTGGACGAGGAGGAGTTCCTGCCCGGGCTGCGCTGCATCGCGGTGCTGGTGGGCACGAGCGGGCGCTCCAACATGGGCGTGGCCATCCAGGCGCCGTCCATGCGCATGGACGGCGCCAAGGCCTTGCAGTACCTGCCGGCGCTGCAGCGCGCCGCGGCCGCGCTGGCGGCCGTCGAGTCGCCGCAGCCGGGCGAGGCGCGCGAGAGCGCCTAAGCGCCCCGCGCCCGCCTTGCCAACTCCCCAGGAGCCGCCATGCAACCCGACCTTCTGTTGTCCGCACGCGAGCTGTTCGGCCTGGACGTGCCGCTTCAAGTCCCGGCCTTCAGCCACCGCGACGAGCACGTGCCTGCGATCGACCCGGCCTATTGCTTCGACCCCGACGTGACGCTGGCGCTGCTGGCCGGCTTCGTGCACAACCGCCGCGTGCTGGTGCAGGGGCTGCACGGCACGGGCAAGAGCAGCCACGTGGAGCAGGTGGCCGCGCGGCTGAACTGGCCCTGCGTGCGCGTGAACCTGGACGGCCACGTCGGCCGGCTCGACCTGGTCGGCCGCGACGCCATCGTGCTGCGCGAAGGGCGCCAGGTGACGGAATTCCAGGAGGGCATCGTGCCCTGGGCGCTGCAGCGGCCGATGGCGCTGGTGTTCGACGAGTACGACGCCGGCCGGGCCGACGTGATGTTCGTGATCCAGCGCCTGCTGGAGCGCGAAGGCGCCTTCACGCTGCTGGACCAGAACCGCGTGCTGCGTCCGCATCCGGCCTTCCGCCTCTTCGCCACGGCCAACACCGTCGGCCTGGGCAACCTCGACGGCCTCTACCACGGCACGCAGCAGCTCAACCACGCCCAGCTGGACCGCTGGAACATCGTCGCCAAGCTGGACTACCTCGCGCCGGCGCGCGAAGCGGCCATCGTCCGCGCCTGCGTGCCTGCGCTCGACGACGCGGCGGGCCGCGGCCTGGTGGAGCGCATGGTGGCCGTGGCGGGCCTGACGCGGCAGGGCTTCGCCGCGGGCGACCTCTCCACGCTGATGTCGCCGCGCACCGTCATCAGCTGGGCCGAGAACCTGCAGATCTTCCGCGACCCGGCGCTGGCCTTCCGCCTGAGCTTCCTCAACAAGTGCGACGAGGCCGAGCGGGCGCTGGTGGCCGAGTATTTCCAGCGCTGCTTCGACCTGGAGTTGCGCGAGTCCGCGCTGCTGGCGTGATGGAGCCGCGCCGCCAACGCGAGCAGGCGCTGTGCGGCGCCGCGCTGCGCGCGCTGTCCGGGCGCCGCGTGGAGTGGCGCGCCGCGCGGCTGCTCGAAGGCGACCGGGAGCTTCGGCTGGATGCGCCGCACCTGCGCCTGCAAGCCGAGGACGGCCTGCCGGCACGCCGCGGCCACTGCGACGCCACCGCGCTGCGCCTGCGCCACTCGGACCTGGCGCAGCACGAACAGGCCGCGCCCTCCGGCGCCGTGGAGCGCCTGGTGTTCGACCTGCTGGAGCAGCTGCGCTGCGAAAGCCGCCTGCCCGCGTCGCTGCCGGGGCTGGCGGCCAACGTGCAGGCGCGCTTCGCGGCCTGGTCGCGCGCGGCGCTGGCGCAGGGGCTGGCGGAAAGCGCTGCCGGGCTGCTGTTCTACACGCTGGCGCAACTGGGCTGGTCGCGCTTCAACGGCCAGCCCTTGCCGCAAGAAAGCGAGGGCCTGATCGAAGCCACGCGTGCCGGCATCGCGCGGGCCATAGGCGGCTGGCTCTCCCGCATGCAGCGTTGCCTGGATGACCAGGCGGCCTTTGCCGAAGCGGCCCTGGCGCTGGCGCACTGGACCGGCCAGCGGCTGCGCGACGCGCAGGCGCAGCAGCAGCCCGCATCCGGCGCGGCCCAAGCGCAGGCGCGTGCGCACGCTGCCCTGTCGTGGCTGCTGCCGCAGGGCGACGGCAACCTGGCGCTGCCGGCGCCCGCGGCCGGCCGCAGCCGGCTGCTGGACAGCGGCAGCGCGGGCTACCGCGTCTTCACCACGGCCTACGACCGCGAAGTGCCTGCCGCCACGCTGGTGCGCGCGGCGCTGCTGCGCGAATACCGCCAGCGCTTGGATGAGCGCGTCGCCCGGCTGAACGTCAACCAGGGCCGGCTGGCGCTGCAGCTGCAGCGCGCCCTGGCGCGGCCCGCGGGCAGCGACTGGGATTTCGGGCTGGAGGCCGGCCGCGTGGACGCGCGCCGCCTGGCCCAACTGGTCAGCAACCCGGCGCAGCGGCGCGTGTTCCGGCTCGAAGCGCCGCGGCCGCGGCCGGATGCGGTGGTGTCGCTGCTGATCGACTGCTCCGGCTCGATGCGCCGGCACATCGAGCCGCTGGCGCTGCTGGCCGACGCGCTGCTGCGCGTGCTGGAGCGCGCCGGCGCCGCGACCGAGCTGCTGGGCTACACGACCGGCGCCTGGAACGGCGGCCGTGCCCGCGCCGCGTGGCTGGCGGCCGGGCGCCCGGCGCACCCGGGCCGGCTCAACGAGCGTTGCCACCTCGTGTTCAAGGACGCCGCGCGCTCCTGGCGCCGCAGCCGCCTGGACGTGGCCGCGCTGCTCAAGGGCGACCTGTTCCGCGAGGGCGTGGACGGCGAGGCCGTCGCCTGGGCCGCGCATCGGCTGCGCGCGCGGCCTGAGGCGCGGCGCATCCTCGTCGTGGTCTCCGACGGCTGCCCGCTGGACAGCGCGACGGAGCAGGCCAACGACGCGCGCTACCTGGACCACCACCTGCAGCAGGTCGTGGCGCAGCAGCAGCGTGCCGGCATCACCCTCATCGGCGTGGGCGTCGGCCTGGACCTGGGCGCCTGGTACCGGCACAGCGTGCCTGCAGACCTGAGCCAAGGGCTGGAGCGCGAGCTCCTGCACCGCCTGGTCGGCACCATCGCGCGCGTGGCCGCGGCGTAAGCCCGGCGCACGGCGCTTCACCGCCGGCGCGGGGCGCCGGCTCACGGCCCCGGGAAGCGTTCCCGGTGCCATTCCTGCCTTGTCGGAGGAGACATGCATGAGTGATCACGACGCCATCAACCGCCTGCGCCGCAGGCTCCTCACCGGCGGCGCCGGGCTGCTCGCCGGCGCCGGCCTGGGCCGCGCGGCGCTGGCGCAGGGCGCGGGCTTCGAGCACCCCTTTGCCAACGGCGCCCGGCGCCTGGTGGCCTACCCGGAGAAGCGGCCGCTGATCGTGCTGACCTCGCGCCCGCCGCAGCTGGAGACGCCCTTCGAGGTCTTCAACGAGGGGCTCATCACCCCCAACGACGCCTTCTTCGTGCGCTACCACCACGCCGGCATCCCGACGGCCATCGATGGCGACCAGCACGTCATCCGCATCGGCGGCAACGCGGTGGGCAAGCCTTTCGAGCTGAGCATGGCCGGGCTGCGCACGCAGTTCAAACCCATCGAGATCGTCGCGGTCAACCAGTGCTCGGGCAACAGCCGCGGGCTGTTCGAGCCGCGCGTGACGGGCGGCCAACTGGGCCACGGCGCCATGGGCAACGCGCGCTGGCTGGGGGTGCCGCTCAGGGAGGTGCTGTCGCGTGCCGAGCTCAAGGACACGGCGCGCCAGGTCACCTTTGACGGGCTGGACACGGCGCTCTTCGGCGGCGGCGACTTCGTCAAGGCGCTGGACGTGCACCACGCGCTGGACGGCGAGGTCATGCTGGCCTACCGCATGAACGGGGCCGAGCTGCCGATGCTCAACGGCTTTCCGGTGCGGCTGGTGGTGCCGGGCCACTACGGCACCTACTGGGTCAAGCACCTGTCGCAGATCGACGTCATCGACCGGGAGTACGACGGCTTCTGGATGAAGCCGGCCTACCGCGTGCCCGACAACGACTGCGCCTGCGTGGAACCGGGCACGGCGCCGGCGGCCACGCGCCCCATAGGGCGCTTCAACGTGCGCTCCTTCATCACCTCGCTGTCCGACGGCGCGCGGGTGGCGGCCGGGCGCGAGACCGTGGTGCGCGGCATCGCCTTCGACGGCGGGCAGGGCGTGCGCGAGGTGGCGTATTCCACCGATGGCGGGCAGAGCTGGCGCGGCGCGCGGCTGGGCGAGGACCTGGGGCGCTATTCGTTTCGCGAGTTCAGCTTCGCGTTCACGCCGGCCCGGGGTCGGCACGACCTGCGCGTGCGCGCGTGGAACCGCTCAGGCCAGAGCCAGCCGATGCAGGCGCTGTGGCAGCCGGCCGGTTACATGCGCAACGTGGTCGAGTCGGTCAGCGTGACCGCCGCCTGAGGGGAGCCGCCATGGAACACAGGAAGATGCTGGCCGCCGCGGTGGCGGCCGTGATGCTCGGCGTGGCCGGTCCGGCGCGGGCCGACGCCAAGCGCATCGAGCTGCCGGCCGACGGGCTGCAGCTCAAGCCCAGCACGCTGCCGGGCTATGCCAAGGCACAGGCCAACTGCGTGGCCTGCCATTCGGCCGAGTACATGGCCTACCAGCCGCCCACGGCCGCGCGACCGTACTGGGAAGCCATGGTCAAGCGCATGAAGGCCGTGTTCAAGGCGCCCGTGGACGAGGCCGACATGCCGGCCATCGTGGACTACCTCGTCAAGACCTACGGCAACGAGCAGGCGCCTTGAGGCCCGGGTTGCCCGCGTCGCCAGCGCGGCGCCGGGCAGCCCGGGCGCGGCGGGGGCCGCGGGCTGCGCCGCGGCGACGGCTTCACGCGGCGCGGGCCAGGCGAACCAGCGCGTCGAGCAGCAGCCCGGTGCCCAGCGCCAGCAGCACCGCATAAGCCACGCGCCGCAGTGCGGCGGGCGACAAGCGCGGCGGGAAGCGGCGGGCGGCGTGCGTGGCCAGCGCGGCCACGGGCAACGCGGCCAGGGTCTGCAGCATCACCGCCGAGTCGATGCCGCCTTGCACTGCGCTGGTGAGCGTGCGCCACAGCGACATGGCCATGAACACGGCCAGCAGCGCGCTGCGGATGCGGGCCACCTCCAGCGGCTGGCGGTAGAAGTGCAGGATCAGGGGCGGACCGGCCATGCCGAACAGCCCGCCCATGAGCCCGCCCGCCAGGCCGCTGAGCACGAAGCTGCGCGTGGGCGAGCGCTGCGCCAGCGGGCGAGGCTGGCGCAGCAGGCCCAGCGCCGCCTGCAGCACGAGGGCGCCCAGCAGTGCCTGCAGCGTCAGGGTGGCGGCGGCATCGAGCCGCTCCAGCAGCAGCACGCCGAGCGTGACGGCGGGCAGCAGGCCCGCCACCGCCGCGCCGGTCAGGCGCCAGTCGATGGGCGCGCGCCGGCCGCGCAGCGCCAGCGCGTTCTGCGGCAGCGACACCAGGTTCACGAAGGTCGCCACGCCCGCCAGCGGCAGGCCCAGGCCGCTGGCCATACCCACGACGATCAGGCCCAGCCCAAAGCCCGTGAGCGTCTGGAACCAGCTGCCCAGCCCCACCAGCAGCAGCAGCGTGAGCGTCCCGTTCGGCAGCGTCATGGACAGCAGTCCGCCGTGGCGCCTTCCGCCGCGCGCCGGGCCGCCGCGGCCTGCGCCTGCACCACCGTGACGGCGATGACGTGGAAGACGTCGTCGGCGCTGCAGCCGCGGGAGAGGTCGTTGGCCGGCCGTGCCAGGCCCTGCAGCAGCGGGCCGATGGCCACCGCGCCGGCCAGGCGTTCGGCCAGCTTGTAGCCGATGTTGCCGGCCTCCAGGTTGGGAAACACCAGCACGTTGGCGCGGCCCTGCACCTGCGACTGCGGCAGCTTGCGCTGCGCGATCTCGGCCACGATGGCCGCGTCGAGCTGCACGTCGCCGTCGGCGACGATGTCGGGGCGCAGCCGGCGCAACTGGGCGGTGGCTGCCGTGATCTTGTCCACGGCCGGATGGCGCGCGCTGCCGTCGGTGGAGAACGACAGCATCGCCACGCGCGGCTCGGCCATCAGCAGGGCGCGCGCGCTGTCGGCGGCCGCGGCGGCGATCTGCGCGAGCTGCGCCGCATCGGGCTCCACGACCAATGCGCAGTCCGAAAAGATGAGCCCGCCCTTGAGGCTGTGGAAGGGCTGGCACAGCATCATCAGGAAGAAGCTCGAAACCAGGCTCGTGTCCGGATGGGTGCCGATGATCTGGATCGCGCTGCGCACCACGTCGGCCGTGGTGTGCACGGCGCCCGCGACCGAGCCATCGGCCTGGCCCAGCCGCACCATGAGGTTGGCCGCCACCAGCGGCTTGCGCGCCTCCTGCAGCGCCTGCGGCGCCGTCATGCCCTTGGCCTGGCGCAGCCGGTGCAGTGCGTCGGCCAGCGGCTGCAGGTAGGCCGGTGCGGCCGGATCGACGAGGTCTAGGCCGTCGAGGTCGGCACGGCAGGCGCGGGCCGCCGCGATGATGCGCCGCGCCTCGCCCACCAGCGTGATCTGCGCGATGCCTTCACGGCGGGCCCGCGCGGCGGCGTTCAAGACGCGCGGATCCTCCCCCTCGCACAGCACGATGTGCCGGGGTGCGCTGCGCGCCTGGTCGATGATGCGGTGGAGCGGTTTCATGGGCTTCCTTGCGATGGGCGACACTTGCTGGCTGCGCAGTGTGGCCAAGGCCGGTGCGCGGCATTAGGGCCAGATCGGGCCCATCGTTGAGTCCAGAACGGAGTAGTCATGGCACAGCGCTTGGACGCCGCCCTGTGGAAGCAACTGCTGCAGCACGGCGCGCGGCAGCACCAGGGCCTGCAGGCGCAGGTGCGCGCCATGGTGGTGGAGGCCATCCTGGACGGCCTGCTGCCGCCGCACACGCCGCTGCCTTCGAGCCGCGAGCTGGCGCAGGCGCTGGGCGTGGCGCGCAACACGGTGGTGCTGGCCTACCAGCAGCTGGCCGACGAGGGCTATGTGCAGCCGCGCGAGCGCAGCGGCTACTTCGTCAGCCCCGACATCACGGCCGGGCGGGTGCGCGCTGCGCCCGCCATGGCGCCGCCCTCGGCGGCGCTGCCGCCATCGCGCCGCCCCGACTGGCCGGCGCGCTTCAAGCAGCATCCTTCGGCGCTGCGCAGCATCGTCAAGCCGGCGGACTGGCAGCGTTATCCCTATCCGTTCCTCTATGGGCAGTTCGATGCCGCGCTGTTTCCCACCGCCGACTGGCGGGAGTGCGTGATCAAGACGCTCAGCGTGGTGGACATTCGGGACTGGGGGCCGGACCAGATCATGCGCGACGACCCGCGGCTGGTGCAGCAGATCTGCTCGCGCGTGCTGCCGCGCCGCGGCGTGTGGGCGTCGCCAGAGGAGGTGGTGGTGACGGTGGGCGCGCAGCATGCGCTGTATCTGCTGGCGGACCTGCTCATGCGCGAAGGCACCCGCGTGGCGATGGAGGAGCCCGGGTATCCGGATGCCCGCAACATCTTCGCCAGCCGCACCTCGATGCTGCGTGCGGTGCCGGTGGACGAGGCGGGGCTGCCTGTGGGCGAGGCGCTGGCTGGTTGCGACTACATCTATGCCACCCCAAGCCACCAGTGCCCGACCACCGTCACCATGCCGCTGGAGCGGCGCCAGGCGCTGCTGCGCATGGCGCAGGAGCAGGACTTCGTGATCATCGAGGACGACTACGAGAGCGAGAACCGCTTCGACGGCGACCCCTTCCCGGCGCTCAAGAGCCTGGATCGCGAGGACCGCGTGATCTACATCGGCAGCCTGTCCAAGAGCCTGGCGCCTGGGCTGCGCATGGGCTACGTGGTGGGCCCGGCCGAGCTGGTGGCCGAGCTGCGCGCGCTGCGCCGCCTGGAGCTGCGCCACCCTTCGGCGCTGGTGCAGCGGGCGTTCGCGCTGTTCCTGTCACTGGGGCACCAGGACTCCCTGTTGCGCCGCCAGGCCGCCGCCTGGCGCGATCGCGCTGCCGCGGTGCTGACGGCGCTGGCCCGGCATGCGCCGGCATGCCGGGTGGTGCCGGTGTCCGGCGGCAGCTCCTGCTGGGTGCAGCTGCCCGAGGGCATGGACGGCAGCGAGCTGGCGGCGCGCGCGCGCGAGCGGGGCGTGCTGATCGAGCCGGGCGAGGTGTTCTTCATGACCGAACCCGCTCCGCGGCACTTCGTGCGCATCGGCTGGTCAGCCATTCCGCTGCCTGCGATCGACCCTGGCATCGCCGTGCTGGGCGAGCTCCTCCGCCAACGGTAGCGGGGCAAGGATTCGACGAGACGTCCGACTTCCGCGGTCGCGGCTGAGGACGGTCTCTGCCCGTCACGCAAAATCTGGAAGCTCCAGTACTCAGGCGTTTCCAGCACCGTTAAACATTCAATTCAAACAGCAAATCAATAAAAATGAAGTGTGGCGAAATTTAAAAATCTTCAGAACCGAGCGTGCCGGACCGGTAAGACAAACTGTCTTCTTCGGTTGCGTGAATAAGTCATGGTTTGTTTTGTCTTGGTTATGGAAAAAATCTTCTCGTGTGGTGGTCGCGCTCCGTGCCGAGGAAAATGAGAAAAACTTCCTGGAAAATCAATGCCTGGCTGACGAGGTGTTCTCTTCGGCATTGATGCCTGCCAGGACATAAGGGTATGCCCGCATTTCAAATGGCCGTTGATGTTGATAGCCCTTTGAAGGTTGGCTATAAGACTGCGTCACTGAAGTGTAACAAGACGTTGAAACGTGATGAAATATAACTATGCGTTCACAGATGGAGTCGTGCACTGTTAAAAAGTGCGCTTAAACCATTGGGCGGTTTCCGTTCAAGGTCAATCTCCGCGTAGACAATTTCAAGCTCGCAATCGCAGACGACACGAGGCGTGTCTTCTCAGTCAAAGGATTTTTCATGTTTGAGCAGTTGGTCCCCGTCAACAAAGCCCGCCACGCCACCAAGAAGATCAAGCAAATTGAGGGTTTTGGTTTTGCTTCGCAATTCCATATTGCCTCGGTGATGGTGCATGAATTCGCGCGCGCTTCGGCCATCTATCCTGTCGTCTTCCTGGAAGACAAGGAAAAGGACGAATTCCGGCCGGTCGTGCTGATGGGGCTGGATGCTGGCGAGAACCTGTTCGTGAGCACCACGGGCAAGTGGGAGGCGTCGTACGTGCCGGCCATCATCCGCCGCTATCCCTTCGCGCTGGCCAGTACCGACCAGGAAGGCCAGTTCACCGTCTGCATCGACGAAGCCAGTGACCTGATCAGCGACGCCGAAGGCGTGGCGCTGTTTGACGAGAAGGGCGAGCCGTCAGAGGCCATCGAGAACGTCAAGCGCTACCTGGGCGAATTGCAGCAGATGGAAGCCTTCACGCGCGAGTTCTGCAAGTACTTCGCGGAGCACAACCTGTTCACGCCGCTGAACATGCGCGTGCAACAGGCCGATCAGGCCAAGAACATCACCGGCTGCTACGTCGTCAACGAAGAGCGACTGAACAACCTGTCCAACGAGCGCTTCCTCGAAATGCGCGAAAAGCGTTACCTGCCGGCCGTGTACGCCCATCTGGTGTCGCTGGGCCAGATCGAGCGGCTGATGATGCTCAAGGACGAGCGCCTGACCCCGGCTGCCAACCAGTCCTGATTCTTCGCGTCCGTCTCGGACGACAAGGCTTCAACGCGACTCACTCCATGAGCGAGCTGCCGTCTTCGACGCAGCTCGCTTGCCTGTTTCTGGGGTGGGCCGCCTGATGGTCCTCGCCAACTAGAACGACTCCCTGCCCAAGCACATGCTGCGCTCCAAGCTCCGACCGTCCCGCCCTCGCGTCTCCAAGTTGTTGCAGAAGTTGATGCGAGGTGCCTTCCAGGTCGAGTCGCTGGAGCAGCGGCTGTTGCTGTCGGCGGACCCCGCCGCGGCCACCGTGCAGATGTTGGCCGGGCATGACGGCCAGGAGCTTCAATACGCGCCGGTTATTCCGCAGCAGCCCAAGCTGCAGGATGGGGCCGTATCGTTCCACGCGGACGATTCGCCGCAGACCCAGTGGGATGCGGCCGATCCGGCCTCGACCGACTTCGCAGTCGATGCCCAGGCCTTCAGCCAGGCGCTGGCCCAAACGCGTGCCGCGTTCATGGACTCGGCGATGGCCGTGGCCGACCAGCCCTACGCGCGCTTCATGGACGGCGTGTTGGGCGCCGATGCGCTGAGCCTGACTCCGGACAGCAGCGCCGATGGCGATGCGCTGCGCCTGTCGGTGCCGCAAAGCACGGCGCTGGACCCGGCGTCGGTGCTGCGCATGCCCAATGAGCCGGTTCAACTGCATACCGGCGCACAAGCCCAGGCCTTGGCCCCGGGCAAGACGTCTCAGGCCACCGACTACGTGCTCGGCAGCGGCCACTACGACGCCGCACAGCTTGCGCAGGACGTCGGCCTGAGCGACGCACGCGCGCTGGTGGTCCAGCCGGGCGCCACCCTGGGCGGCAGCGGCACGCTGGCATTGCCCGTGGAAGTCAGCGGCCAACTCGCCCCCGGCTATTCGCCAGGTGTCGACAACGTCTCGTCCTTGACGCTGGGCAACGCAGCCACCACCGTCATCGAGCTCGGTGGTGCGACCGCGGGCACCGGCACGGGTCATTACGACCAGGTCAACGTCAGCGGTACCGCCCAACTCGACGGCAGCCTGCAGGTGGCGCTGTGGGGTGGCTTCGTGCCGCAGGACGGCCAGGTCTTCACCTTCTTGACCTTCGGAACCGCCAGTGGCGGCTTCTCCGACGCATCGGGCCTGGTCGATGCACAGCATGGCCTGTACTACGAGGTCAAGCAAACGTCCAATGCGCTGCAGCTGGTCGCCCATTCGCTGGACGCCACCACTGCATTTTTGGTGGACAAGCTCAGCGGCAGCGGCGGGCTCGCCGCAGGCTCGAGCCTCGTCGGCGGCTTGAACGATGACGACGTCGTTGGCATGGCGCTCAATGCCGGCTACTTCGCCGGGCATGCCAGCGCGGAGATCACTGGGTCGCTCGATCTGGGCAGCGGGCTGAGCTTCTCCGGAACGCTGTCGCTGGCCCGCCAGGCACAGCTCACCGTTGGCGGCACGTCGTACGCCGCATGGAAGCTGGGGCTGGACCATGCAAGCGGCTACTTCGGCCTGGGCACGGCTGGCAGTGGCGCACCCGGGGTGGCGTTCTCGGATGCCAACGTGGCCATGCTGTGGTTGGACAGCCCAAGCAGCGATGCGGGCTGGATCTGGGCCAAGGGCACGGCCGGCGGCCTGACCCTGCAGGGCGGCAGCGGCGTGGGCTTGAGCGCAGCATCGCTGTCCCTGGACTTCGCGTCGGGGCTGGGCACGGGCAACGACGCGATGCTCGACCTGTCGGCCATCAAGCCGACAGTGCTTGCAGGCACAACGTCATACACCTTCGACAGCAGTGTCTTGGCGGAGCGCACGACGCTGTCGGGCAACCTCACCCTGTCGCTTGCCGGTGGCCTGAGCGTCGCGGGCAACGTGGGCATGTCCACGTCGGACGCCGGACTGCTGATGGCAGGAAGTGGTGTCACGGCCAGCATGTCCGCCGCCGGCGTGACGCTGAGCCTGAGCAACGGCAGCTTCGGCCTGGTCATTTTGGCGGACAAGTCGGGCTACACGCTGCAGGCCGATGCCTCGACGGTGACGATCAGCGGCGGCAGCTTCGCCAGCGTTGGAGCCAGCAGCGCGTCGCTGAGCGTCAACACCAGTGGCGCGGCGCAAGCCGCGCGCACGCTGCAATTCGGCAATTTCTCCTACAGCATCGGAGCCATGGCCGCGCAGGCGCTGCCGGTGCTGCGCGTTACGGGACTTCACGCCACGCTGGGTGGCACCTTCACGCTCGCGGGCGACTTTGCCTTCCAGCAGAGCACCGGCGGCGACATGCAGGCGCTTGCCTCGGGAGCCAGCGTGTCCATGGCGGCGGGCGGCGCACAGGCCGGTGTCAAGAACACGGAAGTTGCGCTTGTCATCCAGTCTGGCGGCGGCGCGCTGCTGGAAGCCGCCGGCACCTTCGACGCCTCATTGGGCAGCGACGTGCAACTCTCGGCCGGCGCCGCCGCGGTGCGCTGGAACTCGACCAGTGGCAGTGCCAGCGGTCGTCAACTCAGCGTCGCCGGTGCTACCCATACCTTCGGCACCCTGGGGGCGGGGCTGCAGGAGGTGGCGCTGACCGGTGCGAGCCTGGTGGCCGGCGACTTCTTCCGCGTGGGCGGTGACTTCGCGTTCCACCGCAGCACCATGACGGCCAAACTGGCCGCCGATACGCTGGGTACGGCAGCCAACGAAGCCAGTGACGGCTTGTTGATGGACCTGTTGACGCTGGGAGGTCAGGGCCTGTCGGCCAGCGCTGGCCTGGCCGGCGGAGTGGGCCTGCAACTGGCTGGCGTGCAGTTCGGCCTGGTGCTGATGAGCGCCCGTGAAGACACCTCGCGACGCTGGTCCACGCTGCAGGCAAAATCCACTGGGGTCGATTTCAAGGGGCTTTCAGGCTTCAAGGCATCAGGCAGCAACCTGGCACTGAGCCTGAACACGGCAAGCCAAGCCAGCGACGCAGTGGTCGACTACGCCAGCGGCAAGACGGCGCTGAGCGTCAGCACTGGTGCCGGCAACCTGGCCGTGAACCTCGATGGCAGCAAGGGCAAACTGCTGGAGCTGCGCGGCGACCTGACGGTCGACGTCACGGGCTTCGTACAGCTCAGCGGCAGCCTGGGCTTCAGCGTGCAAGGGCAGGGTGCCAGCCAGCAGCTTGTCGCCGTGGGCACGAGCGTCAGCGCGGTGTTGAGCGCTGGAAGCAGTGCCAGCGTCAGCTTGAACAATGCCAGCTTCGGGCTGCGTGTGGGCACCGCGGGCGATGCCGTTTTCGAGCTTGGAAACGGCACGCTGAACGCTTCCATCGACGGGCTGGCCAACGTCAGCGCATCGTCCGTTGAGGTGCGGTACACGGGGGCCAGTGCGTCCGTAACGGCCGGCACCAAGGTCAGCGTGGGCAGCCAGA